>CAZCQL010000023.1:0-62690 GCA_964500835.1 uncultured Bacteroides sp.
AATCGGTAAAAACAATTCGATCATTGAATAAAAAAAACCAATTGCAATGAGAAAGTTATTGCTTTATCTGTTACCATGCATCATTCTGGTGTCCTGTACATCCAAAACGCAATATGAGTTTCCGTTTCAAAATCCCGTTCTCTCTTTTGAAGAACGGGCAGATGATTTACTGAGCAGGATGTCACTGGAAGAAAAGATCAGTCAGCTTAATTATAGTTCTCAGGCAGTAGCTGAGCTTGGCGTACCAGAGTACAACTGGTGGAACGAATGCCTGCATGGTGTTGCCCGCAGTGGTATTGCAACCGTTTATCCCCAGGCCATTGGAATGGCTTCAAGTTGGGATAAAGATCTGATGAATCGTGTCGCTGTCTCCATTTCCGATGAAGGCCGTGCTAAATATCATGATTTTGTGAAGAAAGGTAAGCGGGGTATATACCAGGGAATTACCTTCTGGACCCCCAATATTAATATTTTCAGGGATCCCCGGTGGGGCCGGGGAATGGAAACCTACGGAGAATGCCCGCACCTGACAGGGGAAATGGCGGTTCAATTTATCCATGGGTTACAGGGGGACGATCCGAAGTATTACAAAACCATAGCCACTGCAAAGCATTTTGCCGTACACAATGGCCCCGAATCTTCGCGTCATTATTTCAATGCAAAAGTAAGCGAACATGATTTGCGTGATACCTATCTGCCTGCCTTCGAAAAATCCGTAAAAGATGCCGGCGTTGCTTCTGTCATGTGTGCATATAACAGGCTGTATGATCTGCCCTGTTGTGGAAACTCCCCGCTTTTAAAGGACATATTGCGCAACGAGTGGGGATTTGACGGTTATGTAGTATCAGATTGCTGGGCACTGGTTGATTTCTATGAGAAGGGACACCATGAGGTAGCAGAAACAGAAGCGGAAGCCGCGGCCATGGCTTTTAACAGTGGTACAGATGTGAATTGTGGGAGTGTGTCCCCTCATTTAGCGGAAGCAGTGGAGATTGGATTAATATCAGAAGAGCAGATAGATCAATCTGTTCGCAGATTGTTGCTTGCCCGTTTCAAAATGGGCATGTTTGATCCGGATGAGATGGTTCCTTTCTCAGGCATACCTTATTCAGTGGTTGACAGCAAAGAACATCAGGCTCTGGCCCTTGAGGCAGCAAAGAAATCAATGGTGCTGTTAAAAAATGAAGACCATGTCCTGCCACTGAGCAAGGATCTTAAAAAGGTGGCCGTTATTGGTCCCAATGCAAACGACATGGAGGTTCTTCTGGCCAATTATAACGGCATTCCATCAAATCCTGTTACACCGCTTGAGGGTATTAAGCAAAAAATACCCAATGCCAAAATCATGTATTCAATGGGATGTGAGCATGCGGCAGGACTTCCTACTTTAATACCGGTACCTGCAGCTGCACTCTATACTGATGAAACCCGGCAGGAGCATGGATTAAAGGCAGAATTCTTTGACAACATCGCCTGGGAAGGAGAGCCAAAACATACCCGGATTGATGTGGAGGTAGATTTTTCCTGGTGGGATAAGGCCCCTTATGAGGACCTTGATGGGGATAATTTTGCAGCCAGATGGACAGGATTTCTTGTGGCACCGGAAACAGGTGAATATGCCATAGGTGGAGATGGGTTCTTTCATTATGAAGTAATTCTGGATGAAAAGGTTATTGCCATGAACCATAACATTCACCATTCGATAAAGAAAAACAGTTTCATTCAGCTGGAGGCGGGGAAAGCATATAAAATTGAAGTGAAATATTACGATTCACATGGTGATGCCAATGTGAGCCTGTTGTGGTCCACTCCGCGTAAAAAATATGAAGAGGAAGCGTTGGCCATGGCCAATGAGGCTGATGTGGTGCTGTTGTTTATGGGGCTTTCACCCAGACTGGAAGGAGAGGAGATGCCTGTTCATGTGGATGGCTTTGAAGGAGGTGACCGTATCCGCATCGATCTTCCGGATTTTCAACAGGATTTTATTAAGAAAGTTCATGCTATAGGAAAACCTACGGTACTGGTTCTACTCAATGGCAGTGCCCTGGCCATTAACTGGGAAAAAGAGCATATGCCTGCCATCCTTGAGGCATGGTATCCTGGACAGGCAGCAGGTGCTGCCATTGCAGATATATTATTCGGAGATTACAATCCTGCAGGACGATTACCCGTGACGTTTTATAAGGATGTAAATGATCTTCCGGCTTTCGGGAACTACCACATGGACGGGTTTACCTACCGCTATTTTGAGGGTGAACCTCTCTTTGCCTTTGGTTATGGATTAAGTTACACCAGCTTCGAATATGGCGAACCCGAATTAAGTGCAGCAAGCCTGAAAGCTTCTTCCGATGATCTTATTACTGTAAGTATTGATGTAAAGAACACAGGAGAAATAGCAGGGGAGGAGGTTGTGCAGTTGTATATCGCGGATAAAACGAGCAAGGATCCCCGGCCCATTAAAGACCTGAGAGGTTTTGAAAGGATCAGCCTGAATGCCGGTGAAAGCCAGACCGTTGTTTTTGAACTCTCTGTAAAGGAGCTGTCGTACTGGAACATTGATCAACAATCGTATGAGCCAACATTGGGGGAATATGATATTCTGGTCGGTTCATCCTCTTCAGATGACGACCTGAAAAAGAGAACCATCTCGGTGAACTGATTCCGCCTGTTTCAGGTGGTTTTTTAGTCACCCACATAGTCAAACCAATGGAAATCAGCATTTGATGCTGATCTTTTGCCGTTGCCAGTGGTATATAATCCGATATATACGCCGGTAAACCCACCGGCAGTTTCAGAACTCAGGTAGCGCGTGTCGGCTTTACCGACGGGAACAAATGGATCTTTATTCTGGGAATACAGGAACGTATAATAGGATCTGGTCCCTGCGACCCTGAGTTCCACATTCCCCGGATCAAGAGCTATTTCTTCCTCCTCGTACTGCAATTTCCCAAGTGTGTAGCGGACTACGAGTACGCGTTGATTGGAAGAGTGCCTGATAAGGAGGTCGTAGTGATGTGAATTATTCATCAGGACGGTGATCCCGGCTTCTTCATTTTCATTTTGTGGGAGAAATTCCAGGGATGTGGTTGCATTAAATTTGAAATGTTGTTGCCGGCGTCCCAGGAATGTGGGCGAACCAGCTTCATTAAGGGTTACCCCGCTCCCCCTCATTCGCAAAATGCCCTTCTTTTCAGTGAAAGAGTAATTCGTTGCGACAGGATTGCGTAAATAATTCCACTCCATTCCAGGTGTGCTTTCATTAAAATCATCCCTGATTGGTTTCTCTTTAAAAGGATGAACAGGTAGCAAAGGAGCACTTAATTTGAGCGGGATAGTACCGTTCCCATTGACCACTGGCCATCCGCCCTCAGGCCAGACAACCGGAGCAAGGAAAGTCTCCCGTCCGAGAATATGGTGCTGTGGTCCTATGGGGCGCAATGCGAGTGCCACCATCCACCATGAACCATCTTTGGCCTGGATCAGGTCTGCATGACCTGTGCCCTGAATAGGGCTTCTTTGAGTCTCCACTTTATTATGTGTAAGAATGGGATTGGCCGGGTTGCTTCGATAGGGACCGAAAATAGATTTACTTCTTGCAATGGTTTCCATATGCCCGTATTCTGTGCCCCCTTCGGCAAGCATTAAAAAATACCAGCCATCTTTCTTATAAATATGCGGAGCTTCGGGATAACGTCCACCTGTCCCGTTCCATACGGATCTTGGTTCGGAAAGTTGCTTGCCGGATTTAATATCTATTTCAAAAAGCTGGATTCCTTTTCCCCGGCTGGTGGAGATAAAATAGACATGTCCGTCGACGTCAAAAAACAGGGTGGGATCAATTCCCGTTTGAGCCACCCAGACTGGCTCCGACCATTCTCCTGAAGGATCAGAAGTATGGACAAAGAAATTACCTCCTCCTGTAATGTTTGTTGTAACCATATAGTATGTGCCATCGTGATACCGGATGGTTGGTGCAAAAATCCCCCCGGACGGACGGCAGTTTTGGAGGGGAAGCTGCGATTCACGGGTTAGACAATGGCCTATTTGCTCCCAGTTTACTAAATCGGTACTGTGGAAAACAGGGACTCCGGGAAAATATTCGAATGTACTGGTTACCATGTAAAAGTCATCACCAACCCTGCAAATACTGGGGTCCGGGTAGAAGCCCGGGACGATTGGGTTGCTATAAGTTTTCTGCGCATTTACCGCAGCTGTCATCGAGAGCAAGAATATTATTAGTGAATGTTTCATCTTGTCAAAATAGAATTTGTGGCAATGGTTTGTCCGGGACCGGTAAAAACACTGCGGAAACGTTTTTCATCTATTTGGTTCTGATCAGGATCACACCATTGGCTCCGCGCGAGCCATAGATGGATGCGTCAGGACCTTTAAGCACATCAACTGAGGTCACATCATTGGGATTGACCGTATTGTAGATCCTGGAATAATCTGAACCCACAACTGTTCCATTTAACACAAACAGGGGATCAGTGGCTGACATAAAGGATGCGGCTCCGCTGATAGTAATCTTGGCATATGCGCCACTGCCCTGAACACTCACCCCCGGCAATCGCAACAACATGTCATTCAGGGAGTTATTAGATGGCCTGTCCTTGTTGGGATTCACCGTAGTATTTCCCCTGTTTGTTCGAATCGCGTCAACCTGTTGATATCCGTTATCCACCAATTCCGGTGAATGAAATTCACCCGGATTTGCAGTTTTTCTGCTTCCGGAACAGGCGGCAAGTATCGTGACAGAGAACAGGAGCAGGAAGCTCTGGTTAACATTGATTGTTCGTTTCATATTATTATTGTGAGGCGATCAGCTGTGATGAATTTACGCCACTTTAGGGATATATCAAACACATTCTTTAAAAAATCACTTCTCTTTTTTTCCCCTGGGTATCAATAATTTCGATACGTTCAATATCATCAGGGAGCCATAATCGCCTGGATGACTGAGAAAGAAAGCTATTTCCATAATAGAATTCCTCACGAGAGGTCCTATTGTCCCGAAAATGTAAAATTGCAGCCTGATCATAGGGCTTAAGGGCAATGGAGAAATTATCATTCTCGCTTTTGAATACTTTTAAATGTCCCCGGTTCTGCCCTGCAATCAGGACAAGGCTGCTGTCGGCCGAACGAAGTTTCACCAGGCTTTTCCCGTCCCCGGGAATGAGTATGCCACTTTGCTGCATCTTTACCGGTTCGAAGTTTCCCTTTCCGTCACCGGCCAGCAGTAAGCCATTCAAAGCATCGCTCCGTCCCATTCCCACTTCTGTTCCGTAATCGTTTCCTGTCAATAGAATATCGGGCATCCTGTCGTTGGTAAAATCGCCAGTGAGTATTGCATAGACGGGGGCAAGTTGGGCTTCAACAGGCAATTCGGTGATGGTGAACTCCCCATTTCCTCTATTTTCAATGTAACTGCTAAGCAGGTTGTTGGCCTTCAAAGTGAGAACCTGGACAGCCGGTAATTTTGCCAAGACCTCTTCAATGGTTGCCACACCATAAAGTTTGTGTTGTTCATAAAGCCCTTCAAACTGTAGAATTGATTTCTCCATGTCCTTCCTGCCAAAATATGGGAATTCGGTTTTGTCACCTGCTTCATTTCGAAAATATGCTGTAGGAATCAAATCAAGGCTCATGTTATTGTCGAAATCACCGGCATACATATGAATAGGATGTTCGACACTTGCTCTTAATAAGGTGTTTAAACCCTGGTTTCCGGCCACGTAATCCATATCTCCATCCAGGTCAAAATCACCTGAGGCCAGACTGTTCCACCAGCCTATGGCCTGATCTCCTCCTATGGGTATTTTCCGGGTCAGTTTTCCGGAATCATTTTTTATAAAGGTCAGAGGCATCCATTCACCTGCCAGCAAAAGATCCACCCATCCGTCGGTATCATAATCTGTCCACAATGCATCGCTCAAGACACCTAAATTTTCGAGGGCCGGAGCCATCCCGGCTGGCGCAAAACTAAATTCACCACGGCCATCATTAATAAGTAAATAACTGTTCACAGGTAAGGGATACTTATGTGGCAGCACCCGGCCGCCCACAAAAAGATCAAGATCACCATCCCGGTCGAAATCGGCCGCCCTTACACATGATCCACTGGCAAGGAAATGCGGCAGGGCTTTATCTGCCGGTACAAACTTCCCATTTTCATTTTTAAACAACCTGTCCTGGTAGAGGCTGTCACCCAAATCAAATTCATAACCACCGCTTACCAGGTAAAGATCTTCATCATTGTCATTGTCCGCATCAAAAAACAGCACTCCCAACTCTTCCTCCAGTTTACTGTCCCCTTCTTCTCCTGGCAATAAATCAAGCTCCTGAAAGGTGCCATTATACTGTTGCACAAAAAATCTTCCTTTATAGAAATGTGATCCTCCCACATAAAAGTCATCCAATCCATCATTGTTTATATCCGAAACAGCTATGCCGGGTCCATATTGCGATAACTTATGCATGAGCAGACTTTGCACATTGTAATCGATATAATCACTCTCCGGATGCGTAAAATCAATACCAGCTCCTGAAGAGAAATCGGTAAATATCCGGGGGCTGGTTGCAAATGGGGTGTCCGTAAAGGGTGATGCATTCTCAAAGTGCACCACAAGGGTTTGATTTGAGGCTACGTCGTAAAGCATCTGTTGCTTGCCTTCGGGCCAAATAATCTTTATACTGTCTACAACACGTGCGGCACCCAAACCAAAATGAGCGAGCATTTGAGACGATGAGCGGTATCCCCTGAAAGGGGTATTTTCCCATGCCTGGACCTGGTTCTCGTAATAGACTTCAACCATGGCACCAATACCGTTCACATTTTTTTCACTTCCGGTAAATTCAATTTTTAGCCAGTTGGTATTTTCCAATTCTTTTTCAAGAATAAGGTTTTTATATAGAAAGGCAGGGTCATTAATGTTGTTCACCACATAATCCAGATCGCCATCATTGTCCAGATCGGCGCAGGCAGCGCCGGAAGAGAAAGATGCATCCCTGATGCCCCATTCTTCCGAAACCTTCGCAAAGGTGGGTATCCCTCCTGGATGATCCAATTGATTCTTGTAGGCATAGTTTAGCAGTTTAACCGAAGGAATTTTATCAAACGACTGTTCATGAGGCAAGTGCAGGCCTATTTTAGTCATATAGTCCCCAAAATCATGATCGGTAATATCCTTTGGAAACCCATTTGTGATGATCATATCTCTAAAACCATTGTGGTCAAAGTCGGCAATCAATGGTGCCCAGCTCCAATCTGTTGCATGAATACCTGCAAGCATAGACACTTCACTGAACAGCAATGCACCATTGTCAGGCCTTATTCCCTGGTTGAGCTGTAAGGTATTCCGTACATACTGGTACTGGTAATTGAACTGTTCATTTCGTATGTATGAAGTGTAATTGTTTGGCAATACCATTGTTTTGCGTCTGAGATTGAATTCAGGGAGCATATCCAGCACAAAAATATCCGCCAGTCCATCGTTGTTCATGTCGGCAATATTCATCCCCATTGCCGAGTAGCTGGTATGCTTCATATATTCTGATATCCGGTTGGTAAATGTACCATTGCCGTTGTTAATGTATAAGAGATCCATTGTCCGGTAATCGTTGGAGACGTAAATGTCTTTCCATCCATCGTTGTTGATATCCACAATAGTTAATCCTAAACTTAGCCCCCCATAAACCACACCAGAGGCCTCTGATACATCCTTGAAAACAGGATGTCCGCTTTCTTTGTCAAATGTATTTTGATATAACCTGTCAACAGTGGAGGTTAGTCCAGGATCATCGTTCTTCATATATGCATTGGGCATAATCTTTGGGTCCATGCGGTTGACTGCCAGATAAAGATCCAGATCCCCGTCATTGTCATAGTCAAAAAAGGCGGCGGAGGTATTGTATGAAGTGTCGGCGATGCCATAAGTTGCTGCCTCGTCTTTAAAAATCGGGATGTTTTGCGCGTTTGGACCCTGGTTTACGTACAGCTGGTTCGACCTTTTTACTCCAGGTTCGCGGGTCGTGGCACATACATAAATATCAAGCCAGCCATCATTGTTGATATCAATAACCGATGCGCCTGTATTCCACCGATCTTCCCCAAGGATACCTGCCGTAGAAGAGATATCCTGAAAGTTGAAATCACCCTGATTCAGGTACATGCGGTTCTTAACCATGTTCCCCGTAAAGAACAGGTCCTGCCAACGGTCATTATTGAAGTCTCCCACGGCCACTCCACCCCCATTGTAGACATATTCAAAATTCAGAATATTGTACTCTCCATTATCATCGATTATGTTTGAAAAATCAATCCCGGACCGGTTTGGGGATATTTTTGTAAAGAGCGTTTGCTCCTTCCGGCACGAAGCTAAAAGCAATGTAACGGTAAGCAGTATAGCTGTATAAGCGATCGTCTTCATCCTATTGTCTTTCAAATACCACAGCACCGGTATTGTTCCTGGCAACCAGTATTCTGATTCTGTTCCGACTTTTAAAAAGAGCCGCATCCCGCACTTCCCCGGTAACTTCAATACCTGATTTTTCCGGTGAAACATAGTGAAATCCTGAGGGGGTTCCGCGCAATAACACCCCTTTGCTTGCATTATTGTACCCTGCTTCGGGCTTTAATCCATAAAAGTTACCCCCCAGCCAGATGTCCACGAGTTCATCACCATCCAGATCCTCTGCAACAATGGCAAACACCGGGCTGATTTGAGCCTCTGGTGGCAATGCATGCAAATCAAGGATGCCTCCATTATTGATCAAAATTGAAGATTCCATCATAGTTAGCCGGTAGGTGATGGCATCCTGCCTTTGTTGATCGGAGAGAAGTGTCTGGTAGGTTTTTCGGGCATAGGCATCATAGGTTTTATTGGATTTTTTAAGTTGTGGCAGTTGCCGGATCATATCTTCTTTTGTGGCAAAGGGATAGGCCGTAGAATCCTCCGGTGCGTACCAGATGATGATGGGTTCAGATTTTCCATTGTTATCAAAATCTTTGACGTACATGCTCATGGGACGTTCCAGGGAAGCTTTGAATTTGGAATTCAAACCCCAGTTCCCTGCCAGGTAGTCTTCATCCCCATCCCCATCCAGATCGAACGCCTCCATGGTGTTCCACCATCCCGACAGATTCTGATTTGTTCGACTTGCATTGAATTGAAGGCTGCCCATGGTGTTCTCAAAGACTTTTATGGGCATCCAATCTCCCGCAAGGATCAAATCGGGATCTTCGTCTCCATCCACATCGCTCCATACGGCATCATTGATCATCCCGGCAGTCCCAAGCTCTTTTGTAGTCACATCCGCCCAGCCACGATTCCCTTCATTTCGTAGCAGATAACTGCGGGGAATCAGGCCATAATTGCCGGGAACGATTCTTGCACCCAGGAACAGGTCAAGGTCCCCGTCCTTATCGAAATCTTCCGGCACGATGCAGGAGAAGTTCCCAAGTGCAGGAGGTTTTTTTGATTCATTCTTAAAAAAGAAACCAGATCCGATATTCTCATAATACCTGACCCGGTAGAAATCTGCTCCTTTTTGCATTTCGTTCCCACCCGAACCCAGGATGACGTCCTGGTCCCCATCCCTGTCCACATCGAAAATGGCGCCACAGGTGGTTTCGAATCCCCTGTCTTGCTTCGCGATGGAATGCCAGTTTGTGTTGGCTTTTCTCCAACCATCTGAATCCTGTAGAAAAAGTTTATCGGGATCACCTGCAGCACCACCGAGGATAAAATCCTCTAATCCGTCGTTGTTCACATCTCCCGTGATGATCGCCGGTCCTTCTGTGGAGATCATCCTGGGGAGCAGGATCTCATGTTCGAAATCATTGAATGCGTTCTCCTTATGCACATGATCACCGTTCAGTACCTGTACCTGCCTGAACAGGGGGGTGGTCCTCTGAACTTCAGGTTGGAATCTTTCAGTGGCTTCCGACCGGCTGAGCACCAGTTCCTGGTTGGGACTGATATTTTTTAAAACCTGCAGGCCATGGTCGGGCCAGATCACCTCAAGCTCTTCCACCATATCCTCTTCCCCCAGTCCGAAAATCAGCCCCTGTCCTACGGAGCTTTCAAAGCTCCGGGTAGGGTAGTACTGCAATACCTGGTTGATTCCATTGCAGCTGATCCTCACTTGTGTCCCTATGCCCATGGGGTTCATGGCCCCACCATCAAATTTGATTTTCAAATAATTGTGCGTGCTGCTGTTTTCGAATAGAAAAGCCTCCATGTTCACATTATTGACCACCAGGTCAAGATCACCATCATTGTCCAGATCGCCATAGGCTGCCCCGTTGGAATAGCTCGGAACCGCCAGTCCCAATGAGTCGGCCATGTTACGGAAGGTTGGTATCTGACCTGCCCCAGGGGCTCCGGCTTTGCCTAATCCATTGACAAAAGCGTAGTTGGATTGGGGAATGGAAGACATCAGTGCGGCAAAGTCACGCCAGTCAAACTGACCTTTATCCTGCACCATCTGGTCCACATTGCTTCGGTTGGCTATAAATTCAGTGAAGTCAAGCGAGGTCACTTCGTGATAGATGGCATTGGATACATAGATATCTTTCCAGCCGTCATTGTCAAAGTCGAAGATCAAAGTTCCCCAGCTCCAATCCGATGCGGAGACTCCGGCGAGCTGTCCAATCTCACTGAAATTTGCACTCCCCGTGTTCAATTGCAATGCATTTTGCAGCAACTGGTAGTGGTAGCCTGCCCTGTATTTTGAGTCTGCAGGAAAAAACGGATCAAAAACAGTCATGGTCTTGATCCGGTAATTGTCGCCGGGAAGCATATCCGTACTCATCAGGTCTGGGAATCCATCATTATTCAGGTCCCCGATATCCGCTCCCATGCTGTTCATGGAGGTACTGCCAAAACGGTTTTCCAGTTGTTCAGAAAAAGTGCCATCACCCTGGTTCATATACAGGTAATCGCGTTCCCAGAAATCATTGCTCACATAGATATCAGGGAGCATATCGCCGTTCAGATCGCTCACTGAAACACCAAGCCCAAATCCCACATCGCTGGTGTAGATCCCGGCCAGGGTTGTCACATCGGTAAATTGATCCCCATCATTTCTGTAAAGCTTGTCGCCTCCCTCCGTATCAATATCCATCCTTGATTTCTGGAAAAATTCTGCAGGTTCGGGTACAATCAGGCTGTTGTTCAAAAGGTAACAGTCCAGGTCGCCATCCATGTCATAATCAAAGAAGGAGGATTGCATGGAGTAGGCATTGCTGTTCAATCCCCAATGTTCAGCTTGTTCCGAAAATGTAAGGTCCCCGTTATTGATAAAAAGCTCATTCCTCCTTTCGCCGCCTTCCACATGTCCCGAATTGCATACGTAAATATCGATCAGTCCATCATTGTTCACATCCACCATGGTCACTCCGCTGGACCATACCCCGGAACCGCTCACGCCAGCCGGAATAGTGATATCCTGAAATGTCAGATCTCCTTTATTCAGGAATAGCCGGTTGCCTTTCAGGTTCGAAGTAAAATAGATATCTTCCAGCCCATCCTGGTTGATATCACCGATGGCCACTCCGCCTCCATTATAAAAATTCCTGTAGGTGAGGATATTTAATTCAGAGCCGTCCTCTACTTCATTGATAAAATCGATACCTGTCTCACCTGTTGTGCGTAACCTGAAAAGTGCATCTGTCCGTTCCGGTATTTTGGTGGAAACTGACTGACAGCCCAGTACAAAGAAGAGAGCCAGTGTAGTATAGGGTGGGGATTTTAGCATGCGTCCAAAAATAACCCTTCTGCACTACATAAAAAAAATCCCGGAAAGAAAATCATACATGATCTTTCCGGGATGGTATTATTCTATCCGGACGGTATTTCTACCAACCAGGATTTTGAACAATTCTGTTTTCTCCTTCTACCTGGCTCAGCTCCAATTGTAAGGATGGAATCGGATAAAGATTGTGCCTGTCTTCAACGGCAAACGCGGCTCCCAGGTAAGCCCTCTTGGTGGATTCTACTCCAACGTAAGTATTTAATACCTCCTGAAGGTCACCCCATCTTCTGAGATCGAAGAACCGGTGCCCTTCCATGGCCAGTTCCAGCCTGCGTTCCATTTTAACCGCAGCCAGAGCCTTCGTGGCATCCCATCCGGCAGAAGGATATTCACCCACATTATATGTCGCCCAGGTAATTCCGGCATCATCGATGGGCACACTCACAGCAACTCCGTCAGGTCCCTGTGCTGCCTGTGCGGCCCTGACTCTGATCTGATTAATAAGCAGCCTGGCATTTTCGATGTCTCCGGCCTGGACCTCGGCTTCTGCCAGCAGAAGCATCACATCGGCAAACCTTAACAGGTGAAGGTTCATCGAATTCAGCTGGTAAGAGGCCCAGCCGACAGCACTTCCGGCTCCACTGCCCATTTCGTAGATATTCTTTTTGGGACTATAAGGACCTGCCCAGGCTCTGTCCCTGATCCAGCCGGGAGCATGTACGCCCCAGTCCAGGAATGGAACATCGTCTCTTCCCACCGTCCAGTCCAACCTGGGGTCAACCGCATCGGAAGGAGTAAGGTCAGCGTTGTTCCACGAACCGTCAAGAAAAGGAAGCCCGTTGGCATCCACTTTGAAAACATTGACCAGGTTCTGGGAGGGCTGGTGGAAACCGCAGCAACCGAAGGGGCTTCCACTGTGCGGGAAGTTCAAGCGGTCTTGCCTGTTGCCATTTTGTCCGGAGGGGTTACCGTCATTTACGGAAGCCTGGTAGGCCAGGATGGTCTCGGGTCCATTGTTGTGAGCAACGGAAAATGCATCGTGGAAGCTCTCTTCCAGCGCATAGGGCCCGTTGTTGACCACATCCCTCAGGGTCGTCAGTGCCCCGGCATAGTCTTTATTATACATCTGTACCCTCCCTTTCACGGCCTTGGCAGTCCAGCTGGTAACCCGGCCTGCATCACCCTGTGCATCAGGAAGCAGGTTGATGGCTGCATCAAGATCAGCAAGGACCAATGGAAGGGCATCTGTCCCCACATTGGTTTTCCGGAAATCTTCATCGTCTTCCGTATAGTATGGAATGTTCTTCCACATCTTCCACATCTCGAAATGATAGTGGGCCCTCAATACCAGGGCTTCTCCCTTAATCCTGTCCTGATCTTCCTGGGGAATACCCTCCACGGAATTCAACAGGCCGATGGTGGCATTTGACCGGTTCACGCCATCGTACCCTACTTCCCATTTGGTGTTCAGGTAGTCATTTGCTCCTGCGGTCCCCCACTGGTAAAGTTCCACGTCTGCTGTGGGCTGCTGGTCACCGGGTTCGGAACCCTTATAGGCATCGTCGGAGGCCACAGATCCCCAGATCCAGTTACTGGAGTTACCTCCCCAATTACCATAGTTCCCCCAGCCGTCCAATAAGGAATAGGCGGAGATCAGGTTTGCTTCCACTCCATCCTGGTTGGCCAGGGTGAGGGCATCCAGATTTCCCTGAGCCGGCTTTTCCAGAAATTCTTCTTTACAGGCAACGAGCATCACGAGTAGGAAAGTGACAATGCCTGCTATTCTTATGATCTTTTTCATCGCTTTATGATTTAAAAGGTTGCATTAACTCCGATTGAAAATATCCTGTTGGCCGGGTAGGCTCCATAGTCGATCCCGAATGACTGGTCAGTCCGGTTTCCTATGGCTCCGCTGGTGCTGATGCCGGGGAGTGCCGGGTCGGTCCCGCTGTAGTTGGTCAGGGTAAACAGGTTCTGTCCCTGAAGGTAGATCCTTACGCTTTGGAACCATCCCATCTTAGGCATGTTGTAACCAATCTGGAGGTTCTTGAGCCTGAGATAAGATCCGTCTTCCACATAGAAACTGCTGAATGTGCTGCTGAACTGGTCGTTCTGGTCAAGCAGCGGATATTTTCCATCGGTGTTGGTTGGAGTCCAGGACTCGGTAAGGCGGTCCTCAACAACATTGGTGCTGAATAACCTGAATACCGTGAACTCCTTTTGAACGTCGTATATCTCATTTCCGTAGGACCCGAAGAAGAACATGCTCATGTCAAAATTCTTCCAAAAGGCATTGAAACTCACCCCCCCCGTAAAATCAGGATGGGGATTTCCAATGATGTCCCTGTCCTCGGCATTTACAGTCCCGTCGCCGTTTGTGTCAACGAAACGGAAGCGCCCGACGGCTTTCCCGTCCTGGATGGGGTGTGCATCCACTTCTCCCTGGTTTTGGAAGATCCCGTCCTGGACCATTCCGTAGAATGAACCGATGGGATAACCAAGCTCGTTGATCGAGATGGTGCCTCCACGGCCGTTAACCGGTCCGTAGAAGAAATCCTGTTCCCCGTCGATCTTGATAATCTCGTTCTTATAATGACCTCCTATCAGTTCCACTTCCCACTGGAAATCTCCTGTAAGCGCGCTCTTGTAACCCACAGAAAAATCAATCCCCAT
This sequence comes from uncultured Bacteroides sp., assembly GCA_964500835.1. Lineage (GTDB taxonomy): Bacteria > Bacteroidota > Bacteroidia > Bacteroidales. Next base: position 14,431 of record CAZCQL010000023.1, read on the forward strand.
GTTCTCCATGGTTCCGATATTAACTATCGGAGGATTTGCGCGTCCTGAAGTGGCCGGGAGAGAAGGAGCGAACAGCAGGTCATTCACAGTACGCTTGTACAGGTCTACGACCACGTTGATCCTTCTTTCCATCAGCGAGAGGTCCAAGCCGACGTTCGTGGAAACGTTCTCCTCCCATTTCAGGTCCGGATTGCCCAGGGCGGTCAACCTGTATCCTGTAACAAGGCTGCTGTTACTCCCGGTGATATCATAATAGGTATTGGTGGTGGCTCCACCGTATTGATTGGCCGTTCTTCCGCCGGGTATATTCTGGTTTCCGGTAATTCCCCATCCTCCGCGAAGCCTCAGGTCGCTCATCCAGCTTAAGTTGCTCATAAAAGATTCCTCGGAAATACGCCATCCTGCACTGAATGCCGGAAATACCCCGTACCTGTTATTCGCTCCGAATTTCGATGATCCGTCCCTGCGGATGGTTCCACTTATGTAATACCTGTTGGCGTAGTTGTAGTCAACTTTTCCGAACAGGGAGACGAGTGAATTGACCGTTCCGAAACTGTTCACGTTCTTGGTGCTGGCATCACCCAGAGCATCCTGGATGTACCATGCAGATAAAACGTCGGTGACATACCCGGCCATGCTGGCATTCATCCAGTTCCTTTTATAATCGATGGCTTCATAACCGGCCAGTGCGCTTATATTATGGTCGCCGCCAAATGTCTTAGCGTAATTCAGTGTATTGGTCCAGGTCCATTCCAGTGAAGTATTGTAGTTCTCATTCATGCTCCAGACCATGGTGGGTTCTGAATTCTCAGGGGTCGGAAAATTAAAGCCCTTGAAAAGTGAGCTCAGCGCATTAATACCAAAACTGCTCCTCAACTGCAGGCCCTCCATGATATCTAAGGCGGCATATACATTTCCGACCATCACATAGGAAGAATTGACATTGTCCTTGGCCAGGGTAGCCTGCCTGACAGGGTTGGTAACGTTACCCAGTGTGACTGCCTTCCCGCTGGCAAAGTATCCGTCGATGTCATACACTGGAATGACCGGCTGGGCCTTAATGATGTTGTTGACCACCGATCCTTCGCCCATTCGCTGGTTGGTAGTACTATAGTTTCCAAGACCTCCCACGGACTGTATCCGCGAGATGGCAAAATTCTCACCGATGCTTAGACGTCCATACTTAAACTCGCTGTTTGCCCGTATGGAGAAGCGGTCCAGCCAGTTGTGTTTCATGGTACCGTCCTGGTTATAGTACTGGACGGATACATTGTACACTGCATTGTCCGTTCCCCCGCTCATTCCGAGGTTGTAGTCCTGCACCAGGGAGGGATCGAACACCTCATCCCACCAGTTGGTACCTGCAGATCCTTTCATGATCAGATTATCGGGCCAGGAATAGGTGCTCTCGTCAACGCTCGTGGTTGGGCTGACTCCGTCGTTGGGCCAGATGTAATTAGGTACGCTGGGATTGTTCGGGTCACCGTAGATATTGGTGGGAACCGTCAGGCCTGCATTCTCATGACTCTGCTTGACGATTTCATGGTAATCCAGGGCATCCTGGATCAGAATTTGGTCGAGACCCCGTACAGGACTTGCAATACCCAGGTTCACATCTACGTTTAGCCTGGCTTTCCCTTTCTGCCCCTTTTTGGTGGTAATGATGATTACCCCGTTGTTTGCACGGGCACCATACACGGATGCGGTAGAAGCGTCCTTCAAGACCTGGATCGATTCTATATCATTGGAATTCAGGTAATTCAAGTCTCTGGTTTCAATAGGGACACCGTCTACAATGTAAAGTGGATCGTTGTTTGTAAAGGAGCTTACTCCCCTGATTCTGACAACGTTATAACTTCCGGGCTGTCCGTTTGAACCCACGGCCACGCCTGAGGCGCGACCCTCCAGTTTTGAGAGAACACTGGCCGAAGTGACCTGGTTCATCTCGTCCACATCCACTACTGCAACCGCACCCGTAATATCGGCTCTTCGCTGCGCAGTGTAGCCCGTTACTACAATTTCATCCAAGGCAGTCACATCGGCCGTCAATGTTGGATTGATTGATGATTGATTGCCCACCGTGACTGCCACTGTCGAGTAACCAATAAAAGAGTACACCAGAACGGCGTCCGGGCCTGGAACATCAATGCTGTAGTACCCATTCGCATCAGTTACAGCTCCCTGGGTAGTCCCCTGGATCACGATGTTCACTCCTGGAAGTGATTCCTGATCCTCAGAAGTTACCGTCCCAGTAACCGTCCTTTGCTGAGCAAACGAAACGCTCGCTGCAAAGCCTAAGAGAAGAAGAGACATAAAGCCGCTTTTCCACAAAGAAGAATTACGCATAATTAAAGTAGTTTTGGGTTAGTAATAAGTATAAATTGGTCCAGTACTACACACATAAATAATTAATTTAAGCATACTGGAGGCGTTCATTTTCGTTGGTCTTCGCAATGATATGCAATTATTAGTATTTTTCCAAGAACATTAGTATAATTTTAGGCATTTTAAATGCCCGAACCTTCCCCTAAGAAGCTATTTCTGAAAGAAATTTTGTCATCGTTTTTTCTCTTCCTTTAAGCCAAAGGATTCACCCGAGATAGTCTGTTCCGTATGGGTCTCTCTGCGGTCTGCTCAGCATGGCGTTGGCAGCATCATTCCCAATAAATTTCTCCTTTTTCGGATCCCAATGAAGTGCTTCTGGAATTTTCATGGCTATGTGACTCAGCAGGCATACGCTGCAGGACCGGTGACCAATTTCGATAGGTGAAATGGGTTCTTTCCGGCTCCTGATGCAATCCAGCCAATTCCCATGCTGTTCATCACTGCGGTATAAATGTATTTCATTTTCCCCGATCTCGGATGTAAGTATGGAAGGATCGCTGGCATTCAGTGCTCTGCTGCTGCTTTCCCGGGCAACCGGATCGCTGGCAGTTGCCTGGTAATTGCCCCTGGAGACAAAGATCCATCCTTCGGTTCCTTCATACCTTATTCCATTGGGAAAACCACCACTGGTGTACATGGTGATGCCATTTTCATATTCGGCCTTTACCATAAAATCACCGTGTACATTCCACAGACCTGATTTTGGAAACTCTGCCACCGCCTCCAGGGAGATCGGACCTGTGTATTCGGTATCCATTCCCCACGCTGCCGAATCAAAATGATGCTGACCCCAACCGGTGATCATGCCTGCCCCGAATTGTTCCCGGCGCAGCCAGCCCGGCCTATCATACCCTTTTTGGGGATGCACTCCGATTTCTGTATAGTATGTATAAGGAGTTTCACCCAGCCACATGTCGTAATTAAGATTTTCCGGAACAGGCATCTCTTCTGCTTCTGGCCCTGAAGGGTCTCCGGGAAGCCCTACTTTTACAGTATGCAGTTTTCCGATTCTGCCGTTCCTGACAAGTTCGGCAGCGAGCCTGAACTGCTGAGATGAACGTTGTTGGGTGCCCAATTGCAGGATTGTGCCTTTTTCCCGGGCAATATCACTCAGTAACCGGCCTTCAGAAACTGTAAGCGAGGTAGGTTTTTGCAAATAGATGTCTTTCCCTGCCAGGGCAGCTTCAACGGCAGGTTGTACATGCCAATGGTCCGGAGTACTAATAACTACCGCATCAATTTCGGGATTGAGCAACATCTCTTTGTAATCGCTGTACATGATGATGTCCATGGCATGATGACTGCCATCCTTCCCGGTGTAGAAATCTTCCACCAGTTTTTTCCCGTCCTTCATCCGGTTGCTATCCACATCACTTACCGCAATAATCCTGGATATGTCGTGTCCCATTGTACCAGGAAGATCATGTACCCTGGCGATCCTTCCGCAACCGATTTGTCCGACCTGAATCTTATTGCTCGGGGCACTTTTCCCAAAAACTGTAGACGGAACAATGGTGGGAATGACAATGGTACTTGCGGTGACGGCCGAAGTTGTTTTTATGAATTTTCTCCTTTTCATGGCACATGGTTTACATATGGGTTGCTATTTTTTAATCAGTTATTCAACAAGATCAATCCTCGGAGGATTGGCAAAACCCTGCCAGTAAATTTCTGCTTCTTCCGGTGAAAGAGATCCATCAAAAACCAGTAACCGGTATCTCAGGCAATAGTCCCTTCCATTCTCAAGCAGCCAGTCATTGTGACGTATCGGACAGAATTCGAAAAACATGTCTCCGCGTCCGTTGTTTTGATCCACAGGCCATACCCGCATGGGTTCAGGGAACTCACGGTTTGAAGAATGTCCCATAAAGAGGATTCCACTTCTGCCTTTATCCGAGAGTGATTCCCCTTCCACGATGCACCATTTTGCTTTGGTTCCATCGGCACTTAAACGGTCCTTGTTTTCCGAGGTTAACACCGTGCAGTTGTCTTTATGCCATAACTCATTTGCACGGAATCCGATGCCCCCTCCATACCTGTACGCATTCAGCAGTATTCCTGAATCGAGGGGGGTGTTCAGTGTAGTGGTATAATCGATGAGGTAGACCTCCCCGTTTCCGATGTTCCAGGCCCTGACATCCAGCACCTCATTTATGGCTACCTGGTCGGCCCCCCTGGCGCCAAAATCAATATGCTGCTGAAGTGCTTTAAAACCACCGAACACAGGCCCTTCAACCTGGGATAAAAAACCGCTGAACTGAACGGTGCCCTGACCGCTAAGAAGGTTCCAGAAGTCCACTTCCCGGCCGTTTATATGAGTTTTTGTCCACGGTCCCCAGATGCCATAATGGTGGTAATGATCGGGTGGCTGGATGCGAGTCAGGATCTGACCGTCGGGTGACCAGAGAGGATGAATGAATCCCGAACGCTTAAAGAGCGGGTTGATCCCTTCCGGGGGAAAGACTGTCTTGAACTGATAATCAAGAAGTGGCCGGTTCATAGAGCTTAGTCTTAGCTGGCCGGGCCTCCTCTGAAGCTTTATGCGGGGGGGTACGCGGAATACCTCCGACCGGCGTAAAATAAATTCGCGGCTCGTACCCCTGGGAGTCTCTCCGGAAAGGATGAACCATAATATGGCTGGATGCCCCGATTCGAGCTGGCTCGGCACGGGAACCTCCCTTTTGCCTTCTAGTTCAAACAATTGAATGATTCCTTTGCCTTCGTTGTAATTGATCTGATCCAGGTTGATTCCTACCGGGCACTCCAGGCGATCAGACTCACCGGAAGAAACCTTGATTTTTGCAAAATCCTGGGAATAAGCCTGGAAGCAGATGAAAAGCATGGGAATACAATAGGTGACTTTCATAGCTATTCCTCTTATCGATCAGCGATTTCCAGCATTTAAAGGTAACAAAAATGCAATCGGTTGAATAGGTCTTCTGAATAATTTCGTATATTTCTATATCGCGAAGCAGACAGGATTCATATATTTCGAATGAGCAGCCGGAAAGAAGTTACAATATATGATATTGCAAAAGCTTTAAACCTTTCAGCATCAACAATTAGCAGGGGGTTAAGCAGCCACCCTGCTATAAGAAAGGAAACCATAAATCGAATTATGGAGACTGCTCGCTCAATGGGTTATCAGCAAAACACGTTTGCAAGTAACCTCCGGAAAAACAGGTCAAATACCATTGGAGTAATACTGCCACGTCTTGACAGTATTTTTCAGTCTTCGGTGGTATCAGGTATCGAGAAAATTGTGAATCGAAGTGGATATAATTTAATTATTAGTCAGTCGAGGGAGTCTGTCGAGAAAGAGATAGAACTCACGACCACCTTATTTAACAGCAGGGTAGATGGGCTTCTTATTTCTTTGACTTGCGGTACATGCAATTTAGACCATCTTGACAAGTTTTTAAAAAAGGGAATTCCGGTGATTTTTTTCGACCGTGTAAAGGACCATCCGGGTTATCCTTGTTCCAAGGTTGTCATTGATAATATAAAAGCTGGATTTGATGCCACCCATCATCTTATTGAACAGGGTTGCCGGAGGATCATGTATGTCAGCGACAGTCTCATAAGCAATGTCTATTCGGACCGGCACCAGGGATATAAAAAAGCACACAGGTATCATAAAATAGACACCGATCCGGAGTTGATCTATGTCACCAAACTTGATGAAGCATCCGGCGCACGCACATTTGACAGGTTCCTTAAGTACCCAATACGTCCCGATGGCATCTTTGCAGCCAATGACACATCTGCGATTGCTCTTATATATCAGGTAAAGAGGGCAGGTATCCGTGTACCGGAAGATATCGCCGTGGTCGGGTTTAACGATGATCCCATCTCAAGGGTAGTTGAACCCGGTCTGACGTCCATTCATTACCCGGGAGGGGAAATGGGGGAAATGGCAGCATCTACCCTGATTGAGAATCTGGCTGGTGAGAGGCATGTGATCACAAAAACGGTAGTCCTGGACCATCAATTGATCGTCAGAAAGTCTTCATTGAAAAATCAACGAATTGAAAATTCATCCTGAAAAGACGGGAGTGGAATCCTGAAGATGTTCCTATTCCGGTAGCCTGTCGACTTTATTAAAAAGCAACGGTGCTGTAACGGTGCCCTGTGAAAACTCGGTTTCCCAGATCTTTTGATCCTGATCAATGCTTTTCATTAAGGCTCCCAGGTTACCCGTTGCGGATTGTGAGAATGTAAATCCTATCCGAAGCTCCACTTCCTGCATTGCGTTTATCTTTAAGGTGCCCAGCCATATCCCATCGATGGACTTCTTCGGTTGCCCGGATAATGTAAAAGCAAAGAATGTCAGGAAGAGGATTGAAATTTTAAGTTTTTTCATGGAATGTGCTTGTGGGATGTCTAAGGGCCAAGTTATAGAATATTTGGAAAAAAGGACTCTATTTTTATTATCTTGGGTTCAGTTTATCAGATCCCTTTTCAAGAGAATTTTAAATGAATGAACGTGTGCTATTTTATCCAATTCTCATGCATTTTGCAGCCCGCTATTCAGGGTACACGTATGGAGAGTTTGCTTCGGATTACAGAGTCCTGGTTGAGTGCAACCTGAAATGCATGGATGATTTTGGAATGGACGCTGTGGGCTTGATCTCAGATCCTTACAGGGAAACCTCTGCATTTGGAGCGGACATCACATTTCTTGCAGAAGGTGTCCCACGGCTCAGGAACATCTTATTGACCCGCATGGAGGATATTGATCACCTCAAGAGTCCCGATATCTTCCGGGAAGAACGAACGTTGGACCGGATCAAAGCAGGAAGGGAGTTACGAAAACGGGTGGATAGCTCAGTACCTGTGATAGGTTGGATAGAGGGGCCCCTTGCTGAAAGTTGTGATCTGGCCGGGGTGAATGAGGTGCTTCTGAAGCTATACACGGAACCTGATTTTATCAAGAAGTTGATCCATAAAACCATGGTCACCGCAAAAGATTTTGCCAGGGCACAAGTGGAGGCCGGGTGTGAAATTATTGGTGTAGGAGATGCCATCTGTTCACAGATCTCAGCTGATCTGTACAGGGATTTTGTGAAGGAGAAACACATGGAATTGTGTGAATATATCCAGTCATTAGGTGCCAGGGTTAAACTTCACATCTGCGGGAATATCACCCATCTTTTACCGGAAATAAGGGATGTAAACCCGGATATGGTGGATATCGACTGGATGGTGGACATGGACAACGCGTTTGAAGTGTTGGGGATGGATATTATTCGGTGCGGTAACCTGGATCCGGTAGCAGTTATTCAGGATAGAAGTGTGAAAGAGATCAGAGAGTTGACAGCGCATCTTTGTAAAAAAGAAACAGGCAGGGCATTTATCCTGTCGGGTGGGTGTGAAATCACTGTGAACACCCCGGTGAGTCATCTGAAGGAAGTGCGTGATGCTTCCCGCTAAAAATGGAGGAGAAAATTTTATGAAGACAAAGCCATATTTGTTATCAGAAAACCACTGGTCGGTGGTAAAGGACCAGGATTACCAGCTTGCCATCCTGCCATGGGGAGCCACCGAGGCCCACAACTATCACCTGCCCTATGGAACCGATACCTATGAAACTGATGCACTTGTGCAGGAGTCAGCCAGACTGGCATGGGAGAGGGATGCCAGGGTAATTGTATTACCTACCATTCCCGTAGGGGTTAATACCGGTCAGCACGACATCAAACTCACACTCAATTTTAACCCCTCCACCCAGCATTCGATTCTGGAGGATCTTGTGGAGAGCCTGGATAATCATGGGATCACCAGGCTTCTGATAGTCAACGGGCATGGGGGGAACGACTTTAAACAGATCATCAGGGAAGTGGGCCATCATTTTCCAGGCATGTTACTTTCTACCTGTAACTGGTTCCAGTCAGTGAAGAAGGAGGCACTATTTGAGAATCCGGGCGATCATGCCGATGAAATGGAGACCAGTCTGATGATGTATGCATGGCCCGGACTGGTCTTGCCCCTGGCCAGGGCAGGAAAAGGGGAAGCCAAAAAATTTAGTGTGAATGCATTGAATGAGCCCTGGGCATGGACAGAGCGAAAATGGACAAAGGCAACCTCAGATACCGGGATTGGAAATCCCAGGAAGGCCACCAGAGAAAAGGGGGCGAAATACTTTAAAGAAGTTACCGAAAACCTCGCCGGTTTGATGGTAGGGCTGGCTCACACCGGCATGGAGCATTTCTATAAAAAATAGTCTGTTAGTTTAGTTTTGTTCTTAATGATTTTACAACAATTTTAGTCTGACTAAATCCAGCTCTGGATTACAATGGCTCTAGACAGAAGAACATTCCTGAGAACGGGAGTGGCCGGTTTCGGCAGCATCATGCTTTTGCCCTCCTGCATCGGGCACCAGAGTCCCTACAGGTTTTTTACACACGAGGAAGCAAGGTGTGTCATAGCTCTGTGTGAACAGATCATCCCGACGGATGCACATGGGGGAGGTGCTACAGAGGCTGGCGTAATCCATTACATTGACAGGCAGTTGGTTGCCGTATTTACATACGACCAGGTAAGGTATCAATCCGGGATCTCAGCCATCCAGGCCTCTTCCCTGGCACTTCATGACTGCCGGTTTGAACAACTGGATTCAGACTCTCAACGAAGCTTTCTTAAGAAATTAGAAACTCGTCAATTACCTGGAATGCTCTGGAACAATGTGGACCAGGCGAAATTTTTCCGGCTAATGATCAAACACACCATGCAAGGATTTTATGGTGCCCCAAGGCACGGAGGCAACAAGAATTATATGAGTTATAAAATGATGGAGCTTGACTTCCCCCTGGTAGTGGGCCGCAACCATTATAGATCTCAAATCTGACCCCCTATGGCGAACAAGCATGTCAACGCAGTAGTAGTAGGGGCCGGTGCCGGAGGCGGAGTGGTCGCCAAGGAACTTGCCTTAAAAGGGCTCTCGGTGGTCCTATTTGAAAGAGGTGGCTGGCCTGAGTACGACACACACATCAACGATGAATTGATTTCTCAGCGAACCCAGGTACTTGGGTCGGCTTTTGGCCCCGATCATCGCAAACATCCCAGAGTAAGGATTGGAAATAATGGAACCAGGGAAGTAATCAGTCCCATTTCCGGGGGGTACGGACACGTCGCCGCTTGCGTTGGATCAGGCACAGTCAGTTACGGAGCCATGGCGTGGCGATATATGCCGGAGGATTTCAAAATGAAATCTACATACGGTCATGTAAAAGGCTCCACACTGGAGGACTGGCCAATCTCCTATGAAGACCTGGAACCCTGTTATGAAAAGGCAGAGTGGGAGATCGGAGTGTCTGGTGATGATAGCCAGAATCCTTTTGCACCCTCAAGAAAAAAGGCACAGCCCATGCCTCCGTTTGAAAATAACAGGGAGGGGAAGGTGCTTGCCGAAGCGTGCAGAAGATTGGGGCTACATCCTTTTCCCATTCCCATGCTCCGCAATTCTGTGCCTTATAACGGAAGGCCAGCCTGTATAAGAAACCGGACCTGTGTAGGATTTGCCTGTCCTGTGGATGGCAAGAATGGAACGCATAATACGGTGATTCCCCAGGCAATTAAATCCGGAAATTGTGAAGTGCGTACCCAATGTCAGGTAGCAGAAGTCACAAGTGATTCTGCCGGCAGGGCAACAGGAGTAACCTACTTTGATAGCCAGAAGAAGGGTCTGATCCAGACCGCCGACCTGGTAGTACTTGCCTCATCGGCGACAGAGACGGCACGCTTAATGCTAAATTCAGCCACAGATCTTTTTCCGAAAGGACTGGGCAACAACAATGACTGGGTAGGCCGTAATCTTCAGGGACATGCCTACACCGGTGCCAGGGGAATCTTTGACTATGATGTCACAGATTTTGCGGGTCCGGGGTCTACGTTTGGCTTCTGTGATTTCAACCACCACAACGAAGGGATCGTGGGAGGAGGGATGCTATGCAATGAATTCAATCTTCTTCCATACCTGTTTTCTGGCGTACGTCCACCGGGTGCTGCGAAATGGGGCAAAGAGCATAAGGCGTTCCAGATGGACAACATTAAACGAGTGGCCGGTCTCCACGGACCCATACAGGAGATTCCCAGCTTTAATGCCCGTGTGACTGTGGATAAATCTGTAAGAGATCATTGGGGAATACCGGTGGTAGCCCTTTCGGGTGAGCGACACTCCCTGGACTATGAACATTGTAAGTGGCTTTCTTCAAAGGCCGAGATGGTACTTAAGGAATCAGGTGCCGTAAAGACATGGCAAAACGTAGGCGGAAGAGGCCTTAGCGGTGGCCAGCACCAGGCAGGGACAGCCAGGATGGGAGATGATCCCAAAACCTCAGTCACAAACCGGTACGGGCAGGTCCATGGCATGGACAACCTGTTTGTGGCCGATGGAAGCCTGAATGTGACTAACGGAGGATTTAATCCTGTTCTTACCATCCTGGCTCTTGGCTACTGGGTATCGGAGTATATCACAACTACCTGGCCCGGTACAAAAATGAAATCTTAATTCATTTTTTTATGCAAGGGAAGCAGCCCCTTATAATCCTTTCCTCACTAACAGGGGTGTTTCTGATCCTTCTTTTCGGGTATGTGGGATGGAATTTGGTCAACCCGGAAAGTACTTGCGCTTCCTGTCACGAAATCGCTTCATCTGCAGAGATCCTGCAGCAATCGGCGCACAGGGAGGTTGCCTGCCAGGATTGCCACGGTACGGCGCTTGGAAACAGTCTCCACAGCCTGAAGGAGAATGTGAGTATGGTATTTATTCGCTTGGGGACCGATGAAGTACACCTGTCTGCCAGGCTGAATGAACAAAGTGTACTGCAGGTCATGGAGGCATGTACCGGGTGTCACCCGGATGAATTTACGCGCTGGAGGGCGGGTGGGCATTCTGCCACCTATGCAGATATATTTCTGAATGAAACCCATAACCGCTTGGAGCGGACATATCCAGATTGTTTCCGATGCCATGGCATGTATTATGGAGGAACCATTAAAGATCTCATCGATCCCATTTCTATGGAGGGTCCATGGTCTCTCAAAGATCCCGGTATTGCCTCGAAACCGGCAATCCCCTGCCTTACCTGTCATCCTATCCATATGGAGAATCGCCTGAAGGCTCATCCCGGATCGCTGGACGATCCGGATGCCATTTCTTATAAAGGAGAACAGCGGAATCCACTCACAGGACTTTACCTTCGATCAGATAAATTGCTTTTAAGAGCAGACATGTTAAGGAAACCAGATATGATTAAAAAGGGTGAACCAGTATTAGTTTCAGATGATCCCATACAACGAATTTGCATGCAGTGCCATGCACCTAACTGGGCACATGAGGCTGGTAGTGAAGATGATCGCACCCCCACCGGAGTACATGAGGGGATGAGCTGTCGCGCCTGTCACCAAGATCATTCAACCAATGCATTAAATGCCTGTCAGGCATGTCACCCTGCCGTCTCGAACTGTGGATTAAACGTGCGTACCATGAATACCACTTATGATAACAGAGAAAGTCCAAACAACATCCATTCCATGGAATGCAAGGATTGCCACAATCCTGTTCCTTATTAATGCATCCGAAATTATTCCTTATCTAAAAATCCTTCATTGGGATTGATTAAGAATTGCAAAATGAATACTTTTGCATGTCCCCATTTTTGTAAGATAAACTTAATTCGCTTTTCCAATGAAATTTCAATCAAAAGTTGAATCTGCCTTTCACAAACAGTCGGGGTCACCTGAAATCAATACCCACATTCCTTACATTGTAGTGGAAAACTTTCCGCTAATGGGTCTGCTCACCGCGTTGCGATTTCTGGAATGGGCAAATGAGAATCCCACTGGTGTGATCAGCCTTCCTACCGGAAAAACCCCCGAGTATTTTATCAAATGGACCACCTATTTGCTGGAAAATTGGGAAAACAAAAAGGTGACAGATTTAAGAAACAAATATGGGATTGCCAGCATGAGCAAACCATCCCTGAAAAATCTTAAATTCGTTCAAATCGATGAGTTTTATCCCATCAGTTCCCGCCAACATAACAGTTTCTATAACTATGTGAAAAAGTATTATATCGGGGGGTTCGGATTGAATGAGAAGAACGCTTTATTAATTAATTCTGATGAAATCCCGTTGGCTCAAGGGAATCACTTTTCAGAAGTATTCCTCAATAATAAGGTGGATCTTTCTTTAAGATACCGCGAGCCCAGAAGCAATTATGAAAAAATCCAGCAGGAGTCGATTTTTGCCATAGACAAATGGTGTACCGATTATGAACAACAAATAAGAGAAAAAGGGGGTATAGGTTTCTTTCTTGGCGGGATAGGGCCCGACGGGCACATTGCCTTTAATACAAGGGGGGCGGATCATTTTTCGACTACCCGGCTGACGGAAACAAATTTTGAGACCCAGGCTGTAGCTGCATCTGACCTTGGAGGAATCGAAATATCCAGGAACCGGCTGGTGATAACCATAGGATTGGAAACGATCACATTTAACCCCGATGCAGTGGCACTTATTTTTGCAGCAGGGGAGGCCAAAGCTTCCGTGGTGAGAGATGCCTTGGAAAATGAGCCTTCAAATCTTTATCCTGCAAGTGTACTTTCTAAGTTGGAACATGCCAGGTTCTATTTAACTACAGGTGCGGCAACCCTGCTTCAAACTTCAGTGGATGCTTTTTATAAGGACGGGGACTGGACTCAGGACAAGACAGACCGTGCGGTGATTAATCTCTGTACAAAACTGGAAAAATACGGACATCACCTGACACTGAATGATTTGAAGGAGAACCGGTATTGCAGGTTGATTCCCAATCTGAGTGAAAAAACAGTTCCATCGGTCATTGCTTCCACCATCGGGAAATTTGAAAAGGGAATGATTGCCGAACACGACCAGGTATATTATCATACGGGTCCGCATCACGACGACATTATGTTAGGCATCAATCCGCATATTCACCGGCTTAGCAGGAATGAAGCAAACTTCAGCCATTTCTCCGTGCTTACATCCGGATTTACAGCGGTAACCAATAAGTTTGTCATAGATGCGTTGGAGGATACCAAACATTTTCTGGATAAGGGTTTAATTTCCATGACCCGCTATCCCGATTTCTTTGAAAAGGGATATCTTTTCAAGCGAGACAAGGATGTGAACCATTATTTGCTTAAGGTGGCCTCAGGTGAGGGGTATGAACTTCGCAGGGGTCTGGCACACCGGTTGGTAAGGGATATTGTCGGACTTTATGAGGTCAAAGACATAGAGCAACTTGGGGAGAAGATCAACCACATCGTCACCATTCTGAAACGAAGTTATGATGGCGAGATCAATCCTCCTGATATCCAGAAGCTTAAAGGGATGATCCGCGAATTTGAAGAAGAGTTGGTTTGGGCCTATTTTGGGATCCAGACGAAAAATGTACACCATCTTCGATTGGGTTTCTATACGGGTGATGTGTTCACCGAACAACCCAAACTGGACCGCGATGTAGAGCCCATCCTCGATCAATTGAGAGAGATTAAACCAACCGTTGTCAGCCTGGCATTTGACCCTGAAGGCAGTGGACCGGATACGCATTACAAAGTATTGCAGGCAATAGCTGAAGCTCTCAAAATGTGGGACAAGGAAGAAGATCTTTCAAACCTGAGGGTTTGGGGTTACAGGAATGTATGGTACCGTTTTCATCCTGCCGAGGCCAACTGCATTGTCCCGGTTTCACTGAACGCCATGGGTGTTATGGATGATGCTTTTACCAACAGCTATTTAAGTCAGGTGGATGCCTCTTTCCCAAGTTACCAGCACGATGGGAAATTCAGCGACCTCACAAAGAGGATCTGGGTCGAACAATTGAAAACGGTCCAGTTGCTTCTTGGCAAAAACTATTTCTACCAGCACGAAAGTCCCAGGGTAAGAACCACTCACGGACTCCTCTTCTTTAAGGAGATGAATCTTAAGGAGTTCCTTTCCCATGCACGTGCACTGGAAAAATCAATGGAGGGAGTTGTTCTGTAGGAATGCCTTCATTTTCTAACCCTCTCAGTATTTGCTATGTAGCGTTCTGATAAAAAAAGAGGCCATTCGTCAGAACAGCCTCTTCCGCTTCATTTAATGTTCAGGTTTGTTTACAATTCCTTGATTTTGATGTTTCTGAACCAGACTGCATTTCCATGGTCCTGCAATCCGATATATCCGGATTTGGCCACATTTGCATAATCTGGATTGAAGTCCGGGTATTTGCTGCCCTCTATCATTGCTTTCCATTCCGGAGTCCACAGATGATACTCAAGCACATTTTCTCCATTCATAAAATAAGCGATGGTTCCCTGGTAGGATACTATCTCGAAACTGTTCCACTGCATAGCTCCTTTTGCATTCTGTGGAACAGGGGGGATAAGATCATAGAGGCTTCCAGCCCTTCTGTTTCCATCCTTCCCTAACCTGTTATCCACATGGTCAGAGTCAATATCCAGGATCTGCATTTCAAGGCCTGTATACCAAATTTGCTGATCGGGAATCTCCTGTGCCAGGATAAATACGCCGGAATTGCCACCGGAATCGATCATCCATTCCAGTTTCATATCAAAATCGCTGAATTTTTTTTCATAGATGATGTCACCTCCCCAGCCTGCTTCACCCAAACCTGAGTGAAGACAATGAAGCATGCCGTCTTCCACTACCCACCCAGAGTCGGGGAAAGCCTCTTTATTATATCCCCGCCACATGTCGGTGGTCTTGCCGTCAAACATCAGGCTCCAGCCATCTTTCTTCTCCTGGTCGGTAAGAGTATTGGGAGCGGCCACTGGCTCTTCAGAAACTTCTTCGGCACCTGCCTTTTTCTCTTCCTTTGGGGAAGAAGTGCAAGCGACGGCTCCCAGCAAAAGGAGAGCGTAAATACCATATGATATGCGTTTCATTATATAAATATGATTAGGTTAAAATAACTATCGGATACATCAATTAAGCAGGCATATCGGGAAGTTTCCATCCACCTTCTCTATAGCTATGTTTCACCAGTTCGGCAGCAAATTCTTTGGCAGAGAATTTGGGTGTCCAGGTCTTGTCAAAGGTTGGATCCCCGTCGGTTATTTTGAAGCCGTCCTTTATAACCGTCCTGAGCATTTCTCTTTCAGAAATGTTTGTGAATTCCATATTTTCGCCATCCCACTCCAGTTCCTTGTTGAGCCCCTGGAGCCTGACTGCACATACTCCCATGACAACCATTTCGTTGAATGGCCCTGCCTCTTTGAATGGAGAAGCTGTTTCTATGCGGTTCTCCGGGTTCTCCTTGCAGGCCCTTACCCAGTCCATTTCGTGGCCTCCGTTCATGGGATTCTCTATGCGACGCCTGAATTTAGGGACATCCGGTACCCTGCCTGAAAGCAACCAGGGGTCCTTGCCGTAGCAACCACACACCAGTGTATCCTTGGAGCCGTGGAATAACACGCCACCACCTGCGTCGTTCATATTCTTTCCTTCCGGCCACCATTTTGGCTTCATGGGTTGTAGTCCACCATCGTACCAGATCACTTCCACCTGGGGAAATTTTACCTTAGGAGCCGGTTGGCGTTCCGGATAGGTAAGCTTCACCATTTGCGCATTGGGGGCACACTTGGTGAGCAGCAGGGTGGAGCTGCCCTGCACCTTGATGGGATATTCCAGTTGCAGACCAACAAACACGGGATGCAGGATGTGGCAAGCCATGTCACCAAGAGCTCCCGTGCCATAATCCCACCATCCACGCCAGTTCCAGGGAGTATAGATTTCATTGAAATCATTCATCACTGCCGGGCCGGTAAAGAGATCCCAGTTCAGTGTGTCGGGCACCGGCATCTTTCCTTCAGGCACATTTAAACCCTGGGGCCAGATGGGGCGGTCGGTAAAAGCTTCCACTTTTCTAACTTCACCAATCTCGCCGTTTAAAATCCATTCTACGGTAAGGTTGACTCCATTAGCGGAAGATCCCTGGTTCCCCATCTGGGTGGCCACTTGTTGCTTAGCAGCCAATTTGGTGAGCAACCTCGACTCGTAGACCGAATGGGTAAGCGGTTTCTGCACATACACATGTTTTCCAAGGGTCATGGCATGAGATGCGACCAGGGCATGGGAGTGGTCGGCAGTGGCAACTACCACTGCATCTATACTTTTACCTATTTTGTCATACATTTCCCTCCAGTCCCAGAACTTCTTGGCTTTCGGATAATCGTCAAAAGTCTTCTTGGCATATTTCCAATCCACATCACAAAGGGCCACAATGTTCTGGTCCTTTATGTGCCTTAGGTTGGTACGGCCCATTCCGCCTATTCCCACACCTGCAATGTGTAATTTGTCACTTGGTGCAATATGTCCCATTCCGCTGACCACGTGACTTGGGAGGATGGTAAATCCAGCTGTTGCTGCAGCTGTTGTTCCGAGAAATCTTCTCCTGGAAACGACCCCGTCATTTTCATTATCCATAATCGTTAATTTTTAGTTAGGTTATTGTGCGCTAAGTTTTAAAATCGACCCCCAATTTAATAATAATATTCCATAGTTGAAATTTCGCACTTATGATGGTAATCATGCGTAATGTACGAAGATTAGACTGACTCTATTTAATGGATATTTTCCATCTCCATAATGAACATTTTTATATATTTATGCGCACTTAGGGATAACCCTTTAGCTAATTAAGCAACCGATTGCACCGAAATGCAGCCCTCTCCATAAAGAGGAGCTGGATGGTTACACAAATCACTAGCGATTTAAGATGATAAAACCAAATCAAATTATCCAGTGTATTATACTTGGATTCATCATACTGAGTTGTGATCCTGACTTGAAAAAGGAGGACAAATATGCAAGGCCCGGATGGCTGGCAGGAAAGGTATACACACAACTGTTGGACCAGCCTGACCTATCTACCTTTGCCCGGTGTGTGGAG
Organism: uncultured Bacteroides sp.; assembly: GCA_964500835.1. Taxonomy (GTDB): domain Bacteria; phylum Bacteroidota; class Bacteroidia; order Bacteroidales. The sequence goes on from CAZCQL010000023.1 coordinate 31,734, forward strand.
CTGGCCGGATATGATACCATTATTGACAAGTCGGGGAGTTATACAGTATTTGCGCCCAACAACGATGCCTTTTCTGCCTGGTTTCAGGAGCACCCTCTCTTCAACGGGGTAGAAGATATACCGGAAGAGGAGCTCGATAAGCTGGTAAAATACCACATTGTCCAGAACCCATGGAGCAAGCTTCAGTTACGCTCTCTGGATGTGTGGGGGTGGATTGATACATTGGATATTAACAACGATGAGCCCAGAGGATTTAAAAGAGAGACCCTGTTGCTTGAGAGAAACAGGAAACTATGGGTAAGATACAATGAGTCGGACAAAGATATTCAGATTGTGGATAATTCACGATCCAACTGGTCCAGGATGTTTCTCACCGATTCGCGGAAATTCGCCCCCCTATTTTTTAAGGATTATTTTGACATCTATGATTTGAGTACAGGCGACTATACGTTTTATTTTGACAGGCCCATAGATGGCGCAGAGGACCTCTATTATGCGGGTGCAAAAATTTTGGGAGATGAAATCTTTGCAGAAAACGGATTTGTCTACAACATCGATAAAGTGGTTGATCCTCTTAATAATGCATTTGAATTGCTTGGGACAGAGTCAGGAGATCAATCCTATATTAAATACCTCGACCTGCTGAACCGATTTCCCGATTTTACCTATAACGAGGAAAAGACTTTTGAACAACCGGGTGCAAAGGAAGGTCTTGCGGTAGATTCGCTCTTTGATTTGAATTACCCTGAGCTGGCATTTGATATCCTGAATGAGGCTACCACCCCTCCCAGGGGGGCATTTGGTTTACCGCGGGATGTGACCATCAGGTATCACCATGGAGTTGCTGCACCAACGGATGCAGCATTTGACCAATTGATTAGCGACTATCTGGCTGGAGAAGGAAAATGGGGCGATCTGGAAAGTGCACCCCTGCACATCAAAAGGATCATTGCCAACACCCATCTCTCCACAAATCCCATCTATCCCACCGACTTTGTCCAGGGTTTTATTAATGGAGAGAATGACAGGGTATATGTGGATCAGGCCGACGTCGTTCAGAAAAAATTTGGGAGTAATGCAACCTTTGTGGGCCTCAGCAAAGCCATCGTCCCCAGAGCATTTAAAAGTGTAACCGGACCAGTCTATCAGCAGAGGGGCTTCTCGTTCTCCATGTTTGCCATTGAACAATCCGGACTGCTGGCCGCTCTGAAAAGAGAGAATGAGGACTATATGCTCTTTGTCGAAACTGACCTCGATTGCCAGGAGGACTCTTCATTATGGTACGATTACAGCAGCGAAAGTTTCTCTCTCTACCAGGGGCATGGACCCTCCTCGCAGAGGTACGTTCTGAATGTGAATGAACTAAGAACCCTGATCCTGAATCATGTGGGTAAAAGGAACCCTATGGGAATGGCACGTAAAGAGTTTATTCCAAATCTGGCAGGGAATTTTCTGAAAGTAGATAATGAAACAGGAGAGGTATCCGGTACTGCACCTACAACGATTGGTTACCTGGGAGAAATACCGGTGAACGAATTTCCTGAACAGATCAGCGAAAATGCAGACAACGGGGTAACTTTCAGGATCAGGAATTGGTTTAGTTTTTCATCCTCTAATCTCTTTCTTCAGATCTCCGGGAAGTTCCCTTTATTCCACAGCTTGTTGAGAAAAGCCGGATTAAGCATTGATGGCGAAAATAGGTATTCCTTTCTCTCTGATAATGAGAATTATACGGTATTCGCACCAACTGATTCAGCGCTAACTGCCTTTGGGGCTGACACCCTGCCTGTCCCTGATCTTCGCAAACTACTGATGCTTCACTTTATTCAGGGAGGGCTCATCTTCACGGACGGGAATGCGTCACCCGGATATTATGAGACTGCCCGGATCGACGAAACTTCCACAGAGTTCAGTACCGTATTTTCAAAAATTTACATCAATCCCGGAATTGATCTCATCTCTTTCCCGGACCAGACCGGAGGTGAATATCTTTCTGTTCAGGAATCGGAGAAAACAAATGCCATGGCAGGACGAAGCCTGGGGGAAGGGACAGAAGTGTTCCCTGTGGTGGTGATTAATGCGGTTTTCCATGAAATCGACAAGGTACTGGTCTTTGATGAACTGGATTCCAATTAATGAAATGATTATGGCAAAAAAAGCAATTATACTGTTTCTGACACTGGGCTTTGCGATACAGGCTTTCCCGCAGGAAAAGAAGATTATCAGGGGGAGGATCATCGACAAGGGGGATAAAACTGCGGTTATAGGTGCGAATGTCATTGAGTACGACAAGGAAAACCGGATTATCAATGGGACCATTTCTAACGTGAATGGCGACTTTGTGCTTGAAATGAAGAATTCGGTAAACATCATCCGGATCAGCGTCATCGGGTATAATACTCAGGAGATCAATGTAAATGTATCCGGCCCAATGACCATCGAACTGGAATCTTCCAATGTGGAACTCGAAGAAGTGACTGTGACTGCTGTGGCTAAGTCCAACCACAGCCTGACCAATATTGATGACCGTGATAAGGCCTCTTCTTCCGTGAAGGTGGATCTGATTGAGATGCAGGAGTCAGGATTTCTTTCCGCCTCTGATGCGCTGCAGGGGAAAGTAAGCGGCCTGGATATCATTGCCGCATCGGGGGACCCGGGATCCGGATCTCAACTGGTGATCCGGGGTCTTAGTGGTATGGGGAACAGTCAACCCCTTATTGTCATCGATGGGATTCCACAATTTCGGGTATCTCAGAATTTTGATTTGAGTTCGGCCGACACCGAGGATATCAGTGAGCTGGTCAACATTGCCTTGCAGGACATTAAGTCAATTGAGGTCCTTAAGGACGCGGGTTCAACCGCTGTGTACGGATCAAGGGGAGCAGACGGTGTACTGCTCATCGAAACTCAGTCAGGAAAACTGGGAAAAGTGCAATTCGACTACCAGTATAAAAACAGCATGAACTTCCAGCCTCCCGCCATTCCCATGCTTAACGGAGACGAATATGTGATGCTTCAGCTGGAAGAATGGCACAATGCAAAGGGAGTATTTGATATTCCGTCCGAGATTGCCTATGACAAGGATTATGTGGATTTCTACAACTACGCGGCCAATACCGATTGGCTGGGGGCGATCACTCAGAATTCCATGACCCATGACCACTATTTCAAGATTTCAGGAGGTGGCCAGAAAACCAGGTATTTTACTTCCTTTAGTTATGTGGACGAAGGGGGGACAACGATTAACACCAATTCCAGGAGGTTCTCCACCCGGGTGAATCTGGACTATTACCTTTCTAGAAAATTGCTCTTCACCGTTCAGTTTAACTATTCGAATAACAATACGGAAGGGAACCTCTCCCTGAGCGGAAAAAACGTGCGGAACATGGCATATGTGAAGGCTCCTAACATGAGCATCTGGGAGCACGATGAGAATGGCATCCTAACCGGAGAGTATTTTACGCCCATCACCAGCTATCAGGGTTCGGGAAGTACCTTTTTTAACCCGGTGGCGATCTCTAACCTGGGAAAGGATGACGCTGTATCCAACCAATTGCAGAATACATTCCGGCTGCGGTATAACATTCTGGACTGGCTTACCGTCAGGGAAACAGTTTCCTTTCAGTACCGTGGAAGGAAATCGCAGGCGTATCTTCCCTACAATGCATTTGGGGCCGACTGGCTTGCGTGGAATGTGAACAAAGCGGATGAGGGGAACAACATTGATTCTCAGATCAGGACAGAAACACAGCTTGCATTTGATTCACCTTTTAAAAATACAAATCATGAATTTACAGGTGCAATTAGCTGGATTACAGACCAGTCGAGTTACGAGTGGATGAATATTCAGAGCAACAAGACCCCCAGTACCGATATTCAGGATCCGGCCATTGATGCCCAGATAAACTGGATTGGGACCGGCTCCGGTGAGACCCGTTCCCTGGGGGCACTGGCCAATATAAATTATAAATTCAAAGACCGGTACATGATCCAGTCAATTCTTAGGGCAGATGCACACTCAGCATTTGGGCTTAATAACCGGTGGGGATTGTTCAAAGGAGTATCGGTAGGGTGGAGATTCACCAGTGAACCCTTTATGGAACGGTTCAACTTCATTGATGAAAGTATGTTACGGTCCAGCTGGGGAGTCGCAGGCAGGCAACCTACAGACAGTTATGCGCGTTTTGCCACCTATGAATCAACCAGCAATGGAAATTACTTCATAAATCCTGCCATTGTACCGACCCAGATACAATTGAATAACCTGCAGTGGGAGAACATCGAATCCTATGATATAGGTCTGGAACTGAACCTGTTTGATTTCAGGTTCTATATTGAAGGTGATGTGTACCTGAAGACTACCACCGACCTGTTGTTTGGCGGTCCCCAGAATTGGCAAAAATATAAGATCCCATCCTCGTCCGGGTATGAACACCTGAATTACCTGAACGGGGGACAGCTTGTGAACAAAGGATGGGAGTTGATGATGGATTACAAGATTATACAGGGTGAGAATTTCCGGTGGGCTGTGAATTTTAACACTTCGCAGAACGTCAATTCATTCGAGGATCTTCCCGATAATTTCAATACGGAGAGATCTACTTCCATTGCCAACGGCGAGTATCCGAAAAGGGTCATCAAAGGGGAACCCATCGGATCATTTTTCGGATTCAGGTACCTGGGAGTTTATCCCACCGATCTTGATGCCCTGGCAAGAGATGCCAATGGAAATGTGCTGGTGGATACAGACGGGAATCCCATACCCATGACCTATACCGGGACTTATATTTTCAGAGGGGGCGATGCCATTTATGAAGATATTAACAAGGATGGGGTGATTGATCTGAATGATGTGGTGTACATCGGCGACTCAAATCCTGATTTTATAGGCGGATTCGGATCCAGTTTTGACTATAAGAATTTTGACCTGTCCTTTTCCTTTCACTACCGGCTTGGATTTGACATCATTAATGGCGTGGCTATCGATACTGAGGGAATGGATGACAGAAACAACCAGAGCAAGGCGGTGTTGAGCAGGTGGCGCGTGCAGGGACAGAATGAGGATGGCATGCTGCCAAGGGCCTATATGCAACATCCCGCCAACAACCTGGGATCGGACCGGTATGTAGAGCCGGGCGACTACCTCAGGCTAATCAATATGAAATTTGGGTACCGTTTGAGGCGGGATATTTGTGAAAAATTGAAAGTCAGGTCCATGACCTTCGCGGTAAGCGCGAGAAAATTATTGACCCTGACCAATTACAGCGGTCAGGATCCTGAAGTTGGTCAGGATGCCAGCGATCCTTTCTGGATCGGGATCGACCGGGCCAATACCCCTCCTCCCAAGATGTTTACATTTAGCGTCTCTGTCGGATTTTAAATCTGTTAATAGAATAGGTATGAAAATAAAAATAAGAAACCTCCTGGCACTTTTCCTCTTACTCACTCCTTTATCCTGTAGTGACTGGATGGAATTAATCCCCCCGGAGGGATTGATCAGGGAAGAGTTCTGGGAATCGAAAGAAGATGTCCAGGCTGTGATCATGGGAGCGTATGAATCATTTGCCCAAATGGACGGGAAGCTCTTTCGATTAGGTGAGATCCGTGCAGACATGGTGGTAGGAGACTATAACCAGAGCGGGGATGAGCAGCGAATCGCAGAGGGCAACATTTATCCTGAAAACTATATGTGTAACTGGTCTGATTTCTACAAAGTGATCAATTATTGCAATGAAGTTATAAAAAATGCCCCCCTGGTTCAGGAAAGAGATGATACATTTTCCGACTACCTGCTCCAGGGATACCTGTCTGAAGTCTATTTCCTCCGAAGCCTGAGTTATTTTTACCTGGTTCGCATCTATAAAGATGTGCCCTACATTACAGAACCTACCGAAAGTGATGACACGGATGTATACAATATCAAGACAGACGGAGATGAAATACTTGGTTATCTGACAGCCGATCTGGAGGAGTACCGGAAGTTTGCCACCACAGACGGATACCGTACCCTTGAGGAATTAAAAGGAAGGGCAACCAAAGTGGCCATGGATGCGCTCCTGGCTGACATTGCCCTATGGCAGTTCGACTACGAGGCAGTTATCAGACATGTGTCCAACATCGAGAGCAACACCGAGTATGTACTAATGCCCAGTGCCAAATGGTTTGAGGTGTTTTACCCGGGGAATTCGCTTGAATCCATCTTTGAATTCCAGTTTGATGATAACCTGAACCAAAAGAACGCCATGTATGGATCTACTCAGAGAGTAAGCCACCAGTACGATCCAAGCCAGAAGGCCATAGAAATGTTTGCCAAAGAGTATACCCGTGAATTGTACAGGGGGGAGGATATTTCGATTAAAAAGTATGGGGAGAATGATTTTATCATCTGGAAATATGTCGGCAGGGCACCTGACGGTGAGACCACAAGGTCGGGTAGCGACCAGAGCAGCTGCAACTGGGTTGTTTACAGGAAAGCGGACGTACTCCTGATGAAAGCAGAAGCCCTTTCTCAGCTGGGCCGTTTCCCTGAGTCCCTTGAGATAATCAATGAAATCAGATTCAGGGCTGATGTTCCTCCAATCAGCATAGCTAATTCAGAATCTGCCTATGAAGATGCCATCATGGAAGAACGGGCACTGGAGCTCGCATTTGAAGGAAAACGCTGGTTCGACCTGGTAAGGATGGGAAGGAGAAATGATTTTGCCAGGAAAACAAAACTTATTGAGGTTATTGTAAATAATGTTCCTTCTACCCAGAAAAGAATCCTGGCCACAAAGCTTACCAATCCTCTTGGATGGTATCTCCCCATTTTTTTTGAAGAAATTGAGCGGAACAAAAACTTAGTTCAGAATCCCTATTACGACAACTAGCACAGGCCATGAAATTAAATAAATGCACAGGTATTGGACTGACGGTCATGATTTTCATCGGAGGATTGAATTCCTGCCACGAACCGGTGGTTGAAGCCGGGTTTGAGGACCTGCTGGATCTGACGATATATGATTACATCGTGGAAAACGATTCGGCATATTCAAGTTTTCTTTCGATACTTGAAAAAGGAGGGATCGATAAGACCCTCAGCGCGTATAATCCGGATGGGATTGGCTATACCCTGTTTCTTCCGGACAATGATGCCATTAATCGTTTTATAGAGGAAAACGATCAGTATGCCTCACTTCAGGAAATGTTGGATGACAAGGAATATGTAAGGGCATTTAGCCGTTACCATGTGGTTGATTTGAGCATAAATGCCGATGATTTCCCTTTCGGAGCCTTGCCTGAATATACTCTTTCCGGAGACATCCTGACGGTCAGTTTTGTTATTGAGCCGGATACTTCGTATTATAAGATCAATAACCAGGCACCTGTGATAGTGCCGAACATTGAGGTCTCCAATGGGTATGTACATCTCATCGAAAGCGCCCTTATTCCTGTCACAAAAACCACTTACGACTGGTTGGAGCAGAATAGCGGATATTCCATATTCAAATCTGCTGCGGATGCCACAGGTTTAAATGAATTGATGGATGTAAATACACGCGATAAGGAGACGGATGCCACGCCCTTTACACTGCTCTTGGAGAATGATTCCATCTACAACCGCAACGGAATAAATTCTTTTGAGGACCTGGTAAACCTCATCAGTCCAGATGATGATAATTATTCGGATTCTCACAATCCGCTGAACAGCTATGTCGCCTACCACATGCTGGATGGAAGCATGTTTATGGATGATTTCGTCGATTTGGCTACGAATTATACCACTTTGTCAGAAATCCCGCTCAATATCAATGGCCTGGGACTGGATATATTGATTAATTTGAAAAAGGAGGTATTTGATACCATTATTGTTGGTGAGGATACAACCATTATTGATTTTATAAAATTCTTTTACGATGAATCGAATGTACTTACGCAGAGCGGAGCCATACATTTCATTGACCAGATTCTGAAACAGCAGCCCCCTTCACGAGCGATCCAGACATTCGAATTCTGGGATGAGCCCCTTTTAAACCAGTATCGGAAAGAACCGGGGGACTATCTCATAGAAGATACATCCTCACTTTTCCACTTTAGCTGGTCGGGAACAGATCTCTACTTTATAGAAACAGGCGATCCTGACCATCCTGCCTGGGGCGGGGATTACCTGTACATGGATGGTGATTTCACCATCTCTTACGAGATACCGAAGATAGTCCAGGGAATCTATACCGTATTTCTAAGGGCACAGACCCTGGACCAGAATAATGCGCTGGTCGAGGTAGCCATTGACGGGAAGAACCTGGGTGGACTGGTTGACCTGTCTTCCGGAGGAAATAGTAATAATCCTTTTGAGATGAGGGAATTAGGCACGATTAATTTTGTTAAGTATGAAGGTCACAAGGTTGTTATTAACTCGTTGATACCCGGCAGATTTAGCTGGGACCTGATTAGATTTGAGCCATACACTAACGATTAGAAAATGAAATTTATCAGATATTTAGCCGGGGCACTGCTGCTTGTATGCCTGTTCTCTTGCGAGGAAAGGTGGGCGGAGCATTACCACACCAGGCCTGAGACTGTGGATATGAACGTATGGGATGCTATTCAACAGGATCCTGATCTATCACTCTTTGTTCAGTATATGAAAGAGTTTAGGTACGACACACTCTTTCTGTCTGACAACCCCTATACCCTGTTTGTACCCGATAATGAGTCTTTCACAACTCTTATCGATACAGGTATTGTGACGCGTTCGATACTGGATTACCACATATCACTCCATTTCATTCAGTCTAGGAACGTAAGAGGCAAGAAAAAGATACAGACGCTCGCGGAAAAATTTGCTCTTTTTGAGAATACCGGCAGCGAAGTTTATTTTGATGCAGTTCCCCTTCAATTTGAGAGTCCGCTTTACCTGAATGGAAAGTACTTTGTCATGGACGAGGTGGCTGTTCCACGACCCAATCTTTATGAATTTTTCTCCGTGGAAAATCCAATCCTGACACAATACATCGACAGCTACGATTCGATCATCCTGGATAAGGAACTGAGCCGGCCCATTGGTTTTGACGAGCTGGGAAATACTGTGTATGATACGGTCTCTGAGGTTTTCAACTTGTTTGAGGAGGAGTATTTTGAAGTAAGTGAGGAATTCAGAAGCAAAACGGCCACGTTTGTTTTTCCGAAGGAGGATGATTATAACACGGCACTGACGGATATGGCCCTCGTCCTTGGCGATGTGTACCAGGATTACAGTGATATTCCATTGGATTGGCAATATGATGTGCTGATCCCTTACCTGCTCGAACGCGGGGTATTTGAGAACATGGTTGAACCCCAGGAATTTATTCCTCCCCTCTATCCGGATACTCTGAAGATGAAAAATATTCTGGGTGACAGCGTATATGTATACTATGAGCCGGTTGATAAGACCCTTTGCAGCAATGGGTACGCCTATAATTATGCCAATTTTGCAGTTCCCGATACCCTGTTTACGGGATCAACCAGGATCGAAGGAGAATGGTTGCTTGAGGAGATAGGCATTAATAAATATGCCTGGATGGAAGATGTGAAAGTTACAAGCGATCTTTCCTTTGAACCACTCAGGGAATATGGCGCCACTTCCTCCAATGATTCCATTATGCGGGTTCCTTTCACAAAAGGATATGATCAGGAATACTCCCTGGAGTTCAATGTGGAGACACTCTTCCCCAGGAAATATTTGATGGTAGTCAGAACCCATATGTACGTGGGTGGGATCTATGATATCTATGTAAATGATGAATTGGTGCTTCATATCGATTTTTATGACTATGTACTGAACAGGGAACTCTGGTATAGTGTGACCGGGAAACGCTATAAACCGGAAGGAGCTTTTAATAAGTTTGACTGCTGGGTTGTAAATACGAACGATTATGGGAACGCCATTATTAAGTTTGTGTACCGGGGACCCAGCACTGTATTGTCAAACGGCCTGGTTATTGACTACATAGATTTTGTTCCTTATGATGACTGATGCTATGAAAAGAATTTCTCAATGTATTGCGTTGTGGATCTGCCTGTTTCCGGGCAGTATCCATCTCTCAGCACAGGATACGATCACCTTAAAAGGGGTGGTCATTTCGGGCCGGAATGAACCGGTATCCAATGTGTCTGTGTCTATTGAAGGATCATCCATGCTTCCTGTGGTAACCAATGACTCGGGAGAATTTAGCCTTCCCGTATCTTCAGGAAATGTGTGGATCATCGTATCCCCGGCCGGTGGATTGAAAAAACGAAGAATCTACCTCAATAACAGACAGAACTTAACTATTTATTTGACAACAAGCGAGATGGCTTCCGGTGATGATCCTTTAAACCTTCTCTCCCAGGAGCGGCTCAGAAGGGACATGGTGGCCTCACACACAGAGTTGAACATTCGGGGTCGCCATCGCACATCATCCTTTACGATTGACGAGCATATGCAAGGCAGGGTTCCCGGGATGTTTGTAGTTAAAAGATCGGGCGATATTGGAAGTGGTGCAGTAACCACCTTGAGAGGGATTCGTTCGGTCTATGCCACCAATCAACCCTTGTACATAATTGATGGAATACCTTTGAACTCACTGGGGCTTTTCAGTTCAAATCTGGATGGTTTTGAATACAATCCATTAAGTTCGGTGAATGCATTTGACGTATCAAAAATAACCATTATCAAGGATCCGGTTTATACAGCTTCCTATGGTTCGAAGGGCTCCAACGGAATAATTTTTGTAGAAACTCTGGATCCCAGTGTGACCCAGACATCCATTGATGTAGATGTGAGATCGGGTTACTCTCTGGCACCTTCCAACCTGATTCCTCAATTGGATGCGGGCCAGCACAAAACCCTGATGAGTGAGATTCTTTTTTCTTCTGGAAAAGATGAGGAAATAATCCGTGAGGAGTACCCAAGCCTTTTTTTGGAGAAAGGAGATGACCGCTTCATTGATTATCAGCATAATACCAACTGGCAAAGTCTCATCTTTAACAATTCATCATTTTACAACGTAAACGTTCTGGTTAAGGGAGGGGATGAAATTGCCCGGTACGGTCTCTCTTTTGGTTATTTAAGCGGGCAGGGCATACTAAAAGAGACAGGATACCAGGGATATAACCTCAGATTTGTCAGCCTCTTGAATATTTTCACCTGGCTGAAAATGAATGCAGGTGTTTCGCTAAATTACAATTCATCCTCGTTAAAGGAATCGGCCGTCATATCGGAAACAAGCCCTTTGCTGGCTAGCCTGGCCAAGTCACCATTGCTCAATCCCTATCAATATGATATCGAGGGAAACGAGTTGACAGCACTCTCGGAAGTGGATGAAATCGGGATTAGCAATCCCCTGGCCACCATAGAAAACTATGAGGCTTCCAACACCAATTACAACTTCACCTCCTCCCTTGGCATTGTAGGCAATATAAACAGGGATATGACCCTGAACAGCAGTTTCAGCTTTAATTATGATGTGTTGAAGGAACTTCAGTTTCTTCCTAACCGGGGAATGGAACTCTACTACAATAAGGAAGCTTTCAATGTTTCCAAAGCTGCCAACAATGACCTCAATTCCTTTTACAACAATACCTATCTCCTCTATAGTAAAAACCTGGGCAATGATCACAAGATATCATCCAATACGGGGGTGAATATTCTCTCGAATAAGTACCAGTTTGATTGGGGCCTGACCAAGAATGCCCATGAAAATGATGAGTACAGGTCGCTTCAGGATGGGCAACAAAATCTGAGAGAGATAGGAGGAAAATACAGAACCTGGAATTGGCTCTCTTTCTACGAGAATATTTCATATACCTTCAAGGATAAATACCTGCTTACTGCCAGTCTTTCTTTGGACGGATCTTCAAGACTGGGAGAAAACGCGGCCAATACCTTGCGGATATCGGGTCAGCCATTTGGTTTTTTCTATTCGGCGGGGCTGGCATGGAGGGTATCCAATGAATCATTTTTAAAGAATATTGACTGGATTGAAAATCTGAAGCTAAGAGTTTCCGCAGGTAAAACAGGGAATGATGATATTGGTGAGGCCAGCGCAACAGATTATTATCAGGCTGTGAAATTCAGGGAGACTGTGGGGCTTTACCCCGCCCTTATCACCAATAACAAGCTAACCTATGAATCTGTTTCGCAACTGAATGGAGGGATTGATATTTCATTGCTGGGCAACAGGTTCATGGCCGGAGCTGACTACTTTGTTTCGAACACCAGGGATATGATCATCTTTAGTCCCATTAAGGCCTATTTCGGGTATGATTTTTTAATAGAGAACGGGGGTAAAATACGCAATGAAGGAATGGAATTCAGTACATCCTTACGGATCATCGACGGAAAGTCATTTCAGTGGGATGTACAGGCAACCTTTTCCAAAGTGAAAAATGAGATCACCGAAATTAAAGGAAATAAATTGGTTTACAGTGTGCCCGGTGGTGAGAAGGTGAATCAGGAAGGGTATCCGGCAAACAGCTTTTATGGCTTTCTTTTTAAGGGGGTATTTGCCAGCCAGCAGGAGGCTGCTGACGCCAACCTAAGGAATGACAAAGGCATTGCATACGGTGCTGGAGATGCTATTTATGAGGATTATTCGGGACCGGATGGAACACCAGACGGAGTGATAAATGAGTTTGACAAAACCATCATTGGGTCCTCCGATCCGGATTATTTTGGAGGGCTGACCAATGCTTTTACATTTAAGCGCTGGACTGTAAGCACTAGCCTTCAGTATGTGGTTGGAAACGATGTATTTAACTACGTGAGATTCAAAAACGAAGAGATGAGCGGTCTTGCCAACCAGAGTGCCCATGTATTAAACCGGTGGCAGTACGACGGCCAGGTTACCGACGTACCGAGAGCTTCATGGGATGATTTAATGGGAAATGCCGCATTCTCTTCCAGGTGGATTGAGGACGGTTCTTATTTCAGGGTGAAAAACATTTCACTTTTTTACCGCGTTCCAACCCAGTTTCTTGTCTTTAAAAATGCTGAATTCTACGTATCGGTGAGCAATATTTTTACGCTGACCAATTACCTGGGGTATGATCCCGAATTTGCCTATTCACAATCCCCCATTTACCAAGGGATAGATTACGGGCTCACACCACACGCCAGGCAGTTCATCGCAGGTATTAAAATAGGGTTATAAAAGGTCCATGACAGCTATGAAAAATATTGTTCGACTAGGTAAATATACCGGATTGGCGCTTCTTTTGGGTATAGTTACTACTTCATGTGAAAAATTCCTTAATCCCGATCAGGTGTTAAATATCACTGAGGACAAACTGTATGGAGATTGGTATGAGTACCGGTCCGTTGAGATGGGATTATATGGATTGCAACAAAAGCTTGTGGAACAGCTTTTCATGATGGGAGAGCTTAGAGGAGACCTGGTGAACATCACCGAATCGGCAAGCGCTGATATGGTAGAAGTTTATAATTTTAATGTATCCAAAACCAATGAATATGCTTCTCCGGCCAATCTGTTTAAGCTGATTTCGGCCTGCAACAATTTCATCCTCATCCTCGAAAGAGAACATCCTGAGGTTATTGATCAGGGCAGCCCTATCAACAACTATGACCGTCTTTACGGTGAAGCGCTGTGTATGAGGGCATGGGCTTATTTTAATGCAGCCCGGATCTACGGGAAGGTCCCGTTCATTCATGAATCATTGGTTACCTATGAGGAGATTGAAGATTTTGTGAATTCGTCTGGGACGTATACCGATAGTGTTTATATTAGTTTCGCCAGGGACGGGTACTACAACGATACGATCCTGAATCAGCCTATCGAACTTGACAAGCAATATTTTGACCTGCCCATGGTAATTGACTTCTTTACAAACCAACTTGAGAATGAAGTCAAGGCTGTCGGGGTGAACCACTATGTGGATAATGATGATATCTCATGGGAGGTTACTATTTGGAACAGGTGGGCTCTGCATGCATTGCTGGGTCAAATGTACCTGACCGAAGGTGATCTGGTAAAGGCGGTTGACCATTTCGAGCAGATCATTTACAATGCAAGTGATAACAACAGGTACCAGCTGGATTTCAGCTTCTCTAACGGTAGTTGGAAAAATATATTCACCGATGTTGACAGCAGAGAACACATTTACACCATCTGGTTTAACAAGACCAATTTCCAGCAAAACCAGTTCCAGTCAATTTTTGAACCCTGGGCGCCGCACAAGTACATGTTGAAACCAAGTTACAAGGCCATCTATAACTGGGAAACTGTATGGCGCGGACAGGTATTGAACGAGGATCTTTCCTTTCCGGAAAAAACGGAGATGTTCTATGCAGGTTTTCCATCCGATTTGTACAGAGGCTTCGGAGCTTCCTACCTCTATGTGAAGAATGGAAATCCCATAACAGGAAATGAATATATCGATATGATCACATTGAGGGCCAACGAAGATGAGCGCAGTTCCAGGGCCATTATGGAGGGCATGGACACCATCATATTCAAATATTCAATGGAGAGGAGCTTGTTTGACCAGGATGCTGATTATATCATTTACAGGGCAGCAGGGATCCAGCTTTATGTGGCCGAGATCTATACCTACTGGGCCGCATTCCGGGAGGGATTGATCCGGACAGAAACTACAGAAGCGGTAAGAATAGTTAATGACGGCAGCAACTATTCAGTGCTCCCCAGCAGGGACCAGTTGGGGGTAAGGGGCCGTGTTGGATTAGGCGGTGGTGATGATGGAATTTATGTGGGGAACATCAACTACATCCACAATCCCTTTACAAATGAAGTTATCGGATTTTGGGACTTTTCCGGTAACTTTCCGGCCAAACAGGTGTACCTCGAGGATCTGATCATGGATGAGCGGGCCAGAGAACTGGCTTTTGAAGGGGAACGGTTCTATGATTTAATGCGCGTGGCTAAACGCAGAAATGATCCTTCCTACCTTGCCAAAGCAGTTGCAGAAAAGTTTCCCGCCGGGCAGCGCGAACAGATATATACCTTGCTGCTGGATGAAAAGAACTGGTACATAGACTACTTCGGGGAGTAATTCTCCAAAAAATCTTAAGGATATGAGGGGACTACTGCTTTGAAAAAGGGAGAGGTCTCAGGAAAGTGTTTTGCTGGTTGCCTGAGGTGCTGAGCAGATAGATTCCCGGAGGATAATGGACCACAAAAACCCTTGCCTGATCTCCATCTACTTTTTGATCATGCACGACTTTACCCCGCATGTCTGTTATTTTCATCGAGGTTATTCCAAGTCCGGGAGGGAAGCTGCAGTGGAGGATGTCAGATACCGGATTGGGCCAGGTTCGGATCACCTCTCCGGATGATCCATGATTTACTGCCGAAAGGATTTTTGAAAGGGCCAGATGTATGGAGGTATCCGCAATCAGGTAAAACTCGCCCTCAATCGGTTCAAACCCCTCCTTGGCTGCTGAATAATGATAGGTTTGATGGACAGGAAGTTGCCGGAACGTGGCCAGTCCCAAGGATGTACTTACGAGTGAATCAGACCCGATCTTCACGATGGCATTGTTTACGGGTGTCATACCCGATTTCAGCCAAATTTTCACGTAGGCATGGGTCCTGTGCAAACGAAACCGATAGAGAGTATCCGAAATGATTTCTAGTTTTCCCGATACTGCGGCATAAGAGTTCTTCAGGAAGGAATAAGTGCTGGAACCTCCGTGGGTAGTAAAATATGCCTTGCCACTGTCATCGGTCACCTGTACATTTTCATTCATGGTGATGCGTGCCCCTGGAACCGGATCCAGAGTGAATTCATCCACCAAAAGAAATGAGACATGAAAGGTTTGTTCATCCAGATAAACCGTGAGCAATGTGTCGCTATAGATTACAACCTGTTGCAATGTTGAAGTAGTATAGCGGCCATGGAGAACTTCCATGGAAAACATTTCAGGAATCCCCTGAAAAAAGCTACTCCCCAACCCATTGGTAAGTTGGGATTCTTTGTAAATTCTGACTTCAGAATCAGGAATCGGTTCACGGGTCGCGGCATTTTTAACTACCACGCTCAAGTCATAAGAATGCATTGCAGCCAAATCGCTCTTTCTTTTGGTTAATTGATCCAGGTAGAGCGAAGATGGGACAAGCGTGGTGCCTTCACCGGCACCTTCCACAAAATCACGCGGCGATGTATCATAGGCATATCCATTTATGGAGCCTGCAACAGGATCGGTTTTCACATGACTGGCCTGACCCGATGTCCCTATCACATATCCCCATTTATACTGTCTTGAATCGACAATATAGTCCCTGTTTGTGTGGTAGTTTTCTCCGATGGTATTGTAGAACACAGATTGTGAGGATGAGTAGCCATGAAGCGAACTGCCACCATAGGGTCTGAAGGTGGATTCCAGGTAATCTCCGTTTACGGTGCACTGATCGAATAGGTTGGACATGCTCAGGTACATATGAAAATCGCTCGAGTATTTAGAATTCTCGCCACGGCAGTTGTAGATTACATTTCCGTTACTGAATGGATATTTGAAATCGAAGTTGTGGCGGCTATGGTTGGCCCTGCTGTTCCGGATAAGGCAATCATTGGATTGAAGGGTATACATGTAGCCGTTCCCCCCTCCACCTTCATATTGTGGCTTTTGAAAATTACACGAATCGACAGTAATGTGCCTGCACATGGTTAAGAGCAGGCAATTGGAAGCCAGGTGCACATCCTGAATGTTACTGGCGGGTTTGTAGGTATGCACATCCTTCACCCAGCAGTTCTGGCTGAACTCAAATATGATGGCATGTGAAAAATGAGCATCATAGGCTCCGGTCCCGCTTTTGAGGTAGTCCTCTTCAGCCCAACCTGTTTTTGAATTCTCTTTATTTCCAATGGACAAGTGCTCAATACCACTCTCCTCCAGGTGAGGTTTTGCATGATACACCCTGGCAAAATCTCTGGTTTTTAAAGGATATCGGGTAGGGGTATCCATGATGAGTAAGTGACGGGTCGCATCAATGGAATCGATTTCCCGTTTAAATGCTACCCCCTTGATGGATGATTCGGTCCAACTCCCTGTCATCCCGTGTTCATCAATGAATTCTTTAGTGGGAGTGTTTCTGACAATAACCTGGTCACCAACCTGGTATCCATCTATGGATTCCACAGGAATTACCCTTGTGGGCATATTCAGGTCGAACCGGATCCGGGTACTATTTCCTGTGGGTGAAAACCAGCTGGCATAGACGGGACCCACATAAATAATCTTCTTCTGACGGATCATAGTTTCGTCATGGAACAGGAACGTAGAATCGGCCCCGGCTCCGCGTAGAACTGTATGGTTGTAAGAGATTGCCAACCCATGGTCTGCACCTGAAGGTATTTTTATCCTGTAAGTACCAGCGGGGAGGTAAACTACTCCGCCCCCCGATGATCCAGCGTCATTGAGGGCCTGCTGAATTATAGATGTGACGTCTTTCGTTCCTGTATTATCGGCCGAATAGGGTGCTTCCGTGATATTTAGAACGTTTTCAGTAATGTGGGGTATGGGCCTGTTATCCCCATGATATCCGGCATAAGAAAAATCATGCAGAAACCGGCCCCGGGAATCTTTAAAACCAGGTTTCCACCGCTCGGGATATAAGCTGCTTCGCCATTTCCAACCGGATTTAAAATTCTGAGATTCAACAGTTAAGACATCTTGATTGTGATATACTTCATTGATATGTTCCGGTGTATTTTGTGTTGAAACCAGATTGTTCCATGACATAAAATACAACCAGGAGGCTCCCTGATCCAGGCATTGATCTGGATTGGGAATGGGACCATTCTCAGTCATTGCAATGAGTTTCTCACCTCCGGTGAGTTCATAGAGCATGTCGAAGGCGGACTTCTGATTCCCGTAGTTAAACGATCCAGGATAGGAGTCATGGCCGATAATATCTACTTTGTTATTTCCCGGGTACCAGGTTTCCTCAGGGGTAGACCAAACCCAAATCAGGTTATGCAGCCCGTGATGGTTTATCATGCGGTCGAACATGATATTATATAGCTGTTTACAGGGTTCGGGCCCTTTGGCTCCCCACCAGAACCAGCCCCCGCCAGCTTCATGAAGGGGTCTCCAGAGTACGGGAATACCTGCATCCTGGAATTTTTTTAATTCTTCGGATATGTCATCTATGTCTCTGATTATGTCATCGTACTCCTGAGTACCCGGAGTAACTGCTTTGGTGATATCAAATGAAGTATTTTTTGTATAGAAGTTATTCTGACCGGCTAAGCCTCCCGTGGGTGAGTGCCAGTGCCATTGGAACGAGACGATGCCCTTGTTACCCGTAAGGTTATACCAATCCAGTAATTGTTCCACTGTACCGTCGGGATCTTTTCCAAGGGTATGTCCTCCCCCCGACCAGAGGTACGGATAACCTTCCGTATAGGATGATAAGTCTCCTGCCCTGAGTAACGGGGATTTTCCCGTCAGGTTCTCTATCTCTTCATAATAACTGTGCGTTTGTCCTGATATGATTCGGTGGCGAAACTGGAACTTAAGGAAATCGTAAAGAGCCCGGGTTTCGATGGTTGTCTCGGGATCGACCGGTCCGGCAGCTATATGGAATACCTCTTCCCGGGCTTCAGCCGGTAAATTACCTAGAAGCAGGCAGATTATTGCCGGGAACGTATATGTGATGCGTGGCATATCAGGATAGTACCTAATTGTTCTTCTTATTTGATAAATAGTTTATTCCGGAACACCCGCCCTCCTGAATAAGTGCGCACAAGATAAATACCAGAATCAAGTCCGGTCAAGGAAATCCGGAGAGGGGAATTCGGTTTTTGGCGGGATAAAACCAGCGCACCTGAAATATGATACAGTTGAACGAGATCGATCGGTATTTCCTGGTCAGACTGGATTAACAGAACGCCGCCGGGGTCCTGAGCCACTCTTATTTCCTTCCCTGAACGTGCAGGATTTAATCCGGTTGTATTTACTGAAATCGTGAATTTATCAATCGTGAATATGGGCAGGTCTGCCACAGTAAATCGCATAAGCTGAGCACCTTCCGTGAGGTTCATAGGAAATGAGACCTTATCTGTCAGAAGCCAGCTATCCGTTCGGACGGTCTTCATGGTATCCGATAGTTCATTCCCGATTTTAAGCACAAATGTACCACCGCCATATATGGTGGCATAATGAACATCTATAAGATACTCACCAGTGTGATCCACCACCACACTGTATTCAAACCACTCCCCGGGGAGTGCATTTCCAATATGATAGCCCGTACTGCTTATGTTAAAAATATCCACCGCTTCATCTGGTCTGTATGCACCTCCAATATTCCTGCTATCCATGTCATGGTAGGACAGGCCTTCTCCGCCAATATCAAAGTCTTCCGCCTCAATTACCCCTGGGATGGCAGGTGCGAACCCTAGAAAGTATCTCCGGACTTTGGGCTCGTACGCAGGCAAGTAAATTCTCAAAGGATTCGATTGTGCCACTGAATCAGCGGCGTGGTGGGCTATTATTCGATAGTAGTGTGCTTTCCCTTCTACACCTGTATGATCAATAAATGTGGTGCTGTCGGGTGACAGGCTGGCAATGGTAATAAAATCCCCGGATTCGATTCTTCTTTGTACAGAGGTGCTTTCCTGGCCACCCGCACCATTGCTCCAATCCAGCATAATGAGTGTATCCTGAAAAATGGAAAGGCCTGTGATCGTGGGAGTTTTCGAAGAACAGCCAATCAGGATATCCTTGATTTCGTTCCAGGTCCGGGCGTTCCTGTGCATGATCTCAAAATTTCCCCCGTCATCCCAGGCACAAAATGAAATTCCATACCTGATTGCCAGGTTCACATAAGTCCGGTAATGTTTCATTCGGGAATTATATTCGGCACTCTTATTGCATCCAAACTCACCCAGGAAGACGGGGATATTGTTTTCTTCCGACCAGCTCTTTACACGGGCAAATTTATTATCCAGTTCCTGGATTTGCCACGGAGCCCCAAAATTACCGGTTCCTTCCAATCCAAAAGGCCAGGGATCATACGAATGAAACGAGCCTATCAGATGGTCGTCATCCGGAATGGCCATGGTGGTTAATTCATCGGCTCCGCCCCAGTTATGCCCCTGAATAATGACGTTTCTGGTTGGATTGGTCTTACGGATAATATCCAGTATTCTCTGGTGAAGTTCATTGTTCTGCTCTTTTGACAGTCCATGCGGCTCATTGATGATCTCGAAGATGAGCTTTTCTGATTTATCTTTAAACCGGAAGGCTATTTGTGACCAGATGCTGTCAAATCTTGCTCTGGACAGGGGATTGGCATAATCATCCTTTATCCAATTTTCATGATGGGCATTCATCACGATAAAAAGATCCCTTGAGAGTCCCCAGTCCACAACCTCTTCCACCCGATCCATCCAGGTTTTGGATACCTTGTAGGGTGAATTGCCATCTGTATGATAGTGCCATCTTACGGGTACGCGTACCACATCAAACCCAGCCTCCCGGTAGAGGTCGAAATAGGCTTCTTCTGCCTTTGGATTGTTCCAGTCAGTTTCATGAGGCGGTTCGAGTGTGTTTCCGAGGTTTATCCCCCGCTGCATTTGTGCCACTGCTTCAAAGGGAGTCATCTGCGCGATGGTTTTTCCGCATAGAGCACTCATTGCAAATAGGAATAGCATTGTTCTTATCATACCGACTCTCATCTGTTCAAAATTAATCCATTAGTAGAATTTTAAGAATTCCATTGGAATCGATGATTGCCGGCTCACAAACCGGATCCAGTACAGTCCGGGTTCAAGGCTCTCAATGTGGAGAATCGATAGCCGGCGGTTTGTATCATGTTGAAGAACAATGCAACCGTACGCATCTGTGATCTCTACCCGTCCACCTTCTTTCCCGTTTTCTGTACTGCAATATAGAATATCCCGGGCCGGATTTGGCCAGATTTTTAAGCCGGTATTCCCGGCAACCGACTTTGAGCCGGTTATTCGTTCCATCCGGATATGCAGGCCGGTATCCGCCACAAGGAAGAGGTTGCCCTCTGTCATCTGGAATCCCTCTTTTTCTATCTTGTAGTCATATGACAATCCGGTTGATAACGTATCAAATCTGGAGAGACCCAAAGAGTTTGAGATAACCGTTAGTTCATTCAGGGAGACAGTGGCAAAATTTAAGGGTGCATTCCCCTCTTTTACCCATACTTTTACCCAGGCACGTGTGGCTTTTAACTTAAATCGCAATACAGTATCAGCGCGGATGTATACCATCCCTGAGCTGTCCGGATAATTATTTCTTTTTAGTGATAAGGCGTATTCCCCTTTTTCCAGGGTGTAAACAGCGACTCCGTTGCTATCTGTTAATTTTTCGATCTCGTGAAGAGTCACCCGTGCACCCACCAACCCCACTCCTGAATAATAGTCTTCCACGCTGACAGATACCTCATAGACAGGTTCTTCCTGTTGCAGAACGACTTTCACCTGATTGTCTTCCCCCACATGGATACTATCTGAATAGGGTACATAGCCCACTGCATCAATATAAACATCTACCCATCCTGTGTCACGGGTGAACATGGAAAGGCCAAATTCATCCGTTAATTTAGTTTCCTGTCCAAGTGTAATGGATGCTCCTGTGATGGAGATAGTATCTCTTTTTGATTGTGTCACAGTCCCTCTTCCTTTGATTTCGAAATAAATCCGCTCCTGGGTAGAAGGGATGACAATTCGTTCGAGCACCAGGCTATCGAGCCGGTTTCTAATATCAACATACCCAGGATCAAAGGCAAAGTTGACGGTTTCAAGCGGGTCCAGTTCGTAATCGTACAATTCAGATGCGTAATATGAGCCATCAGAATTGGTCCACCTGGTATACCTGTACCTGATTGTACGAAGGGAATATCCCATTTTGCCATGGCGTGGATATTGGCTCAAAGATCCTTCCCTTACCATTCCAAGAGTATCCTGGATTAAGGGAATCAAGCTCTCACCTTCGAAGAATCCAGGGACAGGGATACCTGCAAGGTCGCAGAGGGTAGGGGCTACGTCGGTAAACTCGGTAGGGGTTTCACAATGGGCTCCGCGGTTAGGTTGTCCTGGATAACTGATTATCAGTGGCGCCCGGGTAGCTTGTTCAAAGTTGGAATGCTTGCACCATAGCTGGTGATCACCGAGGTGCCACCCATGGTCTCCCCAGAGTACGACGGCAGTGTTATTTTCCAGTCCAAGTTCTCTTACTTTAGCCATGACCTGTCCAATTAATTGATCTATGTAGCTGGTGGCTGCATAGTATCCATGGATCAGCTCCAGTTGGGTTTCATCCGGGACATTTCCAGATTCCGGGATTCCGGTGTAACTTCTGAGTTCCCCGTAAGAATGGTAGGCTATATCAGGAGTACCTGCGGCTTTTCCCTGAAAGGAGGCCAATGCAAAATCGTTTCGCTGATACAAATCCCAGAACTGCTTTGGTGCATTGAAAGGCAGGTGGGGGCGATGAAATCCGATGCCGAGGAAGAAAGGGTCACCGGAAGCAGCTGCCTGTTCGAGTAATTCAACTCCGATATTTGCGATGGCACCGTCCACATAGGCGTCTACCGGGACATCAGCATTCTCGAAGGCAGGAAAATATTTTTCCATGACATAGCTCTTCTGATCCACACCCAATTGAATTGCTTCAGCCTGGAGCAGGGCGATGGTGTCCTTGGCGTGCTGATCCGCATAAAAATAAGCAGGTTTACCGGTTTCGGCATTGTAATAACTGGCATCCCACGGGGACTTCCAGGGAGTGGACCAGGATGGGATGTCCCGGCCCTGATCCACACTCCGGCTGTCAAATATTTTCCCCGTGGCGGTGGTCCGGTATCCATAATGAATAAGGTATTCAGGGAGGGTCACAATGCCGGGATCCATTTCACGCATGAGTGTTTCCAGATCCCAGACCCGGGTCTGGTCGGGATAACGGCTTGTCATCAGGCTCGTCCTGGACGGAGCACAAAGTGCCTGCTGGCAAAAGTTCATTGTAAAGGTGACTCCCTTTCCGGCAATTTCATCCATATTTGGAGTGTGGGCAAGGGTATCTCCGTAACATCCCATCAGAGGCTTCAGGTCATCCACTGCAATAAAAAGGAAATTTAGCTTAGGGGTCTCCTGTCCCAGAACCGGAATGAATGCGGTTGAAATACTCAGAAATAAGCTTGGAATATATTGCTGAAATTTCATTGGGGGTTTATAATTACAGCATGAAAAAAAATAAGAGCCTGCACTCGCAGGCTCTTATTTTACACAGAATCTTAAAGAATACTATTGAAGGATCACCTTATAATGACCCACAATTTCATCCTTATCACTGATGGTGATGAAGAACATGCCGCCTGGCTGATCATCCAGTGAAATCCTCTCGATTCCACCATATACCATCACGTCACGAACAGCAACACCTACAGCGTTGTAAACTCGAATCCTGTTTCCAGTCTCAGCACCAGCAATGTGCAGTAGTCCGGTAGTTGGATTAGGATAGACACGGATGTTTCCGCTATTCAGGTCATCCATGCCGGTGACATCAAGTGCGACCACATAGGTGACCACATTCACACCATTTCCGGCAGTAACCTGCAGCATGTCGGCCTCAGCCATCATATCTGCATCAGCCTTGGCTGAACCACCCGTATTCTGAACTTCCATGGTGGCCCCTTCAGCAGGAGTCACATTGCCTTTGAATTCAGAAACAGACTGGCTGCCCCTTACACCTGTAATGGTGAGGGCGTCCTGGTCGACCACATAGATATCTGAAATCACATATGCCAGGTAGTTAGCCACCTCATCCAGGAGCGTCAGATAATAGGTCTTTGTAGTGACACCATCTTTCGCTGTAACGATCAATTTGTCATCCAGAACCACAGTACCTTCAACTCTTTCAAAACCAAGCTTGTCGATTAGCTTCAGGGTTGCTCCCGGAGCTGGTGTCAGATTGGCAAAGAAGGAAATGATGTTTGTGCCCTGTGGTACAAGACCAATTAAAAGTGAAGTCTGGTTAATATCAAATACATCTGAAGTCACAAATGCATCCGATTCGGTGACATTTGGCTGCAGCTGATAGAGAACCTTCGTAGCTCCATCCTCTGCAATTACTTCAAAGAATATTTGATCGGTCACAGTCACATCCACGTAGGTGGTATCAAAATTTAGCCGTACGAATGGCACATACGCATCATCGGCATCCACGATGGTCATGGAGGCTCCGGCTGGAACAACCACATTGGCTGCAACCACGCTCAAAGCGGTTCCATATTCCATTCCGCCAATGGTCCCTGTTGCACCATCAACTGCAACGGTATACTCCGTCGAAGTCAGCGTGGCGTCATCACTTAATCCATCAGCGGTTACCTCGAGGATATACTTGGACACATTGGTTGAATCTGCAGAAGTTACCACCAACGTATCTCCGTTCATCACAGCGGCTGCGCCGTCAAGGACAGTGCCATCGGCAACTGCAATGACTTTCAGTGACTGATCTGCGTTGGCCTTTATGATGCTCCCCATGAAGTCGTCGGCGGTTGTACCATCAACCACACCCCTGACTTCCTCTGCCATGCCATATCCGGAACTTACCAGATAAACAAGCGAAGCCACAGTTGACTTAAAGATAGTTACCTCGTCCATAAAATGGCTTCCTGTTCCTTCGGGAACTAATGTTCTCCACTCCGGCCATCCATAATTCCTGGCCTGAAGGACATTCTCATCCACCAGTGTCCATTGGCTTTCTTCTTCGGTTGCGCCGAATGAAGCCTGGGCCTGGGGTTCGCCATGCCAGACTTCCGGCTTCCTTGTGTAGCTGCTCACCTGTCCTGTGGGTACGCCGATAGGTGCAAATGCACTACCGTCTCCACTGCCAAAAGTTTCGATTAGTAAGAAATCATTTGGATCGGTGGCAGGTTTCAAACCAAGTTTAATGGAGTCGTTCAGGATCTTCCACATGTAGAAGTTCATGCCATTCCACTGGTAGACGGCGGTCGCTCCGGGGTAGTCCTCACCCCATGGATTGTTGCGGAACTCGATATCGATCTGGTCATAATACACATAGTTTAAGAAATCTTCCATGCTTTTATTAACCTCCGCCATGACAAATACATCGCCTGGAAATACAATGGGATTGATCTGGGCATCAAATACTGCCATATGTCGCTGTACGGTCCAATTTGCCTCGTCTTCCCATTTATAGCCCGGAATATACTTCTGGTATCTGTCGGACCAGGTATCCCATCCAGCAATAGCATTTACCGGATCATTCTCATATCCGCAGAAGAACATGTAATTACTTAAATCAAGTTCCACGTTCCCCGGGTTCACAATTTCAACCAGCGTATGGCTAAATTCAGTTTTCCATGTGAACTGGGAGATGAATGGTTCGCCTTTCCAGGGCTGCACATCATCGCGGTTCTTCTCTTTTTCCAGAATGATAGAATATTCCATGATGGTCGTATCGTTTTCGGCTGTGGAGGTAATAGTGACTGTTTTGTCAGCCACACTGCCCGACAGGGTCTTTGCCCTTTCCACCGAATGACGTGCATTGTCGTCCTCGTTTTTGGCAACAAGTGCGGGAATCCCATCCACATCCCAGGGTACAGTTACTTTATAACTCAACTTGGAACGAACAAATTCAGGGATCGTATCGCCTACCCATCCAAAGATGCCTTTATAGTCCTCCGGAATATCGGGCCAGCTAATGGCAGAGAGAAACGCGTTCCTGCTTGGCCTGTACCTCTGAAGCTTAAGGAAATAATCTTTGGTACTGGCATCTTCGGCAGTTACTCTCAATATATCTCCGGTCTTCAGATCCGTCCGTTCGGTACCATCTGCCCAAACAATTTCCCAGCTTGCATTGGGAGCTTTCTCCAGGTACTTATAGAGGGAGTCTACCCTCCCAGCAAATGGGATCTCGCTTATGGTATCCATTCCCGGAACCATGTGACTTACCTCATACACAGCACCGTTTTCCGGATATTCATTGTCGTTGGGACTCCTTTTTCGCAAGGGCATCACCCAATTGGCATCGGCTGTGGGTGCGGCGGCTTCGATATGCCACTTGATCACATCCAGGTCATTGCCAACGGCATAAATGGTCAGTGAATCACCTGTACGGACTGCTACGCGTGCAGAGTCTTCGCTGGATCCTTCCCCATTATTGTAATGATAATGCCATGCCAGACCCGGTACCCTGTTAAACTGGTACATGATAGAGTCATCGTTCCTTACGCCCCATGGCACAGTCAGGATATGGTTGGTCCAGTCAATGTCGATGGTTGAAGAAGTCAGGGTAGCTTCATCAAGGTTGTAATCGCCGTGATTTTTCACGGTCCAGAATAATGCCCTCCAGGGTTCGTAGGTATCTCCCCCTTCTCTGAGAACAGGAAGAGGTATCCATTCTGATTCTGAAAGGTCAAGCCCCCGAACAAACGTGAGATTCCCCTGCTTCACATCAAACCGGCGTACAAGCGTGTGGTTGCCTGTAGCTTGTGAAACACCTGCCACATCAAGGCGGCCTCCGTTAGGATTGGTGCCATTCTCATCTGTGAAAACTCCTCCAACCTGGTCAACAACAGCTGAATCGGCTCCCGGGGGATGGTGTCTCAGATAGATCACATCCCTGCCACCCCAACTATCGACAAGACGGTTGTAAACTGAAATGCTGTCCGAAGGATCACCGGTAGGTGATTCGGCCCTGTGGATCGGAAGATCCGTGAGTTTTTTCAGTTCCGGCTTTGTTAGATGTGCACGATGATCTTGTGAATATCCGAACAATGCCACATCAATGGCGTATTGTTCTTCCACCCAGTCATGAAATGCCGACGCAACATAAGATTCTCCCGGCGCCAACATTTGCTCAGGTAACATCAACCAGCGTCCGTCCTG
Source organism: uncultured Bacteroides sp. (assembly GCA_964500835.1). Taxonomy (GTDB): domain Bacteria; phylum Bacteroidota; class Bacteroidia; order Bacteroidales. Next base: position 58,596 of record CAZCQL010000023.1, read on the forward strand.
CCGGTGAGGTTCCGTGGGCCATCTCCGGCCATCCGGAAACTGGCTCCAGGGATCATTGCTGAGTAATTCGAATTCGGACAGGTTTACGGCTTCTGTGCCCATGTTGGTAAGTTCAACGTACCAATGGTCAGCCCGGTCATACCTCACTTCCGAAATCACAACGGTTCTAATGGTATCTGTCTGTGCAAATAGCGCACCCGACAAAACCATCATCAATAACAGTAGTAGTTTCTGCCTCATAATGATTTTGGTTTTAGTTAATAAATGAATAGTTGATCAAATAAATCTTCGCGTTTTGTAATCAAAACAACAGATTTTAAATAAATGAAGGCAGACAATATATGAAATTTTTTTAATGATCGGGATGATTGTGATTGCAATCTGTTGCATTTTTTATTAATCGCCGCAAATGGTACCTTTATTAGTGTTATTTATAATCAAATTGTTCTGCTTCAACAACCAATACCGGCCAAAACCAACTCAAAAAAACTAACTATGACACAGAAAAAGAAAATTTCAAGAAGGAAATTTGTGGGAACTACTGCCGCTGCGACGGCTTTTACCATTGTTCCCCCACATGTGTTGGGTGGAATGAAGTTTACCGCCCCCAGCGATAAGCTGAATGTGGCCTATATAGGATGCGGGACACAGGGAATCAGGGAGATGGTAAGCCTGATCACCCAGCCCGATGTGCAAATTACCTCCGTATGCGATCCAAACAAATACAGTACGAATTATGTGGACTGGTCGCTCAACGGGATTCGCAACTCAGTCCGCAAAGTACTGGAAGAACCCACCTGGGGCGACGGGGTGAAAGGGATAGCCGGCGGGCGTGATGTGGGCAGGGAGCTGGTAGAGAAGTACTATGCTCTCAAGAGAGGTACGGGGTCCTATAAAGGCTGCTCCACGTACATTGACTTCAGGGAGCAGCTTGAAAAGGAGACGGATATCGACGCAGTGAAAATCATGACTCCCGATCACCTGCACGCTACTGTCTCCATTGCATCCATGAAAAAAGGGAAACATGTAGTCATCCATAAGCCCATTGCCAACCGAATGAATGAGGCTCTGTTATCCATAGAGACAGCACGAAAAACGAGAGTGGGTACCCATCTTTTGGCATGGAGTGATCGCAGCGGACTCAGGGTTGCATTGGACTGGATCCGGAAAGGAGCTATTGGAGAGTTAAGAGAGATTCATAATTGGTCCAACCGTCCAGTCTGGCAGCAATGGACAGCAAATCCAAAAGAGACTCCTCCTGTTCCCAGCGGGTTGGACTGGGATCTTTGGCTGGGTCCTGTACCCCATCGTCCATATCATCCAAATTACACCAACGCCGTATTCCGGGGTTGGTATGATTTCGGGGCAGGAAGCATTGCAGATATGGGACACTACAGCCTCTGGCCACTTTTCCTCGAATTCGGTATTCACACCGCCCCTTTTAGTGCCAGGGCCTATGGCACCACCACCAGCATCACCGATGGGAATGTGAGCAGAGGCGAAAGAAATAATGTGGCTTTCCCTTTTTCGTGCATCGTGGAGTTCGAATTCCCGAAACAAAAGGAGTTGCCAGCCTTTAAGCTGTTCTGGTACGATGGCGGTATGAAACCCATGACACCCTCGGAGCTGGATCAGGATGGCAGGGAGCTCCCAAGAGAAGGGATGATGTTCGCAGGGTCAACAGGCAGGATCCTGGCCGGTTTCCGTGGTGAAACTCCAATGATTCTTCCAGAGAAAAAAATGATCGAATTCACAGGCGCGGCCAAACCGCCAAAAGAGGAGACAAGCAGAAACGAACGAGTCTGGATTGAGGCCTTTAAAAACAACACCGAATCTCCCGGTACTTTTCTGAAGGCGCGACCCGTGACGGAAACCATTTTATTGGGAGCGGTAGCCCTCAGGGCTGGTAAAAAGGTGGAGTATGACACTAAAAAAGCGGAAATCACGAACATTAAGAAGGCAAACGAATACTTTACCCGCGAATACCGCAAAGGATGGGAGTTGTAAGAGTAGTGCGTGCCTGCTACAGAAGTTGATACCGATCGCATTGCCGGGCGAATCCCGGATCTGACAACGAACCAGGCCATAGCAGCATATGAGCATCTTCCTCTCAGAACAATCCGGGCAGGCAGAAATTTTGTAACTCGAAATAGTGTAATTGTCCTTTAAATTGCAGAACTATGAAATCTAAATCACTTTTCTCATTATTCATTGCTATCTCCGTGGGAGGGATAGCCCAAAAAGCCGATGTTTCAGATCTGATGTTTGGATATAATTTCATCGAAACCACCTGGTATACTGAAATTGAAGATTTAAAACTACTCAGCCTGTATGAAGACTTACGTGTGGCCGATGTGTCCGATGGATTGGATATGGCTGGATATCCGAACCAGGGATTGGTTGATCCTGCCATCCACCCTTCCTGGGTAGATTACGAGGAGCTATCTCACATCATCAGGGGAATAGCTCTCACGGTGCGATACGTTCCCACGCAAAAGCGGGATCGACCTGAACCAGGGAGGGATTTTAGTGAGTGGGAAGGAGATTTTTATGGCACCTATTCTTCTGAAGCTTTTATGCCACTCATTCACAGGGGAGTTATTATTGTGATAGATGATGTGGAGGAGAAGGACATTGGCTCCATTGGTTCAAATAATGTACTGGCCTGGAAAGATAAAGGTGCTCTTGGTGTGGTAACTGACGCCTCATCGAGGGATACGGATGAGGTGGCTTTGGAAGAGTTTCCGCTCTATTTAAGGGAGAAAGGCAGGGGAATCAGGCCTGGTAGAAACGAGCTGGAATCTGTAAACCGTCCAATTTCAATTGGAGGGGTATTGGTTTGTCCGGGAGATGTGGTAGTGGCAGACGGGGATGGAGTCGTGGTAGTCCCCAGAAAGCTGGCAGTGGAAGTAGCCCGGCATGCAAAAGAAGTTCTCGCAAAAGATAAGGCCGGTAGAAAAAGCCTGTATGAAAGATTGGGAATGCCCCTGGATCAAACGGTTGACTAGTATGTTGTGGGATCATTGATCCGACTCTTAAATAAAATGTTTCCTTACCTGTGGGTCATTTCTTTCCGGAAGAATGTCCCCTGCCGGGTTGGGGTGTAATTCCAGTCGGTGAACATGTACGGTGGCCAGTTTGGGCTGAAACACCATACGACCCATGAAATTCCTCGTTCGGAGGTGAAATCGACGAGCGCTTTTCCGTAAGTTTCATCTCCGTGAACGGGAATGTGTACACCGGGTTCATCAGGAAGGGCAAACCCAATTTCAGTCAGAATAACGGGGTATGTGTCAGCCACGTAGCCCCAATCCTCTTCCCACTGACCTTCCCAGGGGGCTTGCCTCTTTTCAGGATAGGGATGGCTTACGTAGGCAATTCCCTTGGCATCCACGGGATTTGATCTGACTGGAGTAAGGTCATACGCCCAGTTGAACCCAGCCACAAGGATGATGGACCGGGGATGATTCGTCCTGATGATGCGGATCATATCTTCATTGATCTTTTTCCATTCGGACCAGGTCATGTTCCCAAACTGATCTCCCGAAGTGGTGGGTTCATTGAACAGTTCATACATGGCAACGGCTGGTTCATTGGCATACCTGCTGGAAACTGTATTCCAGAAAAAGTTGGTTTCTTCCCGCGTGGTAACATACATCCTGTTTTGAAACTTACCCTCCTTCAGGTTCCCGATGGAGTGCCAGTCAAAGATGAGGTAAAGCTCCAGGTCCTCTGCCCATTCCACCGCCTGGTCGAGCAGCTTCAGGTATTCTTCCTCCCCACGTTCTCTCCATGCCCTGGGATGAACAGGCAGTCTTATCACGTTGGCCCCCCACTTCTTAGCTGCTTCGAAATGGCTTTTTTCCCAGTGTCCTTCAGCGGCAAGGTCATGCGGATCCTGTATGTTGACCCCATGAAATATAATGCTTTCCCCGGATTCATTTACAAATTTATTCCTGTCAATGGTGATCCACTCCAGTGAGGCTTTATCTTGTGCTTGGGAAGGAGGGAGAATAAGGATGAACGACAGGCATGTGATTGCGAAGGTCAATATTGGATTTTTCATAGCCTCTAAAATTTCCAGATTAGCCCGTA
>CAZCQL010000024.1:0-52737 GCA_964500835.1 uncultured Bacteroides sp.
TCCAAGACACCACCGTCCAAGACACCACAACCAAAGACCCCTGTAGCACCTGCATCCAGGCCACTCACAAAGCTGGCAGAGCCTATAGCTCAAAAAAAACGGTCACAGCGCGTTAATCGGTGGAGGCTGATATGGGTAGTGGCTGGGGTCCTGATTCTCGTTCTGATCGCATTGATATTTATTCCTGTCGATTCGATCAAAAAGCCAGGTAAGAAGGACCCTGTCACAACTGGGACAGAAGAAACAGGTACCCAGGGTACCGATGGCTCTGATATCATCAATGAAACACCCGGAACGGCCAATGGGGACCAGCAAAATGGAGAAAACCAGGTATCGGAAGAAACCCCTTCTGAAACCGGCACACCCCCGGGTGAAGATCTCCCGGTGGCGACTGATAACAAATTCTTTATCATAGCCGGGAGTTTCAAACACCTGACAAATGCAAGCGATTTGCAGGATCAGTTGAAGGCAAGGAGTTACACAGCAGAGGTGATGGTCACCGAAAACCGCATGTACCGGGTAAGTGTTGCTTCATACGCAACAAAAGATGAAGCTGAAAGGGCATTGGCTGGAATTAAAGCTGTGCCCGGACTTGAATCGTGCTGGTTGTTGTCCAATTAAATTCAATTTATCTCAGATCCATTTAATGCTTCGTTTGAAGGAGCAACAAAATGAAGGGTACCATCCGGATTTTCCGAAAGCAGGATCATACCCTGCGACTCGATCCCTTTGATGGTTCTTGGTGCTAAATTTGCAAGTACGGTCACCTTTTTCCCAGGTAGATTATCAGGTTCGTAATATTCAGCAATGCCTGATACGATGGTTCGGGTCTCAAATCCAAGATCCACGCTCATCCTGATCAGTTTTTTAGTTTTTGGCACTTTTTCAGCCTTTACAATCGTTCCGGTCCTGAGGTCCATTTGTGTAAAATCGTCGAAAGAAATCTCATCTTTCAGGGGAGAAACCAGGGGAGGTTCCGCATTGTCCTCTTTTGTCTTCATCAGCTTGTCAAGTTGAGCCTGGACCTGTTCATCTTCGATCTTATCGAAAAGAAGGGAAGCTTTTCCAAGAACATGTCCGGCAGTCAATAGATTTGGTGATCCTATCAGTTCCCATGCAGTCTCTTCATACTGCAGAAATTTACGTAGTTTTTCCATAGAGAACGGAAGGAAAGGATCCAGAAGCAAGGTGAGATTGGCAGTGATCTGAAGGGCGGTGTTCAGAATGGTTTTTACCCTTTCCGGCTCGGTTTTAATGAGCTTCCATGGTTCCGTATCGGCCAGGTATTTATTCCCAAGACGGGCCAGGTCCATGGCCGTTTTTATGGCTTCCCTGAAACGGAACATTTCAAGGCTCCTTTCTACATTCTGGCCAATGGTTTTAATTTCTTCCAAAACAACTTTGTCGGAATCCAGTAAGAGGGATATTTCTGGTACTTCTCCTTCAAAATATTTGTGAGTCAGGACCATGGCCCGGTTTACAAAATTACCCAGAATGGCAACCAGCTCATTGTTGTTTCTGTTTTGAAAATCCTTCCATGTGAAATCGTTGTCCTTGTTCTCCGGTGCATTTGCACATAGTACGTAACGCATGACATCCTGTTTTCCGGGAAAATCTTCCAGGTATTCATGCAGCCATACAGCCCAGTTCCTGGAGGTGGAAATCTTATCATTCTCCAGGTTTAGGAACTCGTTGGCGGGAACGTTCTCAGGAAGGATATAACTTCCTTCGGCCTTCAGGATGGTGGGAAAAACGATGCAATGAAAGACAATGTTGTCCTTGCCGATAAAATGGATCATTCTGGTCTCATCATCCTTCCAGTATTTTTCCCATTCGGGGGTAAGCTCTTTGGTTGCGGATATATAGCCAATAGGAGCATCAAACCACACATACAGCACCTTTCCGCCGGCCCCTTCCACGGGAACAGGAATACCCCAGTCAAGGTCACGGCTTACCGCTCTGGGATGAAGCCCCTGGTCAAGCCACGATTTGCACTGCCCGTATACATTCGGTTTCCACTCCTTATGTTCCTTCAGGATCCATTGCTGCAACCAGGGTTCGTACTTGTCAAGCGGCAGGAACCAGTGCCTGGTTTCTTTCAAAACAGGCTGACTGCCGCTAATGGTTGAAACCGGCTTGATGAGGTCGGCAGGACTGAGCGAAGTTCCGCACTGTTCACACTGATCTCCATAGGCACAAGGATTTCCACAATGGGGACAGGTTCCGGTAATGTACCGGTCAGCTAGAAAAGTGGAAGCCTCTTCGTCGTAATACTGTTCCGAGGTTTTTTCAATGAATACGCCTTTTTCGTAAAGCGTTCTAAAGATCTCCGAAGCAGTTTCGTAGTGCACCTTGTTGGAAGTTCGGGAGTAGATATCAAACGTAATCCCAAAATCTTCAAATGCTTTTTTGTTCAACTTATGGTACCTGTCTACCACGGCCTGGGGAGAAACTCCTTCCTTACGGGCTTTCAGAGTAATTGGAATTCCATGTTCGTCCGATCCACAGACAGAAATCACATCCCTCTTCTGCTGGCGAAGGTACCGTACATAAATATCGGAAGGCACATAAACCCCGGCAAGATGACCCAGGTGAATAGGTCCGTTTGCATAAGGCAATGCGGAGGTTATCAGGATTCGTTTATTGGTTTTGGCAGTCATTGAGAGTTCGAATAAGATCGGACAAAGATAGTGATAAAGATGCGCTGATCGAAAGCGATATATTCACATAAATGAAAAAGGGACCTCCCGGATGAATCCATTTGAAATTGGCAAAGGTGCCGAGCAGCTTGCGGCAGGCTATTTAAGGGCCAGGGGATACCGCATCTGGAGGAGCAACTGGAGGTCCGGCAAAAAGGAGCTGGACCTGGTGGCCATCCACCGCCATGAGCTCGTCATTGTGGAGGTAAAATCCATGGTTGGGAACCTGGTAAACCTTCCTTCCGAGGTAGTTGATCCCAAAAAGCAAAGAAATATTATTCGTGCAGCAGAGGCTTTTATCCGGTTTCACAACACTAAAATGCCCACCCGGTTCGATGTAATTGCCGTAATCTATTATTCCGGCGGGGTTGAAATCGAGCACATTGAGAATGCATTCATTCCTGGAGTAGAGTGATTTTTTCCTTCAGCGGAATAGAATCACTTCGAAAATTCAATTGCATTTTAATGAAATCCGGGGATTCTCAATTTATTTAAGAACCTCGCATTTATTGGTGGCTGAATAATCACCTGCAATAATTTTATAAAAATAGACTCCGGGTTCAACATTCGAAGCATTCCATTGTACCGAATGGCTACCGGCTTCCCGGTGTTCGTTGACTAAAGATGCAACGGTTTGTCCGGCGCTATTGTACACAGTTATTTCTACAAAATCCGCTTTCGGAAGTTCATAAGCGAACGTAGTCATTGACGCAAAGGGATTTGGGTAGTTGTCAAGTCGATAGGTTTTTGGTGTGTTAACTTTCCCAATACCGGTATTTATAAAACTCATCATATAGCTTTGAGATGTTCTATGTTCGTACCCATGCCTTGAATTGTCAAACTGTGCAACATTAAATAGATATTCGCTCTGTACATCAAATTGAATATCATCCTCATTGCCGTTTAAAAGTTCTCTCGAAAACTCTGCCGTCCAGGTTCCGTTACTCCACCTGGTTCCTAAATCGAGATCTCCACGGCTTCCAGCAGGTGCCCGAAGTATCCGTTCAGGTACAATGGCATTCAGGGCCTGATATGCAGGCCAATAAATAGCGGCATCAGCATCGCTGACTCCAGTGGTTCCATCTCCGATAACCTCTGCAGCATCAATTTCATCCTGCGTTAAAATCATGGCATCTGCAAAATCAGTGGGAGCTTTTTCCATGTATTTAGGTCTGGATTTGTCACCTATCCGGTTATGTGAATATGTGCTGCCACCTGCATCGCCGTACCGTCCACCGTCTTCACCATTTACACTGTCGTGTTTCCATACATCCACATATTTATCATCGGCATATCCAAGAGTAGAGTATGTTCCGGCGGTAATCTCATGCGTCACAGTATCTATGGTTAGATCTGTGCCAGTTGATGAAATATACGCATCGCAGCGAGCTGCTTTGCTATGCCACATATCTGCACGTCCACTAGTAAGCCATGCATCATCCACAATGCCATGCGTGCTTACATGAGGATCAGTATCAGTTGGGTAATACATATGGCATTTCGTCATACAGCCGCCGGTTGAGTACGGATCACCGGTAATTTCTCCAATGGGCCAGAAAAATGATATGCGGTCCTCCGACTGAATGGAATTTGGTTTTTCCCAACTTCCGTTCGCATAAGACCAGGAACCGCCACGGGTGAAACTTGCTGTTGGATCGGGCCAGGTTGCCAACATAAAAATCCGATCAGAGGTATGTACAGATTTTAGAGTCACACTGATGTCACTGTCAAACGCATGACAGCCTGCACAGTTACCAACCAATGATGGATCATCTGGCGGATCATTTGTTTCGCCAAGGGCCACCGTCAAAGCAGGCACATCTGCCCATAAATCATCGATAATTCCATCAATTGTCGGAGCGGTGGCTACTTCCTGGCAAACCAGGTCACCAGCGATATTCCTGGTTCTTTCGGTTGTTAGCAAACTGAAAGAAAACATCAGTACGGCTAACATAGCTAATGTAAAGATTGAGTAAAATTTTTTCATAATTGTGGGGTTTGGTTAAATGGATACATAGTAAAAAATTACATAGTTTGAGATTGAATTGTATCAGGCCTGTAGAATCTGCCTGCTAAACTTGATTCAAAGTTAGATAGCGGATAAGGAAATGACAATCGTATATAGATGGTATATTATCTACCAGAAAACACGTAGAAAGGACTGTGTCAACTATGGAGCAAACAATCAGAGATCGATAAGTTTTTGCTGAGAGGCATATTTTAATAGAGAAATAACACTCTTTGCCTTGAGTTTATGCATGATGTTCCTTCTATGGGTTTCTACTGTGCGAAGGCTGATACTCAGGTCATCTGCAATTTCCAGGTTACTCTTCTCTTCGGCAATCTTTTTGATTATCTCAATTTCCCTGCGCGTGAGGTGCACCTGCTTTTTATCTTCCGATGCCGTCCCTTTGCCAATTATAGAACTGAGCATGTTTTGCGACAATTCGTAATTCAGGTAACGCCGATTGTTCAGCACCGTTTCAATAGCAGCAGCAAATTCATCTTTTTTAGAGTTCTTCAGGATATATCCATTCCCACCAGCTCTAAAAAACTGAATCACATACTCGTTTTCCTCGTATTGTGTCAAAGCAATGATCTTCGAATGTACATTTTCTTCGCGGATGAGCCGGGTGGCCTCAATACCATTCACCTCTGGCATCGCAATATCCATAAAAATAACGTCTGGCATAAGAACCAGTGCCTGCTCAAGTGCTTCCTGCCCGTTGTAAGCATGTCCGACAATCTCCAGGTATTCCAATGATCTAAGGATATCTGAGATCCCGTTGTGAATAATCTTGTGATCGTCGGCTATGAGGATGCTAATTGTCTCCATTGTTCTTTCTTATCCTGAATGGAACCTCAATGACGATTTCGGTTCCACTGTCAAGATCCGAATTTATTGAAATATCTCCATCAAAGGCATGTACCCTTTCAACCATACTGATCAGTCCCAAACCTTTTGGCTTTTTCGTTTGATCCAGTATGTCAAGATCAAATCCTTTCCCATTATCTTCTGCTGCCAGCACGATCATATCTTCCACGCGGTAAAGTTCGATGGTTGCCTTATTTGCTCCTGAATGTTTGATGATGTTGTTTACTGCTTCCTGGCAAATTCTGAAAATTGTTTTTTCAAGCGCTGCCTCAATCCGTTCAGTAAACGAATAACTATTAAAGAAAAACCGTACCTTGCTAAGCATGTTAGCCCGCTGGATAAGGGTTTCAATGGCTGCAGTCAAGCCAAAGTCCCTCAGCACATTAGGTGTTAAATCCCGGGCAATACTTTTTGTTTCCTGAATGGCATTATTTATCTGCTTTTGCAGCTGTTTAGCAACCTCGTGATCAATGACATGATCCTCCCTTATCTTTTCAACCGAGTAGGAAATACCGGTTAATAGCTGACCAAGTCCATCATGCAGATCCCTCGAGATTCTTAAGCGCTCAAGTTCCTGGGCCTCGTGAATGGCGATAATCCGTTCCTTCCTGAGTTTCTCAATTTTTGCCTCATTTTCTTTCTCTTCTGTCAGATCATGACCGACAACCACCAATCCGTCCGGATCCCCTTTGCCATTTCTTAGTACTATCGAAGTTACAAAGACGGGAATTTCCTGTCCAGCCTTGTTCAGCATCCCCGTTTTTTTTGCAATTCCATTTGAAATTGCCATGAGATTAGTAGTTGTCTTCTTCTCCGACCTAATTGGATGATCACCATTAAACAGGGTCAGTATCTCTTTTCCAAGTAAGACACTCTCATCGTAATTCAGCATCCGGGCAGTTGCAGTGTTAATGGTTTTGATCCTGGCCGCAGCATCGGTAACCAGCAGGGCTCCGTCCAGATTATTCAAAATATTGCTTAAGTAATTTTCCGAAAGACTGGTTTTATTCAGGGCTTCAAGCATGGTATTAAATGAATCGGCTAATTGTGAAAACTCATCTTCGGATCCCGCCTCCACATGCAAATACCTGTCACCTTTTGCGATCTTCTTTGTAGCATCTACCAGTTGTTCGATTGGTTGGGTAAGGCCTCTAATTAATTTGAAGCTCCCTATGGCAAGCAATAGTATAAGCAGGGCCCCGATCACATCGATTGTGATGGTGCCATGCATCTTAACTTTCCGACTCTTGATTTCGTATTCACCGGTTTCCTGAACGGTCTCATCGATTAATAATTCCACATCACCTATCATGTCAAATACCTGGAGTGTGATCTTATGCTGCAAATTCCCATTTTCGGGCTGAGAGTTGATCAGGAGGGTAACGTTCTCTTTCACAGACCTGAACATGGACTCAACTTTTTCCCAAACTTCCTTCTTGTGTACCGGAGATAACACTGTTCTGCAATCATCGAGCTTTCTCCCGGCGATGTCAACGGAAGCTCTCATATCCTCATGATTGAACAGGTACGGATTATCTATGATCAGGATCTTACCCAAGGCTCCTTTTAATTCCTGCAAAGCAGCGAGTTCATGATTTTCCAGTATGATTTTATCTGAAAACCTGTTGAACAGGCCAATAATCACCTGATTCCCTCCCAAAACGATCAGTACCAGGAGGACCATTGCCAATGCCCCTTTCGACAATTTTCTTCTCATTATCAGTCAGGAAAATAAAAATAATATCAGAAAGTTAGCAAAGCATTGGCATTTAGCCGCCTGATGATTGAAAAAGAATCCCGGCCCTGCACAAATTCTTTCGGTATCCCGTTCAATGATACGGCATATTATTTAGCATCCTTATGATGGAAAATTGTCATGTCAGCATTGGACACAAAACATATCGGTCTCATGGATGGGGGAAGCCCGATACAAAAGATGGGTTTCATTTTTGATAACAATAAATTTTATTGGATATTTATGATAATAAACTACAGGACGAATGATTCATTCAAGCTACAAACAGGGGGAGAATATCCTCTACATGGACAGGAAGGATGAGATAAAGATGCAGGATTTGTTTGCACTGGTTCAGGACACTATTTCCAACTACAGGGATATTAAATGCCTTTACATTCTTGACGATGCAAGGAACTCCACACCGAAGTTTTCATCCCAGGACTATCCCGAACTTAGTAAAAGGGTAAGTGATGGATTGAAACATTTTCTGGAAGTCAGGCATGCTATCCTTGTGGATTCACCTATGAATACAGCATTGGGGATCCTCTTTGAGGGTATAGCCAATGAGATTCCAAGCTATTCGTTCAAAACCTTTTTTTCTGAAGAAGATGCAAAAAATTGGCTGAAAGAAGGGATTCATTTCTGCGAATGAACGCTATGCTGGTTTGCCTCTTCGCCTGCCGGCAAGCAGAAGGGCGATAAGTACAGGGGTAATAAATACCAGGGTGATGGATAGAATGGGATTTTTCATCAGGAGGGGTTTCAGGTTACTTTTCAAATATCTAAACAATCCCCTCAATAAGCAAGAAGTTGTTCGGGAACTTAGATCCATTCAGATATTTCTTGAGATAAGCACAATTGTTAAACTAAGTTAAAAGTACGCGGAAGCCTTACAGTATTCCTGTCCTCTTTATTATTTTTGCGCGTGGTCAAGCAAAAAAGTTTGCATGACTGGTCCCAGATTAATTCAAACTGGGGACACAACCATAAACAATCTGGAGCAAATGGACATCCGAATTGAAAACCTGACAAAACAATATGGTGGGCAAAGGGCTGTAGATAACATTTCATTTGAAGTAAAAACCGGTGAAATTGTTGGATTCCTTGGGCCAAACGGGGCCGGGAAAACCACCACCATGAGAATGATCACCCATTTCATTGCTCCTTCCGGCGGGATCATATCAATTGGGGGAAAACAGCTCGATCTTAACGCCGACGACATTAAGAGGCATATTGGGTACCTGCCCGAGAATAATCCCCTTTACGATGATATGCCCGTAATCGACTACCTGGAATTTGTGGCCGGGATCCAGGGATTGGAGAAGGAGCAAATAACTACCCGGGTGGCAGAGATGATTCGTGTCACAGGGTTAAACCAGGAGAAACACAAGAAAATTGGGGAACTTTCGAAAGGTTTCAAGCAACGCGTTGGGCTTGCTCAGGCTATGATCCATGATCCTGAGATCCTCATCCTTGATGAACCGACATCAGGACTCGACCCGAATCAGATTGTGGAAATCAGGAAACTAATCAAAGAACTGGGCAAGCACAAAACCGTCATCCTTAGTACACATATCCTCCCCGAAGTGGAAGCTACCTGTGACAGGATTCTAATCATCAACAGGGGCAGGATCGTAGCTGATGGGACCTCAGATCTTCTTAGAAAACAGGCCAGCGGAGAGGATATGATCAGGGTCAGGATCGAAGATGGGGACCCCAATGTTATCTTCAAAGCCCTTCAGGGTATTGACTCCGTCAACCAGGTTGGATTTGCCGGTGAAGATAAGGCCAGGTTTGATATCCAAAGTCATTCAGGCGCACAGGTTGGACGGAATGTTTTCCGGCTCTGTGTCGAGAAAAAATGGACCCTCACTGAAATGGTCCCTTTCGAAACAAAATTGGAAGATATATTCAGGGAACTCACAACCAATTAGTGTTAAAGTTTTTTAAAAAAGAAAGATCATGAGGACAATCTGGATACTAACTAAACGGGAATTCAGCTCATTTTTCGATTCGCTGATTGCCTATATCATGCTGGTGCTATTCCTTGGCATTAGCGGATTTTTCACATGGCTGTTTGGCACCGACGTTTTTCTTGTGGGTCAGGCCAGCCTGGGGGCCTTTTTTTCCATCGCTTACTGGACCCTGTTCTTTTTTATCCCGGCTCTTACCATGCGGCTTCTCGCCGAGGAGATCCGTTCCGGCACCATTGAATTACTGTTGACAAGGGCCATTAAGGACAGGCAGGTGGTTGTAGGTAAATTCCTTTCAACCTTTTTGCTGATTGCCATTGCCCTTGTCTTTACCCTGCCTTACGTGATCACCATCGGGAGCATTGGCAACCTGGATCTGGGAGCGGTTTTGTGTGGGTACCTGGGTCTGATATTTATGAGCGCTGCTTACATCAGTTTAGGACTCTGGGCGAGCAGCATCACCAAAAACCAGATAGTAGCTTACCTTATGTCTCTTTTTATTGGGCTCTTTTTTCATCTTTTTTTTGGGATGCTATCCAGTGGTCTTACCGGGTTTGCCGGACAGATATTCAACAGCCTGAGCATGCGGGAACATTTTGACAGTATATCCCGGGGAGTGCTGGACAGTGGGGATCTGATCTATTTCTTTTCACTGATCATACTTGGGTTATTTCTATCGGAGGTTTCCCTGGCGAAAAGGAACTTCAATGAATAAAAGATAGTATACGATGAAATCAAAGAACTTCAGCATATCCATAGCCCTGTTTGTTGCCATCATCCTTGTTGTCAACCTGCTTTCCGAACAATTCTTTTTCAGGCTCGACGTTACTGAAAATAAGCAGTATACACTTAGCAAGGCTTCAAAGAAAATTCTCAGGGATCTGAATGAACCCATTACCGTGAAAGCTTATTTCAGCAAGGATATCCCGGCTCAACTTATAAAAACCAGGAATGATTTCAGGGAAATGCTGGTGGAATATGGCAAAGTCTCAGGACAAATGGTGGTATATGAGTTTATCAGTCCCAATAATGATGAGGAGACAGAAACGGAAGCCATGCAAAATGGTATCCAGCCAGTGATGATCAATGTGAGGGAAAAGGACCAGATGAAACAACAGAGAGCGTATATGGGAGCCGTTCTAAGTCTGGGTGAAAGAAAAGAGATCATACCCGTTGTCGAGCCGGGACTCGCCATGGAATATACGTTATCCACGGCAATTAAAAAGCTGGCTGTGCTGAATAAACCATCGGTAGGGTTCCTACAGGGCAACGGGGAACCCCCCATGAATGAATTGACCCAGGCAAACAAGGAATTGGGAATCCTTTACTCGGTTGATGGTGTGACTATCACTGATTCAACTTCCATCCCGGGTCAAACAAAAACCCTGGCTATAATTCGTCCCACTGACTCAATTCCACCCAGGGTATTTGACGAGTTGGATCACTACCTGTCCCGCGGTGGAAATCTTTTTGTGGCCATGAACCGGGTCAGCGGAGATCTTCAAACAGGGTATGGCAGCGAGCTTACTACTGGCATGGAATCATGGCTGCGTAACAAAGGATTGGTTATCAATGATAATTTTGTGATAGACCAAAACTGTATCTCTGCCACCATGCAGCAACAGATTGGAAACAGCATCCAGATCTCCAGTATTTCCATTCCACATATCCCCAGGATAAATCAATTTTCTGATCACCCTGTCACCCAGGGCCTGGAGGAGGTTATTCTCCCCTTTGCCAGCAGCATTGATTTTATGGGTGATTCTTCCATGCAATTTACCCCTCTGCTCTTCAGTTCAGATCATTCCGGAACACAGAGCGCGCCTACTTACCTCGATTTTCAGAGAAGGTGGACCAGTGGCGACTTTCCGTTGCAGGGCCAGGTACTTGGAGGGATCCTGGAAGGATCTTTTGGCGGGGTGGATCAGGGTAAGATGGTGGTCATTGCTGACGGCGATTTTGCAGTGAACGAAAACGGACAACAAGTAAATCCCGATAACATCAGTTTGCTCGTCAATGGCATCGACTGGCTGAGTGACGATACCGGATTAATCGATTTACGAACAAAGGGAGTCAGTTCTCGTCCCATCAAGCAGATGGAGGATAGTACCAGGACGGTGATCAAATGGGTGAATTTCCTGCTGCCCATCCTCCTGGTTCTGATCTATGGCATTATTCGTTATCAGTACCGTAAAAGTCAGCGAATTATGCGCATGGAAGCCAATTTATCATAATCCAAATTCTAGGCACAATGAGTGGAAGATTCAACAACCGGAACTATCTTGCAGTATTCCTGATCCTTGCAGTGGTTTATATAGTGACTAAACTACCTTCTGTAAAAAGAGCAGATCGCTCACTGAATACAGATATTGTTCATATCGATACCAGTCAGGTATCATCCATGGAGATATACCCGGCTGGCGAAAAGGAATCCATGCTTGAATTTACAAGGACAAAGGGAGCATGGCGGGTGAAAAAAGATGAGGTAATAGCAGCCGCAAACATCCGCTCATTTGAGGGATTACTGGCAGAAATCCAAAACCTTGAGGCAGAGCAGCTGGTAGCGCGATCCCCTGAGAGATGGGCCGAATATAATGTGAATGACTCGCTGGGTACAAGAATTATCGTTAAGGAAGGCGATAAAATAACACTGGATCTGGTAGTGGGAAGATTCAATTATACCCCTCCTCCCCAGAATAGTTACAATCCTTATGGACAGAACCAGGTGTCTGGTAAAACCTATGTAAGGCTGTGGGCCGGGGATGAGGTTTATTCTGTTGACGGATTCCTGTCCATGAGCATCAACAGGCCCTTTGACCAGTGGAGGAACCAGACTATTACCCGCTTTTCAACCTCCGGGCTGTCACGCATCGCCTTTGATTACCCGGCCGATTCTGGCTTTATTGCCGAGAGAACAGATGCAGGATGGATGGTGGCTGGTATTCTGGCCGATTCGACTTCTATGGCCGGCTACCTGAATCGTATCTCAAGTAAATCCCACCAGCAATTTGCGGATCATTTTCAACCAGGTCCAGAGCCCGATTACCGGATAGTCTTTGAGGGAGATAACATGCAGCAGCAATTTGTTCGTGCATATGTACAGGCGGATGGGAATATGGTCCTGAACAGCAGTATAAATCCTGAGACCTGGTTCAGCGTTGCCAGAGATGGCCTCTTTGGGGATCTCTATCCCGGATATGAGGAGCTGCTCCCCCACTAACTAAATTCCAATTCCCCCATATTGCTCATTTCTATTGCTTTGATTCTAGTGATGCGTTCTTCATTTGCGCTGGAGGCATTATATCAAATACCCGTGTACGAATTGGAGCAGATGAACCAGATGCATCAATTGTCCAGGTGGATAGCCGGGCTCAAGTATCTCCAATTAAAAAGATCCTGGTTGAGGATATCAACCATGACACCTTTCCTGATGTGGTATGAACAGGGAAAAGATATCTGTAATTGCTCTGAAAGACACTGTAGAGTGAGAACCCCGGTTATTTTGTTTAATTTTGGGGCATGAAAATGGCACTTCCCAATGTCTCTTTTGTCGGAGTAATCTTTGCATTCATTCCGCTCTTATTATTCCCAAAGACTTTTGCACAGGACCCAGGCTTTTTCCTGGACGACTGGCAGGAAAAAAGTGCTCAGATTCCTGATTACGAAATAATTCCAAAGTCCGGAAACAGTACGTCTGTCAATATTTTAGTGGATATGGACCACGTACAACACAAGGTTCCCGCCTACGTTTATGGGAACAATGCAGTGGCATGGGGTGGCAATATGAATGAGCATGAGACGGTGATGACTGATCTTAAGAACCTGGATCCACATGTCCTTCGGTGGCCGGGAGGAAACCTGTCCCAGGTATATTTCTGGAACCTTTCTTCAGATCAGCGTCCTTCGGACATCCCTGCCGGTCTGAATCCATGGTATGGGCAAAACGAAGACAACTGGCAAATGTCCACCAGTGATTATTATGATTTGTTGGCTAACACCAACAGCACCGGGAGCATATGTGTGAACCTCAGTTATGCGCGCTATGGAACGGGACCCAACCCTGTGAACAAGGCAGCGCATATGGCAGCAGAATGGGTTAGGTATGACAACGGCCGGTCGAAATTCTGGGAGTTGGGGAATGAGAATTTCGGGAACTGGGAAGCAGGATACAAAATCGATGTAGCAAACAACCAGGATGGGCAACCCGAATATATTTCAGGTCAGCTTTACGGTCAATATTGCAGGGTATTTATTGACTCCATGCGAGCTGCTGCCACCGAAAATGGCATGGAAATTAAAATCGGGGTAGTGGCCTATGATGCCGAGAGTTCTTATGATCCTATCCAGACCGTCTGGAATGAAGGGATGATGCCTGAGGTGGGTGATATTGCCGATTTTCTTATCGTTCATTCCTATTTCACACCCTACAACAAGAGTTCTACAATAAGTACAATCCTGAACTCCCATCATGTCCCGGCGGAAATAATGACTGTGATGGTTGACGACATGGCAGAAGCCGGTAATCCAATGATCCCCGTGGCCTTTACAGAATGGAATATTTTCGCTGTAGGAGGTATGAGACAGGTCTCTTATATCAACGGGATGCATTCCGCCCTGGTACTTGGAGAATTTATTAAAGAAGACTATGGGCTTGCCACGCGATGGGACCTGACCAATGGGTGGAATGATGAGGGAAATGATCATGGAATGTTTTCAAGAGGCGGGGAACCCGGTGTGGACTACTACAATCCCAGGCCTGTATTCTTCTACATGTATTACTTCCAGAAATACTTTGGAGACAGGATGGTCCAATCATCGGTTGAAGGGAACAACGCAGTTGTTGCCTATGCCTCTTCCTTTACCTCGGGAGAGGCGGGTTTGGTGATTATTAATAAAAGTACTTCAGCTGAAACCGCACTTGTAGAGATTGAGAATTTTACGCCGGGGATGAGGTATTATACCCATACCCTGACCGGGGGAACAGATAACGGTGATTTCTCCAGAAAGGTCTTTTTGAATGGATACGGTACGGATGAACAGGGTGGCGGACCGGATGCATATGAATCCGTCAAGGCATTGGCCTTCGAGGTTGAAGGTGGCATCAAAGCAGAGCTGCCTCCTTTGTCGGTGGTCTACCTCATGGTGGATAAGAAACCTCCATTGTCCTATCTATCTTCAAGAATTGATAGCAGTGCTACCGTTATCTCCGTTGAGCTATCTGATGCAGTAGTATTAGCTGAAGGGCCCACTGGTTTTGAGGTGGTTGCCAATGGTTCATTTCCACTTCCAATCACCCTGGTGGAGATCGATACTGTAAAATCAAACCTGGTATACCTTCACCTGGATCAGGAAGTCCGGCCCAGTGATACGTTAACGCTTTCTTACTCAGGAAATAATATTTCTTCCCTGGACAGCCTAGTGCTTGCACCCTTCTCGATGGCCCCAGTGCAAAACCTGTTGCCGGGCGCCATTCCTCAATTAATCAGTGCGTACACTTCTCAGATGGGTGATGTGATTTGCCTCCTTTTCAATATGGCGATGGAAGTGGAAGGATCGTCGGTCGATTCTTTCCTTTTGATGACAGGGGATGAAACCACGCCGGCCATCGCATTTACTGATGTCCGAATCAGTACAGAAGATTCGACAAAATTAGTTCTTATGCCGGCTCTGCCTATGGTTGCAGAGTATGACCTTTTTCTTTCCTACTCGGGAAGCAGTCTGATGTCGCTCCATGGAGCAGCTGTGGAATCCTTCGATTCCCTCCATGTGACAAACCAGGCAACCGGAATATCTCCGGTCATTGTATCTGCTGAAGTGGCGGACTATGGGTTAACAATCCGGGTGGAGTTCAGTAAACCTATGAATGACCTTTCTTCGCACATTCCATTTTTTGAACTCCGGGTCAATGGCGAGTCCAGTACCATTGGAACCATACAATCCTCAGCGCATAGCATGGTTCTTACACCGGAATCGTATATCCGTTTTGCAGATACTGTCACATTGAGCTATAATGGCATTACGGTTGCATCTGTCGACGGGGGTGTATTGCAACCTGTTGCAAATTTAACCGTGAAAAATGCACTTCCTGAACCTGAAGTAATTCTTGTTCCGGGAATGATTGATGCTGAGTTATTTGCCATTAATTTTGGAATGGTACCGGAGCCCACCAGTGATACGGGTGGAGGCAATAACCTGGGATATATTGACGCGGGAGACTGGTTGGAGTTCGAAATAGATGTATTACACACAGGATACTACACCGGTGGCCTGCGTCTGGCAGCCGCAAATAATATGGGCCAGTTGCAAATACAGACATCCGATGGGGTTCTGCTCGACCTGGCCACCGTCACCATCCCGGTAACAGGGGGGTGGCAGGAATGGACCACCTTACCGCTGAAGGAGATTCTCCTCCATGAAGGACGTCAGCGTCTGAGGTTGAAAGCTCTTACCTCTGACTTCAATTTAAACTGGCTGAATCTTGAATTAGACAGAACCGTGCAGGCAGTTCTTCTGAGTGCCGCCACCAATGAGGCCGGTGATACCATAACGTTGGTATTTGATAAAGAACTGGCGGTTCCGGGATCAACGGAATACACCTGGTTTGATGTCGTGGCAGATGGCCAGATCATCAACGTGTCGAGGCTAACCTTGAAAAATGATGATAAGACAATGCTGCTTTTAGCTCTTGAAACTCCCCTTTCTGCAGATCATGAACTTATCACAGTCTCCTATGGTGCCGGAAACCTGAGGGCAACTGACCGAACCCCAGTGGTTTCCTTTTCCAACATGCCGGTTGTCAATCAGGTGATAACCACCCTGTCTCTCCCTGCTGTCCCTGAGGCCTCGTTTTACCCAAATCCCGTAAAGGATATGCTGAATGTCCGCATTTCGGGGAGTAAATCGGATTTGGTTACCCTTCAGATTATTGATGCAATGGGCCGAACAAGATTTCTGCAAGAATACCCCATCTATGCAGATAATTCCATGGTCCAGGTCGATATGAGCCTTCTTCAGGAAGGCATCTATCTCGTCAGGCTTTCTAACGACAGAATGACGGTGTATCATCGCATCATGGTTGAATAGATGTAGCTAGATCGAAAACCAGAAGTTCAGTTTCAACATAAACACGTTATTGCCTTTGATACCAAAAAGATCTCCGGCAATATGGCTGACCGGATTGTAGACAGACTCCCAGCCGGAACGGTCGTGTGACCAGACTACATAAAGGGTAGAGCCCAGATTATACTCCCAGCGAAATACCAGGTTTGATCTCAATTGCATGAAACTGAAATCGGGATTATCAAATCCAAGGGATTCTGAGTTGATATCAAAGGAATAGCGATCGTTGGTTGAATCATAGCTTAGATCAAGGGTTTCCCATCGCTCATTTATTTGTTTTGAGAATGCCTGATTGATTCTCCTGAAAGAATCATACATTCCCACCGAATAGTAGGGGCTGCCGTAGTACTGAATAGACAGCTCCGGTGTTAAAAACAATTCACCCCTTAAGGTGAGGGATGTGGTGTGATGTTTTATATTCCCAACGATATATTCTTCAGTTGTATTCCCGGAAATTGTCTTTACATACTGCTGGTGGTACTGCCGTCGATAAATGTGAGTCAAACCACTTAATTTAAATCTTTTCACAGGAAGCCAGGTTGCGCTGAATCCAAGGTAGTCCTCATTGGAATCCACAATACCATAGGCTGTATGCTGATATGCGATAGCAGCATAAAGATCTTTTGACGTGTTAGTTCCCACAGAAAACCCCATCTGGAAAACCCCATCATTACGCAGGGCAGGTCCACCTCTTAATTCCCGGGTATCAAGAAATGAAAAGTCATATTTCAGGTTCACTTTTGACCACCATAGTTGATTATTTCTTCCCTCAAAGCTAAGGCCAATCTGATTGCCCGTATTTTCGCCACCAAAACTCCACTTCGCATCCTGGTAGAGCTGAATGAAATAATTTCTGATCCATTTTCCAGGTTCATTCATTTCGTACGACACCTCAAACCGCTGACCAAAAAAATCCGATTGCCTGATATACCCCAGGTCGTTCAGGTTGAGCCCCGGGCTCCGGTATTGTCCCTGAAAGAAGAAATTCCATTTCCCCCCTTTTTTCCCGGCTCTTATCAGGCCTCCATGCCCCGATAGACTTTCTTTGAGACTGTCCACCTCAAGATAAGAAGCATCGGGCCTCTGATACCGGTGGTTGTGTGCCAACTGTTTCCTTAAAATGGATTCCGGAGACCCATTCAATTGACTGGCGATGCCCTTTATTTCGAAGTAATAATTCCTGTTCTTCCAGTGGTGCACCAGGTCGAGTCCCCCGGTTATGGCATTGGCAGGAAGCAGCTGACTGCTCACCGAATCTGGAGCGATTCTGTTTACCACGCTGACCATCCCTCCAACGATGGTATTTCCATCCTTAAAATCTCTTTTTAGGCGAGATGCCATATAATTACTCAAGGGCGAAACCTCCATCTCCTTAACCAGGCCCATGTCATCGGTAGCAGTGCCGGATTCCCTGGCTGTCAGTCCGCTGACCAATCCGACAGATAATCCATTCTTGCTTTTGCCAGTCAGTTTGGCGGCCCCCAGGATAGTTGTCTGGTCAGGAATCTCGGAAATCCCCCATTTTCCATAGGTTCCGGGAAAAGGAGGTGCACTTCCGATCCTTCTGGAATAGTAGGGAATATCACCATCTATTTCAAAATCAAACACATCATTTCCCTCCAGGAAAAATGGCCTCTTCTCCTCAAAAAAAGTTTCAAACGAGGTAAGGTTCAGGACGGAGGGGTCGGCTTCCACCTGGCCGAAATCGGGATTCACCGAAAGGTCAAGGGTGTAGTCGCTGCTGATCCCTATTTTGGCATTAATTCCAGCGTTAAGACCAAAGGGATCTGCGTTCGCGGTACCCAGAGGCCTGGAAAATGACCCTAGTGCATAGGGCAGGAACTCCACCTGACGTGCACTTCTGATGTGGTTTATTCCTTTCAATTCACCAAAAAGATAGACCATGGCAGGGGCTTCCCGGGGGATGTATTGCCAGTTATCCGCCTCTGATTTCCTGGAAATCACCCTGTAGACATGCAATCCCCAAACATGCTCTTCCTGGTTAGTATATCGCAACTGGCTGAAGGGTATTTTCATCTCAGCAATCCATGCGGTATCATTCCTGGATGTAGCCCCGTCCCATACCCCGTCCCAGTTAAAATCAAAAATGTAGTCCCCCAGGTGTTTCAGATCCATTTTTTGTCCGGCTGCAGTCATGCTGAACTCAAACGCGGTTCTTTTATCGTGGTAACTATCAAGGGCAATTCCAGCATTATCACCCCCGCGTGCATCCCTTCTGCCCAGTATATCCCTGATTTTATCGGGTTCACTGTCCTGACAGATGATGGCCACATAAAGATTGGACCGGTCATACAATACTTTCACAAACGTGTTTTCACTGGCAGCCCTGCCTCCATAGGGAAATTGTTGCATGAAATCCCCCTGCCAGTCCCCCAATGTCCAGATATGTTCATCCAGTAACCCGTCGATTTTTGGGACCGGATTTTCCCCAATGCTTTCCGAATAATACTCCCGTTTGTTATTCAACAAAGAATCGATGCTCTGGGATGCAAGATTCCTGCTGACGAAAAGCAAGGCCAGAGGCAAAAGCAGAAATAGTATCTTATTCATGCTTGATTTCACTCTGCCAAATTACGGAATATTATCCGGCATTGGAAAGCTGGAACCTCGCAATGGATTTCCTATTATCAGTGAACCAGCAGATTACACCCCCTGATGTCGGAATGGTCGTATCGGCCGAGCACCTCGAAACTTTCATCCCTGTGAACCTTTCCCAAATCGCCGGTGGCAATAAAGGAACAGCTGTAATAGTTGGCCAGGTCGATGATATTCAGCCCGCCTGCCTGACCGGCCGGAAGAAGTGTCAACGGATCATTGGGGTCGCGGACAAGCACCTTCATCCAGGGTGGTGTTCGGAAAATGCCATGACCGGCGGAGTATCCCTGGGAAAGGAGTTCGGTCATCCCATATTCTGAACGAATTATCGGGATGCCGAAACTATCCCTCAGTCTCTGGTGCAGTTCACTTCTGATGAGTTCCTTCCGGCGTCCTTTCATACCTCCGGTTTCCATTACTCTGATGTGATCTCCGAGTTTGATGGGATGGCATTCGGCCAGGTCAAGCAATGCAAAACTCACCCCTACCAGCAATGTGGGGTGGTTATCTGCATTGCGTTTTTGAAGTACCTTGAGGAGGTCGGTCATATTGTCCAGGTAAAAGCCACTGTCGGGATGACCCGATTGCCTGATCAGGTGCTCCATCATGTATACCAGGGAGGAACCAGACCGCTCGAGGTAAGAAGGGAGCAAAGCCAGGATGTTTAAGTCTTTGAGAGTACCATTAAAATGCTCAAATCCTTTGGTAAAACTTAATTCGTAAAGAGAAGCCTCGGTGATGTGATGTTTGGCAGGGCTGGATTGTGTGGTACCGCTGCTCTCAAAAATTATTTCCGGCTTTTTTCCCTCACAAATCACCTCATGAGTCTTAAAAAACTCAACGGGAAGGAACGGAATCTCTTCTATTTTGTAAACACTGGCAGGATCAATTCCCAGGCCATGGATATAATCCCGGTATACAGGATTGCTTTTCGACTGATAATAAAAAACCTTCAAGGCAGCATCCCTGAAGGTTCTGGAATCATTGATATTAAAAATATCCTGTATCGTGTCTGCCACCTTACGTTCCCTTGATGGCTTTTATGCCTGGCAAAATCTTCCCTTCAATATACTCCAGCATGGCTCCCCCCCCTGTGGAGACGTAACTAACTTTGTCGGCCAGTCCAAATTTGTTTACTGCTGCCACGGAGTCTCCTCCTCCCACCAGGCTGAAGGCACCCCGCGCAGTAGATTCAGCAATTGCCTGAGCAATGGACGCAGTCCCTTTTTGAAAGTTAGGCATTTCGAATACCCCCATGGGCCCGTTCCAGAGAATTGTTTTGGAATTCATGATCACTTCTGATAGAGCCTCCACTGATTTGGCTCCCACGTCCAGGCCCATAAATCCCTTCTTGCCATGGTCGATGTCGGCCAACTCAGTAAGGGCTTCGTTATCAAACTTATCCGCTAGTACCTGATCGACAGGAAGTACCAGGTTTACCCCTTTCTCCTGAGCTTTATTCACCAATTCGATGGCCACATCCAGCTTATCTTCCTCACAAAGAGAATTTCCGATTTCTCCACCCCGGGCCTTGATGAAGGTATAGGTCATGCCTCCTCCAATGATCAGGTTATCCACTTTGTCAAGAAGGTTCTCTATTACCTGGATCTTATCGGATACCTTGGCCCCTCCCATGATGGCTGTGAGTGGCTTTTCAGAACCATGGAGTACCCTGTCCATGGCTTCGATTTCCTTGTTGATCAGGAAACCAAACATTTTGGATTCGGCATCGAAGAAATCGGCAATTACTGCTGTTGAGGCGTGCGCCCGGTGTGCTGTTCCAAAAGCATCGTTTACATATACATCGGCATAGGTGGACAGCTTCTGTGCAAATACAGTGGTAGCTGCTTTCTCTTCATCGGTTTTAATCTTATTTTCTGCTGAGTAAAACCGCAAATTTTCAAGTAAAAGAACTTCACCTGGTTTGAGCGATGCGGATTTCAAAGCGGCTTCCTCACCCATGCAATCATTGGCAAACTGAACCTCAATTCCCAGATGATTCGATAATTGGGGAATCACATGCCTCAGCGAGAATTTCTCTTCGGGACCGGATTTTGGCCGGCCCAGATGCGACATCAATACGGCTGAGCCTCCTTCCCGCAACACCTTTTTAATGGTGGGAATTGCTCCGCGGATACGGGTATCATCGGTTACTTCATACTGGGCGCCAAGGGGTACATTGAAATCTACTCGTATGATCGCTTTGACCCCTTTAAAATTATAGTTATCAATCACTTGCATACACAATATTTTTTTGAGAATTAAATCGGTCCTGAACCGGGATTTCAAAGGTAAAAAAGAAATTCTACATTTACAGATTGTAAAGAAAATGTTGTTTAAAGAGATCATCGGACAGACTGAAGTCAAACACAGGCTTCTCAATTTAGTGCGCGAGAACCGGACCCCGCACGCACTCATGTTATTTGGTCCTCCGGGTGTGGGGAAACTTGCCCTGGCGGTTGCAATGACGCAATACCTTTCCTGCAACGAAAGACAACCCGGCGATGCATGCGGAAGATGCCCTTCCTGCCTTAAATTCACTAAACTGGTTCACCCCGATCTACACTTTGTATTTCCTGTATTGAAAACCGCCAAAGTACAAAAGGATCCGGTGAGTGACCACTTTTTGAAAGAGTGGAGAGAAGCCCTGTTATCCAATCCGTATCTATCAGAAAACCAGTGGTATGAATCCATTGGGGCAGAAAACAAACAGGGTGTGATCAACAAGGAAGAAAGCCTTCAGATAATCAGGAAGCTGGGATTCAAACCCTATGAATCGGATTACAGGATGATGGTCGTATGGTTGCCCGAAAAGATGAACCAGGCCGCAGCCAATAAATTATTGAAATTGATTGAAGAACCACCCGACAAGACCCTGATTATCATGGTGTCTGAAAGTACTGATAAGATCCTTCCTACCATATTGAGCAGAACACAGTTAATGCATGTGCCCCCTCTTTCTGAGTCAGAGATAGAGGAAGGCCTGTTGAAACAAGGGACTCAGGACGCACAGCTGATGGAGGATGCCATCAGCAAGTCCAATGGGAGCTTTAACACCGCACTTCAATCTATTGGTCAAGATGCAAATGAACTTTTTTATTTTGACCTGTTCACCAGACTCATGAGGTTAACCTATGCCAGGAGCATTATCGAGATCAATGACTGGGTAGATCAGGTTGCCGGTCTGGGCAGGGAAAGACAAAAACAATGGGTGGACTATTCGTTAAGGCTCTTAAGGGAGAGCTTTATGCTTCATATGGATGCCGACCAATTAAACTACATGTCCCGCAAGGAATATGAATTTTCGGAGAAATTCAGTCCCTTTATCCACGAAGGAAATATAGGTGCCCTGGTGGAGTCCTTCGATGCGGCAGGAAATCACATCGAGGCTAATGGCAATCCAAGGATTATACTCATGGACCTTTCCATCAGGATAATCAGATTGTTGATGCAAACGGCTCCACAGGAGAGCTGATCAGGTTTTGAATTGGAAAACCGAATCCCTATTTTTACATCATGGATAACCTGAAGACCAGAGGATGTTGCTCAGACAAACAACTTGAGATAAACAGCGTAAATTCGGACCGAATTAATGCCTATTTTACCTCTTGTTCCAAACTGGATTCTTACGATTGGTTGTGGGAGATTTCTGACTCGGATATTCCCAAAGTGGTGGAGGTTCGTTTCAAGAACACCCGGAAGGGAATTTACAGGAATGTGAACGAATTAAGGCTGAAACGTGGCGACATCATTGCAGTGGAAGCTTCGCCCGGCCACGATATAGGCATCATTGCTCTCGCTGGTGAAATTGTTGAGAGGCAGCGTTCCCGGACAAAAAATAATGCAACGACTGAGGAGCTGAAAAAGGTTTATCGGAAAGCAAAGCCGATGGATATAGATAAGTGGAGAGGGGCTATCCTGCAGGAAGAGAAGACCATGCTCAGAAGCAGGCAGATTGCATCAGACCTGGGTTTGAACATGAAAATCGGGGATGTTGAGTATCAAGGGGATAACACCAAAGCTATCTTTTATTACATTGCCGATGAACGGGTCGATTTCAGGGAATTGATCAAGGTACTGGCGGAAACTTTCCGGATCAGAATAGAGATGAGACAGATAGGAGCCAGGCAGGAGGCCGGGAGGATTGGAGGAATAGGCACGTGTGGTAGAGAGTTATGCTGTTCCACATTCGTTACCAATTTTGTGTCTGTAAGTACCCATTCGGCACGTATTCAAGAGGTTGCCCTCAATCCCCAGAAGTTGGCCGGACAGTGCGGTAAATTAAAGTGTTGTCTGAACTATGAACTCGCCGGTTATGAGGATGCCCGAAAGGAATTTCCGGATACCGAAAAGCCTTTAAAAACTTCCCAGGGTGAAGCCTTTCACTTTAAAACAGATGTGTACAGAAACATCATGTGGTTCAGGTCTGCGAGTGGGGGAGCCCAGGCTCTGGTTCCAATTCCGGTGGAAAGAGTGGCGGAAATCAGGGAATTAAATAAGAAGGGCCAGGTTCCCGAGGAGCTAATGGAAGTCAGCGTGAGTCCGGAAATAAAGGGCATGAGGTATACCGATGGTGCAGGAGAAGGAAGCTTGACACGGTTTGAAAAGAGCCATAAGAAGAATAAAAAAAAGAATAAAAAAAAGAATAAATTCAGGCCACACAAAAGTCATCCTTAGAGTTCATGAAGTGTCTTCTGAAAACTTCAGCGTTCATGCTGATCTTGCTCCTTTCCTCGTGCGATCCAACTATGGTATATGATCACTATCAGCAACCAGAGGATGGCTTATGGAAATGGACCGATGCAAGGGAATTCAAAGTTGACCTTACCGATACGGTATCCATGCACAACATTTATCTTCAGCTTCGGCACACGGTGGACTATCCCATGAGCAATCTGTACATCTTTGTGCATGTGAAAGGTCCCTCGGGCCAACTCCTCAAGGACACCGTAAATATGATACTTGCCAATCCTGATGGACGATGGATTGGCAAAGGGACAGGCAATCTGAGGGAGTTGCGGTTGTTGTACAGGAAAAACACGAAATTTGGACAGCAAGGCACCTATACATTCACTCTGGAACAGGGAATGAGGAATCCGGAACTTCCGGTTACAGACCTGGGTATTCGAATCGAACGTATCAAGTCAGATTGATTTGGGAAAGAAAAAGTTGTCGAGATTCAAAGAGCTTGGAACCTTTGAAAGGGTGTTCCAGCCCTCATACGATGAGGTTTTACGCAAAGATTTCCATCTCAAAGGCAAATGGGTCGGAGAAGTGTTCCGGAACGAAGGCCCACTCATACTGGAGCTGGGATGCGGCAAAGGTGAATATACCGTGGGTCTGGCCAGGAATCATCCGGAGTGCAATTACCTGGGAATGGATATCAAGGGAGCCCGGATCTGGACCGGGGCCAGGGCAGCCTCCGAAGAAAATCTTACCAATGTGGCTTTTCTCCGTAGCCGCATTGATTTTATCCCGTCCTTTTTTGCCAAAGATGAGGTAGACGAATTGTGGATCACTTTTCCGGATCCGCAGGAAAAAAGAAAAAAAAAGAAAAAAAGACTTACCGGAGCCTACTTTTTAAACTTGTACAGGCACTTCCTTAAGGATAATGGTGCGATTCATCTAAAAACTGATAACCAATTGCTCTACCTCTATACCCTTGAGCTTGCCAGGTATAATAAACTCTCCATTGAGAGAAAATCGAGGAATATTTATTTGGAAGGATGGGAAAATGAGGCAGTTTCCATTCGGACCTATTATGAAACTATTTTTTTAAAGGAGGGTAAGCCGATCTGTTTCATTCAATTTCGGTTGCCGGTCCAGCAGGAAATTATGGAGCTTACTTATGACATCGAATGACCGGTTTTTCGACCGCGTATATGAAGTAGTTAAACTGATCCCTAACGGAAGGGTGACCTCTTATGGGGCCATTGCCCGTTATATCGGAGCACCTGGAGCAGCCCGGATGGTGGGATGGGCCCTGAACCAGTCCCATACATTTGGTGAATTTATTCCGGCCCACCGGGTGGTAAACCGCAACGGATTGCTGACTGGGAAGCATTATTTTACCGGATCCAATCTTATGCAGGAGTTACTTGAAAACGAAGGAGCCATAGTGGATAAAAACCGGATTTTAAATTTCAGGGAAATCTTCTGGGATCCGTCCCTTGAGCTGAATGATCTTAACTTAATCTAAATAATAATAGCTATCTTTGCCGGTGCTATATTGAGGGAATTATGGAGATACAAAAGGAGAAAATATTGGAAGTATTAAACCAGATCCTTCACCCGGAGACAAAGAAGAGCATTGTGGACCTGGGCATGGTCAGGGATGTACAATACAGGGAGGGTGAACTCTGGATCGGATTGCAATTCAGTAAACCCAACGACCCATTCATACAGTCCCTGAAAAAGGCCTGTTTGCGAGTTGTAAATAATTCCTTTGGGAAAGATACACTCACTCTGGAACACATCCAGGTCCAGGTGCCGGATACTCCTTCCAAACCAGAGGTGCTTCCGAATGTGAAGAACATTATTGCCATCGCTTCCGGCAAAGGTGGAGTCGGCAAATCAACCGTAGCAGTAAATCTGGCAGTGGCCCTGGCAAAAACTGGATCCAAAGTAGGCTTGATTGATGCTGATGTATACGGTCCGTCAATACCCAAAATGTTCAATATTGAAGGGAAACGCCCTGAAGCCCATTCAAGGGATGGCGTTGAATGGATTTTACCTATCAAGAAATTCGGGATTAAACTTTTGTCTGTGGGTCTCTTTGTGAAACCGGAGGATGCGGTAATTTGGAGAGGTCCTATGGCCACCAGTGCCCTGAAGCAGCTCATTTCACAAGGTGATTGGGGAGAGCTCGATTATCTGCTGATTGATTTGCCACCCGGAACGGGTGATATACATCTGACTATGGTTCAGGAAGTTCCCATTACAGGAGTAGTGATTGTGAGTACCCCCCAAGAGGTAGCCCTTCTGGATGTGATTAAAGGAATTAATATGTTTACAGGGGATAAGATTAATGTTCCGATACTTGGAATAATTGAAAATATGTCGTGGTTCACCCCGGAGGAGTTACCTGACAATAAATACTATATCTTCGGAAAAGAAGGGTGCAAAAATCTTGCAGAAAAAATGGGCATCCGGTTTTTGGGACAAATTCCTATTGTTCAGGGGATTAGGGAATCGGGCGATGCAGGAGAGCCAGTTGCCCTTATCAAAGAAAATCCCTCGGGAAGTGCGTTCTATCTACTTGCCCTGGCAGTTGGAGAAGCTATTGAAACAAGGAATATGGAGATAGAACCTACAAAGAAGGTAGAGATAACAACCAAGTAGATATACATCTAAAGATAACAATCATGGAAGCTATTATAGACCGGGTTGAAAAGGCATTAGAAAAGATCAGGCCCTATCTGGTGGCCGATGGCGGTGATATTTCCGTCGTTGACATTACCGATGAAATGGTGCTAAGGGTTGAAATGAGTGGAGCATGCCACGGATGTCCCTACAGCATGCAGACACTTAAAGCAGGAGTGGAGATGGCTGTCAGGAACGAGGTTCCTGAAATAAG
The DNA here is from genome assembly GCA_964500835.1 of uncultured Bacteroides sp. Taxonomy (GTDB): domain Bacteria; phylum Bacteroidota; class Bacteroidia; order Bacteroidales. The sequence continues at coordinate 26,597 of CAZCQL010000024.1, forward strand.
AGAAGTGATTAATGTGTATGATTCCTGAGTTTTTTCACTATCTGATAAAATAAGTTATATCAAAACCAGTTAATTATTTGTAAGAACTTGACGGTGTCTTGTAGGAACTGGACTGATTTGCCTTACCCGATTGCCATATACAGGGTAGTTACCCCACTAGTTATTTTCTGCGGCCTGATCTCATGCAGCGTGGAGAAAAACACCTCATTGAGCAGGAATTATCACAACCTCACGTCTCATTACAATGTTTATTTTAATGGGAATGAAAGCTACAAGAGGGGTGTGCTGAAAGCCGGTCAGACCATACGCAACGATTATAATCAGATCCTGGCCCTCTTCCTCTATGAGGATGAAGGAGTGAACACTTCCGTCACCGTTGACATGAAACGAGCCATTGATAAAGCCACAAAAGTGATTACCTTCCACTCCATCTCCGCCAAACCAAAAGTAAAAGAAGGGAACCAATCAGCCAAGGACAAAGCATTTTTCGAGAAGAAAGAGTTTAACAAGTGGGTGGATGATTCCTACATGCTCATGGGAAAAGCCTATATGTACCAGGGGAATTTTTTCCTCGCGGTGGAAACCTTTAAGCATGTGATGATTACCTTTCCGGATGAGGAGATTCGTTTTTTAGCCATGACATGGCTGGCACGTGCATACATCATGATCGGGGAGATGAGAGAAGCAGAAAGAATCCTGACGGCTTTGTCGGATGAAAATGAATTTCCTGAGGATTACCTGCAGGCTTTTCATGCCACCCAGGCACATTTTCATATCAAAAACAAATCGTACGAAGCTGCCGCAGAACATCTGGAAATTGCCCTGGAAACTAAGGGAGTGAAAAAGGAACAAAAGATAAGATATTCCTACATTCTGGCGCAACTCTATGAAGAATCGGAACAAAATGACCTTGCGCTTGAAAAGTACAGGCAGGTAACCAGGTACAATCCTCCTTACGAGATGGCATTTAATGCCAGAGTGAGCATGGCGGAAGTATTCGAATCGGGCAGCGCGAACAGTGAGGAGCTGAAGAAGCTTCTGGCTAAAATGCTTAAGGACAGCAAGAACAAAGAATATAAGGACCAGATTTACTTTGCCCTCGGAAACATTGCTATGGAGGAGGGCCATAGGGAAGATGCCATTGGGTATTACCAGCTATCGGTATCTTCCAGCATTCAGAACCAGTACCAGAAAGGATTTTCCTCACTTACTCTGGCAAAATTATTTTATGAGGATCCCAACTACATCATGTCAGCCGCCTACTACGATTCTGCCGTTTCTTTTCTGGATCGGGATTATCCAGGTTATGAAGGATTGTCATCACTTTCGGCAAGTTTAAGTGATCTTGTATATAACATCTCAAGTTACGAACTGGAGGATAGTGTGCAAATGCTCGCCACACTTCCTGAAAATGAGCGTTTTTCTATCATTGACGGGATCATTGAACAAGTGATCGCGAAGGAAGAAGAGGCCCGCCAGGCTGAGCAACAGGCCATGCAGGATATGGCTTTCAACCAGTCCATGATGTTTAATGACAACGTAAACAGAAGGACGGGCAATGAAACACAGCAGGGGGGGAAATGGTATTTCTATAACCTGAATGCCAAGAGCTTTGGTCAGCCAGAATTCAGGATGAAATGGGGAGACAGGAAACTGGAAGATAACTGGAGGAGAAAAAACAAGCAAAGCATTTCCGTATTAAATGGGGCATCTGGTGCCGAAGGTGACAGCATTGAAGGAGGTGAAGGAGTGGTGATCTTTGATAACAAATCACGGGAGTTTTACCTTGCCACTATTCCGCTTACCGACTCGGCAATGCAACAATCCAATCTGCGACTCGAGGAAGCCCTCAATAAAATGGGTGTGATCTACAAAGAGAAATTACTTGATTACCAGGAGTCCATCAAATCTTTTGAAGAGTTGATGTCGAGATTCCCCGAAGGGAAATTTGCAGCACCTGCCATGTTCAATTTACACAACCTGAACAACAACATACAGAATCCTGCCCGGGCAGGTTACTATAAAGCGCAGTTACTGGCCCAATATCCTGATTCACATTATTCCAAACTACTTAACAATCCCAACTATATTGAGGAACTGGAAGCAGAGGAAAAAAAGGCCGTCAGGTTTTATGAACAGGTATTCTATCAGTATCAGCAAAAGGAGTATGATTCAGTGGTTGCAGGCGCAGACACGGCCATCTCCCTGTATGCCAATGATCCGCTTATTCCTAAGTTCAAGTACATCAAGGCGCTTTCGGTGGGAGCTATGAGAGGAAAAGAGGAAATGAAGGTGGAGCTCGATTCTTTGATTTCCCAACACCCGGGTGCGGAAGAGAGCAGGCATGCCCAGGAGCTCATTGATTATATGTACGTGGAGTTCCCGGAGATCAAGGAAGCCGATCAGGCCAAAGAAGCCGAGGTGATTTACTCGGTATATAACCCCGAACAGGAGCACTACGTGTTGATTGCCCTAAACTCAAGCGAAGATGTGAACCAGGTGAGCTTTGATGTGTTAAATTATAACCTGGACAATTTCAACCAGTATGACTTGAAGATCGAGAAGGTCCCATTGACAGATTCTTACAACATGCTGGCAATAAGTACTTTTACAAATGCTGATGGGGCCACACGGTACCTTCAGGCACTGGATGAACATCAGGATGAGATCCTGAAGGGAATCGACCCGTCCCAGTACAGGATGATAATCATTTCCAAAGGCAATTTCCTCATCCTATCTGAACAGAAAGTATTTAATCCATACTACCTGTTCTACCTGAAATACTACTTAAATCAAAAGTAATGGACAGGAAGATCCACATATTATGGACAGACGATGAGGTTGATCTTCTGAAACCATACATCTTATACCTGGAGGAGAAGCAGTACGCGGTTACAACTGCCAGCAATGGTACGGATGCCCTTAGCCTGGTTTTAAAGAATGATTTCGATCTGATTTTTCTGGATGAAAACATGCCAGGCTTATCCGGTCTGGAAACGCTGGACAGGATAAAAAGCATTTCTCCATCCACCCCTGTGGTGATGATCACCAAAAGTGAGGAAGAGGATATCATGGACGAAGCTTTAGGAAGCAAGATTTCAGATTATTTAATCAAACCTGTAAATCCCAAGCAGATTTTACTCACAATAAAAAAGAATATCGATACGAAGCGCCTTGTCACTGCAAAAACGGCCTCATCTTATCAATCCCAGTTTGGCCGGATTGGTATTCAGATCAACAGTGCACGGACCTTCGATGAGTGGGTGGATATCTATACCCGCCTTGTCTACTGGGAACGGGAGCTTGACTCGGGTGGCACAGACGGAATGGAAGATGTGCTTCGACTGCAAAAGATCGAAGCCAACAAAGAATTTGCACGCTACATAAAAAGCAACTATGATCGTTGGTTCATTAAAAATTCCGGGGATACTCCCCTTACTTCGCCCTATGTATTTGAACAAAAAGTATTTCCCCTCCTCGATCAGGGGAAAGTTGTGGTCATCATTATAGATAACCTGCGTTATGACCATTGGAAGCTTATTGAACAGGAGATAACGGACCTCTACCGGGTAGAGGAGGAGACGGTATTTTCCAGCATTCTCCCAACCGCTACCCAGTATGCGCGGAATGCCATGTTAGCCGGAATGATGCCTCTCGAAATTCAGGAACGGTATCCCGGGCTCTGGATTGATGAGGCCGGAGAAGGTGGAAAGAATGCCTTTGAGGAGGAGTTGTGCCGTAAACAGATCGAACGGTTAGGAATTACGGGGTCGTTTAATTATAAGAAAATAAGCAACCAGCGAGTGGGTAAAAAATTAGTCGAGAATTACCGCGATCTGCTTAACTTCGACTTTAACGTATTGGTTTACAATTTTGTAGACATGTTGTCTCATGCGCGTACGGAAATTGAGATGATCAGAGAACTGGCTTACGATGAATCCTCCTACAGGTCTCTGGTTCAATCCTGGTTCCAGCATTCCTACCTGTATGAAGTACTCAAGCAATTGAATCAGCACGACATCAGGCTGGTTATTACCACAGACCATGGATCGGTGCGTGTGAACAATCCCATTAAGGTAATCGGCGACAGGAGCACGTCGGTTAACCTCAGGTATAAGCAGGGTAAAAACCTGAATTACAATACGAAAGAGGTATATGAAATACACAGACCAGATGTAGTATTCCTTCCGAAGGTCAATGTGAGTACCAGCTATATTTTTGCCATGAATAATGATTTTATGGTATACCCAAACAATTATAACCATTTTGTAAATCTCTACCGGAATACGTTCCAACACGGGGGGATCTCTATGGAGGAGATGTTGATTCCCATTTCAATTCTATCACCTGTCAGGTAAAATGAGTACCATTTCCATACCCTCGCTGGACCAGATCGACAGGGCGGCAATGCACTTCCTGAAAGCAACCGGTCAGTACAGCGTACTTGCCTTTTCCGGTGAACTTGGAGCCGGAAAAACCACCTTTATTCAAGCCCTTTGCAGAGCACTGGGAGTGACAACTGAAGTGAATAGTCCCACATTTTCACTGGTCAATGAATATTTTCGCGCCGATGGCACCTCCATTTATCATTTCGATCTATACAGGATCGAAGATCCTACGGAGCTATTTGATATGGGATATGAGGAATATTTTTATTCCGGGGACCGGTGTTTCATAGAGTGGCCGGAAAAAGCCAGTCACCTGATCCCGGACGATGCTCTCAGGACAGAAATAACCGTTGCTGCTAACGGATCCAGGGAATTACATTTTTGAACCTCCCGCATTATAACTTATCTTGACATTGCTGTCAATTTGTATTATTTTTGGCTACCCGTTAACCAATTGTACCCATGGAAAAATCCGGATCATCCTCATTCAACATACGCAAAGAGGGATTGATGCCCCAGGAAGAGATGCTCGAAGTAGGGAACAAGCAAAAGAGTTTGAAAATTGGAATACCTTTGGATGATCACACCATTGAAAGCCGGGTACCCATTACTCCGGAAGCCGTTGAAATCCTTACAGGGCAAGGTCACGAAGTAATCCTGGAAGCTGGTGCCGGAAAGGCTGCTAATTATCCGGATTCTGACTATTCTGAGAGAGGCGGATTCATCACTGACAAAAAGCAAGAGATTTTTGGAGAATGCGATGTTCTTTTAAAGATCAGTCCACCGACCCTAAATGAGATAGCTTTGATGAAGGAGAGACAAACGTTGCTCTCCTCGTTCCAGGTTTTTACCCATTGCGAAGAAAAGTATATCAGAGGTTTAATGCAGAAAAAAATCACTGCCATTGCCTTCGAGAAGCTTCAGGACAAACACAACTGTTATCCTGCCATTAGGAGCATGAGCGCTATTGCCGGGACCACCAGTATGTTGATCGCCGCAGAATACTTAAGTAATGTGAGGGGTGGAAAAGGAGTCATGCTTGGCGGAGTAACAGGGATTACTCCCACAGAGGTGGTGATCCTGGGCGCCGGAACAGCGGCAGAATATGCTGTTCGCGCGGCTATGGGGGTTGGTTCTGAGGTAAAGGTATTTGATCAATCCATACACAGGCTTCGACGCCTTCAGAATGCTGTGGGGAGCATGGTCCCCACATCTATATTTCACCCGAGAGTAATTCTGAAGGCACTCCGGTCGGCCGATGTATTGATCGGTGCCATCCGAAGGGATGAATTGCAAAGTACCTTTTTTATTACTGAGGAGATGGTAAAAGAGATGAAAAAAGGATCGGTGATCATTGATATTAGTATTGACCAGGGTGGTTGCATCGAGACTTCGGAGATGAGGACCCAGGTCGATCCGGTATTTGTGAAGCACGGAGTTATTCACTACTGCGTTCCCAATATCCCTTCCAGGGTAGCGCGGACTGCATCCATTGCCATCAGCAATGTATTTACGCCTCTCATAGCAGGGATGGGAGATTCCGGAGGAATGGGAAAACACCTTAAGGAGAATATTGGATTCAGGCATGGGGTTTATATCTACAACGGCATCCTCATAAATGAAACTGTTGGAGATCGCCTGGGGATTCCATCCAAAGATATTGACCTGTTAATGGCGGCGTTTTAAACCTTTTTCAGGATGAGAAGAAGTGGTATACTATTTGGGACTGTGCTCTTGGTGCTTTTCGGAATGAGCAGTTGTAAAGGCCTGTTAGGCCCTGATAAGACAGGGGAAATACAGCTAAGCTCGGAGACCTTTGGGGAAAGCTACTACCTATTCGGGTATTCTTATGAAGACGGAGAGTACTACAGGTTTGAGTACCAGGGAGAACCGTTGCCTGACATTATTAATGAAGCATACCGTGTCCTTGTAGCGGGGGGAGGTTTTATCACACTGCCGGGGTTCAATACCCCAGGTCAGATGAACGGGTTTGCACTGATCGGGGAATTTGAAAACCTGGAAAGTGCCCGGGACTTTTACAACAAGTATGTAAAGGTCGAAGATGGCTTACAATTTGAGACAGTCAGTGATACAGTGAAGCTCTACCAGGTATGGGCACAGCAGACGGAAATTGGAAATTATGTGAAATTGTTAGTAAAGGACATTCAGAATTTTGAGGGAGAGAGCGGGGCTCTTTTCAATGAGGTTTCGTTGGAATATACCTATCAACCCAACGGTTCATCGACCTTCCCCGACTGACCGATTTTATCTATATTAGGGCATGAATTTCGCACTTCTTGGTTTCATTTTTTATCTGGTTGTGATTCTGGTTGTCGGATTTATTACTTACAGCATTAACAAATCTCATAAAGACTTTTTTCTTGCAGGCCGGCAATTAAATCCGTGGGTGGTTGCATTTTCTGAACGCGCTTCGGGCGAGAGTGCCTGGCTGTTGCTGGGGCTTCCCGGAGCAGCTTTTGCATCGGGATTGCTTGAATTCTGGACAGCATTAGGCTGCGTCAGCGGGATCATTTTCTATTGGTTCTTTATCGCCAAAGCACTGCGGGAAGAGACTGAGCGGCTTGGAGCAATTACACTGCCTACTTTTTTGTCCGCCGCATTTAACAAGGGGCAATCCACCATCAGGATCCTGGCAACATTCATCATCATCTTCTTTTTTATCTTTTATCTCTCCGCCCAATTTAACGGAGCTGGAAAGATCCTGAATGTTACATTTGGAATGAAACAGACCACAGGAATGGTTCTTGGTGCTGCAGTAATCATTTTCTATACTATGATGGGAGGGTTTTTCGCGGTAGCCTGGACAGATCTTGTTCAGGGGATCATTATGATCGGAACACTGGTAGTGCTGCCCCTGGTAGGATTGGTAGAATTGAAAGAAATAAGTGAAGGTTCACAACCATTGGCCAACCTGGTTGCACAAGAGGGACATCCGCTCCTCTCCTTTACCGGAGGAAAATCAGGCTGGGCAGCAGCTGCCTTAATTGTAAGCGGACTTAGCTGGGCACTTGGATACATGGGTCAACCACATCTGCTGACCAGGTTCATGGCCATCAAAAAGCCGGAGCAGATTAAAATCTCTAGGAGGATCGCCATAGCATGGGTGATTCCTGCATTTACCGGGGCGGTGCTCATTGGTATCATCGGGGCAGGTTTTTATGAACAGGGGATTTTCGATGACATTGAAAAGGTGATGCCTCACATGGCCAACGAATTATTACCGGCCTGGCTGGCTGGCATTTTTATAAGCGGAGCTATTGCAGCTATGATGTCAACTGCCGACAGTCAATTGCTGGTGATCAGTTCATCCATTATTGAGGATTTCTTTCACAGGACCCTGGGAAGAAACGTGGGAGATACGGCAATGCTAAGGGGGAGCCGGATAATTACTATCGCCGTAGGACTCACTGGATTTACTATTGCCCTTACCTCAGATAAATTAATCTTCTCCATGGTGTCATACGCATGGGCTGGATTGGGATCTTCCTTTGGACCGCTGATTCTGCTTATGCTCTCGTGGAAAAAGGTGACTTATCAGGGGGTGATAGCAGGGCTCTCTACCGGTTTTATATCCACCGTTGTCTGGTCGGAACTTACGGTACTGGATACGGTAATCAGTGTCAGGTTTGTCTCATGGATCCTGGCATTTCTTGCCGTGTGGCTGGTAAGCCTGTCAACCCGTGACAAACCCTGAACCGCAAACAAATGAGAGTATTCTATTCCATAGGAGTCAGGTTGTACTGCGCGGCCGCATGGGCTATTTCACCATGGAACAGCAAAGCAAAACTTTGGTTGGCCGGGAGAAGAGGCTGGCAGGAGAAACTAAGGCATGCAATCGGACCGGAAGAGAAGGTCATCTGGTTCCATTGTGCATCTTTAGGAGAGTTTGAGCAGGGCAGGCCTGTGCTGGAGGAGTCACGCCTGAGGTTCCCCCGCCACAAGATATTGCTTACTTTTTTCTCACCATCAGGCTATGAAAAGCGGAAGACATACGAATATGCTGACCATGTAATGTATCTCCCATTGGATACCTCGCGGAATGCTCGTCTGCTGATCGGGTACCTGTCCCTGGAGATGGTCCTGTTTATCAAATACGAGTTCTGGTATCATTATCTGCATCGCCTGAACAAGAGGGAAATCCCTGTCTATTTGATTTCAGGCATTTTCAGACCCGAACAGTTGTTTTTTAAATGGTATGGCAAATGGTACAGGCAACTCCTGAATTATTTCACCCATATATTCGTGCAGCTGGATGATTCGATGGACCTGCTCGAACGATTCGGATTCACACGGGTAACTGTGACCGGGGATACCCGGTTTGACAGGGTGAAGCAGGTTGCAACCACGGAATACCGGAATCCTCCCCTTGAGGCATTCTCGAAGAATTCAATAGTCATCGTAGCAGGGAGCACCTGGGAGCGGGATGAACAATTGCTGGAGCATGCTTTTAATGAACTTCCGGAGGATGTCCGGTGGATTATTGCTCCGCATGAATTATCGGGAACACATGTCTGCAAGTTACAGAAGCGGTTCTCCAGCAGTGTTTTGTTTACGGATCTGGACCAGGAAATTCCCATTGATACCCGTGTTGTCATCGTAGACACCATTGGTCAGCTTTCCTACTTGTACAGGTATGGAACCCTGGCATATATAGGAGGAGGATTTGGAAAAGGAATTCACAATATTCTGGAAGCCGCTACCTATGGACTACCGGTAATATTCGGTCCGGTCCACCAAAAATTTTCCGAAGCTGTGGAACTTTCAGCGCTCTCGGCTGCCTTCCCGGTTCATGATGAAAAGGAGTTAATATCAACCATTCATCAACAGTTGAAAAATCCCGAGCTGTTGAAAACCTCATCCAAAATCTCTGGAAACTATGTCTTGGAGCGGATTGGAGCCACCTCTGCCATAATGGAAAAGGTGTGCAAAAAATCAGAAGAGAACATGCTTTAGAGTAGCTTTCTGCCCATAGATAGCTATATAATTTTAGGGTACTTTCGTGAATTATATCTCTATTTACCTAAAACTAAAATGTCCATGAAAAGGATTAAAAAGTTATTGCTCTCTTTTGCTGTCTTTGGTATGGCATTGAGCGGAATGGGTCAGGGTACAACCACCGCGGGTATGAACGGTCAGATCCTGGACGATAATTCAAGGCCACTAGCCGGTGCAACTGTGGTTGCAGTGCATGAGCCAACAGGTTCTCAGTTCGGTGCCATAACCGGGGAAAAAGGATATTTCCGGATTCCGAACTTACACATTGGAGGTCCTTACAAGGTAACGATCTCGTATGTGGGATACGAAAATTTTGAGCAGGGAAATATATACCTGACGCTGGGCCAGACGTTCCAGATCAACGCGAATCTTGGCATGACTCAGGTGGCTATTGCTGAAGTACAAGTTGTAGGCAGCCGGGTAAGAGAGTTCGATGTATTTGACGGCAACCGGACAGGTGCTGAAACTGTAGTGGGCGAGGAGCAGATCAGTGACCTGCCATCGGTAAACAGGAACCTGGCAGACTTTACCAGGATGACCCCTCAGGCCATCGTGGACGGAAACGGAGCTATCTCTATTGCCGGTATCAACAACCGCTTCAATGCCATTTCTTTTGATGGCGCGGTAAACAATGATGTATTTGGACTTTCAGCCACCGGAACCAATGGTGGTCAGACTTATGGTACTCCTATATCCATGGATGCCATTGAGCAGTTCCAGATCACACTGGCACCCTATGATGTGCGCCAGTCAGGATTTGCGGGAGCGAGCATTAATGCCGTCACCCGAAGTGGATCCAATACGGTGACAGGATCGGCCTATTATTTTATGAGGAATGAAAGTCTGGCAGGAAAAACCCCTACCGACAATGAGAGTATAGAACGGACGTCACTACCAGAGTTCAGCTCTAACACGTATGGATTCAGGGTTGGTGGCCCTATCATTAAGAACAAATTGTTCTTTTTTATCAATGGTGAGATGCAGCGGGAGCAAACTCCCAAACCATTTAACTTTGCAGACTATTCGGGCGATAGCAATGAGGCTGCCGTACAGGCTGTGTCGGATAAACTGACCAATGATTTTGGCTACAATCCCGGCAGTTACCTAAGCAAGAACGATGAACTCAATTCTAATAAATTGATTGCCAGGATCGACTGGAACATCAACCAGAAGCATAAGCTTACCTTCAGACACAGCTATACCAGCCTGGAGGCCATTAAAACCAACAGTTCGAGTTCACGATCGCTGAATTTTCTAAACAATGCAGAGTATTTCCCCAGTGTAACCAATTCAACCGCGCTGGAGTTAAAATCTAATCTGACTGCCAGTTCGAATAGCCTGGTTATTGGATATACTTCTGTGAAGGACGACAGGGATCCATACGGGGATAATTTCCCGGCCTTCAGGGTATTTGATGGCGCCGGAACCCTCTATTTTGGTTCTGAACCTTATTCAACTGCAAATGCTCTTGATCAAAACATTTTTACTATTACAGACAATTACAGTATTTACAAAGGGAAACACACCATCACTGTGGGTACCAACATTGAACTCTCTTCCACATACAACCTCTTTATGAGAAAGAATTACGGTGAATATCGCTATTCGAGCGTTGCCGATTTCATGACCGTAACCGGGAATGGCGGAGGTGATGGAGAAGTCCCGGCTTATCAGTATGAAAGGGGTTATTCTCTGGTGGATAATATCACCGGTGACGGATCGGCTGCTGCCGCTGATTTCAACATGATGCAGTGGGGAGTATATGCACAAGATGAATTCCAGGCTTCTTCTGATTTAAAATTGACCTTTGGAGTCCGGATAGATATGCCTATCTTCCTTACTGAGAGTCCGGTAGATGATCATTTCAACAATACCACGATCGGTGAAATTGAAGCCCAGGGATGGGATCTGGAAGGAGCACAATCGGGACATATGCCATCATCTCAGCTCATGTTCTCACCAAGAATGGGATTTAACTGGGATGTATCGGGTGATAAATCCACACAGCTGCGTGGCGGTATAGGTGTCTTTACCTCGCGTCTGCCTCTGGTATGGCCAGGTGGATCTTACACCAACAGTGGAGTAGTGATTGGCGGATTATACCACAGGAGCTCATGGGGAGATCCCATCTATTTCAAACCAGGGTGGGACAAACAATACAAGAATCCAATCTGGGGATATACCGATGCTCCGTACGGGGGACAAATAGACCTTTTCGCCAAAGATTTCAAATTTCCCCAAATGTTCAGAGTCAACCTTGCGGTTGACCAGAAGTTACCCTGGGGTATGATTGGTACTGTAGAGATGCTATTTACAAAGACATTGAACAATGTAAACTACTTCAATGTGAACCTGGATCCAAATCCAGAACAAAAACTTGATGGAGCCGATAACCGTAATTATTATTCGTCCAATGGCATCACCAGCGATTATACCAGGGTTATGCTGGGTACGAATACCAACAAAGGATATACCTATAATTTCACTGCCCAGTTGCAAAAACCTTTCGATAATGGCTTCACAGCCAGTCTGTCGTATACCTTTGGACGAGCGAAAACAATCAATGATGGCACATCCAGTCAGAACAGTTCACAGTGGAGATACAATGAAAATGTGAATGGACTGAATTACCTTGATCTGACTGTTTCAGACTTTGACCTTGGGCACAGGATTGTGGGTTATTTGAATTACAAAGTGGACTGGATTAATCACATGACTTCGTCTTTCACCCTCTTTTACAATGGTCAGTCCGGTGACGTCTTCTCCTATGTATACAACGATTTTGGTGATCTGAATGGGGAGGGTGAAAATGCCGGAAACCTGCTTTATGTGCCTGCATCTCAAAGTGAAATAGTATTCACAGATGCAGCAACTGCAGGTACACAGTGGACCGCTTTAAATAGTTTTATTGAGAACGATGCCTACCTGAGTAACCGAAGGGGAGAATATGCTGAACGCAATGGAGCCCGTATGCCTTTTTCAAATGTGGTGGACTTTAAGTTTGCACAGGATATTTATGTGAGCGGTGGCGACATTACACACACCCTGCAACTTACATTTGATCTGTTCAACCTTGGCAACCTGATCAACAACAAGTGGGGCCGGATGTATTATGTCAGTAAAGATGCACTGCAGCTCATCGAATTTGATGGGTTTATTGATGATGTCAATGGCGACTATACGCCGACCTTTACTTTTGATGATCCGGGTGGAGATGTCTGGGATATTGATGATATCGGGGTGCAAAGCTCGCGCTGGCAAGCTCAGATCGGAATTCGGTACCTCTTTTAATTCTAAAAATCTTTCGAGTATAAAAAAGGGCCTTGATTTTCAAGGTTCTTTTTTTATCAGTTGCAGTTAGAAATCGCAACTTTTTTTTGATTTGATAAACCCGCATGAACACTGGGATGAAGCGATCCGGACGCCATCCAATATTCTTATAATAATCAATATACCAGCTATTTAACAAATCATAACCTTTGAATTTTTCATGATTTTCCTCATGTGTCTGAATATAATTGAGTTAGCTTTAGGGTTGATTTCTTGTTAATAAAATGAGTCACCATTCACTCCAATCGCTTTCGATTTCTTCTTAATTTCATTTCCCGAAATCTGTATCACAAGGGACCCCTTTTTCATCACCTACACAGGAAAATCAATTGGTTTTTAGATTGAGAAAGAGGGACTTATTATCTCTAATCCCAGAGTCGTTTTTATAACAAGCAGATTTTCAGAAGGTTAAGGGCTTGTTGATATTAGATGATAACTAAGGATTGAAATGGGTAAGCTCAATGATTATTTTGGTGTTCTGTTAGACACCCAATCTAAAGGAGAATTACAAAACTGAAAAGAATGGCAGAAAAGGCAGTACCACAGAAAAACTTGACGCTTGTCGAAAAAGAGCTTGCAGGAACATCGAGCAAACAAACTGAAGAAGGACAAAAGCTTAGACATACGTACAGTTTTGATGAAGCCTATCAAGCCTCTCTTGAATATTTTAAAGGAGATACCCTCGCTGCAAGGGTCTGGGTTAATAAGTATGCACTGAAAGACTCACAAGGTAAAATTTATGAGCGTACGCCGGATGATATGCACAGGCGTCTCGCTTCTGAAATCTATCGCATTGAAAGCAGGTATGCCAATCCCCTTTCTTTTGATGAGCTGTTCGATTTAATGCACAGATTTAAATACATTGTTCCCCAGGGTTCACCCATGACCGGCATCGGGAATAATTTTCAAATTGCAAGTCTTTCAAACTGTTTCGTTATCGGGCACGAAGGGCTCGCCGACTCCTATGGCGGTATTATGAAGATCGATCAGGAGCAAGTTCAGTTGATGAAGCGCCGTGGCGGCGTCGGCCATGACCTGTCTCACATCAGGCCATCAGGAAGCCCGGTATTGAACAGTGCCCTTTCCTCCACAGGGGTTGTTCCGTTTATGGAGCGCTACTCCAATTCAACCCGTGAAGTGGCCCAGGATGGGCGCAGAGGGGCACTCATGTTGAGCATTTCGGTAAAGCATCCTGATGCTGAGCATTTCATAGATGCAAAAATGATATCGGGTAAAGTTACCGGCGCCAACGTATCAGTTAAGATCAATGACGAATTTATGAAGGCTGTGGTGGAGGGGAAGAATTTTCTACAACAATATCCAATTGAATCTGACAATCCCACCCACACCAAAGAGATCGTTGCCCGCGATTTGTGGAAAAAGATCGTTCACAATGCCTGGAAATCGGCCGAGCCCGGAATCCTGTTCTGGGATACTGTTACCCGCGAATCGGTAGCAGACAGCTATTCTGACAGAGGTTTCAGAACCGTTTCTACTAATCCATGCGGTGAAATTCCACTCTGTCCATATGACAGTTGCAGGTTATTGGCAGTTAATTTATACAGTTACGTCGATGAACCCTTTACCAAAAAGGCGAAGTTCAACTGGGCAAAATTCCGCAAGCATGTGGGACTTGCCCAGAGGATCATGGATGATATTATCGATCTGGAGCTGGAAAAAGTAGATGCCATTCTTGATAAGATCTATGCGGATCCGGAAGATGAAGAGATCAAAAGGGTAGAGATTCATTTGTGGGAAAATATCAAGAAAAAAGCACTCGAGGGAAGAAGGACAGGCGTGGGTATCACCGCAGAAGGAGATATGCTGGCCGCAATGGGGTTGCGGTATGGCAGTGAAAATGCCATCGATTTTTCAGTGGAAGTGCATAAAACCATTGCCCTGGAAGCCTACCGGTCATCGGTAACCATGGCCAAAGAACGGGGAGCTTTTGAAGTTTTTGACTATAATAGTGAAAAAGATAATCCATTTGTGAACAGGCTGGGAAAAGAAGACCCTCAGTTACTTGAAGAGATGAAACAACATGGTCGGAGAAACATCTCGCTGCTGACCATTGCCCCCACAGGAACAACCAGCCTGATGACCCAGACCACCTCGGGAATTGAACCTGTTTTCCTTCCTGTTTACAAGCGCCGCAGAAAGGTGAATCCCAATGACAAAGAGGCCAATGTTACCTTTATTGATGACGTGGGCGACAGTTGGGAAGAGTACAACGTATTTCACCATAACTTCCTGACCTGGCTTCAGGTGAACGGAATGGATCCGGCAGAGGTGGAAAGTTTCTCCGATGAGGATCTGGCAGAACTTGTAAAGAGGTCCCCCTACTACAAAGCCACCTCAAATGATGTGGACTGGATGCAAAAGGTGAAGATGCAGGGGGCTATTCAAAAGTGGGTGGATCATTCCATCAGTGTGACCATCAATCTTCCCGCCAATGTCAAGGAGGAACTTGTTGGTGAGCTCTATGTACATGCATGGAAAAACGGGTGCAAAGGGGCCACGGTGTACCGCGACGGTTCAAGAACCGGTGTACTGGTGGCCAGTGACAAGAAAAAAAAGGAGGAAACCCAGTTTCCCATCAAGAGGCCCAAGGAGCTGGAAGCAGAAATACTCAGGTTTAAAAACAATGACGAAGACTGGATCGCTTTTATTGGTTTGCTGAATGGAAATCCTTATGAGATCTTTACAGGACGCAAAGAAGAGGATACATTCCCTATCCCTTCAAAGGTAAAAAGAGGAACGATCCTGAAGACAAGGAACGAGAACGGGACCAAGCGTTATGACTTTCAGTATGTGGATAAATACGGGTATAAGGTAACCATGGGAGGATTGTCCCACCAGTTTAACAGTGAGTTCTGGAACTATGCCAAATTGATTTCAGGTGTCCTGCGGCACGGCATGCCGGTGGTGAATGCCATCAACCTGATCAGTTCCCTTCGCCTGGATAACGAATCAATTAATACCTGGAGTGCCGGAGTAGTCCGGTCGTTGAAAAAGTACATTCCCGATGGCACAAAAGCCAAATCGGGGTTAAAATGTGAAGCGTGTGATTCTGACAACCTGGTTTATCAGGAAGGTTGTTTGATTTGTACAAATTGTGGTCACTCTAAATGCGGATAAAAAAAAGGGCGTCTTAAAAAATGCCCTCTGTTCTTTCCTGATTTATTAACGCCAGGTGTGGGTGCTATGTCTACTCCTCGTTCTTCCTGGTGATCATGTATGCAAAAACAAGACCTAGTCCGCCAAAAAACAGGGCAGCTGAAAAATAGGCAGGTTCTTCCGGAATCTCGGTATAGGCCTCAAGCAATCCTCCGATAAAAAGTCCAAATCCAAGTCCCACAAGCAACAGGGCCCATTTAAGGATTCCGCTGCTATTTGATGGTGGACGGGGACTTATAAAGTCCTTAGGATTCACATCTTTTTCAATCATCGCCATGCGTTCGCGGTTTCTTGCAGTGACAATCACATATACGATCCCGAAAATGGATGCGAAAATAATAAGGGGTATTAAAATTTCTTCTGAGTTCATGACAAGTTGTTTTGTGACACATTGTTTGTTGCTTCTTTGACATCATATGCAGAGTTCATGTTACAGGATTCCTTGATAATTTTTATATGATTTATCCCGTTCACAAGGTGTGGGGATTGAAAAGTGAGTTACCTTGTAACGTTTTCTTAACCCCAGCGTCTTAATAATTGAATGAAGCTCCACAGCGAGTCATACGTCATTGACCGGGTAAAGAGAGGGGAGTCTGAAGCATTTACCTGGCTGGTTGATACTTACAGAGATATGGTGTATACCATCTGTCTAAGAATGCTGACCAATAAAGTGGATGCGGAGGAGGCTTCTCAAGATGTCTTTTTGAAGGCATACCGCTCTATTCAGGGATTTCAGGAGAAATCGAAGTTCTCTACATGGTTGTACAGAATTGCTTATAATCAATGCATTAACGTGATCAGAAAAAAGGTAAGAATGATTGACCTGGTGGACGAAATGCACGATACAGAGATTGACGAAAGAGATTTGAATGGTCTGGACAATATTTCTGCAGACGAGAGAGGCAAGTATTTGAAATTGGCCATTGAGGCACTTCCGGAAACGGATGGAGTTGTAGTAACCCTCTTTTATTATGATGAATTGTCTTTGGAAGAGATCGCCGAAATTACCGGTCTGACCAATAGCAACATCAGGATCAAGCTACACCGGTCAAGGAAAAAAATGTACCAGGTGATCAGTGAAAGTTTAAAATCTGAACTATCTTCAATTTTGTAAAATGGAAAGAGATCCGAAATTATCCAAGCTTATCAATGAGTCGGGATTGACACATGCACCTGTCGGATTTACAGACCAGGTGATGGACAGGATTAGAATTGAGCCAGTGAAAAGTACCTATAAGCCTGTCGTAGGCAGGGGTGGCAAAATACTGATTTTACTGGTGATCGTTAGCATTGTTATGGTATCTATTGTGGTCTCAGAACCTGGAGGAGAGCTGTTTGGGAAGGTCGGGAGACTCACTAATGTGGAATGGAAGCTTCCGCAAATAAATTTCAACGTTGACTTTTTCTCAGGGAGTAAAATTTCCACCTGGCTGGCCTCCACCGTTGGAGCCCTGTTTCTGCTGGTACTATCTGATTCCGTTTTAAGGAGGAGGAAAAGGATGACTTAAGTTACTGGATGACACCCAATTCTTTTCCTATTTTCATAAATCCATTTATGGCCCGGTCCAGGTGATCCGGTTCATGGCCTGCGGAAAGTTGGATCCTTATCCTGGCTTGCTCTTTTGGGACCACAGGGAAGTAAAACCCAATCACATAGATCCCTTCAATCAGCAATTTTGCCGCAAACTCCTGGGATAACTTCGCATCGTACAGCATCAGTGCGCAGATAGCAGACTGGGTGGGTTTAATGTCGAAGCCGGCAGCCACCATTTTTCGCACAAAATAGGCTGTATTGTGGTGAAGTTTCTCCTGCAACTCGGAAGTCTCCTCCATCATATCGAACATTCTGATACCTGCCCCTGCCACTGCGGGAGGAAGGGAATTGGAAAACAGGTAAGGTCTGGAACGCTGACGAAGCATTTCAATGATTTCTTTTCTACCCGTGGTAAAACCACCAATAGCACCCCCGAAAGCTTTCCCTAGAGTTCCGGTAATAATATCCACTTTACCCCGGATATTGAACCGCTCGGTTACTCCGCGTCCTGTTTCACCAACCACACCGGCAGAATGGCATTCATCCACCATGACCAGGGCATCATAGGTTGAAGCCAGTTCACAGATCCTGTCCATTGGGGCAATGTTTCCATCCATGGAGAATACGCCATCGGTGACTATGATCCGGAAGCGCTGCTTCTGGGCGGCGATGAGCTGTTGCTCCAGATCTGCCATATCAGCGTTCTTATAGCGGTAGCGCTGCGCTTTGCAAAGCCTTACTCCGTCAATAATGGAGGCGTGGTTCAGGGCATCTGATATGATGGCATCTTCGACAGTAAGCAATGGCTCAAACACACCTCCATTGGCATCAAAACAAGCTGCATAGAGAATGGTGTCGTCGGTCCCGAAGTAAGAAGCTATTTTTTGTTCAAGGACCTTATGCAGGTCCTGGGTTCCGCAGATAAACCTTACCGATGACATTCCGAATCCATGGGAATCAAGGGCATCTTTTGCTGCCCGGATCAGCTCGGGATGATCCGACAGGCCAAGGTAATTGTTGGCGCAAAAATTCAATACCTTTTGTCCATTTTCAAGCTCAATTTCTGCTGACTGGGAGGAGGTTATGATCCGTTCTGATTTTAATAAACCCGCTTCCTGAATATTCTTGAGTTCCAGAGCAAGGTGCTCCTTTATTTTTCCGTACATGGTTTATAGATTAAGTTTATTCTGAATTTCATGTAACATTACCCGGGTTACCTTTTCAAGGTCGAATGTCTGTTCAAATCCCCAGTCAACCCTGGCAATGGTATCATCTACGCTGTGTGGCCACGAATCGGCGATGGCCTGTCTGAAATCGGGATTATACCGGATGGAAAATTGAGGAAGGTGCTTTTGAATCTCCAGGTGAATCTGTGCCGGAGTGAGACTCATTCCTCCTATGTTATAGCTGCTATGTATGGTTAGCTTTGATAGTTCAGTCTCCATTAGTTGAATGGTGGCTTTGATGGCATCGGGCATAAACAGAAGAGGAAGTGCGGTTCCTTCCCCAAGAAAACATTCGTAGTTTGAATGTCGAATAGCCTCGTAAAAAATTTCCACAGCATAGTCTGTTGTCCCGCCTCCGGCTTCGGTTTTATAACTAATGAGTCCAGGATAACGCAGGCTTCTGACATCTACGCCAAATTTTTCAAAGTAGTAGTCGCACCATTGTTCCCCGGCAAGCTTGCTGATCCCGTAAACGGTAATGGGTTCCATCACTGTCAACTGTGGGGTATGAAGACGTGGTGTTGTGGGCCCGAACACCGCAATTGAACTGGGCCAGAATACCTTTTTCACTTCTTCCACCATTTTGGCCACCTCCAGGATATTCATCAGGCTGTCCATATTAATCTTCCAGGCCTGGGTGGGAAGTTTTTCAGCGTTGCCTGATAAGACTGCAGCAAGGTGGTAAATCTGGTTAATTTTATGCCGGATAATGAAATGGATCAGCTGTTTATCGTCCATCACATCCAGGATCTGAAATGGCCCTCCCTCCATAATGTCTGAAGGAGCCTGTTTGATATCCGTAGCAAATACATGTTCGCTTCCATAAATCTTTCGGAGTTCGATCACGAGCTCCGATCCGATTTGTCCGGCTGCTCCAATCACCAGAATGTTATCCATAGCACGTAGACTTGGTTAGTGCTTGCGAAATTAGCGGTTTCTACCACCTTAAAAAATGATACAAAACATAAGGGATAAGAACTTTTTTTTGCTTCATAATAGTTGTAATTTAACCCCGCCTATGTTGAATGGATAACACCATTATGAAGCTTTCAGTAAACATTGTGGGCGCTGGGATAGCCGGATTGGCTACCTCCATACGCCTTGCAAGCAGGGGTCATCATGTAACTGTTTTTGAGCAATCAAACCAGCCCGGAGGTAAGCTGAATACCATCCACTGGGAGGGTTACAGGTGGGATACCGGCCCTTCATTTTTTTCACTGCCCGAACTAATTGAGGAATTATACGTTCTGGCCGGAGAGGAAATGAAACGTTCCATCCGGTACGAGAAGCTGGATATACTAACCCGTTTCTTTTATGAGGATGGCAATGTGTTAAATGCCTTTAGCGATCCGGAACAGTTTATTGAGGAGGCGGAAGATGTCTTTGGCGAACCGGCTAATAAGATTCAAAAGCACCTTGAACGCAGTAAGAATATTTATGAGCTGACGAGTGATGTTGTCATCTTCAATAAATTCTTACATACAGGTTCATTGCTCTCACAGAAGTTCCTGAATGCCCTATTAAAGATTAGGAAACTGGATTCGCTGGTGACCATGCATGACACCAATGCAAGACATTTTGAGTCTGAACATTTGACACAGTTATTTGACTATTATGCCACGTATTACGGGTCGGATCCTTACCGGGCTCCGGGAACTCTCAACGTAATATCCTATATGGAGCACAATCTCGGATCCTACTTTCCGGAGAGAGGGATGTACTCCCTGGCCACCGGACTTAAAGAGCTGGCAGATAAAATAGGGGTGGTATTTCATTTCAATCAGCCTGTGGAAAAGGTAGTTATGGATAATGGGGTTACGCAGGGAATTGTTGTGGAAGGAGGAATCTATCCTTCGGATGCGGTGGTTAGTGATATCGATGTCTTTTATCTATACAAGGATCTTCTTGAGGATGTGCCATTTCCGGTTAAGCAGTTCAAGAAGGAACGAAGCACCTCCGCCATGATCTTTTATTGGGCAATGAACCGGGAGTTCCCCCAGCTGGATCTTCATAACGTATTTTTTTCAGCCAATTACCGCGAAGAATTTAAGGTCATTAGCCATAAAAGGGAGATCTATGAGGACCCGACGGTTCGTTTGTTTGTCAGTTCAAAAAAGGTAGAGAAGGATGCGCCTGCAGGTAAAGAGAATTGGCAAGTGATGGTCAACGTACCTGAAAATCTTGGTCAGGATTGGGATTCACTCATCGAGCAGACCAGGAAGAATGTAATTGATAAAATTGACCGGATGCTTGGCGTGAAAATTGAGCCCTTCATTCTCAGGGAATTTGTCGCCGATCCAAGGTCCATTGAGGCTGAAACACTCTCTCACAGAGGAGCACTTTATGGCAACAGCTCTAATAGCCGGTTTGCGGCATTCAACAGGCATCCAAATTTTTTCAGAAAGTACAAGGGACTTTATTTTGTAGGCGGAAGTGTCCATCCCGGGGGAGGGATACCCCTCTGCCTGGCTTCGGCAAAAATAGTGGATCATCTCATTAAGTAACGAATGAAAAAGTAACAGGTATCGAATGAATCAGAATATACGGGTCAGATTTGCACCCAGCCCTACGGGCCCCCTTCACATCGGAGGTTTGAGAACAGCACTTTTCAATTATCTGTTTGCCAAGAAACAGGGAGGGACATTTATTTTACGCATCGAAGATACGGACCAGACAAGGTATGTTTCCGGAGCAGAAGATTACATCATTGAGTCCTTGGAATGGTGTGGATTGGTCCCTGATGAAGGACCGGAACAGGGAGGCGGTTTTGGCCCATACCGCCAGTCAGAACGCAGGGAGCTTTATGGCAAATATGCTGCTGAACTACTTAACCGGGGTCATGCCTACTACGCTTTTGATACCCCTGAGGAGCTTGAAATGCTTCGGAAAGATCACGAAGCAAGAGGGGATACTTTTGTATATGATGCCAGAATAAGGGAAGGGTTAAAGAATTCCCTGGTCCTGGACGAACTGGAAGTGAAAGAGCTGATTGCCAGAGGAATTCCTTATGTTATCCGCTTCAGATTTGAACCTGACCAAATGATCGAAATGCAGGATCTGGTAAGGGGGGAAGTGTCGGTGAATAGTTCAACGCTTGATGATAAGATCCTCTTTAAGTCAGACGGAATGCCAACTTATCACCTGGCGAATGTGGTGGATGATAACCTGATGGCCATTTCTCATGTGATACGCGGCGAGGAATGGTTGCCTTCGTTACCTCTTCATGTTTCCCTCTACCGTGCCTTTGGATGGGAACACCTGATGCCGCAATTTGGCCACCTGCCATTAATCCTGAAGCCCGCAGGGAAAGGAAAGCTGAGTAAAAGGGACGGAGAAAAAGGGGGATTCCCGGTCTTTCCGCTGGAATGGAGAGATCCTGAAAATTCAACAGTTTCCTCAGGTTACAGAGAGGAGGGTTATCAGCCCGAAGCATGCATCAACCTGCTCGCTTTGCTTGGCTGGAATCCCGGCACGGAAAAGGAACTTTTTACACTCGAAGAACTGGTTTCGGAATTCCAGCTGGAAAAGGTAGGAAAATCAGGATCAAGATATGATCCGGAGAAAGCCAAGTGGTTTAACCATCAGCACATTCAGAAGATTCCTGATAGGGAACTAGAGCCCGTCTTTCAGGAAATTCTTAGAACCAAGGGAGTACATTACGACAGCGGCAAATTACCCTCCCTTATCCCGCTAATCAAGCCCCGCATCAATTTTATCCATGAAGTATGGGATCAAGCCTGGTTTTTTTTCCTTCCCCCTTCGTCGTATGATCCTGTTGTGATACGTAAGAGATGGAAAGAGGATACCCCGGAAAAGATGAACCTGCTTGCCAATGTCCTGCAAGGGTGTGAACCATTTTCAACAGAATCTGTTGAAAGTGTAGTAAAAAAGCTGATCTCTGAAAATGAATGGGGAATGGGGGCAATCATGAATGCATGGAGGTTGCTGCTGGTGGGGGTAGCCATGGGTCCAGGCCTTTTTGACCTGGCTGCCTTTCTTGGAAAAGACGAGGTGATTAGCAGAATGAAAAATGGAATAGAACGGATACGCGTGTAACTTTAAAAACCAGGTATCATGCAAGAAGGAAATAAAATCTTTATCAACATACACGGTCACCGTCATGCAAACAACATCCAGGAATGGGTAATGATGAACCTGATGGCCAAGGACTATCCTCCCGATGACATCGAAAACGGGTATTACTCCGTTGGATATCACCCATACAATGTGGGAAAAGTTGATGATCAGGATACCATCAATAAGGTCAGATTAGCTACTGAAAACACGAATGTTTTTGCCATTGGAGAGGTAGGGCTTGACAAATCCATTGAAGCACCCCTGGAAATGCAAATGAGGGTTTTTGAATCTCAGGTTGAAATCGCTGAATATGCAGATCTTCCGGTCATCCTTCACGTAGTGAGAGCATTCGATGAAATGGTAGAATTTATGAAATCGCACAAGCCTTCGGTGCCCATGATTATCCATGGGTACAATGGCAGTGCACAGATGGCGGAAACACTGCTAAAGGAAGGATTCCTTCTATCATTTGGAGAGGCCATTGCAAAAGATCACTCCAAGATTGTTGAATCCCTTGTCGAAGTGCCGCTGGAAAAGTTATTTCTTGAGACTGACGAAGGGGGTCTGGATATAAGAGAAATCTATCATCTTGCCTCTGATGTGACAGGGGTCTCCATGGATCAGCTCAGGCTTCAGATCTTTGAGAATGCCAAAGCCAATCTTTCCAGGTTTGCAGACCTCTTCTGATTTTAACCGGATGGTCTCCAGCAAGGGAGTTGATAAAAAGCTGGTTTTTCATTGAATTGTGCAACCAAAATCGCTATTTTGCCGTTAAATAGCTAGAAAAAGAGTCCAACCTAATCCAAATAGTTATGAAAAAATTGATTTTAGTTCTGGTAGCGTCGATGTGCGTGTTTACTCTTACAGATGCCCAGATGTTTAAATACGGGATCAAAGCAGGCGTAGGCTTTTCATCGCTGAAGTTTGAAGATATTGCGGCAATCGATGGTAGTCAGGCTGTATATGACCTGGTCACTGGAGCTGGCGTGATGGGGTATCATATCGGGGTTCAGACCCAGATTAAAGTTGCCATGCTGGTGATAAAGCCTGAAGTATATTTCAATGCCGGTGGAGGCACTGTAGAACAGATAGTTGCCGGAGGTGCATCTGAAGTTCTGGATGTGAATTTCAGTCGGGTTGATGTTCCCATACTGGTGGGAGTTAAATTTGGACCTGCCAGGATCAACGTTGGACCGGTAGGATCGTATGTATTGAGTGAGACCAATGACTTGGCCAGCCTGGCTGATTTCACCGATTATACTTTTTTTACCAAGTCAATGACCTGGGGGTTCCAGGCCGGAATTGGTATTGATGTGAGCAGATTATCCCTCGATGCCAGATATGAAGGTTCTTTAAGCAAGCTGGGAGAAACACTAACTGTGGGTACAACACCTGTCACCCTGGATGCGCGCCCCAGCCAGTGGATCATCTCCCTGGGCGTCTGGTTCTAAGGCCGTAAAGACTGTTAGCCAGGCAGATACAAGGGGTTGCCAGGACGGCGGCCCTTTTGTATGTATCAACTGTGTAAGGGAATAATATATTACAGGATCCACTTTTTATCATGGGTGGTAAAATCCAGCACCCGGATCTTCAAATAGCGACCCAGGCGAAGGGCTTCCTTAGTCATGTTTTCGAGGGATCCCCTGCAGATGTTGATGTACCGTTCGTCCCCCTGCACTACCAGGTTCACCTTGTAGGACTTGGCTCCCTTCTTATCGTCGGGCAATACCAGTGGAGATGGAACAGTTCTGCGACTGCTGAGGTTAATTCGTACGATGGTCACATACGAGGGAGTAGCAAGCTCCTTCCAATTACCAATCCTCAGCCAGAGCAGCCGGTCATATTTTAGATACTCCATTTTTGCCAGATCAATGCTGATCCCCTTGTAGGTAAAGGAGAAAAAGACTGCAAGGAGAATACAAAATGAACCAGCTAAAAATTGGGAATTAAAGAAGAAGATCATGGCCGCCAGCGCCATTAAAGGTGTGAATAACCGGAAATTGTATTTTTCGTAAATGAACATTTCTTGAGTGGTCGGTGATGACAAGTTAAGAAACTTTGGATTATATTTAAGTACCAATAAGACCCTCCACATGAATCGATTGAAATCAAATTTATTCTTCCTTCTCATCCTGTTAACAGCCCAGTCACTGACTGGTCAGTATCACCAAAATGAACTGTCTCTCGAGGATATATATAAAAACAACAGGTACAGTACCCGTACCTACCAGTCGGTTCGATGGATGGAAGATCACCAGCATTATACAACCCTGGAGGTCAACCGGGGAAGAAGATGCATGGAGATTATTCGTTTTAGTGTCAGAACCGGCGATCGGAAGGTTTTAGTGGCGGCAGAAAATCTTGTTCCCGGTAATGCCACAGATCCCATTATGGTACGTGATTACCAAAGGAATATTCAATGGAGAAATAACACAGCTGACCTTCGATGGGAATACCCGGTATGTGAATGGAACCTTTGACTGGGTTATCATGATGGCTTATCCCATGCGCGGACACTCTATTTATGACAGGGGGAATACCGTTTTGCACCTCAGGCGCACGATGGCCAGGTACTGGAATGAAAATTTATAAGAGGGACAAAACCTCCAGGCACAGTCCGATGTATTACTGCTGTACCGCTATCAGCGGACTACCCATTGGGCCTGCTCAAAAAGAAAGTGAGAAATACCTGAAGAATAGATAAAGTCATGAAAAGAAAAGTCTTCCTCGGGCTTGAGTTTGTGGTACTCTTTTTTGGCATTCCGCTGCTAGTCTATTTCGATAAGGATTTTATCCGCCCAATCATCATCATCCTGCCTGTGCTTCTATTCATTTTTATCATTCTCAGGCACACAACGGATTTCCAATGGAAGGAACTATTCAGGTGGGGAATTCAGAGATCTCTTTTAATCAAAAATGGACTGATCGTTCTGATGAGCTTTGTTCTCATGCTGGTGTATGTATACTTGTTTGAGCGGGAAAACCTGTTCAATTTACCCAGGACCAATCCAAGGATCTTCCTGGCTCTGTGTATCTTCTATCCGCTAGTTTCAGCGTTTGGACAAGAAATCATCTACCGCGTCTTTCTCTTCAGACGGTATGGGAGATTATTCCGCAAAGATTGGTATTTTGTGCTGGCAAGCGGAATCACTTTCTCCTTTGCACACATTATTTATTATGATCCAATTTCCATCATCCTTGCATTTATTGGCGGACTTTATTTTGCATGGGTCTATCAGCAGACCCGGAGCATTTTAATTTCCTCAATGCTGCACGGACTCTTGGGAATCGCAATATTTGGAGCAGGGCTCGGACAGTATTTCTGGTTAGATATGCCTGCTTAGCGAGCAACCGTATAACCTGAGCCGACAGGCGAAGAACATGTGAAAACAA
>CAZCQL010000024.1:52837-54681 GCA_964500835.1 uncultured Bacteroides sp.
GTCCTGACTGACTCCAGGGACAGGTCCTTTTTTTCGGATCACCTGCCGGTACTTGTAACCCTGGATTTGTAGCACGAGCTGAACCATATCAAATTTAGCACCTATGTCATTCCCCCGAAATGCCTATTATTCACTCTCTCCTGGTACACGAAGACTAGCCAGGCGTATTTATTACATGCCATTAGATTTGTATGAATCAGTAGTCCGGTCACGGGGCCCAATGATCCCTCCAAAAGGAAAGATTTTTATCGGAAGCGGGGACTTTGTTAAAACAGGGAGTTCTATCAAGGATCAACTGGTTGAACTTGCCGGATTAGAGCCTGGTCACAGGGTACTGGATGTGGGATGTGGAATGGGAAGGATTGCAGTACCATTAACTTCTTATTTAGATAGAGGGGGATCATACGAGGGATTTGATATTGTTAAACCGGCCATACGGTGGTGCGAAAAAAGAATTAGCAGCCGGTATTCTAATTTTCAATTCACGCATATTGATCTTAAAAATGATCTTTATAACCTGAGTACCGAAAATGAGGCTAAGGACTTTGTATTTCCTTATGCCAATGATGAGTTTGACCTGGTATTCCTGACTTCCGTTTTTACTCATATGGTTTTGGCTGATGTTGAAAATTACCTGAAGCAGATCCAGCGTGTATTGAAGCCCGGCGGTACCTGTTTCGCCACGTTTTTCATTATAAATCAGGAAGCGATAGATTTTATGCAGCAATCAGGGAAGGAAATGTTCACTACGAAGCTTGATCATCACTACCTTTTCCATGCCAGGGTGAAGGAAGCCAATGTAGCATACGATGAGGATTACCTCACCGGACATCTGATCAGGTCTACAGGGTTGGAACTGGATTCTATCCATTTTGGTTATTGGTCGGGCCGCCCCAAGACTGCCCTGGAGAATTTCCAGGATATCAGTATTATTAAAAAAGTCTGAGATGTTCCAGCACGAGGCCTTGTTCGTTGGTCATCAAATTGGAATGGTCTATGTAAAATCTTAAACTCTTCATTTCTCTTTGTGTTTAATATTTGGTTCAGATACGTTGATCTTTTTCTATGAAACGCATTAATCCCCTCTTATGTCTTGTAGTAATTTTTATTGCATCTTCCTGCCAAACCACCGCTGATGAAATTCAGGTGGTCTGTTTGCCGCTGAATATGACGTCGACAATTATTCAGGGTACAGAAACAAAAAAAATCATTGCGGATTTCCATTATGTGGCAGAGACTAAGCGGATTGATCACATCACCTGGAGCAATCACCAGACCCATTATTTTGAGTATGATGGGTCGGACAGGCTTTCCATCCTGCGCCAGGTGAAGGTGGATACTAAAGTACAGGAGGAAATGTGGTTTCATTATGACGGTGTTCTGGTTGACCAGATCCTCCTGATACACCGGAACCTGGATTACATCTTCCTCGAACCCGTTGATTCCACATATACCGGATACATCACCTTCGGGTATGAAGGGGCAAATATTGTGGAACAGGTCAGGTATGCGGTAGCTGTAAACGGGGATAAGGAGATCGTCTGGAGGGCCAAGTACGAATATGATGCCAGCGGGAATATGGTAAGCAGCTTCACAACCGATATGAAGGCCGGTACCAGTGAGTCTGTTACAATGACCTATGACAAAAGCACACATCCTTTCTCGGACCTGTCTTACTACTTTACCGGGGAATCATTCGTCAATAATCTTGTAACCAAAACCTTGGTTGAAAAAGCGTTTGAATATACTTACGAATTTACCCTTAACGAACAGGGTTATCCCGAGATCATCTATGAAAAGCTGGGTTCCGCCAATACACGGATTATCCGATACTCATATACATG
>CAZCQL010000024.1:54781-60763 GCA_964500835.1 uncultured Bacteroides sp.
GATTATTCCCTGGCTTCATACATCTTCATGCAGTCAGGACAAATGCAATCGGTATATAGCTCCATGATCTCAAGCATCTGTGCTTTGTGCACATTTACCTTTTCACACCAGCAATCCTGGTCCCCATCACAGGAGAATTCTGATCCACACTTCTTGCACCTCTTTATACTCATCTTACCGGCTCATTGTGACCCCCACTGATTTGATCGGACCTCCCATGGGAGGGTGCATCTTGCGTATCTTTACCGTAGCTTTTTCAATACCATCCATTTCACTGTACAGGGCATCGAGAATGCGCTTGGCTATATTTTCCAACAGGTTTGATTTTTTCCGGCGCATTTCATTCTTAATTAACTGATAAGCCTTCTGATAGTTCACGGCGTCCTGAAGCTGATCGGATTCGGCAGGCGCCGAAAGGTTAGATTCAAGCTCCAGATCCACCAGAAACCTGTTCCCTACTATCTGCTCTTCCTGGTAATGTCCATGAAAAGCATAAAACTCCATCTCTTCGATAACTATTTTGCCCATATGAGGATAGGATAAATCATTCTTCATTTACCAGGCAAATTTAATAAAATTGATTTGCTTAAAAAGAGCCTGACTGCAGTGGATTCAGACATTAATGATTTATCAGGAATTGCATTATTAATTTTTTTTTGTCAGGATAAAAAAGTCTAACCGACTTACTTGGTGATTTCAATCATTCAAAAATTCAGAAAGATGAAAAAGAGTAAGAAAAAGATTATAAGAATCATAGCCATACTTGGAGTTGTGGGCCTGTTAGCCGGAGCCGGGATTGCTCTGTATATGTTTAACATGCCCCACAGAGACATCCAGTCAACTGAGGCAGATTACTCCCTAACCGCTTTGGAGGTTGTTTCGGAATACCTTGCCGACGAAAAGGCGGCCAACCAAAAATACCTGTCTGCTAACGGGGAATCTAAAATATTAGAGATAACCGGAACGGTGAGCCGAATATCGGAGGACTTCAGCGGACAAAAGGTTGTCTATTTTGTGGGCGAAAAGGATAAAGCAGGTATCAGGGCTTCCTTTACTCATGAGACCAACAGCAGTCTTGACGATGTTCAGATCGGGCAGACCATCACCGTAAAAGGGGTGATTCGTTCGGGTGCTTCGTATGATGAAGACCTTGAGATGTATGAAGATGTGATTCTCGAAAAAAGTGACGTACTCTGATGATAGTTCAGAATTAAAAGAAGGTAAAAACAAATTTAAAATAACAGAAATCATGAAAAATAAGAAAATTGCACTTATTCTATTAGCTGCACTCGTTGTAACTGCGTTAAGCGGACAGGCTCCCGGGAAATATGTGAGCACGAAAACCCATATCAAATTTTTCTCTACCACCCCGGTGGAAGATATTGAAGCGCATAACTATGCTTCGATAGGTACCATTGAGCCATCAACGGGTGAGGTCATTTTCTCAGTACCCATGCAAAGCTTTGAGTTTGAAAAAGCAATGATGCAGCAACATTTCAACAATGAGCATTTTCTGGTAACGAATGTGTACCCAAAATCAAAATTTAAAGGTACCATCACCAACCTGGATGAAATCGATTTCTCGAAGAATGGGGAATACGAAGCAAAAATAAAAGGAGAAATGACCATAAAAGACAAGACCAATCCGATTAATGAATCCGGAACCATCGTTGTAAAGAACGATTTACTGGCAGTAAATTCCACCTTTCACATTACCCTGGCCGACTACGGTATTACATTTAATGAATCGGAAATGGTCTCCACGAAAATTGGGAAAAACATCGAAATTACATTTGCCGGTGAATACAATGTTCAATAGCAGAAACTTCCATCCATTGGTATGCGCATAATTCCTGTCTGAAATTTATCCTCCCATCGTTTAAGTGTCACAGAATTGTTAATTTTGTGACGCTTAAAACGTTTGAATAATGAATGACCACACGGAGGAATCCGGCGAAAAGAAGAGCCTGAACTTCATTGAAGCCATCGTAGAGGAAGATTTGCGTCAGGGGAAGGACAATGGAAGGGTGCATACACGGTTCCCTCCGGAGCCCAACGGCTATCTTCACATCGGTCATGCAAAGGCCATTTGTCTCGATTTTGGAATTGCTGAAAAGTATGGAGGGAAGTGCAACCTCCGGTTTGACGATACCAATCCAACCAAAGAAGACGTTGAATATGTGGATTCCATTAAGGAAGACATAAAATGGCTGGGATTTGACTGGGAGGAGAGGGAATATTATACCTCTGACTATTTCGGACAATTGTACGACTTCGCCATCCAATTGATTAAAAAGGGACTGGCCTATGTCGATGATCAAACCTCTGAGGAGATGGCCAGTCAGAAAGGAACGCCCACAGAACCTGGCACACACAGCCCCTTCAGGGAGCGTTCGGTGGAAGAGAACCTGGACTTATTCAAGCTCATGAATTCCGGGAAATTTCCCGAAGGGTCCAGGGTATTGAGGGCCAAAGTTGATATGGCTTCTTCCAACATGCACATGCGCGATCCTGTGATCTACCGGATCTTGTTTCATCCGCATCACCGCACCGGGGATACCTGGAAGGTATACCCCATGTATGATTTCGCTCATGGACAGTCAGATTTTTTTGAGGGAGTGACACACTCACTCTGTACCCTCGAATTTGAGGTGCACCGGCCACTTTACGACTGGCTGGTTGAGCACTTAATGAATAATTCATACAGACCAAGGCAAACTGAATTCAACCGGTTGAACCTTACCTACACCGTATTAAGTAAGCGGTTGTTGCTGGGGCTGGTCGAAAAGGGCTATGTGAAAGGATGGGATGATCCCCGAATGCCCACGCTCACCGGATTGCGCAGAAGGGGATATACCCCGGAATCGATCCGGAATTTTAACGACAGCATTGGGTACACCAAGGTAATGGCCAACAACGATGTGGGGCTGCTGGAATATGCCGTCAGGGAAGACCTGAACAAGCGGGCTCCCAGGGTTATGGCAGTACTCAATCCCTTGAAAGTAATCATTACGAACTATCCCGGGAATCTTACTGAAGAGATGGAAACCATCAACAATCCGGAAGATGAGTCCATGGGCAGCCGCACCATTCCTTTCTCCAGGGAGATATATATTGAGCAAGAAGATTTTATGGAAGACCCGCCAAAAAAATTCTTCCGCCTTGGACCAGACAGGGAGGTAAGGTTGAAATCGGCTTACATCATAAAATGTGAGGGTTTTAAGAAAGATGCTGACGGGAATGTGCGCGAGGTGTATTGCACCTACGACAAAGCCACTCGCAGCGGGGGACCCAAAGCCAATCGAAAAGTAAAAGGGACCTTGCATTGGGTTTCAGCCAATCATGCCCTGGAAGCAGAGGTGAGGTTGTATGACAGGTTGTTCAGCGATCCCGATCCTGCCGGTCATAAGGATAAAGACCCCATCGATTTCCTGAACCCCGATTCCCTGAAGGTGATCACGGGCTATGTGGAACCTTCGCTAAAG
This sequence comes from uncultured Bacteroides sp., assembly GCA_964500835.1. Classification (GTDB taxonomy): domain Bacteria; phylum Bacteroidota; class Bacteroidia; order Bacteroidales. The sequence goes on from CAZCQL010000024.1 coordinate 58,267, forward strand.
GATGCCAGTCCAATGGATCATTTTCAATTCCAGCGCCTGGGTTATTTCAATGTGGATCCCGACTCCACTCCCGAAAAATTGGTATTCAACCGGACGGTGACCTTAAGGGATAACTGGTCCAGGAGGCAATAATAACCGGAATTCCAGTTTACCTGTGGAATTACGCGTGATTGTACAGATGCACGTCCCGCTGGGGGAATGGTATTGAGATCCCCGCGCCATCAAACTGTTTCTTTACATTTTCGGTTGTATCGCAAAAGAGTGTCCAGTAATTTTCTGACTTTACCCATACTCTCAGTTTTAGATTTACTGAGCTGTCAGCCAGGGCTTCTACCATTACGGAAGGAGGATTATCTTCTTTTAATACCCTTTCATCATCCTCTGCCATCTTAAGCAGGATGCCTTTTGCTTTATCAATATCATCGCCGTAACCAATTCCAAAGGAGAAATCTATCCGGCGGGTAGGCATGGCTGAGTAATTCGTTATAGATCCCGTGGCAAGCGGTGAATTGGGAATGATCACTTTTCTATTGTCGGGAGTAAGCAGGATGGTGGTGAAAATCTGAATTTCCTTGACAGTTCCCATATAACCTGCGCCCTCAATAAAGTTTCCTACTTCATAAGGTTTAAATAAAAGGATCATTACCCCTCCCGCAAAATTCTGGAGTGTTCCCTGAAGGGCCAGACCAACTGCCAGTCCTGCTGCACCAAGTACTGCAATAAATGAGGTCATCTGAATACCCACCATTCCCATCACACTGATAATGAGCATCACCTTTAACAGGATGTTGGTTAAGGATTTGAGAAACGGGATAAGTGATTCATTCACCTTCCCTTTCTTCATCACCCTGACAATCCCCTTTGTGATCCATTTAATGACTATCAGGCCAACAATAAGTACGACGAGGGCCATGATAAATTTCATTCCATAACGGACAACCAGGCCATAAATTCGTTGTAAGACATCTTGTAAATTTTCCATCTGAGTTCCGTTTAAAGATTAATAATGACTAATAACCAGGTATTTTGTTAAACTTACAAAGTTTATTAGATAATCCAGTGGATATGTGATGAGATAGTTTTGTTTAAAAGAATATCCCCGGTCTTACAGGGCCGGGGGTTCCAACAAACAAATCAAGCCATTATTAAGGTCCGAAAACTCAAATGCCTCTTAGTTGGAGCCTTGATAATCAAAGGATTTCACGGTTTGTCCCATAAAATTCGAGATTTTTACACTGTTTGTGCCGGGGAACAGCACAGTAATCCTCTCTGTAGCTGGATTAGGATATAGATTGATATCAACCATTCTATTGACACCGATAGCAATTCCGCCCCCAGGCCAACTGATGTTGTCGATAAGGACCGGTAATCCTGCCGATCTGATTTCAGGGAAATCCGGGAAGAAAACCAGCCTTGTGGAAGTATTTCCAACAGTGGCAGCAAATTCAAATTCAAGCAACTCCCAATCACCCGTTGTTGTATTGGGGACAAGCACTTCGTCGGGATCCAAGCCTGTACTCTTCCATAGTGTGCAGACCCTCCAGGAAAAAATCGTATGAAAAAAAAGGTGGCCTCTCTTCTCCACTCTATAAAATAGCCAATGAAGAAAAATTTTCTACGTGCGTTTGATTCAGGATTTAGTTAACAAACAGAGTTAAGATTTGTTACGATTAAATATATCTTGAATTAGCGCTTTTCGATTGCATAAGCAACTTTTATATAATGATGGATCTAGTAGAACCCTATCCTCCTGGAGTCCTTGCTTTGCCGATGGGGATGTTCCTATTTCAAATCCATCTTCCAACCCACATATGCTTTTCCGGGAGAACTTAATTATTTCCTTATAGATATTGACATCTATGAGACCGCAACACCTGAATTTTTTGCCATCCTTTTGCCTGTTGGCCTGACCGGTGCTGAAGATACCATCTCCTTAAAAAAAGGTGTGGCCCTCTATGATGGTACCTCACACATACCTCATCTCATCTAACTAAAAAGTAAATACCATGTCAATCCATCCAATTAACGGCGCCATAAGATTTCTACTGGAGCTTGTGGTTATAATAACCTTTGGGAAGTGGGGGTACTCCCTTTCAGATTCCCGGATAGCCATCCTGTTAGCGTTACTGATGATTGCTCTTTTTGCGGTCACATGGGGTGTGTTTGCCGTCAAGGACGATCCTAGCAGGTCAGGGAAAACTGTGATACCCACACCCGGTCCGCTAAGGCTTCTTCTTGAGTTAATGCTATTTGGATCTGCCGCTTGGATGTTATTCAATCTTGGATACAATACTCCCGCATTAATTTTTGGAGGAATAACCATCTTACATTATTCCATCTCTTATGATCGCATAAGGTGGCTACTCAAACAGAGGTAGAACTGCCATCCTTGCAAACGGCATAAAAATTTTACTAATTTTGCACCGCAAAGCCTAGACCTGGTCGGTTTGCCGAGTGGTTAGGCGCTGGTCTGCAAAACCAGTTACAGCGGTTCGAA
>CAZCQL010000025.1:0-46863 GCA_964500835.1 uncultured Bacteroides sp.
TTGATTATACTCAGGATAATTAGTTAAATTATCCTCTCATTAAAGGTACGTAAGAGGCAATTATACCAACCGCTTCTTTCTTCTCCACCTGTTTTTCTTTCATTAAAATGGATTGATCATGGAACTGCTGAGCATCAAATGCATCCTTGGCCCAGGGATTTGAAAACATTACTTTTCTAACCCCAAAACCTTGCTTGCTGCAGTTGTAGAAAAACATAAACTCACCATTAAAAGCGACAAATGAGGTACACTTACCTTCCAGATTCACTGCAATCTTCATGTTCATCTCAGGATCATCATAGTATACTCTGAATACTTCGTATTTATGGCCCTGGAAATGAAACATGTCACTTGTAGTTTGAACCACATAATCTCCAGCTGGTGAATTAGTGGAGCCTGCCAGGAATACCTCAGTTGCCTCACCGCCTGCGAACACAAGGGCAGTTGAGAGGCACATTGAGAGGACAATGGCAATCACCCTTTTAAATAAACGAATTTTCTTCATAGTGTGAGGAATATTGATTCAAATACTAAAATTATGGCAAAGAGTCAGGAGCCTCAAATAAAATCAATCATCTACTTTAATGGGCACATATAATACAAGTTTAACAGGGACAATGGCGGTGCTTTGACTTAAGCTGCTACACGGCCGATAACAAGATCAACCGCGTATATGTCACCAATAGGTCTTGCTTCCAAACAATATTTTTTCCGGTATGAGCCATCAAGAAGAATTCTGACGGCTTTAATGCCAAGTCCAGTAGAGCTATCAGTGCTTAAGGCTGTTGAATGGGAGCTGGACTGAACCGAATTACGAATTTTTAAAAGAATTTTATCTTGTTTTACCACAAGGTGAATGGTGATCCAACCATTGTTTTCACATTTACGGATCCCATGTTTGAATGCGTTTTCGATTAAAGTATACATGGTAAGAGGTGGGATTGAAACACCTCTTGTATCGCCTTTTACCTGAAAGTCCATCTTAAAAGAGAACTCCCCTAACCAGATCTTTTCCAGTGCAATATAATCTTCTACTAATCCGATCTCCTCAGAGAGAAGAATTTGATCTTGTCTGGAAAACAATACAACCCGTTCCAGTATATGTGAAAGTCCCACAATTGCTTCCGGAGTCTGGTCCGATTTTCTTAGAGAAAGAGCGTAAAGGTTGTTCAGTGAATTAAACAGGAAATGAGGTTGCAACAGGCTTTTGAATAGCTCCAGGTTATTTTTGCTATCTGCCTGATGACCGTTGTTCCGTGAAACCAAATAATGATTAATGTTCATAAGCTTACCCCCTGCTTGTGATTATCCTGTCTGGCGGAATTAATCTGCGGAAATACTTCACGTTCTATGCCAAAGAATTTATCTCGCTGAATGTCTTTTACTTAAGCATTTTTCGGGAACTGTGAAGTTGTGTTAAAATTGTACGGTATTGCACATAAAACGTGCGGTTAGGGACGGTGAACATTGAGTTCCGGACGATTAGGATTTAGCGAAGGTGTAGTCAGAACACCGCTAAGGTTGAGAAGGATGATGCCGGACAAACCAGGTTTAGGTAAAAAAACTTGCCGCCGGGAAAGTTACTTATTAAACCTAAAACTTTAAAGTGAACTGCTGACGGCAAGTTTTACACGTGATGTGTATAGAGTCAGTTCAAAAATAGATTACAGGCGGGATAGATGAAAACTTATTCTGCTTACGACGGATTAATTCGTGCTAACTGCGCCTGTCGGTTTGTGAATGGCATTTGTAGTATCCTCATTTTTATTCGTGATGATAACAGAACATCCATAACCGGACACTTCAAGGGTGAAATTAACTTTGCCGCGGTACCAAAATTCCAATTGTTGAATCATTTGCTTGCATTCTTCCATGTGCTCCGCATCTTTTTTTGTCCCGCTGTTCAAGATTTGAATGGTTATCATATTAGAATAACCAGAAGCCTCAATACTCAATTCCGGGATTGACCGCTCCTTATCAAATTTTCTGAAAATAAGATCAACCAATGAAAACAAGATCATTGAAGGCAATTTGATCTTCCCGGGATCTCCCGAAATAAAAAACTCGACATCCGGTTTACTTTCGCTGAGGAGCGTTACCAGCCTTATCAGTTTTTTGACCAGTTCAATCTCCTCGGCAAATAAATGTAGCCCCTCTCCATGACAGATCATTACCTCATTAAGCAACTCAGAAGTCAGGGCAATGGCTTGAGTAACTTCCTGAGCAGAGTGATCCACCATTCTGTCTATATGGTCAATGGCAAAAAGCAGCATCTGAGGCTGGACTCGCGTCATAGCATCTTCCATCTGCAGTTGAAGTTCCGCCTGATGGAGTTCTTTTTGTTTGTTGTCAGCAATGTACCATTTCCTGATTGTCTGGGCAGCTAAGAAAACCAGTACAATATAGAGGTTGCCAAGCCCGCTCCTGACCACATTACCGGGCTCAAGATAGTTCCCGTTAAATTCTGACCCGGTGGGATACCACTTGAAGATAAACTCGTTACTTAATAATAATTCGAGGACTGAGAATCCATAAAACAATCCCAGAAACAGAATGACAAATATAGGAGAGAACCGTTTGTTAAAAAAAAATGGAATGAGTCCATAAGCCACCAGGTAAGTATGTGTCACAAATATTGGGAGGGTGAGAACATAGTACGAAAACCATCCGAAATAGACTTTGCTTGACTCCCCAAAGCTTTTAATAAAGGTAAACCCAACTACCCAGCAGATCCAGAAGAAGAGATGCCTCCAAATCCTGTTCTCAACAAGATTCACTAACCTTTTTCTCATATCTTATAGGCTCAGGTACAATTCAACCACGTATTCATTTCTTTTTTCTCTAATGGTCAACCGGTGACTGTTGGGATATTGTAATTCGAGCCTTCTCAGACTATTCTCATTTGCACTGAGCTTCCCATTGTTTTTTTGCCCCGGAGGCTTCTCAGTAACAGAGTTGGCTGCAGTAAAACAGAGCCTTGAGTCTTTGACTCTCACTTCTATATTTATCGAGGAATTGTACGGATCTTCACCCGCTCCGTGTACAAAACAGTTTTCCACAAATGAATAGAGAATAAGTGGGGCTATTCTATAACCGTTAATATGACCTTCAGTCTTAAAGGAAATATTCAGCCGGTCACCATACCGCAGTCTTTCAAGTCCAATATAATTCTCGATCATCTCTACTTCCTTGGCCAAAAGAACCTTATCGCTTTTGCTTTCGTTAAAGAGGTAATGCAAAATGGACTTTAGTTTTTTCACAGTGGACTTAAGGTACTCAGGCCTGTTAATGGAAATGGAATAGAGGTTGTTGAAATTGTTAAAGATCACATGTGGATCCATCTGGTGCTCCAGCAGCTTTAATTCAGCTTCCAGACCTTTTTTTTGCAATTCCCGGATAGTAGACTCCAGTAAATAATGGTCTCTTGCAAATTTCGCCAATGCGAATAAGGCAACAATAAATGTCATGTCTTTGGTGTTCACCAATAAGGAGGAGAGAGGTACCGGATTTCCAGGAGAAGCACTCTCCGGCGATATCACCCAGTAAAATATAAAATCAGAGAAGATAAATTTTATAAGTGACAGGGCTGTACCTGCTAGTACAAATGAAACAACAAATAAAACCACCTTCCGTTTCCCAAGAAAGCAGGGAATAAAAATGTACACGGTTAGGTAGGCATATCCGAAAAAGATCAATGCGTTTGCAGAAACCATGACCAGATCTTTTATAAAACTTACCGAATCCCCCGACCTCGAATGAGTCACCCAAGTAAACAACAGGATAATGCTCATGAACAGTGATACGTGCCGGATTATTCTGAATGTGAGCTTTTGACTGAGCACAATGTTATACATGACTTAAAAATAGCCATGCCCGGTTGTAATACCATTTATTATCAACAAGCGGTAATAAAATGCAGGTAACCCGAATTTAAAGGGGCTTAAAGGCAGATGACTGATGGTTCAATGTAATTGACCGTTTTTTATTTGCGGTTTACTGAAATGATTTAAGAAAAGCACGTAAATTTGTTATGTTGAACTGTGGTTCGTAAGATTGTTTTCATGTGATATGTTTTATTAACCCTAATAAGGTCTTTTTTTGACTACGCAATAGTCACTACCGACACATAAATGGAAAAATGCATGAAAACAAGGTGTTTGATCGTAGATGATGAGCCACTGGCCAGGGAACTGGTCAGGGGTCATATTCAAAAGCTTGAGAATTTCGAAATTGTTGATGAGTGCGACAATGCCATGAAGGCCATGGACGCACTTCGGATGCATGCAATTGACCTGATGTTCCTGGACATCAAGATGCCACAAATGACGGGCATTGATTTTCTGAAAACTCTAAAACGCCCGCCTAAGGTGATCATAACCACTGCGTACAGTCAGTATGCCCTGGATGGGTTTGATCTGGATGTGGTCGATTACCTCATGAAACCGGTAACGTTCGAGAGATTTTTCAAATCCGTAAATAAATACTTTCAGGCAGGAAAATCGGAAAATGTGGAACTGGAAGGGGGGAATGGGACGAACAGTGAGGCATTTATCTACGTGAAGGAAAACAAGAAGGTCATCAAGATCTATTTAAATGAGATCCATTTTATAGAAGGTTTAAATGAATACATAAGAATCCACACAGACAGCACACGCGTTGTGGTAAAAAGCAGTCTGATTAGCATCGAGAGTAAATTGCCGTCAGATCTTTTTATTAGGATTCACAAATCATACATTATATCGATACCCAGGATCAGGGCATTTAATGCCACGACTATCGAATTGGAAAATGCGAAACTGAGAATTGGTAGAAATTACAAAAATCAGGTCTTTAGTGCGCTGCACTACAAACAGGAAATATAACAGGCAATGGTAGTTCCCGGACAAGCATTCCCACAATACAGAATATGATCGATTGGGCAGATACCGCAGACAATAATACGTTGGTGGTTGGATTTATTTCACCTGAGCATCATACAGATCCCAGAATATCTTGGTAAGTAATTCATCACCACCAATGGCCTCCGAAGCTGCCACATAATTTGCATTATTCAATGTCTGCTCATTGATGGGGAAAGTGAATCTGACAGGAATGTCCATCTGATCCACGATATCCTCATTGGAAGGTGTGATATTCATTACCGGATAATCCAACCTTCTCCATGTGGTATATCCCAGGAATCCGTTAAGATATGAGGCCAGCCAGGACTGATAAGCTATCTTACGTTTCCAGTCACCGTCAGCAGTTTGATAGGCCACATCAGGAAAGGCAAGATAGGCATCTGCATCCTCCTGGGAACCACCCCACCAGAGGATGGATTCTGTGATCCCCGCATTATAGAACTCTTCCCCTGTTCCACCTACGTCGTACCCTCTTTCAGCCGCCTCTGCCAAATAGAACAGGACCTCAGAATAAGTTAAGACCAAACCGGGGAAAGATGCCTGAAGGATGGGCGCCGCGACATGGGCATGAGTGGCCCAGGGGCTTCCAACTCCATAGGTTCCTCCAATCCAGACCATAATTCCGGTAGTGGTATCTGCCGCAGGTATAGTAAATGGCCCTTCCATAAAAGTCTGCGCATAACTCCCGTCAGGTTGGGGATAAAACAGGATAATGTTTTCTCCGTCTTCAAAAACAGCATCCAGCTGTGCATTTGTATCCGGATCACGTGGAAAGGGCAGGGGACGAATTGTACTAATATCGAAATAATCATCCAATCTTGGATCATTTCTGACCACCAACTCATCGATGATGGTATTTGTTGCCACATAATCATTCCGTCCGGAAGCTACCAAATTAGCATAAATTGGATTGTAATTTGGTGCCGAAGTCTGGTAAGGAAAGAGGGCTTCATCCGATGAGGAGGTGAAAACACCGCCCGAAACAGCTGATTCAATAGTAGATTGTGCTTTTGGGGAATTGACATCCGAAAGGTTAATACCGATCTTCAGTTTGAGTGAATTGGCGAACATCTTCCACATACCTACATCACCGTGGTAGATCAAGTCTGCAGAACCAAAGCTTTCAACCGACTCGTCCAGTCCGTTAATTGCCGCCTCCAGACGAATCAAAATATCATCATAAATGACATTCCCGATTTCATAGACGGGATAGACATTCCCAATGTCAAGGGCTTCCGAATAAGGAACAGCTCCGAAAACATCTACCAGGTATTGATACGTAAAAACGTTTAAGACCTCAATGATATGAAGTTTATTTGCTTTTATTATCTCCTCTTCCTGATTTGCTGTGGGCTCTTCACTGATTAGCTTAACTGCCTCGCTAAGATCTTTAAGCACACGCCTGTAACAAATTCTGAATATACCTTCAGGCTGATCGCGCTGGGAGAGGTCATAATTGGTTTCATCAGTGTAAGTGGTCTCATTCCAGTACTGGCTCCAAAGTTCCCAAATGTTATAGTTTACATCCGGCCTGTTGATCTGATCGGCCAGTTCTTTCATTGCATTTGTAAACAATGCCTCACCTGGAGCTGTGGCTGGATTCTTTTTATCCGTATTGAAATCCTCAAAGCTGTCGGTGCAGGAGGAAACAAATGCAATCAATATCAGATATATAGCATATTTTATTTTCATAATTTCCAAGATTAAAATTGAAGGTTAATACTAAATCCGAAATTGCGTGTGGTGGGTAATACCCCACTCTGCCATCCCTGGATATTCCCGGCACCCATATTGGCCTCTGGGTCAGAATGGGGAAGGTTCTTTTTAATAATCCAAAGGTTGGATCCTACAAAACTAATTGAGGCACCATAGAGCGGTGTCCTGCTCATCAGACTTTTAGGCAAGTTATATGTTAATACGAGTTCCCTCAATTTTATATACGAGGCATCATAAATAAATCGTGCATTCGGGCTGGTTATCCAACCTTCCCCAAACAGATCTGATTCAACCCTGATGTCGTTGGTACTACCGTCTTCCAGCACTCCCTCCAGAATGATCCCTCCCCCATCTTCTACCCGGTCCCGCATGGGATTACCCAGGTCATTCTTGAGAGCTGTTTCTTCATATACTCCGGTTCCTGTTCCATACCACATATCCAAAGAGAAAACATCACCCCCCTGCTGCCAATCGACCAGGAAGCTCAGTGATAAATCCTTGTACCTAAACATATTGTTGATCCCAGCTATCCAGTCCGGATTAACATTTCCTATCACCTCATCGGACGCGCTGGTTTTTAGGTAATGACCATCTGTCCCGATAAGGCGTTGCCCATTAGGATGGTACTCATAATTAGTTCCCTGAATGGATCCGTAAGGTTCCCCCACACGGGCATTAATTGATACATTACCCTGCAGATCTGCCAGTTGCAGGTTCTGAACCTCGTTTCCCGCTTCATCCGTAAACAGGCTGATCACCTCATTTTGGTTCTTGGCCCAGTTTACCGAAATATTCCAGCTGAAGTCTGCCGTCCGGACCGGGGTACCAAACAGGGCTACTTCTATCCCCTGGTTCTGAATTTCTCCTGCATTTACCCAGGTGGATCTGTAGCCGGTTGCAAAAGATACATCCACAGGCATTAGCTGGTTGATGGTATTGGTTATATATGCTGCCACATCAAACCCAAAACGGCTCTCAAACATCGTCATTTCGAGCCCGGTTTCAATGCTTTTGGTGCGTTCCGGAACTAAATCAGAATTGTTCTTGGTTGGATTGACCGATACGATGGTATTTCCACTTAATGGAGCCATGGCATCATAGGTATCCAGAACTTTTCGAGCAGGTGCATCATTGCCCACTTCTGCATAATTTATCCGGATCTTTCCAAGTTGCATCCAACTGGCATCAATCAGGTTATTAAAAAGGAAACTACCAGAAACGGAGGGGTAGGAATAGGTATTATTCTCCGTTGGAAGAGTAGATGATTGATCCCTGCGCAAAGTGGCATCCAGGTATACCACATTACCTAAGCCGAGAGAGACACTTCCAAAGATACCGTTCACTCCAATGATGTCCAGTCTCTCATCGGGTGGCAACATAGGATCTACGCTATTGCTAAGTGCATATAAACCAGGGACAGCCAATCCACCATTGGTAGCAGCCCAGATACGATCTGCTGTGCTTCTTCGAATATTTGTACCCAGCAAAGCGTTCAGGTTGATTAAATCGGTCAGGTCTTTATGATAGTTGAGCAGGAAATCCACATTAGTTTCAATAAAACTTCGGGCATACCTGGAATAACCTGAAGTTACCTCTTGTCTTGGAGAGCCGGTTCCAAATTCTTCAGCCACAGAGCCCACCGCCCTCCGTTCCTCCTGTAATGCGTTGTAAGAATCCGCAGAAATACGTCCCATGATGCGTAAATAATCTGTGATTTCCCAGTCAGCCTTTACAAATCCGATGAGTCTGTTTCTTGTATCCACGGGATAGTTCTCGTTCACTGTCCAGTAGGGATTATCCCAATAGATTGGAGTGGGGTCATTCCACCATACCCGGTTCCAGGTAGCGTTTCTGCCGGTCTCTTCATATAGTTGCTTCTGGAGCGACAGATCAAGTTGGACCTGGTACCATTGGCGCATCCATGACATGATGTTTCCACCATAACCAGTACTATTACGGCCCCTGGTATATGAATTAATGTAATTGGCAGAAGTGGTTATCTTCAGATTATCAAGGATGTGATAGGATCCGGTAAAGCTAAAATTATTGCGTTTTAACTCGCTGTTCGGGTAAATCCCTTTCTGATCTTTATTGGTGTACGACATTCTGTAGGTCGCTTTTTCTGAGCCACCGCTGATATCCACACTGTTTGTCAGTGCTACAGAATTATCAAAGAACGTAATTGCATCATTTTTAGAGGGCAGAAATGGTCTGGCCTGCATGTAATTAGGCGATTCAGGAATCCAGGCATCATAGTGGTAGACCATCCTTCCATCGAGAGGCGCACCTCTGGATCCATCATCGTAATAGGGTATAAGGTATTTATCGGTATCAGGATTACCGTCACCATCAATGTCGTCCCAATCCAATTCAAGACCATCTTCTGAACTATACCAAGTATAATAGTACCCGGGACCATATTTTTTCTGGTGCTTCGGGAAGGTATTGGGATCAATAACTCCCACCGTAAGATTGGAATTCACATTTACCCCTAATTTTGCACCACGCTGTCCTGTCTTTGTCGTAATAATAATGACACCGTTGGCAGCCCTCGATCCGTAAAGCGCGGTAGCTGCCGCACCTTTCAAAACAGAGATGGACTCGATGTCATTTGGATTAATGTCAGAAACTGCGTTTCCGAAATCATATCCCTGCCTGCCCTGAGATTGCTCATCGTTATTTGTGATGGCATTGCTGACAGGTACACCATCAACCACAAAGAGGGCCTGGTTACTTTGGGTGAGTGAAGATGACCCCCTGATGGTAATGTTGGTGGATCCTCCGAAGTTGTTGTTCATCTTAACCTGAACGCCGGCAATTTTTCCTGAAAGCGCATTCACAACATTATCGCTCTTCACCTGGTTGACAGCTTCACCATCCATCTCCTGGACTGCGTATCCAAGTGATTTTTTCTCCCTTGATACTCCAAGGGCAGTCACTACCACTTCATCCAGTTCCATGGAAGTAGGCTCCAGGGTGACATCAACCGTTGTTTGTCCCTCCAGATCTATCTCCTGGGTTAGCATACCCACAAAACTGAATATTAGTGATGTACGGTCTTGTGGCACAGCAATTTCATAGGTGCCGTTCGTATTTGTAATAGTACCTATGGAGGTCCCTTTGACAGAAACGGAGACACCCGGCAATGGGACACTATCCTCGGCATCGACGACAGTTCCCCGGACAACCCGGATCTGACTGAAGATTGCGAGGCTACCCAGTGCCATAAATAGCAGAATGCTTATTAGTTTTTTCATGGATTAAGATTTAGTTAATGGTTAATTATCAGAATATGTACTGAAGAAAATAGATAACCCCCTGTTTATCTAATAAAATCAAGCAAGGGCTACCAATCTGGTTCATACTACTGGTAAAATTCTGTAATCGTCCACTCACTGACGGCAGATTGTCATACATGGGGTGTTGCTCACTCTTTACTGATAGAATTGGCAGGGGGTCAATAAAAGCATTCAAACCGGGGGAACGATTACGGAAATGATCCATTTTTGTCTAAACTCAGGTTATGTATAATTTTATATATTTACCGGTTGACACCAAATCTGATTCTATGCTGATTCTGACAGACTACCTGATCATTGCAAGCTATTTCCTGATCATCCTGGTGGTCGGAGGTCTTACAGGAAGAAAACAGAAGAAGGAAGAATTTCTGATTTCAGGCCGCAAATTGAAATCATTGCAAGCCACTGCTACTATTTTCTCCAGCCGCATTGGTGCAGCCATTCTCCTTACCTATACTGCACTTGTATATATGTATGGGATGGGGGCACTGTGGTACTTTATAGGATCGGTTTTCGGGCTGTTTGTATTCTATTTCTTCGGACTCAGGGTAAAAAAGCTGGCAGATAAAGAGAAGTTTTATACCATGCCGGATTTCTTCTTTTTTCTTAAAGGCAGGTTTGCAGGTTACCTGGCCACGCTGATCACCATCATTATCATGTTTGGCTGGGTGGTCCTGAACTTTACTGCCGGGGCAAAGCTTATTTCGGAATATACTCCCATCAGCTACACGTTTTCAGTGATCATCGTGGGGGTCATTATTTTACTTTACCTGTTGTCCGGTGGATTCGATGCGGTAGTGAAAACCGATGTCATACAATCCATTGGGATTTTGTTGCTATTTGTGCTCATGATGTACCTGTTGGTGACCACGACCACAAAGCCGGCGTTAGTATTCATGGATCTGTTTTCGATCCCGGCTATGCAGATTATCAGCTTTTTTCTGGCAGGATTCTTCATACCCATGGCATCTCCGGAACTTTGGCAGCGCGTGTATGCCATCGAGAATAAGAAACACTTTAAACGAAGTATTTTCCTCTCTTCAGTTTTCTATATTGTCGTTGGATTCATCCTGCTCCTGATTGGTCTGGTGATACGAGCAGATATACCAGGCATTGATGCAGATACCTCTCTGATTGTGGGTTTCAGCCGGTTGCTGCCTGTGGGATTAGCCGGCCTCTCGGTGGTCATCATCTATTCGTCAGTGTCCTCATCTGCAGACACCTATATGTTCACAGCATCATCTTCAGTTACCCAGGATTTCCTTGAAAAGACAGGCCTGACAAAATCGTCCAATTCAAAGAATACTATGCGGGTCAGCCTGCTGATATTAATGGTGCTGGGAATTACCATGTCCCTGGTCCTGAGAGATATTGTCGACGCCACCTTCTTCTTTGTATCCCTGACCATGTCGCTGGGTTTCCTGGTCCTGGTGATCTGGATCTATCCCAGGGTGAACAGGCACAGTGTGAACCTCTCCATTTTTGCCTGCCTGATCGGGGTGATTATCCCGGCAATCCTATTTGGGATTTCCGAATCCCTGGTGCAATGGGCCATTGGATTCTGTATTATTGGCCTTCTGATCGGTTTTGCTGTTCAGGCCATCCGGCCAGCAAAGGAGTGACCAGCCTTATTCTATGTAACCTTTCCAATCAGCAACATTCTGTGCCTATAGGCACAAAATGGGAGTAAACGTTGTAGTTTACTCCCATTTCACTGAAAGGTACCCATAGCCACCAAACAGTGCCGAGCTACAGTTATCATGGCCGGCCCGCATGATTAACCCCGAAGGATATCGTGCATGTGAGCCCTGGTTCTCAGCCCATGTTCCTGAGAACATTGACCTGCAACCGTCCTTTCACCTAGCTACAAGAACTCTGTTTCCGGGACTGGCTCCTTAAGGCCCCTGCCACAGCCAGGTCATATGATCTGTCCGGGACTTGAGTGAAAAAGCTTAGGGGAACCCCTGAGGATTCTTTTCGGCTCTTCAGCCTGTAGGAACAACCTTTTAAAGATCTGCCAAGAAGGGACCTTCGGTTGAATAAACCATGAAACACTGTTTCCCGGTTTATGCCTGGCTCTGGATGAATCTCCGGAAGAGGGGGAATCCCTTTCTCCGGCCGGTTTGCTAATCAGGGTCCTTTCGGCCTGACTCTCTACGCCGGACGAAACTTCGAGCGGCCTCTTATCTCTCACTCGGTATAGTCAAAAATAGACCATCGGAGAAAGCAAGTCAAGCAGTAGGGTAAAATCTCTATTCACAATTAATTAACAGCAGTTATTAACAAATTGTTAATAAGCCCGACCCTTTGCCAGAGCCAGGGGATCTAATGAATTACCACAGAAATTAACAGCTGTTCATTATATGTCATCAACAATAATCTTATTTGTTAAATCCTCTTTCCTCACCCGGGATTTCAAGGAATTTTGTAAATTTACTTCAAACCTACGTGCGATGAACCTAAAAAAGAAGAAGTTATTCCTAATAGAGGCAATTTTGATTGCAACCTTAGGAACCGTGCTGGGGCAATCCGCCTATGATCTGAATTTCCAGGGAATGCTTGCCGACATTCAGGGAAACAACATCAAGAACGAACAATTTGATCTTTCAGTCCAGTTAAAGCCCGAATCAGGTCAGGAAATACTTTTTGAATTCAATTCTTCGATCAGCACAGATGAGAATGGGTGGTTTGGGTTTACCATCAGTGAGATATCCCGGTACCTTCTTAAGGGTGGTGAAATAAGCGAAACATTGGTGATCCGGTTGGAATTCCTTCCCAATGCCGGGACTAAATGGATGAGAAAAGGAGACGATTTTATGGTAACTTATACCCTGGCACCTTCTAAGGACGACAATTCAACCCAATTAAAAATTACCAGGATGGAAGGGACTGAATTGGTTGCCCATACAGAAGACCATCTTTATGCCTTCAAAGACCTGTACCCTTTTGCTTATCTGACAGGCGGTTTCGTAATGACCGATCAGCCACCAGTTAGTGAACAGACTATTGCTGAATTTCAACAATGGGTATCACCTGATAACCAGAATGAGGAAGGTGCTGCCTCAAGGGGAGTAAAAGGTGGATTTCCTGCAGGTGGTTATTATAAGAAAAAGTAGTCTCTATTTTTCCTTATCAAGTGGGCCTGATTTTCCAGGTGAATTCTTTGTTCCTTTGGATAGGGAATCCCTCATTGAGGTATCGGCTTCAATATTCTTAAACTTATAGTAGTCCATTATCCCCAGATTTCCGCTCCTGAATGCTTCGGCCATAGCAAGAGGAATCTCCACTTCAGCTTCAATCACTTTTGCACGAGCTTCCTGGGCCTTTGCTTTCATTTCCTGTTCAGTGGCCACAGCCATTGCTCTGCGCTCCTCGGCTTTCGCTTGGGCAATATTTTTATCTGCATTTGCCTGGTCCATTTGCAGGACTGCTCCGATGTTTTTTCCAATATCAATATCAGCCACATCGATGGAAAGTATTTCAAATGCGGTCCCTGCATCAAGCCCCTTCTCAAGAACCATCCTTGAGATAGAATCCGGATTCTCCAGCACCTCCTTATGAGACAATGAGGACCCGATAGAAGAGACAATACCTTCCCCTACACGGGCTAATACAGTTTCCTCCCCTGCACCACCAACAAGTTGTTTGATGTTGGCCCGCACGGTAACCCTCGCTTTTGCAATCAGCTGAATACCATCCTTTGCAACTGCTGTCACGGGTGGTGTGTTGATTACCTGGGGATTGACGGACATCTGAACGGCAGTGAGAACTTCACGTCCGGCCAGGTCAATTGCCGTTGCCATTTGGAAAGAGAGATCGATGTTGGCTTTACTTGCCGATACAAGGGCATGTATCACCTGCTCCACGTGTCCCCCAGCCAGGTAATGGGCTTCCAGCTCGTCACGCTTTATGTAGGCAAGCCCTGCTTTATACGCCTCAATCATGGATCTGACAATGATGGTCGGAGGTACCTTTCTCCAACGCATAAGAATAAGCTGTAAGAGCGAGATTCTAACACCCGATAACAGTGCCGTAAACCACAATCCGATGGGAATAAAGTACAAAATGATCCAAAGGCCGATAATACTGGCCACAACGATGATGATCCATGAATAGTCAAATTCCATAATTAGTTGTCTTTTATTGGTTTTACGCTTATTCGTGTTCCTTCAATGGACACTATTTTAATCTTGGTATGTTGATTGATATACCCTTCAGTGGATTTAGCCTCTCTCACCAGGTTGTTTATGAGGATCTTGCCCATAGGAGCAAGCCGGGTCAGGGCTGTCCCCTGGTCGCCGATTTTAACCTGATCTTCTGTGAGATCTTTGTCTACCTTCCCATCAATATCGGTTTTAAGCATCAGTCGGCTCCACGTTCTTGCTCTCAGTGACATGGCGATCACAAAAATACTTACCAGAACGGTACCTATTAAAACCCACACACCCACAGAAGCACCATAGTTATCAAATGCTTTATAAACACCGAACACAGTCAGGATAAGTCCTCCAATTCCTGCGATAGTAACTCCCGGTACCAGAAGGAACTCAATTATAAATAGCAGAATTCCCAGGACAATCAAAATGATGATAACAGTCATAATAATTGTTAATAGTCAACAGAAGCCTTCAACCCTCTTGAAATGAGCTGATAACGAAGTTCCTTCATTTCTGGCAACGATCCAGACTTGACTTCACACTTGCCTTTAAAGTGTGTAATGGTAGCGCATTGCTCTGCCTGAGTCATTGAGTGATCACATACCTCAACCAGAGCCCCCATTACATAATCAAACGTATTAATATCGTCGTTATGCAGAACCAATGTGCTTAGTTGTTGACTATTGGTATCTTCAGATCCAATCTTATGAGGCCGGCTGGTAAAATTACTATCCATGATACGGTCGTGCTTCTACCGATCAAATATAAAAAAATTTTAGCCTTTTAACGATTCATTCCAGCTGTTTTGCTTTCAGCGTGGATACCGGGATGCCATTATACCAGGCAACGATAAATGCATCTGTAAAACCATTCGAACGAATGGTGGATAAAGCCGTAGAAGCATTATCGTAGCCGGAAAACTTACCAACAAAATATTTTACCAATCCACGCTCAACGATTATCTCTCCTGTCACCGGACAAATGCCTCCAAAAGCATCGGGTTCAACAGCCGAGCTAAATACACCCACCTGTATTCTGTAAAACGAACCAGCCGGCAAAGTAACATCCATTGGTATAGGATTCGCCAGGTTGTAGGGTGACTGATTAAGGACATCGAACCTGTTGATATCAGGATCCCTGTTCGCACTTTTTATGGGTAGAGATGGTGAGGTGCCGGATTTGACCGTAACTGCCTGGGCCTTCACAGGCTGGGTATAGGTTTGAGCAGGTTGAATTCCTGGCTCACCATCAATCTCATGGGCCTCAGTAGTGTATTGGTATACAATGAGTTCGTCTATTACCGTATCAATCCGGATGGTTTCAGGCACGTTTACGGCAGGTTTTTGAGGTTGTATAGTTTTCTCTTCTTCTACCTGTGCATAAAGTAAATCTGCTATCTTTTCTTCATCATTTGCTTTCTTTTCCCATAACATAATTTGCTTTTGCCATACCCAGCGGTCATTCGGATCATCAGATTCCCGAACCCTGATTCGCGCTTCAGAGGCAAGGTCTTTCAATGAATCTGAGACAGCCTGATGCGTCAATGCCTCTGCCAGAGTAGTGTGATAAGGAGGTTTCGAATCCGTTTCAGTCAATATGGTCACCTGGGTTATCTTCGGCTTGCTATTTATCTCAGGTTTCTGTAAAGCATCCAGCTCAGTCAGGATTTCAGCAGCTGCACCCCCTAAGTGGGCAATATCTTTCAGCATCTTGGTATCGTTAATGGCGGTCTGCTTTTTTGGCTCGATCAAATGCACCCTGTATACAGTTATAGTACTATCGGTGCTTTGACGGGTGGAAAAAAACATCACCATTCCAAGATCAGACCCCGGTAATAACAGGTACTCATCCACCACCGAATTCACAGGGAATCCAAGATTCATAGGTTCCGACCACAGATCCCGATTGATGTCGTAATGCGATTTGTACAGATCATATCCGCCAATACCCAAACGACCATTGGAAGCAAAATAAAGGTCATTCCCTATGGGATCAAAATAGGGCATCACCTCGTCTCCTTCCGTATTCAACAGTTTGATTTCTTCCGGATCGCTCCAGGCTCTTGCGGCCCCTTTTCGAACCCTGTATAACTGTGATCCTTCCTTTCCACTCCTGCTGTAACCTGAAAAATAAATATAGTCTCCCCTGACCAGATCAGGAGGCATAAACATCAGGCTGGTTAACCCGTTTTGCTCCTCATCTTCCCTAAAATAAGCGGCAGGTTTTCTTTGTAATTGCCCCCCCTTCATCTGCACCTGACTGTATTGCAAGGAATCAAACAGATCAATAAAAGTGACATTCATCACCTCGTAAGGATTGAAGGTGGCTGTGAGCTCTCTGGCACTGCGACAGGTGGCTATCAGGTGCTTTATGTGATAATCTTTTACCTCCTGCCGAGAGGCTTCAAGTTCAAATTTACTGTAATATCTCTGAGCATCAGTAAAATTATAATTCCGGTGATACGCCATGCCCAGGTAATAATAGACATCATTGGGAACACCTTTGTTGGATGCCCCATACAACAATTCAATGGCCTCATCCAATGCTTCATTCAACTCCACAAGTATGCGGCCGGCAAAATAACAGTGCAGTGCATTCTCCGGATCACTTTCTATCAGCGTTCTGAAACCTGAAAGTGCTGGACGTAAATTGCCAGCTTCAAAACTGGCCAATGATTGTTGCTGAACTTTTTGAAGGTCCGGATTACTATCCTGACCTGAAAGAGTGTGCCAGGGAAAATAGAAGAGTAATACCGATGCAATTATAAGGGTTTTCATGATTGGTTTAAACATATTGCCTCACTAATCTGTTTTAATCAAAAATAGTAATTATTAACGGTACCTTGATCTCTGTAATTGTTAATAAACATTGGCCTGTCAGGTCCTCTATTTACGGCAATCTTTGTACATTTATAAATTGATTTCGATATGTCAAATGTGAAAGAAGGTGAGATGGCCCCGGCCATTATTGCAGTAGACCAAAATGGTGAAAAAATCACACTGGAGGAATACAGGGGGAAGAAAGTTGTACTCTATTTTTATCCAAAAGATAGCACTCCGGGTTGCACGGCCGAGTCATGTGATCTGAGGGACAACTACTCCCGGTTCCTTGAACAGGGATTCGAAATAATCGGAGTTAGTGCGGATAGTGAAAAATCACATCAGAAATTCATCCGAAAATTTAGCCTGCCTTTCAGACTGATTTCTGATGTGGATAAGAAGGTGCTTCATGATTACGGTGCCTGGGGAGAGAAGAAATTATATGGAAAATCTTACTTGGGAATTTTGAGAAAAACTTTCATCATCGACGAAAAAGGATATGTTGAAAAAATTATTGAGTCTGTAAAAACAAAGGAACACAGCAAGCAGATATTTGAGGAATTGACACATTAACCTGTAAAATCATATGAGTAACGAAAATGCCAGCAGCAATAACCAGGAAAAATTGAAAGCGCTTCAACTTACTCTGGATAAAATTGAAAAAGGGTACGGCAAAGGGACGATCATGAAACTGGGCGACAATGCAATAGAGGATGTAGCTGTGATCCCTACTGGCTCCCTGGGCGTAGACCTGGCATTGGGCGTTGGAGGTTATCCAAGGGGAAGGGTCATTGAAATCTATGGGCCCGAATCATCTGGAAAAACCACCCTGGCAATTCATGCCATCGCGCAGGCACAGAAAAGTGGCGGAATTGCAGCCTTTATTGATGCGGAACATGCATTCGATCGGTTTTATGCTCAAAAACTCGGCGTAGATATCGAAAATTTATATATTTCCCAGCCTGATAATGGCGAGCAGGCATTGGAGATAACCGATCATCTGATCCGTTCAGGGGCCATTGATATCATTGTAATAGATTCCGTTGCTGCACTTACTCCAAAGGCTGAGATTGAAGGCGAAATGGGGGAATCGAAAATGGGACTTCAGGCCAGGCTAATGTCGCAAGCCCTGCGCAAACTCACTGCCAATATAAACCGTACTAATACAACCTGTTTCTTCATTAATCAGCTGAGAGAAAAAATTGGTGTCATGTTTGGGAATCCAGAAACAACTACTGGTGGCAATGCCCTGAAATTCTATGCTTCAGTCCGGATTGATATCAGACGAATTGGTCAGTTAAAGGAAGGGGATGATATTCAAGGCAATCGCACAAGGGTGAAAATCGTCAAGAATAAACTGGCCCCCCCATTCCGTAAGGCAGAGTTTGACATTTTATATGGAGAGGGAATCTCCAAAACAGGAGAACTGATAGACATGGGAGTGGATTTGGCCATACTGAAGAAAAGTGGCAGCTGGTTCAGTTATGGAGAAACAAGACTTGGCCAGGGAAGAGAATCCGTAAGAAACCTTCTCAGGGATAATCCGGAACTATCCGAGGAGATCGAAGCAAAGATTAAGGCTGCAATTCTGGAGCCCGGCAAATAGTTTCGGGCTGGCATAATTGCATTTCTGATTATCTAAAGGTAACTTGGGACGAATCTCATTGTAAGCGACGGGTATGAATTTCCTACTACACTTCATATTTATTGCAGCGTTTCTTCTTATTTATATCATTGCGATAATCATATTAAAACCTTTTCGAATACATCGCAAACGTCCGCTATCCACCATCTTAATTAAAGCTAGTTATTTAATCTATCTGGCCTGCTTTATGCTGATGGCTTATCTAATTCTTTTTTTCTCGGCTACCGCTGAACCTTCCGAAGATGTGGATGAGGAGAGGATCCTTAACGTATTAACCGTATTCAGCGTTCTTGCTTTTTTTATTCCCAATATCGGGATCATGATTCGAAGGAGGATCAACACGTGGAGGGTACCCTACAATTATGTGGTAACCACGCTGAATATCTTAATTTCTCTGGGATTAATCTGGTTTATTATGGATCTTCCCTGGCAATTTAAGTGAGGCCTCTTATCTTATCAAAGGTTCGCCATACAACTCCATGGCTTTATCTAATTTTTCTTCCAGCGGTATTTCTCCCTCCAACCAGTGAATTCTTATCCCGCGTCTCTCCATCCCCCGGAAATAGGTCATTTGTCGCTTTGCAAACTGATGAATAGCACTATTGAGTTTGCTGAACATTTCATCATAGGCAAGGTCCTTAAGAATGTACCTGGAAACAAACCTGTATTCAAGGCCGTAATAGTCCAACTTTTCAGCACCTATTCCCTGTTGAAGCAATGATTCAATTTCTTCAACCAGCCCACTTTTTAACCTCTCTTCAAGCCGTTTTGTAATTCTTTCCCTGCGCACGCTCCGCTCGTAATATATCCCCAGAATCAGTGGCCTTAACACACGATCTTCCATGGGTGATTCAGTCATGGCTGCCTGGTACATTGCAATCTCTATGGCACGTATGGTCCGCTCCCGGTTTACAGTGTCTGAAACATTATGCAACGGGCCGTATAACTTTAATATTCCCTCCAGTGCCTGAAAGTCCTTCTTTTCCAGATCTTCCCTCAAGGCACTGTTTAAGGGGACCTGATGCAACTGATAATTTCTGAGAACAGATTCTAAGTATAGTCCCGATCCCCCACATAAAACGGGTACCAGTTTTCGATCAGTAATATCTGTAAATACCCTGTGGAAATCCTTTTTATAGAGATAGACATTGTATTCATATCCGGCATCCACCAGATCTATTAGGTGAACCGGGATACGCTCGTTTTTTACCAGATATGCTTCCTTATCCTTGCCGGTTCCAATATCCATTCTCCGGTAGACCTGTCTTGAATCGGCACTGATAATTTCACCACCAATCCGTCTGGCCAGGTGGGCTGCAAATGAGGTTTTCCCGGCTGCGGTGTGACCGAGGACAGCCACCAGTTCTGCCTTCGAATTCTCCATGAAGTCAAATATACCTAAATAACCGGTTTTTTATACCTTTAGAGGCGCTCTTGGAGGAGCTTATAAAAATGGCTCATAAAATTAACATAAGAAATAAAAAGGCCTACCACGATTATGAGATAATCGAAAAGTACGTGGCTGGGATGCAACTACTTGGAACCGAGATCAAGTCCATCCGCATGGGAAAGGTGAGTCTCACAGAAGCTTATTGTCAATTCGAAAATAACGAGCTGTATGTGAAGGGAATGCAAATCGCAGATTATGCCTGGGGAAGCTTTAACAACCATATCCCGGGGCGGGATAGAAAACTTCTGCTGAACCGTCAGGAATTAAAAAAGTTGCGTCGTAAAACCCGGGAATCAGGCCTCACAATTGCCGCGCTTAAAATCTTTATGTCCGACTCGGGATATGCAAAATTAGAGTTAGGCCTTGCAAGAGGAAAAAAGGAGTTTGATAAGAGGGAGACCATTAAAAGAAAGGATGCCCAGCGTCAGCTGGAGAGACTGCAAAAAATTAAATAGCCTGTGGTGAGTGGATGATTAGCGGTTAGTGCCTGTTGCCTACTGGGAAAAGAAGAAATCATTTACCTTCCTGAGTTCATCGAGGCTCAATTGAAGCTGAAAATCAAAAAACTGGTCAACTGTTTTAAGCAATTCATCGAAGGAGATATACCCGTCTTCGTTGACATCCAGTGGTTTAAATTGATCAGGAATAACTGCAGAGGAACTCAGTCTGTAATCATCCTGAATGGTGGCCAGGTAAGCCTCCACATCACTGCGACTCATGGCATAATTCCGCCGATCCAACGCTAAGAGGAAATCATCTTCAGATACCGTAACCCCATTCTCATCTACCCACGCATTCGGGGCACTCTCCAGCTCGTTATCCAGATAATCGGGTACTCTGTCCATATCCCCGTCAAGAGGACAACCAAGCGTATCAACCACAACACCAATGGGTGTACCCGGGCACCTGTCTGTCACATCTAAAACAAAATCGCCATCCTCGTCATCGAAAAACAGGGGATCAAATTCCACATCAGCATACAGAAGGTCCACCGTTCTTGTGGCTGGATCTGAAAACAGATCAAAATGAATAGTTAAGTGGGAAAAGATATAACTGTCATTCCCCTTTGCTCCCTTGATACTTGTTCCTTCACTTGCCACATTATCCAACACATCGGTCAATGCATAATGATAAGACATTCCCAGGCTAAAAAACGCCCTTTTGTTGATTTTAAAATGCAAACCAGCCCCCGCAGGAATTGAGAAAGCCCGCTGATTATACTTTCCCATTCCGAATTCACTGGACTCCCTCAATCTCAAATCCGTTTCATACGTATAGTCGCGGTAAATTTTTGATGAACCCACCATAGGTTCCTCAGAATCTCTGATGGTTCCATCAGACCAATAATGGTAAGCCACGCCACTTTTGTCTTCCAGATCTCCCTTTGCACTGAAATTAATACTTTCTAATCCAAGTGATACATAAGGCCTTACAAGAGCACTATTGGGGAATAGGTGTCCAAACCTGTATTCCAGATTTAATCCGATAGAAGAGAGTTCTGTTTCAAAATTTAAGTTTCGGGATAAATCGGAGTAGGAATATTCATTTCCGCTTAACTTCCCTATCAGAAAATTGAAATTTGCTATAAAATAGTGTTTCTTATCCACAAAAGTGGAAACATTCGCCATGGCAGCATGGTTACCAATGGCAGTGCTATTGTAACTATTTTTAACGTCCCCATGATAATTCAGTACTCCATATGAAAGTGAGACTACAGGTTTGTAAACAGGATTCTCAACAGTATCGATCCTTTGAAGCAGTGAATCAAAATCAATTTCCTGTCCCTGCAGATGCGATGGCATCATCGCCAGTATTAAAAGAGAGAACCCATATGAAAGGAGTCTGCGCACTTTTTGATTGTTAATGGATCATCGTCTCGCAGAGGCAATGGAAACACGCCTTCCATCCTTGTAAGCCACTACAAAAGACCCTGTCACAACCGAAATTCGCTCTACCTGATCTCTGTATGACTCTGCCTGCTTGTACGATCGAAATGAACCCGCTGTGTATTTGTATAACCCTTCATGCTGCTCTATAAAAACCTCCTGATCCACTCCGGCATTACGAAAATATGTACGACCATCAATTGCCTTGCTATAAGCGGCTAATTGAACCCGAAAATAAATACCCGTCCCGGCTGAAAGGACTTTAGTATTAGCAATCGTGCTTCCTGATGCGCCACCGGGTTGTGACGGAGTTACAGCGGGAGGTGGTTTCGTCTCCACAACCCGGGCGGTATTGTTCCGGGATTGAGTCTGAGCTGTCTCGGAAGATTTTTGTGCCCCGCTGGGAACATTTCCGGTTTCCAATAAATTTCTTTTGTCAGTCGCCGAGAGACCTGCGATGTCTACATCAATCTGTTTGACTTCGGCCAGCTTATTTTCGTTCCCCGATGTATAGGTAAAAAGGCCTTCTATTAACATATCCCCCTGGGGTTCATTCTGCTTTGGGACCAACCTGTAGACTATCTCAAAGTCGGACTTCTCCGGTAGTTTCATCCAAATAAATTTGACGGTGGAGGCAGCATATGATACAATCCCCTCATGGGAGTCCACCTCCTCGAATATGTATCCGGAAGGAATGGTCTCCTCAATTTTGGCATACTTGCTTCCGGGTGGGTTATTCACGAGTAAGTGCACCAGGTAGCCCCCCGAATTCTGAATAACAGGTTTTTGTCGAATGACCATGGCGAAGGACTTTTGCTGAGAATCGGAAGTGGAAGCTACCTCTAAGGATCCTTTGAAACTCTTTATATCAACAATTAATGATGGATCGATGGATGTACTAGGGAGGATTGTAATCTCAGTGGTCTTATCAAAATTAAGGAATTTCCTCTCATCTTCAACAACATAGGCAAACAACCCTCCCAGCATGAAGGACCCTTTTAATCTTTCATTCACCAGGATGCTGTAAGAGACTTTCACCTCATCGGAATCAGGGAGCTTCAACCAAATAATCCGGATGCGCTGGTTATCGAAACTAAAATCAGCATTAGGCGAACTGACATTAGTGGCAGTAAGCCCTAAAGGAAGATCCTGGGAAAACCGGGAATAATCGGTAAGTGATCCTTTGTTGATTGTCACCGTAATGGTGAATTCCTCTCCGGCCTTCACCTGATCAGGATGATCAATGGATATCTCCACTTCCTGCCCCATGAGTGAAAATGAGAGGCAGAGCATGGTCATGACGAGATAATAAGAAAAATACTTCATCATAGGATTAGCTGTATTTTGATACAATGTACAAAATAATTGTATAAATAATCTCGCAATTACTAACACTGCCTGGACTTGGAAATTTAGAAATTGGGGCTTAAGAGATACTTTGAATAGAACTTATTGATGACTTCCACAGCCTCCTCGGAGGTATCTACCAAAGTAAAGAGGTCCATATCTTCCGGACTTATGTTCTCTTCTTCTACCTGCACTACCTTCTCGATCCAGCCTACCAGGCCTTCCCAAAAGTCAGTTCCCACAAGTACTATGGGGAATTTTCCGATCTTCCCGGTCTGTATCAGGGTAGCTGATTCAAAAAACTCATCAAATGTCCCAAAACCGCCGGGCAGTACGATAAAACCCTGGGCATATTTCTGAAACATCACTTTCCTGACAAAGAAATGTTTGAAAGTGATTAGTTTATCATTGTCAATATAAGGATTGGAGCTCTGTTCAAAGGGGAGGAGAATGTTAAGTCCAACACTGATTCCGTCCCCTCTTTGTGCACCCTTGTTGGCTGCCTCCATGATCCCGGGGCCTCCTCCGGTAATAACGCCATACCCACTTTGAGTTAGCTTGTAGGCAATATCCTCAGCCAGTATATAATATTTGCTTTCAATTTCTGTTCGGGCTGAGCCAAAGATGGTTACGCAGGGTCCTATGGAACCCATTTTCTCAAAACCCTCTACAAACTCGGCCATGATCTTAAAAATCTGCCAGGAATCAGAAGCTTTAATCTCATTCCATGTCTTCTGCTTAAAAGCCTTTTTTATCTTCTCTTCATCCGAACTCATAGGAAAGCTGATTTTGCAAGTGCAATTCTAAATTACTCATTTAATTCCATTGGGAGTTCCTCTCTTAGGAAATTACCGGTATAGCTTTCTCTGATTTTAGCTATATCTTCAGGTGTGCCGGCAGCCAGGATTGTTCCTCCCTTGCTACCTCCTTCTTTCCCAAGATCAATAATGTGATCAGCAACCTTGATCACATCCATGTTGTGTTCTATCATAATAACACTATTTCCCTTATTCACAAGCTTTGCGATCACCTCCAACAGCACGCGCACATCCTCAAAGTGCAGACCAGTAGTTGGTTCATCCAAAATATAAAGTGTTTTCCCCGTATCTTTTTTAGCCAGTTCGGCAGAGAGCTTCACGCGCTGCGATTCACCACCAGACAGTGTGGTCGAGGGTTGCCCAAGACGGATATACCCTAATCCTACATCCTGCAGAGTCTTCAATTTCCTGAGAATAGTGGGCACACTGGAGAAAAATTCTACCGCCTGGTTAATTGTCATTTCAAGCACATCGTTGATGGTCTGATTTTTGAATCTGACTTCAAGTGTTTCCCTGTTATACCTCCTCCCATTGCAAGACTTGCATTGGACATACACATCTGGAAGAAAATTCATCTCGATGGTTTGCAACCCGGCTCCTCCACAGGTTTCGCACCTGCCCCCTTTCACGTTAAACGAAAACCGGCTTGCTTTGTAACCTCTTATTTTCGCATCTGGTGTTTGTTCAAACAACTTCCGGATATCACTGAAGACACCTGTGTACGTGACTGGATTGGACCTCGGTGTCCGCCCCAAAGGGGACTGATCCACCTCGATGACTTTATCCACATTTTCGAGTCCCTCAAGGGATTTATAAGGAAGCGGGTCCTTATTTGATCTATACAATTTCTGACTCACTATGGGCTGCAATGTTTCATTGATCAGTGTTGATTTGCCACTCCCACTCACACCGGTTACGCAAATAAACTTCCCCAATGGAAATGTGGCATCCACATTCTTCAGGTTGTTCCCGGAAGCACCGGAAAGCATTAACACTTTGCCATTACCGGACCGTCTTGCCTCAGGTATCGGTATCTCCTTTGACTGGCTCAGGTAGGCCGATGTGAGGGTTTTGCCCTTCAGTATCATTTTGGGTGATCCGTTCGCCACCAACTCACCTCCAAGGCGACCAGCACCCGGGCCGAGGTCCACAATATGATCGGCTGAGAGGATCATGTCCCGGTCGTGTTCAACAACTATCACAGAATTCCCCTGGTCACGCAGATTCTGAAGTGAGGCTATTAGTTTTCTGTTATCTCTCTGATGCAAACCAATACTGGGCTCATCCAGAATATAAAGCACATTTACAAGCCTTGATCCAATTTGGGTGGCTAGCCTGATACGCTGGCTCTCACCACCGGAAAGGGACCGGGCACTGCGAGACAATGAAAGGTAGTTAAGACCCACATCCAAAAGAAATCCCAATCTGCTTCTTATTTCTTTGAGAATATCCCTTGCAATAATATTCTGCCGTTCATTGAGTTTCTTTTCAATATTTCCAAACCACTGTGCAAGTGCTCCAATATCCATTGAAGAGAGTTCAGAAATGTTCTTATGATTTATTTTAAAGTAGAGCATCTCCGATTTTAGCCGCGTACCATTGCAATGGGGACAGGTCACCTTTCTGATGAATTGTCTGGCCTGTTGTCCTCCATTGCGTCTTTTATAATCATTTGAACTGATCTGAACATGGTTGATAATTCCTTCGAAACTGAGAAAATAATTTGAAGTGGCTCCCAAAGGGGTATTCTTCAATTTCAAAGGTTCTTCCGAACCAAAGAGGATGCAATGAAGTGCTTGTTCAGGGATATCTTTTATAGCAGTATCAAGGGAAAAGTCATATTTGGAAGCGATAGCCTCCAGTTGCCAGAATACAAGCGCATTCCTGTATGGCCCAATCGGGACAAGGGCTCCTTTTCGAATACTCTTTGAATCATCGGGTATAATTTTACGTATATCCACATCATTGATGGTACCCAATCCATTGCAATGGGGACAAGCGCCCTGGGGAGAATTAAAAGAGAAACTATGCGGGGCAGGTTCATTGTAGGAGATTCCGGAAGTTGGACACATTAACTGACTGGAAAAATAGCGTGGTTCTGTTCCATCCTTTTCCAGAATCATGGTTACACCTTTTCCTTGTTTTAGGGCTGAAGAAAGTGATTTCTTTAACCGGCTCCTATCCTTCTCACGGGCAGTCAGGCGGTCGATTATAACTTCAATATCATGATTCTTATACCGGTCAATCCGCATGCCCTGAACGATTTCCTGAATCTCACCATCTATCCGTGCATAGATATAGCCGTTGCGTCTGATTTGTTCAAACAATTCACGGTAATGACCTTTTCGTCCACGGACGACCGGCGCCAGTACATAGATCTTCTGGTCCCTGAATGCGTCCAGAATAATGTCCAGAATCTGATCTACAGTGTATTTGACCATCTGCTCACCGGTCACATAGGAGTATGCATCGGATGCCCTGGCAAAGAGAAGTCTAAGAAAATCGTAAATCTCTGTTACAGTGCCAACCGTGGAACGAGGATTTTTATTGGATGTCTTCTGTTCAATAGAGATGACCGGACTAAGTCCAGTAATCTTATCCACATCGGGACGCTCCATGGTACCCAGAAACTGTCGAGCATAGGCACTGAGCGTCTCTATATATCTTCGTTGCCCTTCAGCATAAATGGTATCAAAAGCAAGAGATGATTTCCCACTGCCACTTAGTCCGGTGACAACTGTAAGCCTGTTCCTTGGGATGGAAACATCAATGTTTTTCAAGTTGTGTACCCGGGCACCAAGTACCTCTATTTTAGGATCATCCATTTTCACTGCTCTTCCCATGCATCCTGGCGACGGTACCCTTTTGCCGGAATTGTAATCTCATAGGTTTTGCGTCCGGTATTTGTCAGCTTATTATCCCTCAACCAGGGATTCAGGTATTTCAATATCTTATAATTGGTCCCGTGCATCTTTGCAAAATCGGCAAAATCAACAACCGTACTGTCAATTTCGGTCGTATAGACCGGTATTACTGGATAGAGGTCCCTTTCCGACAGATTAAATCCATAAGCGACAGGATCTTCAAATATCAGTTTAAAAGCCAATACCCTGTAAAGGTACCTGGCGGTTTCCTCATTTAACAAGAGGTCGTAATAATTGCGTTTTTTTTGACGCTCAATCTCCCTGTCAACCCCTCTCCTGCCTGCATTATATGAAGCTGCCGTTATGGTCCAATTCCCATATTTCTTATAGGACTCAATTATATACTCACAGGCCACCTGAGTGGATTTGCCAATGTGGTAGCGTTCATCCACCGCTGCGTTCACTTCCAATCCGTATTCCTGTGCTGTTCCCTTCATCAATTGCCAGAAACCTACCGCCTTAGCAGGTGAAACAGCCTGCATGAGTCCACTTTCAGCCACAGCGAGATATTTGAAGTCGTCAGGCACCAGGTTCTTTCTCAATACCTGTTCGATCTGAGGGAAAAAGCGATGGGCCATTTTAATCAGTCTGATTGTCTGGGAATGAAAATAGGTATTGGATAATAATTCCCGGTCAAGTGCTTCCCTAACATCAAACAGGTCGAGGGGTACAGGTTCACCGGCAAAGGATATCCCGTCAGGAATCTCTAAGCCGAAAACCGCAAAAGTTTCTCCCTTTTCCGGCTTTACCGGATCATCATTAATATCGTCCGAATACCCTGTGGTAGCAACAAAAGCAGCCCCCATTAAGGTAATCAGAAAGAATGTAAAAAACAGCCTATGTCTGGTTCTCTTCCGCAAATAACTTTCAACCCTATTCATATCTTCAAATAGCAAACTACAAAACTACAGATTTGTTTCCATTCTGCTATGGATTGGAATAGCTTTGTTTATAAACAACCTTCCGGTGAGATTGGTTCTAGAAGATGTAACTCACCCCGGTGGATATTCCAACGGTATAGGGCCTGGTGGCAGGAAGGCTTGCATCATTGACAGAATTGAGGAAATACCTGAACCGGGGCTCCAGGTGCAGACTTAATTGCTCATGCAGGTGGTATATCATTCCGATCCCGGCATTTCCAGAATAATTAATGCTTCGGATGTTCGACAGATATCCAATTTCAGTGGTACCCGAGGATGTTTCCATGGTTACATAGTTATTTACCAGAAAATTCGTGCTCATTCCTCCTACCAGCTGAAGCTCAATATCCCTGTCAACCAAGGTGTACCGAAGATTAAATGGCAGTTCCAGGTAATCCAGATGCTGACGGATCCCCTGATTTGCATTATTGGCCTCCAGGCTTGAGTTGTCGGTGAATGTATTTAGTTCGTTGGCAGCGTTCAGTTTATAATTGTTCACAAACACTTCACCGGAACTGGCAACAATATTACCCACTGAATTTGTAACAGTAGTTACACTTGCCTGGTTAGATTCGGAACCCAAAGGCGCAAAATCAAAGGACTCGTTAAATAGTTGTATTCCCGGAGCTCCAATGGAAATCCCCATTTTGTTATAAAAGAGCCCCGACTCAAACGCGAGTCTTGAAGCGGTCCGGTACCTCACATATACACCCCCCGCGTAGGAAAGTAATCCCGACTCAAATTCCGAAGCACCTGCCATAGCCGAAGCCTTCGCATCCCTGAAACTGTAAAGTGGAGAAAGTGCGGCACCAACCATCCATCCTAGATTCTTCTTTTTCTCGTCCTGGATTTCTGCGATCTGTTCGGGGAGATTCACCTCTTCTTTATCCGGAGTGATGGCCGGTTCTTCTCCGTCATTCTCATTTTCTTCAATAATCCCCCTCTCTTCAATTGCTAAGTTTTCTTCAATAATGCCGTTTTCTAAAACTACCGGCTCCTCTTCACCAATGCCCAGATTGTCTGGAATACCCACATCGTCTGGAATACCCACATCGTCCGGAATACCCATCTCGTCTGTAATAGCGATCTCTTCTTTGTTACTCGACTCCTCAATAATTTGATGCCCTTTCCCGGATTCAAGATCCTGTGCGGGTTGAATGATGGTCAGATTTGATCGGTCATCCGCCTGCTTCTGCATATTTCGGATCACTTTCTCCTCCACATTTTCTCGATTTTTCTTTTGAACCTGCCCGGGTTGTAATTCGGTTAGTGAGGATTCATCAGGCGATTCAGCTGCAAAATAGTTTATCCCGAGGGTTATTGCCAGTGCTAAGGCAGCAGCTGCAGATAAGCTAATGATAATCAGGGTCCTCCTGTTTTTTCCACCCAAGCGTGAAGCGATGACATTCCAAACCCTTTCAGGTGGTTTCACCTGGTAGTCTCCAAGCTTTTCTTTTAGAAATCCCTGACTGATATTTTTGTGATCGCTCATCTTACAATAGCTGAACCATAGATATTTTTAATTTTCTCCTGCAAAATAGCCCTGGCACGTGAGAGGTTGGATTTGGACGTTCCAACAGATATTCCCAACTCCTCGCTTATCTCCTGATGACTGAAGCCTTCTATTGCATAGAGGTTAAATACCAGTCTGTATTTTGGAGATAAAGTTTGAATCAAAATGACCAGCTCCTCACTTGCAAGATCGCTGAAGACTCCTTTGTCAGCTTCAACGGGGATCTCACCCCTGATGTCATCAACACGCTGAAGAATTACCTGGCTTCTGTATTTCTCAAGGGCTGTATTGATCATTAACCTGCGGATCCACCCTGGGAACGCTGCAGGATTTTTTACCTGATTCAATTTTGTGAATACTTTTATAAATCCTTCTTGCATAATATCCTCTGCATCTTCTTCACTTGAGGCATACTGCAGGCAAATACCGTACATAGCGGGAGCAAATCTCCTGTAGAGAGCTTCCTGACTCCTGGGTCTGCCTTTTTTGCACCCCTTGATTAATATCTCTAGTTTTTCTGCCAATCCAGTTTTCCTCCAGTGACAAATTTATGCAAATTGGCAGGATATCGCATCCTTTGTACACATCTGTATGATGCTATGGCAATCTCAAAGGTTGCGTGGCAGGATATTTGTTTAAAATACAAAGGATACGCAACCTCCATCTATTTTGAACCGTCTTGTTTACACCAATTCGTCTTGTTTACAACAATTCGTCTTGTTTACAACAATTCGTCGTTTAACTATACTATATATTGATGAAAAAATTATTTTGTCCAATCATAGTTTTACTGGTTCACATTTTTCTTGTAACCGGTTGCAATCAGGAGATAGATGATCCTGTATTTGATTATAACCTGAAGTCAGCCAAAGTCATTGAGACCAATAATGACTTTGGACTAGAGCTGTTCAAAACTGTGGCCTTAGATGATGATGCAGAAAATATGATGATCTCACCGGCTTCTGTCAGCATCGCTCTCGGAATGGCATATAACGGGGCTGAGACCACCACCAGGGATGCTTTTGAGGCAGTTTTAAACTATGAGGGCCTCACACGGGAAGAGGTGAATGAAATTACCAAAGAACTCATCACCGTTCTGGTTACCAATGTAACTGGAAACCTCCTGGAAATAGCGAATTCCATGTGGTATAATGAAGGATTTCCTGTAGAACAGGATTTCATTAGTCTGAACTCCACCTATTACGACGCAGAAATAAATGAAATTGATTTTCGGACTGCGGAGGCTGTAAAAACGATCAACGAATGGGTGAGCTCAAATACCCATGGGAAAATCGAGGAAATCATTGAAGCCATCGATCCTGCAGTAATGATGATCCTGATCAATGCAATCTACTTCAATTGTGTCTGGGAAATTGAATTTGATCCGGAAAATACAGAGAAGGCTTCATTTTACACGGAAGAGGGAAAGGTAAGGGGAGAGGTGGATATGATGAGTCTGGAAAGCAATTTCAACGTATCCTTTACGGATGATTTCAGTGCGATCGAGGTTCCTTACAAAAATAATAAATTTAGCATGTTCCTTTTCCTCCCCTCTGAATCATCCTCCTTAAATAAATTAATCGAATCTCTCAACGGGGAAGCCTGGAAAAGCTGGCAGGAAACTTTTAAGAACAACAAGGACTTTACTTTGAAAATGCCAAAGTTTAAATTCGAGTTTGCACGATCTATGGCCGATGACCTTAAAGCCATGGGATTGGAAATTGCTTTCACGCCAGCGGCTGATTTTTCCGGGATCAGTCCCATTGATTTGCTCATCTCAGATGTAATACACAAAACCTATATAGATGTAAACGAGGCAGGTACAGAAGCTGCTGCGGTAACTGCCATCGTTTTTGAACTCACTTCTGCAGGGCCCCCTTCCTTCATCCGTTTGGACCGGCCCTTCTTGTTTGCCATCACCGAAAATACCAGCAATTCCATCCTTTTCATGGGAAAGGTTACAAAACCATCTTATGATTAATGGTTGGAAGGAGTAGGGATCTTCTTAAACT
The DNA here is from genome assembly GCA_964500835.1 of uncultured Bacteroides sp. GTDB lineage: Bacteria > Bacteroidota > Bacteroidia > Bacteroidales. The sequence goes on from CAZCQL010000025.1 coordinate 31,408, forward strand.
TGCACCGTTAGGGACTTAATTGCGAATTTTATTTCCGTTAGATAAGTTAAATATGAATCACTTCCCCATAGGCCGCAGCTGCAGCTTCCATTACCGCTTCCGACATGGTTGGGTGCGGATGAACGGCCTTGATGATCTCTTCCCCGGTAGTCTCCAGCTTATGAGCCATCACAAGTTCTGCAATCAACTCTGTGACATTAGCCCCAATCATATGAGCACCCAATAACTCTCCATATTTGGCATCAAACACGAGCTTAACGAAGCCTTCTTTGGCACCTGCTGCTGCAGCTTTTCCAGACGCTGTAAATGGAAACTTCCCCACTTTTAGCTCATAGCCAGCTTCTTTGGCTGCTTTTTCAGTCAGGCCTACAGATGCCACCTCCGGACTGGTATAGGTGCAGCCGGGAATGTTGCCATAGTCCAAAGGTTGGGGAGTCTGACCCGCTATTTTCTCTACGCATATGATCCCCTCTGCGGAAGCAACATGGGCCAGGGCAGGACCTTCTACAATGTCACCAATGGCGTACACCCCTTTTACATTGGTCCTGTAAAACGGATCAACTTTCACTTTTCCGTTTTCTGTTTCAACATTAAGCTCTTCCAGTCCGATATTCTCAATATTGGGAGTGATCCCGACAGCCGACAAAACTACCTCTGCCTCCACTTCGATCTCCTCCTTTGGCCTTTTTATTTTGACCCTACACAGATCACCTGAGGTATCCACCGATTTAACAGTGGAGGAGGTCATGACTTTCATTTTCGACTTCTTAAATGATCGCTCCAGCTGTTTGGATATCTCTTCATCCTCCACAGGAACCACGTTTGGCAGAAATTCCACCAGGGTTACTTCGGTTCCCATGGTGTTATAAAAATTAGCAAATTCACTGCCGATGGCTCCGGAACCCACTACCACCATAGATTTAGGTAATGCGGGTAGAGTCATAGCCTCCCGGTAACCAATTATTTTCTTTCCGTCCTGTGTCAGATTTGGAAGCTCCCTTGAACGGGCACCTGTGGCGAGAATAATATGCTGCGCTTTTACTTCACTCACATTCCCGTCCGGATCAGTAACGTCAACAGTCCCCGGGGCTTTCAACCTGGCGGTACCGGCAATTACTTCGATCTTATTCTTTTTAAAAAGGTATTGAATCCCATTGCTCATTCCTTCAGCCACCATCCGGCTCCGATCCACTACCTTTCCAAAATCTGGTTTTACGGTTCCATCAACCGCAATCCCATACTCTGCAGCATGCAAAAAATAATCAAAAACCTGTGCGCTTTTTAGCAAAGATTTTGTAGGGATACACCCCCAGTTAAGGCAGATTCCCCCCAGGGATTCCCTTTCAACAACTGCTGTTTTTAATCCAAGTTGTGATGCACGGATAGCTGCAACATAACCTCCCGGCCCACTACCTATTACTAAAAGATCAATGTTCATTTTGGTTGGGTTTTTTAATTTTATCACGAATTTACGTGATTATAACAACCAAAACGAATTACAGTTTATATGTTTTAATAATAATCTGAGTCAGGGGAGTCAAGAGATTCAAAGTAAAAGTCAAGGAATGCAGGCACACACTGTGAAGCAAGCCCGTTGGGTGAGTTCTGCAGAAAAGCAATTCCCACATTCTCCTCCGGACAGAATCCGATTTCTGCCCTGCATCCACGAATGTATCCGCCATGATATACTACTTTCCTTCCCTGGTATTGATAAATCCTCCATCCAAGACTATAATACCTCTCCCGAAAAGGTTTCCAATACCTCGTATATCTTGATTTTAGAGGTGTATAGATGAGCGGCGTAGTTAACTTATCCAGTACGGCCTCTGGCAAAAAATCAGTTTTGTTTCGTAACAGTGCAAGAAGCCACTGTCCCATGTCTGATATGCTTGCATTGACTCCAGCTGCTGGCATCACATTGTAGTAACCTTCATTCGGATTGAGCGGAACATACCCTCCTTTGACCCTCACATGTGGAAAAGCCATATTCTGCACATTTGCCTGATCCACAGGTCCTGCAGAGGCATCGGCCATTCCAAGTGGTGTAAATAGCTTCTCCCGTAATAACACCTGGTAAGGTACACCAGTAGCCCTGCGAAGGATAGGATCCAGAAGGCTGAAAACCACATTCTGATATCCGTAAAGTTGACCCGGGGGAGCAGAGATATCCACTTCAGGAAGTCTTGCTACAATGGCGGTTAGCTCCTCATCGGCCTCCACAAGGTTGTCAAATGCATAGGGTACCAGCCCGGAAGTGTGGCTTAATATATGCTGGATGGTCAGATCGGCCGTATTGATCGAATCTTTTAACCTGAAATTTGGATAGTGATCAACTACCTTTTCGTCAAGAGAAATGGCTCCATCCATTTCCAGCAAACAGGCAAGCGCACCTGCAAATCCTTTTGAAACGGAGGCCAGCCTGAAAAGCGTATGCTCATCTATCCGAATGCTGTCCCCTTTTTTTCTTTCTCCATACGCAGCTGTATAGACAATCTCTCCATCCAGCACAATGGTATAGGCTGCTCCAACCGTACGGCTGCTGTTCAGTTCAGAATCCATAAAGGAGATGAAATCCCTGAATGCCTGGTTATCCGGCAGGGATCTCTCCACCACAACGGGAGTGTGTTCAAATAATTCAGGCTTAGCTTCAAGGGATTTTGTCTCTTTTGAAAAGAAAGTGAAACCAAAAACCCCAAGTGTAACAACAACCAATACTGCTGGTAACCTGTTGATTCGACGATGTTGACAGTTCAACTCCGGAGCCTCCTCTATTTATTACAGCAAGCAAAAGTATAACTATAATTATGATTATATGAAGGGGATTTCAGAAATCTATCAACAGCTACTCAGATGCTGTTCCATTACGATTGCTTAGTGGAATCAAACACCTTGGTTGCAGTCGCAATTATACTTGAAATATCAGCCAGGTTCGATGGCATGATCATGGTGTTGGATTCCTTGGCCATTTTCCCGAATTCAAGGAGGTACTGCTCTGCAATCCTCAGGTTCACAGCATCTTTACCACCTTTCTCATTGATAGCAAGTGCTATAGCCCTGATTCCCTTGGCAGTGGCATTGGCCACTTGTTCGATCTCAGAAGCTTTCCCTGTAGCCTCATTGATCCGCTTCTGCATTTCTCCTTCAGATTCTTTAATCGCTTCTTGTTTGGATCCCTCTGCCACATTGATCTTGGCTTGCTTCTCTCCCTCCGATTCAGCAATGACTGCGCGCTTTTCCCTTTCAGCACGCATCTGTTTTTCCATGGCATCCTTGATGCTCTGCGGAGGAATGATATTCTTAACCTCGTACCGGCTCACTTTCACACCCCATGGATCACTGGCTTTATCTACTGCTGAAACGATGCTGTTGTTAATTGTCTCACGCTCTTCAAAAGTTTTGTCCAACTCGAGTTTCCCGATGATACTCCTCATGGTGGTTTGAGCAATCTGAATCGACGCAAATTGGTAATGATCTATTCCATAGGATGCTTTCATCGGATCGATCACTTGCAAATAAAGAATGCCATCCACCTCCACAGAAATATTATCCCTTGTAATACATATTTGCGAGGCCACATCAATAGCCTGTTCTTTTAGAGTATGCTTGTAGCGTACTTTGTCAATGAAAGGGACAATAATGTTAAAACCTGCCATCAACGTGTCCCGGTATTTTCCCAGTCTCTCCACAATATATGCTTTTCGCTGGGGTACAACTTTGACTGAGGAAAATAAAATGATTAGTGCCAGGAGGATTAATCCGGCATATACGATTGTTAATGAATTTGTTTCCATTTGCTCTAATTTGGTTTTACATTTAGATTGAGGCTGTCTTTGCTCAGAATGGTTACCCATTGGCCTTTGGATACTGGTTCATCACAGATGGCAGACCACCTTGTACCTTTGAACTCTACCTTGCCAACACCATCTGTAAAAACTTCAACAGCCCTGGCTTTTTGGCCGACGAACTCCTCAAGCTGATCCTGAATTTCCGTATCTCTCTTGCTGAAGAATCTCTTTTTCAGGTATTTGCGAAGCAATGCAAGGCCGACAAGTGATGCTGCCAGAAAAATAGAGATCTGCCAATTTAGGCTTATATCGGAAATAGCACACACACCGGCGGTTACCCAGGCTCCTACACCAAAAAACAGGATAACTAATCCGGGCAGAATCAGCTCCAGAACTAACAAACCCAGTCCGATCAGGAACCAGATTACAGCCGGATCAGAAAATATATCCATGGTACTTTGATTTTTCCCTAAATTTAATAAAAATGGCCATGATTCCAGCCCTGACCTGAGATATTGTAGGGCATGTATTTTTTGGAGCGATACAGGCTTTTGTGAAACTATCGCTACATTTGTAATTAGATCTGATCCTTATGGTCAAGTATGAATACTTCAACAGGGACATTAGCTGGCTCTCATTTAATTTCAGAGTTCTGCAGGAAGCCATGGACAAAAACCTGCCTCTTTATGAACGAATCAAATTCCTGGCTATCTATTCCAATAACACCGAAGAATTCTACCAGGTCAGAGTGAGTTATTACAAACACATGCTTCGTAATGAAAGTGAATTTCCCAGGCAGCACTTCAGGGAAGTCGATCCGGCGTCGATCATCAGGCAGATCAATGAGATTGTTACCAACCAACAATCCATTTTCCACCTCATATTTGAAGATGAGATTCTGCCCGAACTCCGGAAGAACAATGTAATCGTGGTTGGTGAATCGGACCAACTTTCGGAATTGCAACTGGATTTCATCAGTGACGTATTTTATTCCAACATTATTACCTCAATCGAGCCGGTACTTCTCGTGAAGAAGAAAGTCCGGCCGTTTTTAAAAACCGGCCATCCATACATCGCCATGGAGATGGTGAACCTGGATAATCCTGGAAAAAAGCACCGGAAAAGATACGCTATCGTAAAGATCCCAACCGACAATAACATCTCCAGGTTCCTGGAACTCCCGAATGAGGGTGATACACATTACATTATGTTCATTGAGGATGTGATCATGCGGCACATCGATGCCATCTTTCCGGGATACAGGGTAAAAAACTGGTACTCATTGAAATTAACCAGGGATGGGGATATGGAATATGATGATTACGAAGGAGAAGAGCTTATAGATGCCATCGACAGGATCAGATCCGTCCGATCGGTGGGAAGACCTAACAGATTCCAATTTGACAGGGCAATGCCCGATAAATTACTCAGCTACCTTACTACCTCTTTAACCATCTCAAGAAACCTCCAGGTAATCGGAGGAAGCAGGCATAACTTCAGGGATTTCTTCAACTTCCCAAACCCGGTATATCCAAAGCTGGAGATCGAAAGCCTCCCACCCGTTCCTATTCCAGCCCTGGCGAATCTGAAGAAACCCATAGCCACTCTGATTGGCAAGAAAGATTATTTGCTCAGCGTCCCTTACCAACCTTTCGAGCATTATTTAAGGTTTTTAAGGGAAGCTTCCACAGATCCAACCGTCAAGGAAATAAAGACAACCCAGTACAGAGTTTCCGACCATTCTGTGGTGGTAAATTCGCTCATTGATGCTGCCGAAAATGGAAAGAAGGTCACCGTTTTCGTTGAGCTGAAAGCCCGGTTCGATGAGGAGGCCAACCTGAAATGGGCCAATGAAATGACCAAGGCCGGGATTCAGATCATTTATAGCATTCCAAAACTAAAAGTCCACGCTAAAATCGCCCTGGTGATTAGAAAAAAAGGATCCAAACACGGTGATCAGGCCTACCTGGGTACGGGGAATTTCAATGAGAAGACGGCCCGCTTATATGGCGACCATGGCCTTTTTACCTCAAATCCGGAGGTTGTTAAGGAGGTGAAGGATCTCTATAAACACCTTGAAAATCAGAAGGTCAGACCTAATTTCAAACATTTGCTTGTGCCGGGATTTAACATGGTCCCATTCTTTCTTAAATTGATTGAAAATGAGATTAAAAATGTAAAAGAGGGGAAGATTGGATATATTATCCTGAAAATGAATGGCCTGCAGGATGGCGAGATGGTGGATAGCCTTTACAGGGCCAGTGAGGCAGGGGTGAAAATCGATCTTATAATCCGGGGTGTATGCACCCTGAAAACCGGGCAGCACTATTCCAAAAATATTCGGGTGATCCGGATCGTTGACCGGTACCTGGAGCATGCCAGAGTGTATATCTTTCTGAACAATGGGGATCATAAAATTTTTCTTGGTTCGGCCGACTGGATGAAACGCAATTTACGACGAAGGGTGGAGTGTGGGTTCCCCGTATATGATCCGGGAATTAAAAAGGAGTTGCTTGCGGTTATCAATATTCAGCTATCCGACAATGTCAAAGCTTGCGAAATCGACGAAAACATGAATAACAATCGCATCATTACTAAAGGACCAGACGTCAGAGCACAAGCTGCCACGTATGAATATTTCAAAAACAAATACACACTGCCCTAGTCCATTCATAAAACCCGAAACAAGCCCACCACCAATGGAATTTCAAACCAGACTTACCCATATTCATTCAGAAAAAGAATTTCATAAGGTCATGAAGGTCAATGATTACGTACTTCGAAAGTTGCCTGAATGCAAGGGGTTTATGGGATTACCATTGACTGTCTATTACAAGTCCGGGGAAGTCGTTAAGGCAACCACCTGCATCCAAACTCAGGAACAGGTTGATGCTATTTTGAAAGAAAATTATTAATTGATTCATGGCAGGCTCCCAAAAGAATATATCGGCCCTGAAGGTCTCGAAAGGGATAATCCAACCTGATTCAATTAATAAGGATGCAGTTGACCGGCTGAAGAAGGCAAAAAAAAAACAGTACAAAACAACCGAACTCTTCAAGGGAATCCGTAATGGGGACATACCCATGCTTAGCCGGGCCATTACCCTGGTTGAAAGCTCCCTTCCACGGCATCTTTCAGATGCCCAAAAACTGATCTCAACATGCCTTCCATATTCTGGCAATGCTTTCAGACTGGGTATTACCGGTGTCCCCGGAGCTGGCAAAAGTACGTTTATAGAGGTGCTGGGAAAGCATATAGTTAGCCAGGGAGGAAAGCTCGCCGTATTGGCCATTGATCCCAGCAGTGAAAGAACCAAAGGCAGTATCATGGGGGACAAAACCCGGATGGAGTTGCTGGCGGGAGAGCCAGGAGCATATATCCGTCCATCCCCTTCCGGGGGTACGCTGGGAGGAGTTGCCAGGAAAACCAGGGAGACAATAATCCTTTGCGAAGCAGCTGGATTCAGTACGATTATTGTTGAAACTGTAGGAGTAGGGCAATCCGAAACAGCTGTACACAGCATGGTGGATTTTTTCCTTTTGATTATGATTGCAGGGGCAGGGGATGAACTGCAGGGGATTAAAAGGGGAATAATGGAAATGGCCGATTCTATTATTATAAACAAAGCAGATGGAAACAACGTTCAGAAGGCTAAAAGGGCACAAGCTGAATTTGCAAATGCTCTTCATCTCTTTCCACCATCTGCCTCCGGATGGACACCGCAGGTGAAACTTTGTTCATCCCTTTATAGTACAGGAATCGCCGATATTTGGGAAATGATAGGAGAGTACATTTCTGTTGTAAAAAAAGACGGGTTTTTTGTTGAAAGAAGGCAAGCACAGTCAACATACTGGATGTATGAAACCATCAGAGAGGGGATCTACGACCATGTGTTCAATGATCCGGGGATGAAGCAAGAACTAGAAAAATATGAAAAAGCCATTACCGAAGGCCGAATGACCTCTTTTATGGCAGCAACGTCCATATTAAAAAAGTATAAATCTTAGTTGAAATCCACTCGATATGCGGTGGGTTTGGTAATAAGTTATAGTTTTGTGCCTTATTAGCTAAAAACAAAATTCTATGCGTACTATTCTCTTCGTTGCAATGGCCTTTATCGCCTTTCAGTCATGTAACCAGGCCGGTGAGAATTATACTATTCAAGTTGAACTCGATGAGTCGGAAGGAAGCTGGGTGAAGCTGATGGCCGCGACGGAAAAGAAATATGTGGTATTCGATTCAGTCCAGGTAACCGCTGAAACCCCGGCTGAAATGAGTGGAAAAGTGGAAAGTATAAGAACCATGTACCTGACTGTGGAGGATCGTTCCGGGTCTGTTCAACTCCTGGTTGAAAATTCTGACTATGAAATTTCCGGAACACTTGATGCCCCTGTGATTGAAACCAATAGCAAGGCCCAGCGTGACATGAATGCATACAACGAAGAATTAAAGCCCATTTCCGATAAATTATCCGAACTTGTAGTCCTTTTAAGGTCGGCCCAGGCAGGTGAAAATGTCGAAAATGTGGATAGCATACGTGATGTCTACTATACCTTGTATGATAAACGAGATGCCCTCGACTCGGCGTATGTAGTTCATCATCCGTCTTCTTTTGCATCGGTAATAGCACTCAGGGGTATTTTCTATAAACTCGATACCGATCAATTGGATGCTGTGCTTTCAAGCCTGGATCCTCCATTGCATCAAATGGAGGAATTCAGTTACATGAATGGAAAACTGGAACGCATGAAAGCTGTTGCCGTTGGTCAACCTTTTGCTGATTTTGAATTGGAAACTCCGGAGGGCAGAATGCTCAAGGTATCTGAAGTGCATGATGGAAACGTTTTATTGGTCGACTTTTGGGCCAGCTGGTGTGGTCCATGCCGGCGTGCCAATCCAGAATTAGTTGAGATTTACCATGAATATCACGATCAGGGATTTGAGATCCTGGGAGTTTCCCTTGACCGTGACTCCTTGAGTTGGGTGACAGGTATTGCTGAAGATAACCTCATTTGGCCCCAGATTTCTGATCTGAAGTATTGGAATTGTGAGGGAGCATTACTTTATGGAGTACCCGCCATACCCCACTCGGTTTTAATAGACCGCGAAGGAATAATTAATGCAAAAAAACTCGAGGGAATTGAATTGCGTGATGCGATAGAATCTCTTCTTTAGCATAAAGGCATCAAATGTAAGAGCCGGCCTCAAACGAGCCGGCCCTGCATTATTTTTAATTCCAAACTTTTCACCCACTAACTTTTCAGAACCTCCCCTTTTACCCATAAGATCAGTTTGCTCTTCTTGGGATCGTTGGTAATGATGGTAACCGTTTTGTTCTGGTTACCCACTTTCCCGGCAGAATTGAATACGGTCTTAATATTCACAGATCCACCGGGTACAATAACATTCTTATCTGGTTGAACAGCTGTACATCCGCAGGAAGCTTTCACCTTCCGAATGAATAGATTGGACTTGCCGGAATTCGTGAGCACGAAGGTGTGTTCTGTCTTTTCTCCCTGGTTGATCTTCCCAAATTTGAATTCGGGATTATCTACACCCAAAACGGGTGCTTTTGCCATCTGGTCTGGTGATAAGGAGGCAAAATCCTCCTCGATATTGGCACTTATTACGAGGCTGTAGTTGCGCTCAGAAACCCCGTTTATCTTAAGTCCCATTCGATCGATCACAAATCCCCAATCATTCCTCATGGGAGCATCGTAGCTGGCCACCAGATAGCCTTTTTGGTTTGGTTTCAGAGAGGCAGGTTCTGCCTTTATAGAAACATGAGCTGGCACCCTTTCAAATTCAATGACTACCTGACTGCCAGAGGTGTTAACTATTTCAAGCCGCTTTTCAGCTTTCTGGGTATTCTTGATGTTTCCAAATGCAAAGTGGTTTGATTTTAGCCTCATGGGACCCATGGCATACTGATAATCATCCTTTACGGTGCGAGGTTTTGCCGCTACCTCTCCGGTAATTGTGAGTCTGACACTTCCTGGATTGGAATTTGAGACCACTGTGATATACTTTCTGAAAGATCCTGGCCGGCTTGCAGGATTATAGGTAGCCGCAACAAATCCTTTCCCTCCCGGAGGGACAGGTTCACGTGTCCACTGGGGAGCAGTACATCCGCAGGAAGCTGTAACATTTTGAACTACCAGGTCAGATCCACCCGTGTTTATAAATTCGAACTTGTGAGTAACTTTTCCGTCTGCTTCTTTAAAATTTCCAAAATCATAAAGCTCTTCATTGAAGGATATTGTGGGCTGCAGCGCTTGAGACATCAGGGGCAATAGTAACCCTGTCATGCAGAATATCAACAGAATACGTTTCATTTACTGACTTTTTTTGGTTGATAATATCGATTATTTTCACTTCAGACTATAAATTAACACAAAATAACAACAATTAGTTGCATAATTTTTGAAGTAACCTTGTCAATGCAAATTTCGGGCCATCCATTTGAACCCGATTATGACTTATTATGTTTACTTTTAAATCGCTCTAGAAGGGTATGAGAAGTATTGCGCGCATAGGAGCCCTCTTTATCCTGCTGCTTAGTTCGGCAGGACTGCATGCCCAGTTTTACAATGGTATGCAGATGAACTTCGGAAAGAACCGGGTACAATACAACAATCGGTATTGGAAGTTCTACCGATTCGAACGCTTTGATGTGTATTCTTACGAAAACGGGACTGATCTTTCATTATATGTGGCCGATTTTGTGGAAAAGGAGTTGGAACTCATTGAGAGATTTTTCGATTACGAGATCGAACGAAGATTAATTTTCCTGACATACAACAAGCTGTCTGATTTCAGACAAAGCAACATTGGGTTGGTTTCGGAAAATGAGCAGTACAACATCGGGGGTACCACCCACATCATTCAAAATAAGGTATTTGTCTATTTTGATGGTGACCACGTGAACTTCGAGCGGCAGATCAGAGCTGCCATTGCCCAGGTACTCCTCACCGAAATGATGTTCGGGAATGGCGTAAGGGACAATCTGGCCAATTCCACTATGATCAACCTGCCAGAGTGGTACCTTGAAGGTTTGATCTCATTTGTCTCGAATCCCTGGGACTATGATCTTGCTAACCGGGTAAAAGATGGGATCGTATCGGGGAAATATAGAAAATTTGTGAACCTTGAGGATGATGATGCCCGTTATGCAGGTCATTCCTTTTGGAAATATGTGGCGGATCTCTACGGTGCATCTATCATACCGCAAATCTTATATATTACGAAGATCAACAAGAATGCGGAAAGTGGATTTTTATATGTGCTTGGGAGTAAATTAAAAGAGCTGTCTATCGACTGGACGGCATACTATCTTGGACTTTATGCTTCCCGTGAAGAGAGTGCGGAATTGCCCGAACAGGGAAAAATCCTGGAACGTCCTAATAAAAAAAGGGTGTACCAGAATATAAGGATCAGTCCGGATGGAGCAAACGTGGCATATATCACCAACCAGAAAGGACAATACAAAATCTGGATCAACAATGATGAATCGGGCAAGCAATCCCGCATCTATAAAAAGGGCCAGAAACTGGACCAGATTAATGACTATTCGTTTCCGGTGATTGCATGGCATCCTACCTCCGAGATACTTGGATTTGTTACCGAGGAGAAAGGATTTTTGAAAATACACTTTTACAATCTTGCCACTCGTGAAATAACTACCAGGAACCTGCTCTATTTTGAGAAAATTCTGGATATGAGTTTCTCTCCAGATGCAAGAAAACTTGTATTCTCGGCAGTAGCAGACGGACAGACCGACATCTGGGTATTTGACATCGCCTCATCCACCAATGAACAAATTACTAATGATCTGGCGGATGACTACCATCCCAGGTTCATGAATGGCATGAAAAACATATCCTTTGTATCCAATAGAAGAATGGATACCCTCTATATGGAACAGGATCCGGAGAATAATACCACTACCGCATTTGCTGTGTATGTTTACGATTATGCCGGTAAAAGCTCCAATCTCCAAAAAATCTCAGAGGGCAACTACATCAATCACACACAACCTTTATCCCCGGCCAGGAATGAATTCTTTTATCTAAGCGATAAGAATGGAATAGTGAACCGGTACTATGCAAAGTATGATAGCCTCATCAGTCTTGTGGATACCACCATCCATTACAGATATTTTGCCAATAGTTATCCTCTATCCAATTACAAAAGAAACATTCTTTCCCAGGACATTAACACGGAGACCAATGAGATTGCCGAGATTGTTTACAATGATCGAAGGTACCACATGTACAAATTTCCTATAGAGTTAGACAGGAAATACGGAGACAAACTGGAACCAACAGAATATCGGAACAGGCATGTCAACAGGCTCATGCGGGAAGATTCCGTTCACCACATTGAGAAGAAAGTGGTATCTATGAAAGACATCGCCAACAACAAGCTCGTGTTGGACGGGGATACAATTGCACTCCAGGCTTTCAGAATTGATATTAACAATTATATATTCGAGCGAGAAAAGATCAGCTATTATAACAACCAGTTACGAAGCAGGAATCTGAACCTGGTTCTTGATTCGGCCCAGGACAAGAATATGATCTATATCGACTACTCAACGGCTTTTTATCCGAACCAATTAGTCAACCAAATCGATTTCAGTTTTCTTAATGCCTCCTACCAGGCCTTCACTGGAGGAGCATTCTACTTTAATCCCGGACTTAACCTTCTATTCAAGGTGGGAGCCAACGACTTGTTTGAAGACTACCGTCTCATTGGAGGTGTAAGGTTCGCTACTGATTTTGACAGCAATGAATACCTGCTTAGTTTTGAGAACCTCAAGCAACAGTTGGATAAACAACTTCTCTTCCACAGACAGGTATTTAAAAATTACATAGAGGAATCAAAATCTACCATAAAAACCTTTACGCATGAGCTCCTTGGCTCCTTGAAGTTTCCGTTAAGTCAAACATTGGCCATAAAAGGTACCGCCTCTTTCCGACATGATAATACGATTTTTCTCTCTTCCGATATTGGCAACCTCATTGAACCTAATATTGTAAAAGTCTGGGGAGGTCTTAAGGGTGAATTAATCTTTGATAACACCAGGTTGTTGGGAACCAATCTTTACAGTGGAATGCGCTGGAAGGTATTCGGTGAAGCCTATCGGCAAGTGAATGCGTCCAAGTCAGATCTGTTCGTCATTGGTGGTGATTTCAGGCATTACACCCGAATCCATCGCACCCTAATCTGGGCTAATCGGTTTGCTGCCAGTACATCTTTTGGCCGAAGTCCGCTGATCTATTATCTTGGCAGCGTCGATAACTGGATTAACCTGTTCCAGCAACGGATACCCACTTTCAACGAAGAGGTTGCCATTGATTATTCCCGGAATTATGCATATCAGGCTCTTGCCACCAATGTGAGAGGATTTTCCCAAAATATTAGAAATGGAAGCAATTTTGCAGTATTTAACACCGAACTTAGATGGCCAATATTTCGCTACCTGATCGGTCACCCTTTAAGTTCAGGATTTCTTAATAATTTCCAGGTGGTGGGATTTGCCGATGTGGGTAGTGCCTGGACAGGATTGCATCCTTATAGTGAAGAAAATGCATGGGACACTGAGGTAATTACAAATGGACCCATGACGATAACCCTCGATGCCAACCGGGATCCTATCGTGGCAGGTTACGGAGTGGGTGTGAGAAGCCAGTTAATGGGCTATTTCATTCGCCTTGACTGGGCATGGGGACTGGAAAATATGGAGGTTCAACCAAGGATGTTCTACCTATCGCTAAGCCTGGATTTCTAATGTGAAAAATGATCATCGAATAGTCAACCATATGGAGTTGAAAAATAAAATAGAAACCCTGTTGTCCAATCAATTATTAAAGGAGCTTTCCGGAATACGGAGGCATCTGCACAAATTTCCCGAACTTTCCTTTAAAGAGCACAAAACTTCGGCTTACCTTAGGAAGATCCTGGATGACTGGAGCATTGAATACACATATCCGCTCGTGTCGACTGGAATACTTGCCCGAATCAAAGGAGGTCATTCCGGAAAATGCATTGCACTGCGATCCGATATGGATGCGTTGCCAATTAATGAACAATCCGGAGTGGAATTCGAATCAGAAAATCCGGGGGTCATGCATGCGTGTGGTCATGATGTTCATATGACCTCCCTTCTGGGGGCAATTAAGGTGCTGGATCAATTGAAGGATCACATTTATGGCGACGTATTGTTTATTTTCCAGCCGGGTGAGGAGAAAATTCCGGGTGGTGCAAAATTGATGCTTGAAGAGGGGATCTTTACTGATCAACAGCCTGATTTCATCATTGCTCAACACGTATTGCCAGATATGGAGGCAGGTCATGTTGGATTTAAACCAGGTATCTACATGGCTTCCAGCGATGAGATTTATATTACGGTTAAAGGAAAGGGTGGGCATGGCGCGCTTCCCCGGTTTATCAACGATCCTGTCCTGATGGCATCTCATATCCTCATCGCTCTGCAGCAGGAAATAAATCGCAAAGCTCCCAGCGGGGTCCCCACCGTCCTCTCTTTTGGGAAAGTGATTGCCGAAGGCGCAGTAAATGTAATTCCCAGTCAGGTAAACCTCGAGGGTACCTTTCGGACAATGAATGAAGCCTGGAGAAAAGAAGCACACGGTCTCATTGAACAGATTGCCAGCGGAATTGCCACAAGCATGGGTGGATCCTGCCAGGTGGAGATCCGGTCTGGTTATCCTGTGTTGCATAACAATGAACAGCTCACTGCAACTTCAAAATTAAAAGCAATAGAGTTACTTGGGCCCGATCACGTGGAGGACATGGAGATACGGATGACGGCAGAAGACTTTGCCTGGTTTGCCCAATCCATCCCGGCAATGATGTACCGTCTTGGGGTTAAAGAACCTGGATCGAAAAAGGTATACCCGCTTCACACTCCCGGATTCAGGGTGGATGAATCGGCCCTGAAAACAGGAGTATCTCTCCTCTCTTATTTAACCATAGAATTACTCTAAACAACGGCTGTTCAAAATAATTTTCATTTCGGGATTGCAAAACGAAATATTGCCCTTAAATTTGCGCGTTAGAATTTAAAAACTTTCAAGATATGGCTTACGTAATTTCAGACGAATGTACTGCATGCGGTACATGTATTGATGAATGCCCTGTGGAAGCTATCAGCGAAGGTGATATTTATATAATTGACCCTGAGCTTTGTACAGACTGCGGAGCATGTGCGGATGTATGTCCCGTTGAAGCAATCAGCCCTGAGTAGGGAAGTTTGTTTCAAGCATTAAAATGAAAGGCTGCCTCAAAAGGGTGGCCTTTTATTTTATAACCCTGCCCCAAATAGTATACCTTTGGTTTACCATAATCTTACCTCAAATGAAAACCTTACCCTATATTCTCAGTGCATTTCTCGTAGCCTCGGTTGTTCTTATCAGTGGTTGTAAACCAAATTACTCCTTGCAAGAACAGAATGGCTATACCCTGGTTCATAATAATCGGGGGCAGACTATTGGTTTTTCTTCGAATTCAGGTCTGTCGATAATCGAAGACAAACGGTTTGCATTTAAAGATCTCAACAAAAATGGCGCCCTGGATGCCTATGAGGACTGGCGTTTGCCCGTGGACGAACGAATTAGCAACCTGGTCGGACAGATGTCGGTGGAACAG
>CAZCQL010000025.1:46963-49636 GCA_964500835.1 uncultured Bacteroides sp.
GAGCTGGTGGAGGGTATCGGCTTGGGAATTCCGGCTAATACCAGTTCGGACCCCCGGCACAGGACCAGGTCCAGTGCCGAATTTGATCTTGGCTCGGGTGGTGATATCTCTATGTGGCCAGCTTCGCTGGGAATTGCAGCTACCTTCGATCCTGAGGTGATGAGGCAATTCGGCGAGATCGCTTCCATCGAGTATCGTGCATTGGGCATCTCCACTGCCCTGTCACCGCAGATCGACCTGGCCACAGAACCCCGCTGGAGCAGGTTCAGCGGAACTATGGGAGAAGGTCCCTTGCTGGCCACCGACATGGCGCGGGCCTATGTGGATGGATTTCAAACCTCGGACAGTCCAAACGAAATTGCAGGAGGTTGGGGGTATCACAGCGTCAATGCCATGGTCAAGCACTGGCCGGGGGGAGGACCTGAAGAAGGTGGCCGTGATGCACATTTCGGCTATGGTACGTACGCGGTATATCCTGGTAACAACCTCAAGAATCACCTAGAACCCTTTGTAAATGGAGCCTTTGATCTGAAAGGGGCGACAGGAATGGCTTCGGCTGTAATGCCCTATTATACTATTTCCGCAAATCTCGATACGATAAATCATGAAAATGTAGGCAATGCGTACAGCAAATACTTTATCACTGACCTTCTTCGGGGCGCATATGGTTATGATGGAGTGGTCTGCTCCGACTGGGGGATTACCAGAGATGCGGAGGCAGTAGATATGTTTCAGGGGAAAAGCTGGGGTGTGGAGAATATGAGTGTGGCGGAGCGTCATTACAAAGCCATTGAAGCCGGCATCGACCAATTTGGAGGCAACAATGATATGGGACCTGTCATAGAGGCCTATGACATGGGGGTGACCGAACATGGGGAAGCTTATATGAGGGAGCGATTTGAGCTTTCTGCCACCAGGTTGCTGCGTAATATGTTCCGGGTGGGTTTGTTTGAAAATGCTTACCTGGATCCCGCAGCCACGGAACAAATAGTAGGCAATCCCGAATATATGAAGAAAGGTTATGATGCCCAGCTGAAATCGGTGGTCATGTTGAAAAACAAGGGGAATGTTCTTCCCTTAAAAAAGCGAATGAAGGTGTATATGCCCCAGAGATATGTACCTGCCGCGAGCAACTGGTTTGGAAGAAGTTCACCTGAAAGAAGGGTCGATTCATTCAATCCGGAGATTGTAAGAAAATATTTCGACCTGGTAGAAACTCCCGGAGAAGCTGACTTTGCCCTTATGGGAATTGAGAGTCCCGATGGAGGAACCGGTTATGATGTGGCTGACCTGGAAAAAGGGGGCAACGGATATGTGCCCATCACCCTTCAGTATGGACCTTACAAAGCAGAGTTCGCCCGTGAAACCAGTCTTGCCGGGGGAAGCCCCTTTGAGGACTTTACCAACCGGAGCTATCTGAACAAACGCACCACCGCAAATAATATACCCGATATGGAACTGGTTTTAAAGTCAAAAATCCAGATGGGCAATAAACCGGTGATTGTGGTGGTTCACGTATCCAAGCCCTTGGTGTTTTCAGAAATTGAACCTGCATCCGATGCCATTCTGGTTCATATGGGGGTTCAGGACCAGGCGCTGATGGATCTCATCACGGGAGCAGCCGAACCTTCGGGTCTTCTTCCGTTCCAGATGCCGGCTGACATGAAGAGTGTGGAAGAGCAATTCGAGGATGTTCCGCGTGATATGACCTGTTACACCGATTCGGAAGGAAATCTTTATGATTTTGCATTCGGCTTAAACTGGGATGGGGTGATCAGTGATTCACGTGTCTCCAGATACAAATAACCCGATGATCTCACAGCAAGGAACTTCCAGGAGGCTTATTCTTTTTTTAATTATCATCACATCCTTTATCAATCCATTCCTGGGTGCCGCCATTAATATTGCTCTTCCGGCAATCAGTGAAGAATTTTCAATGGGTGCTGTAGAAATGAGCTGGGTTGCCATGGCCTTCCTGCTCTTTTCCGCTGTCTTTCTTGTTCCACTAGGCAAGCTGGCTGATATCAAAGGAAGAAAACTGATCTTCCTCCTGGGCAATGTGCTAATTACGGTTACCTCTATCCTTTGTGGACTTTCCCAGTCCGGCCCCACCCTCATATCACTTCGTGCAATTCAGGGCATAGGAAGCGCGATGGTTTTTGGAACTGGAGTAGCTATAATTACCTCCGTCTATCCCCCCAAACAAAGAGGAAAAGCCATCGGTATTACCGTGACCTCAGTTTATATTGGCCTCTCCCTGGCACCCTTTTTGGGTGGTTTACTAACCCAGTATCTGGGATGGCGAAGCATTTTCTATATGACTGTCCCTTTTGGATTGCTGGTGATATGGATCACCGTGAAATATATTAAAGAGGAATGGGCAGATGCCAGAGGAGAGAAATTTGACCTGGCCGGATCGGTGATCTATCTTCTCTCCATGTCGGCATTTATGTTTGGCGTTTCCCGGCTGCCTGATACGCCAGCGATTTTGCTTTCCGTCGCAGGACTCCTGGGTCTGATTGGCTTTATCTTTCTGGAATTGAAAGTAAAATTCCCTGTCTTTCACATCGCTCTATTAAGCTCTAACCGGCTCTTTGCATTCTCAAATTTGGCCGCACTGATAAATTATGCCACTACGTTTGCCATCACTTTTCTACTAAGCCTTTACCTGCA
>CAZCQL010000025.1:49736-60254 GCA_964500835.1 uncultured Bacteroides sp.
TGCAATTATTTATCGGAAACAGGCCGATTTCATCTCACTATTCAGCAGAATTCATGACAAGTATGAGAACCACATTTATTGTCTTTGCAGTTCTTTGTCTCCTCGGAGTTTTCGCCTCTTTGGCAAGGGGCAAAACTGTTCGGGATATTCAGGGATTGTAATGGGATCGCCTGAGGATATCCTGGTAATCTCGCTGGGATAAGACCTGCCGGATGGAATAAGATGGATTCTCTTTGGCAAGCGCTTTGATGATCCGGTAACCCTGCCAAACTGCAGCCTTTCCAGGTGATTCAACAGTATAATAGACTGTATATGGAGCTTCGTCCACCAATTTCCGAATGACCATTGGATCCGATGAGAAGAGCAATTTTTCTTCAACCAGGTGGGTCCACATCTGCTTCTCATTGTTGCGGCACCATTTCATCTGATCCTCCGAGAATCCCATGATTACGTGTTCATCCATATTGGGGTACATTGTCTCAACGAAGTAAACCAACATACCCTGATAGATCATTCTTGAAAGCAAATTATCCAGTGAATCGTTGTAAGGATAAAGTTGGGTAGCCCAGGCATAGGCCACATCTACCGGAATCCTTCCGGCTATCTTATTCCGTGCAAGAAATGTTGGAATCCCCATCTGCACGTAATAAGCGCAATCCGGTCCAAGGTATTGGTCCAACCCAATCCCTACAATGTGATCCACGGTAAACAGCCCCTGGTTAAATCTACTCACATATCCCACAACCCTTGGCACTATGGAGTCTGGATAATGATATAGATAATGCCTGAATCCATTTGTCAATTGTCTGTTAATGTTGTCCATTGATGAGAACAGGCTGTTTGTGTATTCATATACATCACGGTTCGTCGGATCATTTATAAACATGGAGAGATAGGAAGGATACCGTTTGGCAGAAGCCTGTCCTACGTTGATCACATGTACATTAAAGATATCGAAGAAATCGCCATACATGTTATAAAATGCTCCTATAGCCCGGGTGATTGTATCAGGATCCATTTCAAAGAGGACCCGGTCGAAACGTTCCAGCCTGACCTCAAGCTCAATCCCCGATACATCCACATCCAGGTCGTTCCGCCTGCAGCCCGACCACCATAGCGGGATGCACATTATAAAAATCAACGCGTATTGAACAGGTCTCATCATATTATGTAAATTTGAACGTTATTCAGGATAGACAAAAGTATAAAATATGAAGCGGATGAGGGGATTATTAATTGTATCAGTTTTTTTAGGAGCAGCCATAACCCTTAGCGGGCAATCCAGGATTAAATTAAGTGTACACGCCGATCCGCAGTTTGCATGGTTAACTTCCGATGAGGATAAAGTGGTGTCGGACGGTTCCATTTTCCATCTTCAAACCGGGCTTCAAATGGATCTTTTCTTTGATAAAAACTATGCCTTTGCCCTGGGCATTGGGATAAACAACCTGGGGGGAAACCTGCGTTATTCCGACTCGATAGAATTTATCACCAAGGCAGACACTATGTTTGCTGTACCAGGGCAGATGGTGAAACACAACCTTCAGTACCTGGATTTTCCACTGGGACTCAAGTTGAAGACCGAGGAGTTAGGATATGGCACATTCTTTCTCGAAGTTGGATTTAATCCAATGTTTAACATTAATGCATTTGCTACAACACAGGACGAATTATTCGATAAAGAGAATATCCGTAAAGATTCTCGCCTGTTTAACCTGGGCTATCATGCAGGCATTGGCGTTGAATATCGTCTGGGTGGAAGCACCGCAGCCATTGGAGGAATTCGCTGGTCATCCGGGCTCACTGATGTAACCGAAAATGACAATGCAAAGATTACTTTAAATGCCATATCCATCCATCTCGGAATTCTCTTTTAATTGGTCATGAACATTGCAATAGCTCAGCTCAATTATTTTATAGGGGACTTCGAAGGGAACGTTTCAAAGATTGTGGATGCAGTAAAAAGGGCCAGCGGGGAAGGATCTGACCTGGTTCTCTTTTCAGAACTCTCCATCTGTGGATATCCCCCTCTTGACCTCCTTGAGAGAAAAGATTTTATTGCCACTTGCAGCCTCTATATCAAGAAAATAGCTGAAGAAATCGATCCGGCAATCGGTGTGTTGGTGGGAGGCCCGGATTTCAATCAACGGAAGGAAGGCAAATTGTTGTACAACTCGGTCTTCTTTTTATTTAATGGGAACGTTCAGCAAGTGTTCAGGAAAACCTTGTTGCCTACATATGATATATTTGATGAATACAGGTATTTCGAACCTAACCGGGAATTTAATCTACTTGATTTCAAGGGAAAGCGACTGGCAATAACTATATGTGAAGACCTTTGGGATGAACAACCTTTCGAAAGTGAATTTTCGAGAAGCAGACTCTATACCGTCAATCCACTGGAAGAATTGATCCAGTATAAACCGGATGTGGTGATCAATCTTGCAGCCTCTCCTTTTGCCCACAGGAAGATGCAGGCGAAACAATCCATTTTTACGGGTAAAGCAGCTCGATATGGACTGCCACTCCTTTATTGCAACCAGGTTGGCGCCCAAACAGAATTGATTTTTGAAGGTGGTTCATTGGCCGTCAATAGCAGGGGAGAGGTAGTAAAGCGTCTTGCTTTTTTTCAGGAAGATTTTGAGGTCATACATTTGGATGAGCTTCCCAAAACAAGAGGTTTGGCAAAGGAAAGCCGTATTCCTGACCGCATCGAGATGATTGCCGATGGATTGGCATGCGGAATAAGGGACTATTTTGGTAAAATGAAATTCAAGAGAGCTACCTTGGGACTGTCGGGAGGAATTGACTCTGCAGTTACCCTTGCAGTGGCTGCAGAGGCCATCGGAGCCGGAAACATACATGCGCTCCTGTTGCCTTCCCAATACTCTTCCAACCATAGTATCAGTGATGCGGAGGAGCTAGCCCGGAATCTGGGAGTAACCACTAACATCCTCCCCATTGAAGCAGTATTTAACCAGTTCCGGGATACATTAAAGCCGCTATTCGGGGATTTGCCAGAAGATATTTCTGAGGAAAACATCCAGGCCAGGATCAGGGGTACGTTACTCATGGCGCTCAGTAATAAATTCGGAAATATATTGCTTAATACAAGCAACAAGAGCGAAACTGCAGTTGGTTACGGAACGTTGTACGGTGATATGAGCGGCGGGCTCTCTGTGCTTGGGGATGTATATAAAACAGATGTGTATTTGCTGGCAAACTATTTTAACAGGACGAAAGAGGTGATCCCGGCAAATATCATCTCCAAACCTCCATCGGCAGAATTGAGACCAGATCAGAAAGATACAGATTCACTCCCGCCTTATTATGAATTAGACACGATGCTGGAAGCCTATATTGAAAGGCAATTACCCCCGGAAAAAGTGGAAGCACTAGGATTTGATAAAAAATTAGTAGAGAGGATTATTGGATTGGTCAATCAGAACGAGTATAAGCGCTATCAGACCCCTCCCATTCTTAGGATCTCCTCCAAAGCTTTCGGTATAGGACGACGCTTGCCGCTGGTGGCGAAATATTGACATGAGAATTGATTATTTTTTCTATTTTTGTGTCTTATTGAAGCTCCTCGCCGCTAACCGTGAGGAATCAGTTGCTTAACGAAGTAATCTTCGTTCCATAAAAAAATACAATGCAGGAAAGGAACTACAATGCAGATGACTGTATAGATAATCCAAAATCTGTATTTACTGTATTAACACCCAAAGAAAAAGAATTCCTGAAGCAGAATTATACCTGCGCTTATTACAAAAGAGGTGAGATTATTTTCAAAGAGGGTGATAAACCAGTCGGACTGATAATTCTAGCAGAAGGAAAGGTTAAAATTTTTAAAGAGGGTGTCGGTGGTAGAGAGCAAATTGTAAGAATGGCCAAACCTGTCGGATTTATTGGATACAGAGCCCTTTTTGCCGATGAGAACCATACTGCGACTGCTGTGGCCATTGAGGACAGTGTCTCCTGCATCGTCGAAAAGGAGAGTGTTTTCAGGGTTATGCGCAGCAATGCAGACTTAAGCATGAGTGTAATACAGTCCTTTGCGTCAGAACTGGGTTTTTCGAACGACAGGACTGTCACACTCACACAAAAACATATCCGTGGAAGACTTGCAGAATCGCTGATCTTTCTTAAAGACACCTATGGATATGAGGATGACACCAAAACCATTAAGATCTATCTTTCCCGAGAGGACGTTGCCAATCTCTCTAATATGACCACTTCCAATGCCATCCGGACGCTTTCCACATTTGCCCAGGAGGGGGTTATATCTATTGATGGAAGGAAAATAAGGATCCTGGACCTGCCTAAACTTGAGCGCATCAGCGATCTTGGCTAAGGCATGAAATTCCTGGGTTATATTTTCGCCTACAGCCTGATCTGGCTGTTACATTTGTTGCCGGAACGCATCCTTTACTTCATCTCAGATATTCTTTACCTGTTACTATACTACGTGGTAAACTACCGAAAAAAGGTGGTCTATGATAACATCCAAAAAGCATTTCCGGAATATAGTAAATCTGAGATCCGGAAAACGGCCAGAAAGTTTTACCACCATCTGTGTGATCTTATGCTAGAATCAGCAGCATCTCATTTTTACTCCGAAGAACAAGCGTTGGAAAGAATAACCTACCGCAATCCTGAGATATTGAACGAGATCTACAATTCCGGCAAGCAAGTAATGGCTGTAACCGGCCATTATGGAAACTGGGAATACCTCTCCACCCTTGGTCTGGCTTCAGAATATCCTGTATTAGCTATCTATAAACCGCTGAGAAATAATTACTTTGATCGGATGGTGAAAAAAAACAGAACCAGGTTTGGCGTGATGGTAAGTCCCATGGAACACATTGCAAGAACCTTAATAGCATACCACCGGGAGAGTACTCCGGTACTCACTATTTTTCTTTCTGATCAGCGTCCCATGTTTCACCAAATCCAGTATTGGACAAAATTTATGGGATTGGACACCCCTCTGTACCTTGGTACTGAAAAATTAGCAAGGAAATTGGATGCCGCTGTTGTATTTCTTAAAATAAGGAAAACAACAAGGGGGAGGTATGAAGTTGAGGTTGAACAGATTTGCATGGATCCAGCCAGTATGAAGCCCTATGAGATCACCGATGCCCATGTGCGAATTCTGGAAAACCTGATCAGGGAAGAACCTGGTTACTGGCTCTGGTCACACCGCAGATGGAAGCACTCTTTGGAAAAGTTTCAGAGTCAAAATAACAAAAGGGCACCTATACCGGGAGCCTAGATGTCGTATGGCCGGGTGATGATATCCACCACCTCTTTATGATTCTTTTCAAAGGAAAATAATTCCTCGACCCGCTTTCTGCCTTTTTTCCCCATCTTTTCTCTCAGGGCTTTGTTTCCGGCCAACTCCAATACCCTTTCAGACATTGCCCTGATGTTGTCTTTGTCGGTAATATAGCCGGTCTCACCATGTGCAATAATTTCAGCTGACGACTTAATATCAAACGCAATCACAGGCTTTCTGCTTGCCATGGCTTCTGCGATAACGTACCCAAATCCTTCATAATGGGAAGAAAGAAGGAATATATCGAGGGAACTGAAAAAAGCGGGCATATCCTCAACAAAACCAAGAAACTCGACTCTATCTTCCACGTTTATCTTTCTGGCCCGATGTTTTAAAGATTGAAGAAGTTTTCCCTCACCTGCAATTAACAACTTAAATCTAAACCCATTATTGTTCAGCAATTGCATCATGTCCAGTAAGTGGAAATGACCTTTTTCCTCTGATAAACGGCCTGCGCATCCAAGCACAACTTCATTGGTTTCAGATTTATAAAGTGGCTCAATATCCTGTTGATACCGTGGTAAATAAATCCCGTTGTAGACAACCTTAATCTTATCGTTGGGGACCAGTGAATTATTATTTGCAAGAATGGTTCGTTTGGTTTCCTTCGAATTTGCCATAATCTTCGTAATCACCTTCCTGAAAAGATACCTGTTGGTGAAGGAATTTCTTATAGGAATGGCACTGCCCCTTCGATAGATAATTTTTGGTACTCCGGCAATCTTGCCTGCTATGCTGGCTATTTTCATATCCCCGGACAGGTTGGTGATCAACACGCCAACTTTTTCTCTCCGGTAAATCCTCACAATCTTAATAAGCTTTACCGGATTCAGAAAACTTAGATTGGCAATGCGGATTCCATGCCCGGAGATTCCAATTTGCTTGAGTTTTTCAGATAATTGACTTCCAGGAGATGAAACATACAGGACCTTGTGGTTCTGCTTAACCAAATAGGAAGCCACATCAAAATGCCACTTCTCTCCCCCACCCCAGGTGTCCATGGTGTTGAAGAAACAGATAGTCTGCTTTTGGTTTCGGATGGCATCTTTGTAGAGATTCCTGAGTTTTACATACTTCAAAAAGACTTCATGGGCTGAGTTTACACTCACAATAAATCCATAATACCCGTCCAGAAAACCTGCTCTAATAATGAAATCCTTTAAAAATCTCCATAGCGGATGCAGGACAAGGCTAAAAAAGTATGCATGTCTGCCCCGTTCATAATAGGAACGTGCCAAAATAGTTGAAAAGGAATTCATTTGTACCAGATGCTCACTTACAGAGTAATAGGAAAAGTGAAGAATATCCCCCTTCAGGAACATCCTGGAAGTACCTTTTTTTAGATAATACCTGTCATGAGGATTAAAGCCTCCCCAATTCCCTCTTCGGGCATCCCATAATCTTAATTTTCTTGAAGGATACCAACTGGTGTGACGGATCCACTTCCCACAATAGTTGGTAAGACGGTTAAAATAATACCCGTCGTGAGTCCAGTTATCCTTCACTTTTAGAATGGAGGCCCTTAGCCCGTCAGAAAGTGCTTCATCTGCATCAAGGGAAAGGATATATGGCGAACTTGCCTGTAGTATAGCCCAATTCTTCTGTTCAATGTGACCGGAGAACCTGTGCTTAATGAATCTTACGTGGAAGGCGTTGCAGATCTCCTCGGTTTGATCGCTGGAATAGCTGTCTACTACTACGATTTCATCTACCACACCATCAAGTGATTCCAGGCAGCGTTGGAGATTTCGCTCCTCGTTATACGTGATGATAACGGCTGAGATTTTTACCTTCATAATTATTCCTGTAAATATACTCTTTTCACCCGCTCCGGGATGGAAGTCAGTATTTCATAAGGAATAGTTCCGGCCTTACCTGCCAATAAAGATACTGGCTGGTGCTTTCCAAAAACTTCAACTATATCGCCTTCAGAAACCTCTAATCCCGTGACATCGATCATGGTCATATCCATGCAGATATTTCCAACTGTAGAGGCGGTTTTTCCATTTATCCATACCTGTCCGATTCCGTTACCAAGGATGCGATTTAAACCATCGGCGTACCCCACCGGAAGGGTGGCAATGTGGCTTTCACGGTTGGTGAATCCGCTCCGGGCATACCCTATGGATTCGCCCCCTTTTACACTTCTGATCTGTGAGATGCTCGTTATAAAGGAGGCTACAGGCTGAAGAACTTTGGCATTGCCAATGCCATGCAATCCAATCCCCAGGCGCACCATTTCGTACTGGTCATCTGGAAACCTTTCTATACCGGCCGAGTTCAGAATATGTTTTTGAAACGGAATCCCAAGTTCATCTGCTAAGAGTGATGCTATTCTTCTAAATTTTAGGAGCTGTTCCCGGGTAAAATTGTCATGATCGGGGTCTTCACTTGCTACAAGATGGCTAAAAAGTGTTGCCATCTTAAATTCTTCGCGCCTGAGCCATGGAATAAGTAATCCAATTTCCTCTTCCTCAAATCCCAGGCGGTGCATTCCTGTATCTACTTTGATGTGGATCGGATAGTGTTTCGATCCGCGATAATGAATGATCTCATGCAGTGCCTCAAGGCCCCTGAAACTATACACTTCCGGTTCCAGCCGGTAATCCAACATTGTCCCGAACCCTGACGGGTCTGGATTTAGAACAATGATCGGGAGGTGTATCCCCGCCTTGCGCAATTCAACTCCTTCATCTATAAATGCAACTGCCAGATAATCTGCATTATGGTACTGAAGCAGGTTCGCGATTTCTACATTACCACTCCCATAGGAGAGCGCTTTTACCATGACCATAGTCTTCACCCCGTCTTTTAATAACGATCTAAAGTAATTGAGGTTGTTTACCATGGCATTCAGGTCAATCTCGAGCACTGTCTGGTGTGTTTTCAACTGTAGCTCTGAGGTAATCCGTTCAAATCCAAATTTTCTGGATCCTTTAATAAGGATGGTTTTATCCCTGAATTGAGTTCGGTCCATCCTGGTTAGAAACTCGATGGTATCTTTGAAAAATAGTGCGGAATCCGGAAATAAATCCCTGTTCTTTATCAGTGCCGGACCAATCCCGATGAATTTCTCTATTCTTTTATTCAACAGTAGTTCAGCAATCTCTGTATACAATTTGTGGCCTTCCAGACCGCTCTGTAAAAGATCAGAAAGAATAACCACCCTTCCTTTCCTATGATCTTGTTGACCTACCAGATCGAGAGCAGCCGATAATCCCCCGGTATCTGAATTATAGGAGTCGTTTATTAAAACACTCCCCATTATTCCCTGAAGCATTTCCAACCGCATAGACACTGGTTCGATCCTGCTAATACGTTCGACGGCTTTTGAAGCAGGGACTCCTAATTCGAGTGCGAAGGTAAGCGTATGGAGTGCATTTTCAATGGAAGCATCATCGCCGAAAGGCAAATCAAAACCAATCTGTCCATCTGGCAAGACTACTGTAAGAGAGGTCTGTGACCGGCTTCGATTTCTTTCCATATATTGGTAAGTAGCCTTGCCACCCAGGCTCCAGTCAACACCTGAGATTTGCAACTCATTCATGAAGGAGGAAAGTGACAAAGATCCGACTTTCTGATCCGATCGAAAAATTACCTTCGAACAATTTTGAAACAGCACTAACTTCTCCCTTAATTTTTCTTCAAGGTTTTGAAAATTTTCCTGGTGAGCACCCCCCAGATTGGTAAACAAACCTATTTGAGGCTGAATGATTTTTTGAAGCTTTTCCATCTCTCCTCTGCGTGAAATCCCTGCCTCTATTACCGCCAGATCATGTGTATCGCCTGTCATCCAAACCGAGAGTGGAACTCCCACCTGGCTGTTGTAACTTTTAGGACTGCGGTGTACTCTGTATAGATCATTCAGACATTGGTAAATCCATTCCTTTACGATGGTTTTCCCATTGCTTCCGGAGATAGCAGCCACGGTGCCTTTAAAAACACGACGCCTTTCTCCGGCAAGGCTTTGTAAAGCCAGCAACGTATCTTTAACCAAACAGAATCCTGCACCGGGATATGAGGAGACAAGAGGAAGTGCCGATACAAGGAATGCACGAATACCTCTATTATAGAGCTCCGCAATGTAGTCATGGCCATCATGCTGTTCCCCGGTCAAAGCAACAAAGAGCGTGTTTGCCGAAGGAGCAGAGGTACGGCTATCGATAGCTAATTCGATGACCGAATGAGCACCTTCCCCTTCAATTGTACCATCGATCAGATTACCTATTTCAGAAAGAGTGAGCTCAAATCCCATAACAAATTACTTGCTCGTGTTGGCCTTATAATAACAAATCCTGCAAAGAGGTTCATAAATATCTGTCTCACCCAAAACAATCAATCTATCCTCCTTCGACAACCGGTGTGTGTAATGGGCCAGTGTTCCACACCTGACACAAATGGCATGCACTTTCGTTATATACTCAGCAATTGACATAAGTTTGGGCATCGGGCCAAAAGGATTTCCACGAAAATCCATATCCAATCCGGCAACAACAACCCTGATGCCATTGTAAGCTAACTGATTGCACACATCCACCAAGCCGTTATCAAAAAACTGGGCTTCATCAATCCCCACAACTTCGACTCCACTAGCCAGCAAAATAATATTTGCAGATGAATCCACCGGGGTACTATGGATAGAATTATCGTCGTGGGAGACCACTTCTTCTTCAGAATACCTGACCTCAATTCTGGGTTTAAAAATTTCCACTTTTTGTTTTGCAATACGGGCTCTCTTCAATCTTCGTATGAGTTCTTCTGTTTTTCCCGAAAACATCGATCCGGTAATAACCTCGATCCAACCCTGACCGTTGGCTTTGACTACCGTGTTTTCAAGAAACATGATATAAGATTATAAGAAGATTATCGTTAGTTTTGTATGGA
Organism: uncultured Bacteroides sp.; assembly: GCA_964500835.1. Classification (GTDB taxonomy): domain Bacteria; phylum Bacteroidota; class Bacteroidia; order Bacteroidales. The sequence continues at coordinate 59,959 of CAZCQL010000025.1, forward strand.
CTCCGTTACTTAAAGTGCACTGCTATTATGGAAATAAGATACACGATAGAAATCCTGACTAAAGATATACAAGAAATAGAAAAACTTGTTGGGAATCTTCAAAATTCTCCGAATGCTTCTGCCATTGAATTGGACCTGGCTTTGTCGAAATTGAGGAACGTTTACGATATCCTCACCCTGATCAAAGCTGACAGGTTTCATGAGATGATCCCCCATGAGCAGGACAGGCAGCCAGGACCTGAACCTTTACCTGATCCGGTGCCAGAAGCCAAACCTGAAACCAAATCTGAAACCAA
>CAZCQL010000026.1:0-43932 GCA_964500835.1 uncultured Bacteroides sp.
AGTAATCCCCTTCCGGGATCAAGGTAGTTAATCACACCGGAGAATTAGCTGCAGTTTTTACAGAGTTTTAAAGTTCCTTAATCCAGATATTGCGAAACTGAACCAGGCTTGAGGCTCCCCTGAGTTTACCGGTTTCCTCATTGATGCCTCCATGATGCTGCAATCCTATGGGGCCTTTTATATCCAGTCCCGGAAACAGGGCATTATCGATTACTACAATTCCATTATTTACCACAGTGATCCGGTCTCCCTTCACGATGATGTCAAATGCATTCCAGTCGCCTACCGGTTTGTCTGCATTTTCACTTGGAACGGCACCCGCACGAACTTCTGGTGGTAAATCCATGTTGTTTCTAACACTCCACAGTTCGCCTGAACCCACCGACCAGCACCATAAATTGGTCTGACCAGCACCTTTTAGAAGAATACCTGAATCGGAATTTTTTCCAAGTGGCTGAATGGTTTCTCCATTTTCATCTTTTATATAACTACCATCGGGCAGGATGGTCGGCAGGGGAAACAGGTGTGCGCCATACCCCTTGAAACGCCATTCAATATGCAAGGCGAAATCTTTATATTCGTTCTCGGTCCATAGGTTTTTATCTTCCTTGGCCTCTGAACGGGCATCATAGTCGATTACATTTTCCACAACCGACCAGTGACCATTGTCTCCATCAGGTATTTTCCAGCCGGAGAGATCTTTGCCATTGAAGATCCTGCTAAAGCCAGCCTCCTCATAAATACTATTAACCTGAGCAAAACCGGGGCTGATTGAAACCATCATACACAGTCCGGCCGGGATTAGGAGTTTTAAGTTTTTCATAAAAATTAATTTATAGGTTGGAATATTGATGATATTACGCAACTATAGACAAATGTAGCATGAAATTTCTTCCAAATGAAAATGTATTAAATTTGAATAGGAAATATGTGGTTAAAATGATATGTAAACATTGTTTTCACTGGATTTTCATTCTAATTCTGACAAATTGGTCTCATGCATGCAGTGTGCAGGACGTCGAGGCAGATCCAATCTACCTGCAGAACAGGTCTCCGCTGAAAGCCAAATCCTATATTGAATTGCCCCTGGGAACCGTGATGCCGGAGGGATGGCTACTGCAGCAGCTACAGTTAATGAAAACAGGAATAACAGGTCACCTGGACGAATTGTATCCGGAAGTGGTAGGAGAACGCAATGGTTGGTTAGGGGGTGATGGAGATGGATGGGAAAGAGGCCCATACTGGCTCGACGGTCTTGTTCCGTTAGCATGGTTGCTGGATGATGAAGCATTAAAGACAAAAGCAAAAAACTGGATCGAGTGGACTTTGAACAGTCAGACCGAGGAAGGATATTTTGGTCCGGTTCCCTTCGAAACAGAACCTGGGCAGGAACCGGGACTGCAGAAAACAAGGCGGCGTGACTGGTGGCCTAAAATGGTGATGTTGAAAGTGTTACAGCAATACTATGAAGCTACGAGCGATGAAAGGGTTATCGACCTGATGGAAAATTATTTTCGCTTCCAGTTGAGTGAGCTCCCCAAAACGCCTTTGGATCATTGGTCTTTCTGGGCCAATAGGAGGGGAGGGGATAACCTGATGCTGGTTTACTGGTTGTACAACCTGACAGGTGAACCTTTCTTGCTCGAACTTGCGGATCTGATTCATGAACAGACTTTTCCTTGGACCGATGTCTTTCTCAATGAGAAATGCTTCGATGGGTCCTCGCTGGACCATCTGTACCCTTATAATACAGATAATCGATATCCATTCGACAAAACGTTGATAGGGAGGCTCTGTCTGCGACAACTTCAGAGTTTTCATTGTGTGAATCTGGCACAGGGTATTAAGGAGCCAATTATCAGGTATCAGCAAGATCCCGATCCTGAATACCTTGAAGCCGTAAAGAAAGCGTTTGACGACATTCGGTTGTATCACGGTCAGCCCCAGGGAATGTTTGGAGGGGACGAACCCATGCATGGCAAGGAGCCAACGCAGGGGATAGAACTTTGTTCGGTGGTGGAATTGATGTATTCGCTGGAGAAGATGATCGCAATTACCGGTGACCCTGAGTTTATGGACCATCTTGAGAAAATTGCCTACAATGCCCTCCCTGCACAGATCGCCGCTGATTTTTCCTCACGGCAGTACTTCCAGCAGGCAAACCAGATCAAGTTATCGCGAAACCGTCATAATTTCTATGAGGAGGACCATCACGGCCACACGGATCTTTGTTTTGGAATATTGACCGGATACCCGTGCTGTACCTGCAATATGCACCAGGGCTGGCCCAAACTGGTATCTCATCTCTGGTATGGTACGCCCGATGGCGGAGTTGCGGCCCTCATGTTTGGTCCCAGTAATTTGAAAACCCGGGTAGCGGGTGGAGTTGAGGTTTCCATTCTGGAGGAAACCAACTATCCATTTGAGGACCGGATCCGGTTCCATATCACCACTTCAAACTCGGTGAAATTCCCTTTACACCTCAGGATACCCGGATGGTGTGAGGCACCCGAATTGGCTATTGACGGAGAATTGGTTGAAATAGAATTGATTGAGGGAGTGGCAGTATTGGATCGCCAGTGGAGCGATGGAGACCTGGTAGAACTTCACCTGCCCATGAAGGTGAGGTTAAACCGGTGGGTTGAGAATTCAGTTTCGGTAGAGAGAGGGCCTCTTGTGTATGTTCTCAAAATAGGTGAAGAGTGGAAAGAAGTTGAAAACAACGACCGTTGGAGTAATTTCAGCGAAATACATCCAACCGATCCCTGGAATTATGGCCTCCTGGAATCTGCCATCAAGGACCCTGTAGCGGGTTTTGAAGTAGTGGAACCGGAGATGGCCGAGCATCCTCGAGATAGTGATCCCGACTTTCATTCTGCTTATCCATGGACAATTAAAAATGCACCTTTGGCCATCCGTACTTATGGAAAGATAATCCCGGAATGGAAGATTTACAGAGACATGGCCGGGCCTCTTCCACATAGCCTGCCATTAAAACATCTTGAAAATATTCCTTCGGATGAAATCTTCCTGATCCCATATGGATGCTCGAAACTAAGAATTTCCGAGTTCCCTGTTGTACGCTAATTTTTAAATACGATTCTCAAACGGACCATCTCTTCAACAGCCCCGCTGTCATCGGTAGCTGGATTCCAGGAGGGCCCTTCCTTTATTAACCTGATGGCTTCCCTGGTGAATGGTTCTCCCGGAGTACGCAATGGAATAATTTCACTGATCTCGCCTGAGGACCCTACTGTAAATCTCAATACCACAAAGTTTCTTGTGGTATCATTTTTCAGATCCGGCATTTGTATATTCTCTTCAATATATTGTTTAAATGCCTTGAAGCCTACAGAGGGTTGGGGGGATTGAATACCAGCTGCGTATAAACCCTGCTCCAGAGCGACAATGTCATCCAAAGTCTGCACATCGGGTTGTAAAACCAGCTTGCTATCCTCCTCCTCGTGAAGTTCGTATTTCAGGGTTGGAGGCGCTTCCGATTGTCTGGATTTTTCACGGCGTCTCTCAGCCCTTCTTCCAGTTTCTTCTGCAGGGATATTATCTTCCCCTGGAGCTGCTTCAGCGTCGGAAACCACCTGGTCAGATAGAGCTTCCCCTTTCCTTTGTGCCGACTCGGCTTCCACATGTATAATTGCTTCAGGCCCTGCCGTTTCAGCCCCTGCTGCTTCAGGCCCTGCCGTTTCAGTCCGTGTCTCTTCAACAATAGGTGTTTCCTGGGCGGTGGGTTCACTGACTCTCCCTATGCCACTGGCAATCGTCCGCTCATCCTCCGGTTCGAGGTGATTCATCATTTCTTTTGTCTCGGGTGCAAGCTGTGCTTCACCCGTGGGTGCCTCTTCACGATCAGCCTCCTCCGAATTCACAGAGGGCCCAGGTGCAAACACCTCTTCATTCGTTGATTTTTCAGCTGCTTCGGGATTGAAATCATATACCTGCAGGAAGATTGTTCCGATTATCAACAAGGATGCGATGGATGCAGCTGCGCTGTACCATCCTATTCTTCTTTTTTTGCCAATTCGTTTCTTCATCCTGGAATGCAAGAGAAGGATATCCGCTTCGGCCTGATCAGGGGAAAGTGATTCTAATCCTTCCATGGCTTCCATCTCAAACGGGTCGGACTGCAGGTCCCTCTCCAGTGAATTCCGCTCCCGGTTGGAGAGGTTTCCTTTCAGGTATTGCAAATACTCATTTACAGTTTTATGTTTTTTTCTACCGGACATTTTTATCTTCCAAGCAAATTTTCAAATTCCTCTTCCCATTCTGCAGATAACTCTTCACTTTTTTCTCTTCCATTTGGAGCTTTTCTGCGATCTCCTGATAGCATAGCTTTTGATAGTAAAACAGGTCGATGCACTGTTTCTGTTCAGCTTTCAAATTTTCTATGCATGTCTTCAGCACATCTTCAATGGTACTATCTTCTTTGTCTATTGGATGCAATTCCACACCGGATTCCATAAATTCCTGCTCAATTTCTAATCCCTCCAATCTGCTGTCGGCACTCTTTCTGGCCCTGATCTCCATCAGGCAATGGTTTTTTGTAAGCACGTATAACCAGCTTTTGAACTTCAGAATTTTGTGACGGGGAAGTTCGGTGATCAGTTTTTCGAAGATATGCATCACAGCGTCCTGTGCATCCTCACGGTCTGCGAAGTATTTAAGAGAGACACCATATACAAGGTGCATGTACCGGGAATAGAGATCCCCAAGTACTTCGAGGTTTCCCGATTTTTGAAATAAACCGAGCAACTCCTCATCTGACTTATTTTCGTGTTTACCGGTTATTTCAAGCATCTTCCGGGGAGTAGGATTCTTAAAATTAAAAAAAAACAAAAGATTTTATGGAATTGATTTCAACGGTGCATCCTATGAGTGAAGTCAAACTTAAAAACAGAAATCATGAAATCAATAATCTCAATTTTGACCGTGCTTTTTTTTTCAGCTTACAGCATGGCTCCGATTCAATCCAGATTGATCAGCGGAACCGTTAAAGATGATTCGGGGAATTCGCTTCCAGGTGTCAGTGTATTTGTGAAAGGAACCTCCAATGGAACAGTAACTGATCACTATGGTGCTTTCCAGATCACGGTCAGTGCAGAAGCAAAATACCTTGTATTTACCCATATAGGAATGGAACGTAAAGAAGTCAGGATAACCAAATCCGACCAGATCAGTGTGGTCATGATACCCTCTGATGTGGCACTCGAGGAGATCGTATACACAGAGGCTGAACCCGTAAAGTCCTATGAGCACAAATCATACGACAGGACTACCGCAGACATGGCTGTCCGGAGACCGGGAAGACCGTTGTTCACGAAAGCCGGAGGAAGGAATGCCCAGACCTATGTGTCTTCTGCTTATTCTCCGGAAGCTGGTTATATCCAGCATAATACGGAAGGATACAGCACCATTCATGAGAATGGATTCAAGGATGTATTGCATAACCCGCTTTCCACGTTCAGTATTGATGTGGATAAAGCTTCATATGCCAATGTACGCCGTTTTCTAAACATGGGGCAATTGCCTCCGACAGATGCTGTAAGAATTGAGGAGATGATCAATTATTTCAATTATGATTATCCCGATCCGAAAGGCAAGCATCCTTTTTCGGTTTACACAGAGATATCACAATGCCCCTGGAATGAGAGTCACCAGTTACTACATGTGGGACTAAAAGGAAAGGACATTGACAAGTCCGAATTACCGGCTACCAACCTGGTGTTCCTGCTTGATGTATCCGGGTCCATGAGTGCAGCCAATAAGCTTCCACTTTTGAAACAGGCATTCCGGATGCTTGTGAATGAACTGAGACCCGAGGACAGAGTCGCAATTGTAGTATATGCAGGTGCTGCGGGTCTGGTTCTGGAATCGACTCCCGGATCGAAGAAGGAACAGATCCTTGCAGCCCTTGATCAACTCCAGTCGGGTGGTTCCACTGCTGGTGGTGCAGGATTGAAACTTGCCTATAAGGTAGCCCAGCAGAACTTGATCGAAGATGGGAATAACCGAATCATCCTGGCCACAGACGGTGATTTCAATGTGGGATCATCGAGCAATGCGGAGATGGAACGCCTGATCGAACAGAAGCGTGAACATGGGGTCTTTATGACCGTACTTGGATTTGGAATGGGAAACTACAAAGATGATAAGATGGAAATTATCGCCGATAAAGGGAATGGCAACTATGCATACATCGATAATATCCAGGAAGCCAGGAAAGTTTTCATCACCGAATTCGGGGGAACACTTTTCACTATCGCAAAGGATGTAAAATTCCAGATCGAATTTAATCCTTCCCGTGTGAAGGGATACAGGTTGGTTGGTTACGAAAATCGTCTTCTGAACGATGAAGATTTTAATGATGACAAAAAGGATGCTGGTGAGATGGGTGCCGGTCACACTGTCACGGCCCTTTATGAAGTAATCCCGGCTGGATCAGATGAATCGCTGAAGAGCATTGATCCGCTTAAATACCAGTCTGCTTCTGAAAAGAAACGACCCTCTGAAGAAGTGAAAGCAGATCTTTCTGCAGAACTGATGACTGTAAAACTCAGGTATAAGCAGCCCGGCGGAAACAAAAGTACAAAGGTGGAGATACCTGTAAAAGGAAAAGTCCTTGACCTGGAAGAAACCTCTGACAGCTTCAGGTTCTCGGCAGCCATTGCAGAATTCGGTTTAATCCTCAGGAATTCTGAACACAAGGGAGATGCCTCAATGGAACAGGTAGTTGTGATGGCAAAAAACTCGAGAGGAGAAGATGAGGAAGGCTACCGTTCTGAATTCCTTAAATTAGTGAGACTGGCGGATACCATGAAGGACTGGACCGCAACGAAGTAAGAAGAGAACGAAGCACCTTGTTCAGGGAACATCAGGTGCCTGGATGAGAAGTTACAAGTGCCTGCACGGAGAGGGCCCGGTGACCGGATAACAGATAAAAATGGGGCGAAATTTTCGCTCCATTTTTTGGGCCTTGGGTAAGGTGAACGTAACGCAAGACAAGCCCACTTTTAACCATCGCTTGCTCCCATTTCCAATGTCTTTCACCATGGTTCGGTTCCCCTGCCTGCCTGCGTGTCACTTTTTGCTTTCCAATTTATTATAATATTTGCTTACCAGAGCAGCACCCACAATACCCGCTTCATTCATTAATTTGGCAGCAACCAATTCGGCCTTTGTAGTAAGATGGTGGAAAAATTTATCTCCCTTTTTACTGGCGCCACCCCCGATGATGATCATATCCGGCCAAAGCAGTTCCTCGATGCGCAGCAGGTACTCATTGAATCGTTTGGCCCAGGTGTCCCAATCCAGGTTATGACGTTTGCGAGCTGCATCAGTAGCGTACAGTTCAGCGTCTGCTCCGTGGAGCATAATGTGACCCATTTCCATGTTGGGGACCAGTTTGCCGTTGGTGAATATGACAGTTCCAAATCCGGTGCCTACTGTGATGAGCATAACGGTACCCGGATATCCTTTCCCGGCGCCAAATTTCATTTCAGCCATTCCGGCTGCATCCGCATCATTGACCACATGTACTACACACCCCGTCACTTTGGAGAAGAGCTTGTTAAGGTCCTTGTTAATCCAGCTGTCATCCACATTGGCTGCTGTTCTGGCAATGCCACGTTGAATGACTCCGGGGAAGCCGACTCCGATGGGACCGCTCCATTCGAAATGTTTTGCGATCTTCTTGATAACTGCAGCTACAGCCTCAGGGGTAGCAGGTTGTGGTGTTGGAATGCGGTACCGTTCAGTGAGTAATTGTCCTTTTTTCGTATCTACAATGGCTCCTTTCACTCCTGAACCACCAATATCTATTCCCAAGACTTCTTTCAGTTTCATCCTTCCGTTATTACAATAGGTATATAATGCATTTTAAGTGGATTTAAAATTAATTTTTTTTTGGACCAGAGGAGAATAAATATTCAGAAATTGGATCTTAAGGGATTATTTTTAGTAACTTAGAATAACTCTTTATTACTTTTTACAGCCCCATAAAATGAATGATCTTCCTGTTTACCGCTGGCAAAATAAAAATATCCTGGTTGTTGAGGATGATGAATCGAGCATTTACCTGCTGGGTGAGATTCTAAAAGAGACCGGGGCCAGGATTGATTTTACCACCGATGGCGAAGAAGCCGTTAAGTATGTCCGGAATCATCCGGATACTGATTTAATCTTAATGGATATTCATCTGCCGGAAAAGGATGGATTCACCGCCACAAGGGAAATCAAAGCATTTGACAGCAACGTAGTGGTCATTGCACAAACAGCATATGCTTTTTCAGTTGACCACCATGAGGCAGAGAAAGCCGGTTGTGATGCATTTTTCACCAAACCTTTGAATCCGAATCTGCTATTGGATAAGATGAATGGATTCCTTTCCTGATCAGTTATACTCAGCCTTGTATAAAAAATTTTCTTCCACAGCTTTCCGGCTGAAATGATCCCTGTGAAATTTGTTGTTAATATATAAATCTGTCTGGTCCAGATAATGGGGAGAAGCCGGAACTCCCGAGGTACCTGTGGGAATTACTGTCAGTGATTTGTCCCAGTTAAAAAGATCAAAAATGTGGCGTTCCGATGCCCCGTGATTTGCAACAAATGATTCGCCAATGGGATAGGTGTATGGGCATACAGTGTGAAAACTACCCCCTACCCGATACGGACCGCCGTTCAGCTTGAAAATCCTGTCAACAATCTTCACACTTCCCAAAGGGTGCCTCAGAGCCACTTTGTGCAGGTCGCCCCACTGCCAGGCTGCCGGTTTTTCACCATACATGGAAGAAATAGTATCTACCGCCTGAATGAATGCGGTCCGTATATTATCCTGGAAAGACTCCTTTTTGCCTGGTGTTGAGATATTGTCGCACCAGGCAGATTTTCCGGTGATCCTCACCCTGTTTATCAGGTTTCTTGCAAGTATGTTGTTCTGGAGCATAAGCGGATATAAGTTGCCTCCCAGTTCGTCGTAAAACATGGCCTTGTTTAATTCCTGCCATAGAATTTCAAACACCAGGGCAGCCGGGGATACCTCACTCATGGAGTGGTCCCATTGCGCAAGTTCCTGGTATGCTTCCTGATAGATTCCTTCCGTATGGCCCTTCAATGCCTCCAAATAGACCGGTGTCAATTTCATTGCAAATTGCGAGGTTTGATCTCTTAACATCCTTTTAAAATCCTCCGTCCCAAAAACCTCTTTGTCCTCGAGCATTTCCCTGATGCGTTCTATGCGGTATGGCATAGTGAACCAGGTCCCAATGTAATAGGGATAGTCCTCACCAACGGTTCGGTTGTTGGCGCTGGAAACATACCCTATATCAGGATTGAATGAAAAAGGCAGTTCCTCAAAAGGAACCACTCCAAGCCAGTCATAGAGGGTTGTGTCCCCTGGATATACAAGGATTCCGCCTCCTTTTCTGATAGGAACACCTGCGGAGGTTTGCAGTCCAATGTTTCCCAGCCTATCGGCGTAGACAATATTCTGACTGACGGAGTTAAACGAGCTTACGGCATTTCTAAAGTCATTCCAGTTTTTTGCACGGTCCAATAGGTGCACCGAACGCAGCTCATTGCTGTATGCCCTGCCTTGCCACCTGACGGATATTACCCTGTCAGCCACCCCTTTGAAAGTACTGATCACCGGTCCGCGATGGGTATACCTGGTGGTCCTGGTTACCGGTTCGTCCCTGCCCTTTACCTCTATCTTTTCCTCCACCAATTTCATGTTCTTCCACTCACCGTTGAGCAGATACTGATTTGAATCCTCAGGATTTACAGTCTCAAGGTAGAAATCCATGTCATCCACTGCCACATTAGTCATCCCCCAGCTGATATCTTCATTATGTCCTGCAATTACATATGGTGCACCTGGGAGAACTACACCGGTAACGTTCACTTTGCCTTCCACCACGTGGTGCATCTGGTACCATATCCCCGGAGACATCAATCCCAGGTGCATATCATTGGCCATCAACGGCATTCCTGTTTCACTTTTAGTCCCTGAGACTGCCCAGTTGTTGGATGCCTCAAAGACCTGGAGTCCCAGTTCATTCACAATCCTTATGGCATCATCCATGTACGATTGCATTTCCAGAGATTTACCGGAACTCATATACTCGGGGAATACAGGGGTACTGTGGTATTTCATATCAGGCAATAATTCTCTGAATAACGTATCGCTAAGAACCTGTTGCATTTTATAGAGGCCTATTTCGGACCCCCACCCGGAAGCCAGGTCCCATGCCATATATCCGATTAGATTTACAGTATGAACAGGCTCCCAGGGCTCGGGTTTATATCCCAGAAGTGCGAATTCAAAAGAAAGCTTCTTTTGATTGCGGTCGATGTACTGGTTTACCCCATCCGAATAGGCTTGAAGGCAGGCAACAATCTCAGGATCGGTCTTTGAAAGGACCAATTCCGATTTGGCTGAGAAATCAAGTGCCCTGAACAGGTGATCGGCATTCACCAGGCCGGGATCGAGTACTTCCGATAACCTTCCCTGTGTAATCCTTCTCATCAGGTCCATTTGCCAAAGCCGGTCCTGAGCCATGACATACCCTACTGTTCGGTAGAGGTCGAGATCATTGGCAGCATAGATGTGAGGTATTCCCAATGAATCGCGGTAAACAGTTACCGGATCTGTGAGATTCTCAAGATCTACATTCTCATTGTAGTCAGGGACGGCACGTGTCTTTAGATTATTTAGGAAGATCATCCCCCCTGCCAGAAGGAGAACAAGCAGTATAAGTATAATGGTAGCTATTTTTTTGAAAAGTTTCATGGCTGAAGTATTGCTGTAATAACAGAAGGTTTCCTATCCACATAGCGTGTAACCATCATTCGAGGGGAACGAGCCTGGCTTTAAGATGGACCGGCTGATGATCACTGTATTTAAAATCCACATCAATGGTTTTCACCTCCTCCACCTCCATATTTGGAGACAAGAGGTAAAAATCGATAACCGTAGTCAGAGAGGTTGACCGATTATAGGGTGCAGATACCCGTCGGTTTGTTGGCAAAGAATTATCGTAGGCCCAAATCCAGTCATCTTCGGGATAACCTGCCTCCACAAACGTCAGGTTTAGCGTGTCAAACTTATGGGATGGCAATGCCGGACTGAAACCGTAAGGCGTTTGGTTCCAGTCACCTCCAACAATGACGTAGTTTCCCTTTTCATATTCGGTCAGCAGAAATTCCTTTAAAAATTCCATCTGTTGCTTTCGCAGCGAACCATCGTCATAGGCAGAATTATGTGAATTTACTATGATCAGATCGTGTCCGTTGCTCACAGGGTACCGGTTCACCAGAAAACAACGGTCGAGCATAAAGAGTTTCTTAGGCCAGGGATAGTCACCTGGAAAGCTATGCCGGGATACAGCGGAGGGCGAATATCTCGAAAGTGATAAAAGGCCTGATTCGACCTTTCCCATTGGAGATTCCAATGGAATCGGCACATAAAAGACCTTGTAGTTCATTCCAAAAAATGACTCAAATAGCTGGAAATGCCCCTCAATGATTTCTGCCTGATTGTAATGGTAACTGCGTTTGGAATCGCGATCCACTTCCTGAAGGAGTAAAAAATCATAGGACCTGTAGGGAGTCAGGATATTTACAATTCCAGTCATGTTATTCAAAACTCCTTCTTTCGGGGGACGCATCTGTTTCCCACCATCATAAAAGAAATCCATAGAAGCATCCAGTCCTGCATACCCCACATTCCAAATCAGCAAATTCACCTCCATCGAATCGGGCAAGGATGGTACCAGATCGCTATCATGAAGCAGTTCCACTGTCACCGGGTTATACTCGTCCACAGTAGCGACGACGAGAAATATGGCAAATCCGATAACCAGGATCAGGATCAGGTATAAAAAAGGGCGAATAATTTTCATTCTGAATGGCATCAACTATTAAATGTACATATTTATCCTTATAACGAGGTGTTGGTGAAATAGAAATTATTTCTAAATTGAGATGCCTAATCCTATTTTATATGAGACTTCAACTGCTTTTCCTCACCATCTTTTCACTCCTTTCATTTTCACTCCCGGCACAGGACACTGGCACAGATCCAAATTCAAAAGCTGATAAAGTGAAAACCGGTTTTTCACTGGGAGGGGTCCCTGTGGTGGCTTATGATTCCGATATTGGTTTTAAATACGGTGCTCTGGTGAACCTGTACTGGTTTGGAGACGGGTCGCGTTATCCTTTGTACGATCATTCGGTATACGTAGAGTGGTCCCGTACGACCAAGGGAAATGGTATCAACCAGGTTACCTATGAGTCTGACAAACTTCTGCCGGGCATCAGATCCCTGTTCGAGGCAAGCTATTTGACCGAAAAAGCGCTTGATTTCTATGGATTTAACGGATATGAGGCACTTTACGACCTCGACTTCGAGGAGGGTGGAACGGATCAGTTTGGATATGCCAACAGGCTGTTTTATAGGCATTCCAGGCAGTTATTAAGGCTGAAAGCTGATTTCCAGGGAGAGATCAGCGGGCAGAAGCTTCGTTGGCTGGGAGGCATTGCCTATTACGGCAACACCATCGATTCGGTGGACGTAGACGGGTTAAATGAGGGCAAAACAGATGACCTTCTTTCTCATAATTCACTCTATGGAAATTATGTGGAATGGGGACTGATTCCCGGTGATCAGGCTAATGGGGGGAACCATACCATCCTAAAAGGAGGACTGATCTATGATACCCGCGATAACGAGCCTAATCCGTTCAGCGGTATCTGGTCGGAGATGCAGCTGCATTATGCTCCCTCATTCCTGAGCAGTACAGAATTGAACTATGTACGTCTTGTGCTAACCCACAGGCAATATTTTACGCTGATTCCTGAATGGTTGAACCTGGCCTACCGGGTGTCCTACCAGGGAAAAATAGCAGGTGAAATGCCCTTTTATATGCTGCCATTTATGTTTCAAACCGCGCCGAAGCTTACCACGGATGGCGTGGGGGGGGCAAAAACGGTCCGGGGGGTGAGGCGCAACAGGATAGTGGGAGATGGCTTTGTTTTTGGAAACTTTGAACTGCGCGGAAAAATTTTGAGGACTGATTTTTTGAATCAAAACTTTTACATCGCACTTTCTGCTTTTGCTGATGCGGGAATGGTTACCCAGAAGTATGATTTTGATTCCTCGGGAATGCCGGATACATTGCCAGGTGACCTGCCATCAGGAATTGTAGATCTGACTGCCAGAGAGGTCCCTCACGTGGGCGTCGGAGGAGGGATCCATTTCGCCCTTAACCAGAATTTTATAGTCACGGTGGACTATGGTCTTGCGGTCAAAAAAGAGGACGGGGATTCGGGATTGTATATCAATCTGAACTATTTATTCTAAGATCTTGCTCTGCTTGGATTAAGCTAATCCAGATCACACTCGCCAAAGAATTCTTCCAGATAGCGGAGCATGAAATTGTGCCGTTCGCCGGCAATTCGCCTGCCGGTCTTCGTATTCATCAAATCCTTAAGTTTCAATAACTTTTCGTAGAAGTGATTGATGGTTGGAGCAGCCGAATTGTGGTAAGCCTTTGAATCGGCATATTCCCGAAGGGGCAGGGACGGATCGTAAATGGGATTATTTTTAAAGCCACCATAATTGAAGGCCCTGGCAATTCCGACTGCTCCAATGGCGTCCAGTCGGTCGGCATCCTGTACAATCTGAAATTCTATGCTGCTGATACGGTCCTGTGGAAATCCTCCTTTGTAAGAAACATATTTAATAATAGACTGAATATGTTCCGATTGTTCTCTTGGAACGAGATTTTTTGAAAGGAAGTTGTATGCGAGTTTGCTCCCAAGGTCTTCATCTCCACCATTGAACTTGGCATCGGATATATCATGCAGAAGTGCTGCCAGCTCAATGATTCCCAGTTCACCTTCACCTTCCTCCTCCCTAATCTTTAGAGCCATCTTCCACACTCTCTCACTGTGATACCAATCATGCCCACCCTCTGCATCAGCCAACGTCTCTTTTACAAAGGAGATGGTTTTTTGAACGATAGTTTCAGATTGATCCATCGCTTAAATATAAAGATTTTCAATGGAGAGCTGGCGGGTTATACAATTCCGGTGAAGCCCATAAATGCAAGGGCCATTAGTCCGGCTACAATAAAGGCAATGGGAACACCCTTCATCCGGGCGGGGACATGGAGCAGATCGAGCTGCTCCCGGATCCCTGAGAATGTAATCAGTGCAAGCCCAAATCCAAGCGCATTTCCAACGGCATAAACGGTACTTTCCAGGAGGCTGAAATCTTTTTGAACTGCCAACACAGCCACACCAAGTACAGCGCAGTTGGTAGTGATCAATGGAAGAAAAATCCCCAGGGCCTGGTACAGGGGAGGGGATACTTTTTTAAGAATGATCTCCACAAGTTGCACCAGCGACGCTATAACCAGAATGAAAGTGATGGTTCGCATGTACGTGATGTCGAGTGGCACCAACACTGAATAATAGATCAGGTACGTCACTATGGTGGCGATGACCATCACGAAAGTCACCGCACCAGTCATCCCAATGGCAGTTTCAACTTTGCTCGAAACACCGATAAAGGGGCAGATTCCAAGGAACTGGTTCAGTACAATGTTGCTGACAAAGACCGCGGCTATAATGATTAGAATATATTCCATACTCAGCTTGTTTTTTCTTTAACGATGTTGGCGAGAACGATTAGATATCCAAGGGCTAAGAAAGCTCCCGGAGGGAGAATGAACAAGAGCAACGCATCTCCACTGATAAACTTCATGCCAAAGAAGGCTCCGCTTCCGAGCAGTTCCCTGACAGCACCGAGAATGGTGAGGGACATGGTAAATCCAAGTCCCATACCCAGACCATCTACCACTGAAAACCAAACCGTATTTTTAGATGCAAAGGCTTCAGCACGTCCAAGAACCAAACAGTTAACAACAATCAGTGGTATAAAAAGTCCCAGTGCATCGAAGAGTGCGGGGACATACCCCCTCATTACCAATTCCACAACCGTAACAAATGAGGCGATGATGACGATAAAAGATGGGATCCTGACCTTGTCGGGGATCAGGTTTTTCACGAGAGATACCACCAGGTTGGACATCACCAGAACAAAGGTGGTGGCCAGCCCCATTCCAAGACCGTTTATAGCCGATGTGGTTACGCCCAGGGTCGGGCACATACCAAGGATAAGTACAAATACTGCATTTTCCTTGATAAAACCTTTGCTAAAATTCTTCCATTGACTCATAATCGATTTCTAAAATGTTAAAGGGGAGAAGAGGTAACGTCACTTTCCAGCTTGCCACTATTTACTAAAGCGCTGTAGGCACGTTTCACTGCGAGACAATACGCTCTTGAAGAAATGGTGGAAGCAGTGATCGCATCCACATCCCCACGATCCTTTTTTACAGCCAGTTTAAAATTCTCAGGATGCTTGCCCATGAATTGTACACTAAAATCGGATTTATCTTTTTCCATCTTATCTCCCAGCCCAGGTGTTTCGGCATGCTTAATGACTGCAATGTCAATGATGGATCCATCCAGTTTAAATCCCACCATTAACCTAATTTCGCCGCCAAATCCCTTGTTGGTAAAGGTCTCCACTGCAATGCCGAGGATCTCATCACCTCTCCGTGCAGTGTAGAAATAGATGGAATCTCCATCCATGGAAACCTTGTCAACTTCCTGTGAAGGTTCATTGTCAAATCCGGGGACTACCACACGGATTGCATCATTTTTCTTTTTCAACTCGGCCAATCGAATGGGTTCTTTGGTTATGGCAAATACCGACCCCACTAATCCGGCTGCCAGAAGGGTTACCCCGAAAAGCGTGATCAACATGTTCGGAAAAGTGGATTCCCTCTTACCCATTTGGCACCTCCTTCCCAAAGCGTTTTGGTTTCACATACTTATTTATCAGCGGGGTAAACCCATTGAATATCAGGATCGAAAACTGGACACCCTCAGGATAGGCCCCGAAATTTCTGATTAGAAGAGTTACAATTCCGATCCCTGCTCCATAAATTATCATCCCTTTTCCTGTCATCGGAGAAGTCACATAATCGGTAGCCATATAGATAGCTCCCAACATGAGTCCCCCGGTAAGAAGGTGAAAAAGAGGATTAGCGAAACGATCGGGATTAGCAAGCCACAGGATTCCTGAAAAGAGGAATACGGTTCCAAGGATGGAAACCGGGATATGCCAGGTAATAATTTTGCGGTACAGCATATAGATCATTCCCAGAAGCAAGGCAAGCGCCGATACCTCACCGGCAGATCCCGTCATCTTACCTAAAAACAGGTTGAAAATTACGGGGGTTTCTGCCAGGATGTCTCCCACCGTTTTGTCTGGCAATCCTTCTTTCAAAAGCCCCAGTGGTGTAGCACCCGTCAGGGCATCGGTATAATGCATCCATTGTCCGGGTTCGGGCCAGGCAGTCATAGCTACGGGAAAAGAGACAAAAAGAAATACCCTTCCGACGAGAGCCGGATTGAAAATATTGTTCCCCAGTCCGCCAAATGTCATTTTACCGATACCTACGGCGGCCAGTGCACCGATCATTACCATCCAGAAGGGAATATTGGAGGGCAGGCAGAATGCCAGCAGCATGCCTGTGAGCAAGGCAGATCCATCAAGATGGGTAGTCTTTACGTGTAGAATATATTTCTGGATAAGGTATTCAAACAGGATACAGGATAAGACAGACACTGTAGTTACAATGACCATTCCCACCCCAAAAAAGAATACGGAAACACCCAGAACGGGAAGCAGTGAAATGATAACCCCGTACATGAGTCTGGGAATAGATTCATCTGTGAAGGCATGAGGTGAAGGTGAAACAATGAATTTACTCATCTCTGTGTTATTTTCTTCCTGTTCTTGCTCTATGCATTGTTCTTGCTCTAGTGCACCGTTTTTCTGGATCGTATAATCTTTCCCACTTCTGATTTTCCCAGCCTGATATAATCGAGTAGCGGCCGTGATGAAGGACACGTGTAACTGCAACTTCCGCATTCGATACAATCCAATACCTTTTCAGTCTCCATCCTCTCAAACATCCCTTTTTCGGAAAGGGTCATCAACAGGTAAGGTTCTAATCCCATGGGGCACACATTGACGCATTTACTGCAGCGAATACAGGGTCTCACCTCTTTCCTTCGTGCTTCCTCACCCTCAATTAAGAGAATACCAGAGCTACCCTTTACCACGGGTGCGTCAAGGGTCGAAAGGGCTTTTCCCATCATTGGTCCACCATTGATCACCTTTGCAGTATTCTCTGGTAATCCGCCTGCCTTTCCCACCAGATAGGAGATGGGGGTTCCAATCCTTACCTGAAAGTTAGAAGGTTTTTCTACTGATTTACCAGTGACTGTTACGATACGGTCAATTAAAGGCCTGTTTTTCATTACTGCTTCGTAAGCGGCATAGGCTGTTCCCACATTAAAGACTACCACACCCACGTCAATAGGCAATCCGCCCGATGGAACCTCTTTATTTAATAAAGCGCTTACCAGCTGTTTTTCACCTCCCTGGGGATATTTTACTTTTAGTCCCTGAACGACAATGTTGCTCCCTTCGGCAACCTTTTTCATCTTTTCGATGGCATCAGGTTTGTTGTTTTCGATGCCGAGAATTGCTTTTTCGACTCCCAGTCCCTTCATGAGAATGTGAATGCCAGAAAGCAACTCTTCCGAACGTTCCATCATGAGGGAATGGTCGGCAGTGAGGAACGGTTCGCACTCCACCCCATTAATCACCAGAAAATTGGCAGTTTTTCCACCAGGCACCATGAGTTTCACATGGCTTGGAAAGGTGGCCCCACCCAATCCAACAATCCCGGCATCCAGCATTTTTTTTCTGATATCCTCGGAGGAGAGAACCGTATTTCGAACAAGGTCATCCGACCGGTCTATGGTATCCAGCCACTGGTCTCCCTCTACCTGGATCTGAACTGCTGTTTTTCGGTATCCGGTGCTGTCCATGAATTTATCCACCTTCGTCACTTTCCCCGATACGGAGGAGTGGATGTTTGTGGAGACAAATCCCTCCGAGCTGGCAATGAGTTGCCCGACTTTTACCTCATCACCTCTTTCCACCATTACCTTGGAGGGAGCTCCAAGGTGTTGGGAGACCGGAATGATAACAGATTCAGGTGGTTCCAATACCTCTATGCCCTTTCCAGAAGAGAGCTTATTTTCGGATGGATGAATCCCACCTCTTGAGAATGTCTTAAGGCTCATGGAACGGTCTAGTTAATTTTTGCTTCAACGGTTTCTGTTATATCGGCTTTCCTTGGTGGAAAATTAATTTCAAGAATAGAATCTGTCGGACACACTACCACACATTTACGGCAAAGCTTACATTTTTCAGAATCAATGAATGCCAGGTTCTTATCCATGGTAATGGCTTCATACGGACAAACTTTGAAACATTTTGTACAACCAATGCATGCCACGCTACAGTTCTTCTTGGCTACCCCGCCCTTTTCTTCGTTAATGCAGCTGACGAATATCTTGCGGTCCTTTTTATTCTTCTTTCTAAGCTCAATGATGTCCCTCGGGCAAGCATCCACACAAGCTCCGCAGGCTGTACACTTGTCATCGATAACCACAGGCAGATCGGTCACAGGGTCCATGTGAATCGCGTCAAAATCACAAACCACCACACAATCTCCTTCTCCAAGGCAACCATGCGGGCATCCTCCTTCACCTGTAGAGAGGTTATGGGCTATCGCGCACGTGGGAGCTCCATCATATTCATTGTACCTTGGTCTGAATTCTGGTGTGCCGTTACACCTGATAACTGCCACACGCGGTGCCTGCTCTATGGCTTCTTTGCCCAGAATGGAAGCTGCAAGTGCCATTGTCTCGTTCCCACCCACCGGGCAGAACAGATCGTCCCATGACTCGGTTTTGACCAACGTTTCTGCGAAATTCCGGCATCCCGGGAACCCACATCCGCCGCAATTGGCGGCAGGAAGTGATTTTTCCACCTCATCGATCCGGGGATCTTCATACACCCTGAACCTCTGAGCCACAAAATATAGGATAATGGCAGCCGTTGCCCCTATGGCAACCAGTGTAACTACTGTGTATAAAATGACCTGGCTCATTGTGCCGGTAATGATTTCTTTATACTGAATGTAAACTTAGTCTCTATCCGGCTACGCAGAAGGTAGAGCACCAGGTAATAGGGGACAACGGAAAGCAGAGAAAACACACCTGCTTTCGATTCATCCATCCCAATGACAGTCAGGCTAATCAAGATAGCAATTACCAGTAAAAAAGGATAGAAATAGCCCAAAAGGACTGCCTTAAATCCCAGATTTTTCGCAACCAGTACCCTCACCGGTTCTCCTACCTGATAGGATGCGCCATGAAGATGAACATCCAGAAACTTCTCCTTTTGGTCAGCTGCGCCGCAGACTCCCTTGGCATGACAAGCTGTGCAGGCCGACTGACTGTCGATCTTCACTTGTGCCACATCACCTTTGATGTGATCGATAATTCCATCGTGGTCGATCATGGCCACAAAATTATTGATGTTGGATGAATCTCGCTTGTTGGATATCATTAAATTGAAGATTCCTTCCTATTTATTCTGGATTTAAATAAGAGTGGATTCTAGAAGATAAAACCAAGGCTGAAAAATACCCCTTCATTTGTTACAATTCCCGGAGCCGGATCCTGCCAGATGTTGGATAACCCGTTCCTGATTATCATCCCCACCTGGACATTCATCACTTGCAATCCGAATCCATAACTTAGTCCAACCTCCTGGTTATCATAGACATTCCGGAAGTCAATATCTGCCCGGTTCACCGTTCCTCCAAAATGATATGAAAAATATCCTCCAAATAAAAAGTAGGTCTGAATCATGTTTTCTGCAGGGGATGAAAACAGCAAGGTAACAGGTGTAGTGATTGAATGAGTCCGGAAATTGCCACCAGGATGCTGACTCCCAATGGTTTGATAAAGAACTTCTGGTTGAATGATAAGGAACCTGGCCGCGCTGATGCTGGCAAACAGACCGGCTTCACCAGAAAATACCGGTTTCCCATCGTAAAATTCGTCCTGGTAATTGTGGTGGTTTGTGCCAGCATTTATCCTGATCCCAGGTCTAAACACCTTGGGACCCGGTGGAATAGACCGACCCTCTCCGGGTCCTTGCAATCGGGAGATATTTTCTGCGGATGATAGTTGCTGTGCCGCAGCACTCAGGTAATTTGTCACCAGAGCCATGCCCTGGTAATCTAACCCTTCGGCCACATCCTCTGGTTTATGATAGGGTGATTCGGTTCCGGTAAATGCATGTACGGCTGGTATTCCTATAGCTCCAAAAGGTGCTGTATCGGTACGCTGTTCAAGCGACTTATTAGCTTTTGTGATGGTCACATTATACTCATTTGCCAGTTTTCCGACAATTTGTTCAAAATCGGTAAGCAGTTTCACTCCTGCCAGATCAAGTCCCCCGTGAGCTTCATACATTCCCACCATATCCAGACTGAACATCAGCTTTATCTTATGCAGAGGTACAAGTGTATCCTTTATAAACCGGTTAGAGCCTACCAGGCCACTTTCCTCGCCGTCGAAAGCCACCAGAATAATGCTTCTTCCCAGGGTTTCTTTTTTTGATGCTAAATTTCTACCAATCTCAATGATGGTTGCGGTTCCAGAAGCATTGTCATCAGCCCCGTTATAGACCACCGTGTCGCCTCTGTGCATCTTCCAGCCAAGGTGATCAAAGTGGGCTCCCAGAAGAATATACTCGTCTCTAAGGTTGGGATCACTTCCGGTTATTATTCCGGCCACATTCGTTCCTGAAATATTCAAGATCCCCGAACGGTAATTGAAGGGATGGAAATAAGAGCCCCGAAGAGGTTCGATGCCTGCATTTTTGTACTGTTTTGCTATATATTCAGCAGCTTTTGCCCCCTCTTCAGTCCCGAATCCCCTTCCCATGAATGCATTTGAGGCCAGCTTATACACATGCTTTTCCAGCTGTTTCGCGGGTGTGGTGAATTGTCCAAAAATGGGAATGGTAAGTGCTATTGTTGCTGTGAAGAGAGCGAATTTTTTACGCATGCGCTGAATTTTTAGCAATTTGAACCAAATGTAGTGAAATCACTCAGGTAAATTAAAATAGTTCAATTCCATCTGACGCCGCTGCACTTATTGGTTAACTGAATCTGTTCAAAATCAACACTATTTGTGAATTCTCCAACATCTCCCTATATTTAAAGGCATTCAGTTTGTGCGTCTCACGATTCTTTTCCCGGACAAACTGATGCGTGGCTTTAAGCGTATACGGACGTTATCATGAGATCTGCTCTCATATTCCTGTTGGGAATTTTTTGTGCCCTTGCTTCTTCTGTCTGTCGAGCCCAGACCGTTCAGGTGTCGGACCCCAGGTTGGAGTTGAAGGATAACTTAATCCTTATCTCGTACGACATTCTTAACAGTGATCCTTCCGATAGATTTATAATTCATCTCAGCGTTATCGATGCGGATGGGAATCAGATCAATGCAGCAGCATTATCCGGGGATATAGGTGATGGGGTATCCGGTGGAAGCAACAAGCTCATCACCTGGGATCTAAAAGCTGATAACATCTTTATGAATTCCAGAATCTCATTTAAGATCTTTGCCAAAACAATTCAGGTTCCGAAGGCTGTGGAGGTGATTCAAGATACAATTCCCGAGGGAGAAGATGCCAAAGCGGCAGATACTGAAACGGAAGGAATTGCATTGGTACCTTCTGACGAAGGTGAGTCTTCAGGGGAGGCCGTGCGGAGTGAAATAATTACCCATGATGTTCCTGCACAAGAGTTTAATCGGGCTGGAATTATATTACAATCTATTGCCCTGCCGGGATTAGGCCTTTCCCGTTCAAGAGGGAATCCACACTGGCTAAGAGGAGTAGCGGGATATGGATGTATTGCGGGCGCGTATCTGATGAATCGAAAAGCAATCAGTACCTACGGAAGTATCGCCGATGAGAAAATTTATGCGAATAAGAATAAATTGTTTCAGAGGTCACAGAATCAGGATAATATTTCTGAAGCGCTTGCCTATGCCGCTATCGGAATTTGGGTAACCGATCTTATATGGACTCTGGTTGGCACCTCAGATCTCAGGCAAAAATCATCGATGAGTGATGTTCCCGGCATTTCATGGAAGACAACCGTAGATCCCCTGACTTACACGCCATTAATGGGTATAACTTACAGGTTTTAAGTAAAGATGATGGAAAAACTGACACCAACGAGACGTGCTATAATCCTTTTGTCCATTCCATTATTTGCCGGGTTTAGTTCTCTCTATTCCCAGGAAGCAGAAAGTAATGCAGTTGAGTTTTTATTGAATAACATTCCTGATACACAACCGCCGGTGATTAGGTTATTGTCACCTGAGATAAAAACGGGTACGACATATCAAACTGAGCTTGAAGAAATTGAATTGATCGGAGAGGTAACTGATGAAAGCATTATAAGATTTGTCTCAATTAATACAGATATAAGGGTAGTCAACGAGACGGGAATCTTTGCCAAGTCAATTAAATTAATTCCCGGTGAAAATTTAATACAGATAAAGGCAATGGATGAACATAATAACCTTCAGGATCAATACATTACAATTGAGTATCAGCCACTGGTTGTCACACTTGCCGACAGGATAAACAGAGAGTCAAAATACTTTGGGCTTATCATTGGGATCGAAAAATACAATGATCCTGAAATCCCTGATCTCGAAAACCCTCTCAGGGATGCTCAAAAAGTATACAACACCCTACACAGGAAATATACCTTCGAGTCTGAAAACATCAACTTTTTAAAAAACCCGAAAAGGGGTGATATTATTCGCGGCCTGGATAATTTAAAAGATCAGGTTTCGCCAGCTGACAATTTGCTTATTTTTTATGCAGGACACGGGTACTGGGACGAAGATTCGAAAATCGGCTATTGGCTCCCATCAGATGCAACCAGGGAATCTACCGTTGACTGGTTTCGAAACAGTACACTGGTTGATTATCTGCAGGCCATTCATTCAAAGCACACGCTTTTAATAACCGATGCATGCTTTGCAGGATCCATTTTCAAAGCAAGATCTGTCTCGATGACCCGGGAAGTGATCTATGAAAAAATCTATGAATTGCCGAGCAGGAAAGCAATGACAAGTGGAACGATGACAGAAGTTCCGGATGAGAGTTCTTTTATCAAATATTTGGTACAGAGGTTGAATGAGAACCAGGAGACCTACCTTTCGGCAGAGGAGTTATTCGGTCATATGAAGAATGCCGTAATCAGCAATAGCAACGTGCTCCCACAATACGGCGAGATCCAGAATGTGGGAAATGAAGGAGGTGATTTTATTTTCCTGAAAAGAAAATGAACAACTTTCAATGAAGCAACTGAAACATAGCCTGATTTATGCAGGATTGGCCCCTCTGGCAGGGGTTTTCATGGTTTTCATGACAGTAACCACATGTCAACGATTTGAACCTGCAGGCTTCCTTTATATTACAACAGATACGGTTAGATACCTCTCTTACGGCAATTACGAAATATCAGGTACAGTAGTTGATATCGCGGATGCGGATGTTACCTATCATGGATTTTGTTGGTCTGAGACAAAATCTCCCACAATCAATGGCCCTTCCACACAATTAGGCCCGAAAAAAAGTAAAGGAAGTTTCAAAGATACTATATCGGATCTGTCCCCAAACACTACTTACTACATCAGGGCATATGTGATCAGCAGTTTCGGGACGGAGTATGGTGCTGAGAAAAGTTTTAAATCTGTTCGTTCTGTGACAGACAATGATGGAAATATATATCGGACAGTTACAATTGGAGATCAGACATGGATGGCTGAAAACCTGAAGTCCACACATTACTCCGATGGCACCGCAATTCCGTTGGTAACGGATGGCAATTCATGGGATGCATTAACATTCTCAGAAAGAGCGTATTGCTGGTATGAGAATAACCCTGTTAATGGAAACCTCTATGGAGCACAATATGTGTGGGCGGGTGCAACAAATAATAAAAGCAGCGGTGCCAATCCAAGCAGTGTACAGGGTGCCTGTCCCTCCGGCTGGCACCTTCCAAGCGATGCGGAATGGAAACAGATGGAGATGCATCTCGGAATGAGCGAGGAAGATGCAGATGGGGTAGATTGGCGCGGAACAGATGAAGGAGGTAAACTGAAAGAGGCCGGTGACACCCACTGGGAAAACCCAAATCTCCTGGCGACCAATGAAACCGGTTTTACAGCTTTTCCAGGCGGTTACCGGCTCCAGGGCGAGGAGTTCTATGGCATGGGTGGAATCACTTATTTCTATACAGCCACGGAGAACGATGAATCAAGTGCATGGTACCGCGGACTGGCTAATAACCAGTCGGGAATATACAGACATAATAACGCAAGAACCGATGGGTTCTCGATTCGCTGTGTGGAAGGAGAGGGTTCTTCATCATTGCCTGCAGTGACCACCACTGCTGTATCAGGCATTACCGAGACCTCTGCACAAACCGGTGGTGAGGTGGTGGATGATGGCCGTGAAGTAGTCACGGTACGTGGCGTCTGCTGGAACACCTCACCAGGCCCAACTATTTCAGATAGCAAGACAATTGATGGAGGAGGGACTGGCAACTTTTCAAGTGCTTTAACCGGGTTAAACAAAGGCACAACCTATTACGTAAGGGCCTACGCCACCAATAGCGAAGGTACTGGCTATGGGAATGAACAAAGTTTTAAAACCTGGTCAGGGTCCGTAACTGATATCGATGGAAATGTGTATCAGACCGTTGTAATAGGTTTGAGGACATGGATGGCCGCAAATCTGAATGTGACACATTATGCGGATGGAAGAGCTATTCCCCTGATAGAGAACACATTGACCTGGGAGGCACTTGGGAATCAGGAGGCTGCCTTCTGTTGGTATGATAACAATGCTTCGAATGGCGAAACCTATGGGGCATTATACTCATGGACGGCAGCAATGGATAGTTCTGCGAGCAGTGACCTAATTCCCAGTGGAGTCCAGGGAGTATGTCCGGCTGACTGGCATTTGCCCAGCGATGAGGAGTGGAAAGAACTGGAGATTTCTTTGGGGATGAGCCAGGAAGATGCTGACAGCGAGGATTTTCGCGGAACAGATGAGGGAGGTAAATTGAAAGAAGTTGGATCCATATATTGGGCAACACCGAATATCGGGGCAACGAATTCAAGTGGTTTCACTTCTCGTCCCGGTGGCATGCGTACCAATAGTGTTGGTTTTATAGACCTCTGGACTAGAGCAATTTACTGGACGGCAACTGAATCTGGTTCATCTGCAGCCTGGGAACGATTGCTTTATTTCCAGAGCAGTGACATTGCCCGAAGCCGGTATGTGAAAAATCAGGGATTATCGGTTCGCTGTCTAAGGGATCCGTGACACTCCAAACAGGATGTGAAGGTAATTCCATCTAAGGCCTGTGTAAATGGCATTTAACTGATACTTCCCCAATCAATTTGGCCGGGATTGCCCTTTTTCACATGTTTGGCAAAGATGACGTTTTTTTCCATTTGAAATTCAGGATCTTCGTTGATAATATTCTCCGCAGTGTCCCTTGCAAGCTGCAGGATCTGGCCATCCCTTCCCAGGTGGGCAATTTTCAGATTGAAGGGGATACCACTTTGCTGGGTTCCTTCAATATCACCGGGTCCCCTTAATTTCAGGTCCACCTCTGCAATTTCAAAGCCATCATTGGTCCGCACCATGGTATCTAACCGTTTTTTTCCTTCTTCAGATATTTTGTAACCCGACATGAGGATGCAATAGGATTGGCCGGCACCCCGTCCCACGCGTCCCCGTAACTGGTGTAGCTGTGAAAGTCCGAATCGCTCAGCGCTTTCTATTATCATGACGGTAGCATTGGGGATATCCACCCCCACTTCGATCACTGTGGTGGCTACCATAATATGAGTACGGCCGGCCACGAAATGGCTCATGGAGATCTCCTTTTCCTCCGGCTTCATTTTGCCATGAACTACACTTACCTGGTAATCGGGTGGAGGAAAGGCGCGGGAGATACTTTCGTACCCGTCTGTAAGGTCTTTAAAATCTAAGGTTTCCGACTCCTTAATGAGCGGATAAACAATATAGGCCTGCCTTCCCGCGGCGAGCTGTTTCTTTAAGAATCCAAAAACAACCAACCGTTTTGAATCGTAAGAATGCCGCGTAATAATGGGTTTTCTTCCGGGAGGTAATTCATCAATTACTGACACATCCAGGTCCCCATAGAGCGTCATGGCCAGGGTCCTCGGGATGGGGGTGGCTGTCATAACCAGCACATGGGGAAGTATATCGGCTTTTTTCCAGAGCCTGGCACGCTGGGCCACTCCGAAGCGATGTTGCTCATCAATCACTACCAGTCCCAGATTCCTAAATTGAACCACATCCTCAATGAGTGCATGGGTTCCGATGAGAATATGAAGCGATCCGCTCAACAATCCTTCATGAATGGGTTCCCGGTCACGCTTTCTAGTGGAGCCTGTAAGTAATTTAACCTGAATATCCATTCCATCGAGGAACTTCCCAATGCTATTAAAATGTTGCTGTGCCAGGATCTCGGTAGGGGCCATGATGCAGGTTTGAAAGCCATTGTCAATAGCTATCAGCATAGACATCAATGCAACCAGCGTTTTGCCACTGCCCACATCTCCCTGCAACAGCCGGTTCATCTGGCGCCCTGAACCCATATCTTTCCTGATCTCTCTCATTACCTTCTTCTGGGCTCCGGTGAGTTCAAATGGAAGGTGTTCCTCGTAAAATGTATTGAAAGTCTCACCCACCGTCCCGAACACATTTCCCCTGAAGCGGTTATTTCGATCGGTTTTTCCCTGAAGAATATTCAGCTGGATATAAAAAAGTTCTTCGAATTTTAGTCGCAATTCCGCTTTTTTATATTCTGATGCTGCATCCGGAAAATGAATTTGCCGCATGGCTGAATCCAGGTTGACCAGGTTCAGTTTTTGCAGGAGCCAGGCTGGCAGAGTCTCCTCGAATTTTGAAGGCAGACCTTTGATCAGGTTTGCCATTATTTTACTAATAGCTTTTGAAGTTAGATAATGGTCCTTCAGTTTTTCTGTCGTGGAGTAAACTGCCTGGAGTTTGGAACTCACGGAATGCCTTTTTTCGGGATCTTCCAGTTCGGGATGGACAACATTTAGATTTCTCTGGTAAACAGTGGGTTTTCCAAATACCACCAGTTCTTTCCCGGTGGGATAGTTCTCGGGGATCCATTTGGCACCCCTGAACCATACCAGTTGGAGATGACCGCTGCCGTCGGTGAAATCGGCTACCAGCCTCTTTCCCCTTCCTTTGCCAATGGAGGCAAATCCTTCGATCCGTCCCCGAATCTGGATTTGGGGCATGTCGGAGGTCACCTCCGAAATCTTATAAAACCTGCTCCGGTCCACATACCTGAATGGGTAGCAGGTCATGAGGTCTTCAAAGGTCCGAATCCCCAATTCCTCTCTTAGCAGATCGGCTCTCTTTGGACCCACTCCCGAAAGAAATTGAATATCTTGCTGTAGATATTGTTGCATGCTTGCAGCAATTTATGTAAAATTAGCATTTTGCACAAAAGCTTGCCCACCTTGTGGAGAGCCCTCAAATACGTTGAACACCTGTTTCACAGAAGGCACATTCAGGGCCGGCACATTCACTCGCCCTACCTCTTTGAATTTGTTCATCACGTAATTTTTAATGCTGCAAAAGTAACGCTTCCGGCCTCCATAAGAGAGTTGCACAGGCAGTTACGAGATGATCAGACGGTGATTGCGGCGGGAGAGCAAGGTGCTCAATCAGTGGTCGATCCTTCTGGAAGTCGAACAGTAAGTTCATTTGTCAGAGGTTCCTCTGTGTCAGTCAAATATGGAGCAATGCTGCACAGGATCACTCACTGGTTTAAACCTGAAGTAATTCTTGAACTAGGGACGGGGTTGGGTATTTCTTCAGTTTACCTCGCCTCAGGATCACCCGGTACGACCATGGTCACTATAGAAGGGAACCAAAAAAGAGCGGAATTTGCTGCTGAAGTGATTAAACGATGTGGGCTGAAAGGAGTCAAAGTACTTTGCGGAGATCTGGATGAGAAGCTAGTTGCGGTGTTGCCTGAAATGAAGGGCCGTTTTGTGGCCTTTTTAGACGGCAATCACAGGTATGAGCCAACCATGGATTACATAAAAAAAATACTGCCGGCAGCTGGAGAAGAAGCCCTGATAATCATGGACGATATTTACTGGTCAAAGGAGATGTACCGTGCCTGGAGGGAGATTATTTCATGGCCTGAAATACGAGTAAGTATTGACTTATATCACATGGGAATTTTGCTTTTAAGAAGGGACCTGAACAAAGCCAAAATGAAAATTAGGTTTTAAACTTTTTTTTAGATTATTTCTTGTTGATATTGATTACTTTCGTGTTTAATTCAAAGCTTTATGAGAACAGTTATCAGTCTGGATAAAATTATCAAGAATTACTACATAGGTTCAATTACCGTAGAAGCGCTGCGATCTGTGGATATTGAAATCCAGGAAAATGAATATGTGGCTATCATGGGACCTTCGGGATCTGGTAAATCTACCTTGATGAATCTGGTGGGATGTCTTGATACCCCCACAAGCGGCACCTATATCCTTAACGGAACAGACGTAAGCCAGATGGACGATAACCGGCTTGCCGAGATTCGAAACCGGGAAATCGGGTTTATTTTCCAGACGTTCAACTTACTTCCACGGTATACTGCCCTTGAAAATGTAACCCTGCCCCTAATTTATGCAGGATCACATAAAAGTGAACGAGTTGCAAAAGCAAGAAGAACACTTGATGATGTGGGACTGGCTGAAAGAACAGACCACAGGCCAAATGAGTTGTCAGGCGGACAGAGGCAGCGGGTTGCGGTTGCCCGTGCACTGGTGAACAATCCATCCATTATCCTTGCAGATGAACCCACGGGGAACCTCGATTCTAAAACATCAGAGGATATTATGAAACTTTTTGGGGAAATCCACACCCAGGGGAACACCATTATCCTGGTAACCCATGAAGAATCCATCGCACGGTATGCACATCGAATTATCCGTTTGTTTGATGGGGAGGTTGATAAAATTGAGATCAACAAGAATCCAATGAAATAGCATGATGAATGACCAGAAAATCAGGAATTTATACCAAAAGCGGAGATACAGGGGAAACCTCCCTGATAGGAGGCCGAAGGGTTCCTAAACATCATCCCCGTATTGATGCCTGTGGGTGCGTGGATGAATTGATGGCGCACACCAGCATGCTCCGTGACCTGGTCGAGGACCCCCTCCTGAAAGAAAATCTGCTGACCATACTTGATATCCAGATGGCCACCTCTTCGTTGCTGGCGCTGGATTTTGAAGAAATACCGGAAGGTATTCCCAGAATCGGAATTGATCAGGTGAGGTTTCTTGAAAGCCTGATCGATGAAATGGATGCTTCTCTGGAACCCCTTCACTCTTTTGTTATCCCGGGGGGGCATCCAGCTGTTTCTCAGGCGCACATCGCCCGCACGGTTTGCAGGAGAACCGAGCGATCCATTCTGAAGTTGAAGGAGGAATCTGAAGTTGATGAAATCATCGTCCAGTTCTATAACCGGTTATCTGACTATTTTTTCATTATTTCACGAAAAATAGCAAGCCTTCTGGGTGTTGCGCAGAAGCCCTGGAAAAGCATGTTGTAGGAATAGATTTTTTTTTTAAATTTGCGGCTCTTAACAGGCAGCTATTTGTATAACCTATTTCTTCATCAATGTACTGGACCCTGGAACTAGCCTCTAAACTTGAAGATGCGCCCTGGCCTGCCACCAAGGAGGAGTTGATTGACTTCGCTATCAGATCGGGTTCTCCCATGGAAGTAATTGAAAATCTTCAGGAAATCGAAGATGAGGGTGATGTATATGAAAGTATCGAAGATATCTGGCCAGATTATCCGAGCAAAGATGACTTCTTTTTTAATGAAGATGAATACTGACCAGGGAGCATAACGCTCCTTTTTTTATTTCCATTTATACACATCCTGCCAGCTCAGAGGTCTCCACTGCTCAACCCACTTAAAATCACTTAATTGAGCTTCCTCCGAGGGAAACATTTCCAGAGGATAATAGGTGCCGTCGGGTTTGGTCATGTAATTCACCCTGGAAATTTTATTGTCTGTCAGGTAGATAGTCAAATCGGAACATGCGGTTTTGTTGGCCCCGATAATAACCTCCTGGTCAACCGCATAATAAATGGTCTGTCCATTCCCCGTTACAAAGATTTTGACTAGTTTGTTGTCTTGAAAATATCCTGTCATCTCCTTCCCGCGCATCTGATCGAATTTTACTGAATCTTTTTGAGAGGCTACAAACGAAATCCCGGTGAGGTACATCCTGTACAATTGCTGGTTTGCCATAACCACCCGGATTTTTTTGGCCGTAAGCTGATTTTCTTCGGACCATAATACCGGTTCACCAAGGAAATCAAAGGCACTGTCGGCCTCTATATATACCAGTGAATCACACATGACCTGAATGTCAGATCTGAAAATCTTAACTTTATAATATGCTTTCAAAATACGACTCTCTACGTCCTCTGGGTTCTGGAGCGAGCGGAGTGTGTCGGCATGTACATACATGGTGTCTGGACCATCAACCTGGATCATTAGTGCACTGTCGGTGATCATGATATAATCCGCGTCACTGTAATAGAGACCAAAATTCCCTTTAAGGGTCATGTTTTGAGCAGTATCAATTAGCTCTACGTTTGAATTTGCCCGTCCAAAGCCCTCGTTGGCTTCATAATAGAGTGTATCACCCTTAAGCGTTCTTCCATCCTCCTCCAGATAGGCGCTATCGGTCACAAAGTAGATTTCATTTGGTTTGTCATACCACCCATTTTCACAATAGATGTATCGTTTTTCATTGATGATATCGGTAGGCCCGCTGAAATAGGAAATTTCGGTCTGAGTGTCATATTTCAGGCTATCCGTATAAATGGAATATTCAGGATTGGTGATGACCACACTGTCCATAAAGTAAAAAATTTCCGTTTCTAAAAAGAACCGCCCCCTTTCACTGGTGAGCCTGTTATCTTCCTGGGTCAGGATACCTCCTCCCATGTAGTAGGCAATTTCCGATGCCCTGTTATAATTAAGAGAGTCTGTTTGCAGAGTGATTTCGTTATTGACCAGTTTTACATTATTCCTGACCCGTGCAAGTTTTGTCACCCCATCATAATATACCCGGTCGCCAGTCAGTGTAAGTGTGTCTCCCTGAATTATTTTCACATTACTGAATGCATCAACTGAATTTGTTGAAGTGTAGATGTACGCCGAATCACAGTACATAAGTACATCTTCATGTTTGACCTGGACTGCCCCGATCAGTTTTCGTGCATCCTTTCCGATTTTCACATCATACGCGGTGATTTCGGCATTCATGATTTCCAGGTGGGTTGTTCTCTGGCATTTTACCTGATGAAAATGGAGCATCATGCATAGCATAAGCACGCATATCGGAAAGGTGCGCTTATACAAAACGAGAATCATTTCTGGCTTGTCTGCTCACCGAAGAGGCTACACTGTTTGAATGACGGATCGACCCTGATATAGGTAGATTCTTTCTTCTCCCGGTACCATTCTGTCATCACTTCATTGTTCTTGTATTGAAGCGCCATATTTTGTAATAGCAGGTAATCCTGCTTCAGATTGGCTCTGTGAGGCTCAGTCCTTGCTTTTAGGTAAAGGACCTTGTAGCATACCTTATTTTTTTGGTCCGTTGATTCGAATGCTTCTGAGAGGTCCCCCACTTCCATGTTCCGGATCATATAATAATCTTTGGTAGGCAGTTGATCCAGTTCAAACGTAGCGGCCATGGTCTGCGGATTGACGATGAGTCCCCCGTTTACATTTGTATTTATATCCTCAGAGTATCTTTTGGCTGCCATATCGAAGGAAATAGAATCCAATTCGATCACATTTCTCAGACTATCAAGTTTGTAAATCGCCTTTTGCTTCGCATTAGCGTCGGCTTTTGGATTCATCAGGATATGTCGTGTATTGGCGCGCTCGCCCCGCCGTTCCACCATCTGGATGATATGGAACCCAAAGGCGCTTTCGACGATCTTGGAAACCTGACCGGGCTTAAGAGCCCAGGCAGTATTTGCATATTCTTTGTCAAGTTCGCTGCGCATCATGAATCCCAGCTCACCTCTTCTGGGTGCTGACCCTGGGTCTTCTGAATACAGGATGGCCAGTGTACCAAAGTCTTCCCCCTCCTGAACCCGTTTTCTAAGCTCCAGTAGACGTTCTTTAACCTGAAAGACAGCCTGATCGCTGTAAGATGGATAGGCAACCAGCTGTGCAAGCTCGACTTCCGTATTAATATAAGGAATGCTATCGGGATGCAGGGACCGGTAAAAGCTTTTTACATCTGAGGGTGTGGTGGAAACATCAGCAACAATAGACTTACGGACCTCGTCTGTAATCATTTGTTCCCTGATGGCTTCCCTCAAATCATCCTTTATATCAAAGATCGATTTGGAAAAATAATCCTCCATTTCTTCCTCACTGCCAAATTGATTGATGAAATAATCCAATCGGGATTCCATCTGCATTTCAACCATATCAGGACCTACTTCCACGCTATCGATCTTGGCCTGAGCCATGAGTAATTTCTGCTCTACAAACTGATTAAAGATCTTGCATCGTGCATCTTCAGGGATATACATTCCTGACATCTTCATCTGCAGGTACTGCTGCTCCACATCAGATTGGAGTACATTGAAATCTCCTACCACACTTATGACCCGGTCAATAATGAGTGGCTGGGCAGCGGTGTGAAGTGAAAAAAGGGCTCCGATTATAAAATATATGAGCTTTTTCATAGTGACTTTAGCGATAAATTTCAAATTGATTTCTGCTTACTGCATCCTTATAAACCTGTTGTTCAAGGGTCTGAAAAAACTCGATTTTCCGTTTATTCATAATAATGTTTGTAATATCATCTTTCACCATTTCGATGGGTGCTACCTCAC
Source organism: uncultured Bacteroides sp. (assembly GCA_964500835.1). GTDB lineage: Bacteria > Bacteroidota > Bacteroidia > Bacteroidales. The sequence goes on from CAZCQL010000026.1 coordinate 33,094, forward strand.
CGTCAGGAAGGTGCTCGGTTACATGCAAAAAATACCTGAATAAGGAATCTGTTGTTTCAATATTTTTATTGTACCGGAGGTATCTTGAAGGCTGAGAAATCCGCATGGGAAGCTGGACCTTAATGGAGGAGAAATATACCCAGGATTCATTAAAATCGCTGTATTTATCTGCATAACTAATGCAATATTTCTCTATCTGATCCAGATCATCCTCTCCATTTGTCCTTGACCACACCCTCAATTCATTCATTCTGGGGGCCGAGAGCGGAACCTTGATAAACGTACCCTTGATCACATTTTGTCCTAAAATGAAATTGTTGATGTTTTCATCATAGTAGGTTTGAATTTCAGCATCTGAAACGACAGTGTCCAGTTTCTGTTGCAAGAGTTTTTGCCTGTATGAATAGATCAGCAAAGACCACCTGTACTCTGCAATTTGTTTTTCAAAATCTTTTTGCTCCTCAGTCAATGCCTGTTCGGCCTTGTTCAACATCAATTGATCCTTTACCCATGTATCCACATACCGTCTGGCCAGAATAATGCTGTCCTGCACGGAGGTTCCTGCAGGTATGGCATGGCTGATATCCGATGGATAGAGGTGTTTTTCGAAAACACGGGCAAGAGGTTCCTCCTGGTTATTGCCCTCAAAAAGGGAACAACCATTTATTATTATCAGTGCCGATAGGACAATAAATGTTCTTATATCCCAGGTTATTGGATCCTGGAAAGCAGGCTAGTGTCCACTTCCACAGGATATTTTTGTTTCAGTTCCCCGATCCACTCTTTTTCGAGGTAATTCTGGTAATCAGAGGTGATTTGTCCCCGTGCCTCGTCAAGCTTCTTTGGTTCAGGAGATCTCATCTTCTTCAGTATAACAAAACTGGACTTGCCATCAGATTCAATAACAGGTCCGAGACCCGTAATTCCATTCATGGCATCAACCTGTTCATTTTCGCCCTTCTCAACTACTACATGAGATAGCGTGATACAAGGTACAGTATCATTTTGGCAATGCTTCATGTTCAGGGCAGTTTCATCAAGTTTTCCCTTGAGAATTTTCTTATAGGATTTTCTCAGATCATCAATATCAACGCCTTTTTCACAAGTTACAACAAAAGCCTCGCTGCGTTTTTGCCACATGTATTGGTCCATGTTTTTTTTGTGATATGCAGCAAGTCCCACCGAGTCGGATACCGCTTTTGACCACACCCGCTGGTCCATGATATCAAACAAAAGGATTCCATCATGGTATTCCTGGTAAATGTACTTGAATTCAGGATACTTTTCGGGTAGTTTTGAATCTTCATACTTCATTACCAGGTCCTGGGAAAACTGTGTATAGAGGATGTCTATATAGCTGCGTGGATCCCTGGATTTTCCCTGGCTCTGGTTGGCCTCAATAAATGCAACGAATTCACCGGCTGTAACCACTCGATCGCCCATCTTAATTAATTGAGTCATATCGTCAGCCAAGTTTTTTCCATCCCAGTTTCCCATGAGGAGGGATGTGTCAACAGAGGTGTAGATTGGTTCCAACGCAAGGAGGTTTTCTTCAAATCCATTTTCTTCTTCGAGTTTTGAGATGTATCTGTCAGTCTTTTGTTTCCCCCGTTCACCCCGGTTGATTTTTTCTTGCAGTTCCGGTTCCATCTCTTCATACGATCTGTTGCCCTTCTTGTCGATAAGTTTAATTATGTGCCATCCAAAATACGATTTGAATGGTTTGGTAATGCCTCCCTTCTCTTCAATGGAAAAGCAGGCATCTTCAAATTCCCGGATCATCCTCCCGGTTCCAAACCAGGGAATCTCGCCGCCCGTCCGTGCAGAACTTGGATCTTCAGAGTAGGTCGTTGCCATGTATCCAAAATCAGCTCCAAGTTGCAGGCTGTCATAGATCATCTGAGATTTTTCGTAGGCCTCCTTTTTCTGAGCTTCACTCATTCCTTCGGGAGTTCTTATGAAGATATGAGCCACTTTCACCTGTCCCCTGGCTGGTCTCTTGTCTTGAATCTTTAAAATATGGTATCCATAAGTCGTCCTGAATGGCATGCTCAGTTCTCCCACAGGAGTGTTATACGCCATGGTTTCGAAAGGATAGATCATGGAAAAGACAGTGAAATAACTCAGGTTCCCGCCATTTCTCTTCACCGATGAGTCGTCCGATGTGGCCCTTGCGACGGTTTCAAAATCCTCTCCATTGGCAATTCGCTCCCTAATTTCAGAAGCCTTTTTAAAAGCTGCAAGCGTATCGTCCGGGGTGGCATTGACCGGTAGCTTGATAAGGATATGGCTGGCATTGATGTCAAATTTAGATCTTTCGTAAGCTTCCTTCATCATCTCCTCTTTGGTTTCTTCATCTGTCAGGTAAGGCTTAGCAAGTTGCTCCCTGTACCCTTCCAATTCATTGATGAATTTTGCAGTTGTATCCATTCCCAGTGATTCTGCTTCGATAACCTTGAGTTTGAAATTGATGTAAAGTTCCAGGTATTCGGCCGGGGTCTGCTTATTCAGTGAAGTTTCATTATTGTTTTTCCTGTAGATTCGCTCAAATTCCTCAAGCGTAACCTTTTCATCGGCCACAGTAAGCATCACCGGTGAATTCTGACTGTAAAGTGCGGAACTTACCATGGCAACAAGTACGATGGAGAGTATACTTCGTTTCATTTTATAAAAATGTTTTATGTAAAACGTCATTTGGAATTATATATTATCTGCTGTAGTTGGGTGCTTCCCTGGTGATGGTCACATCATGGGGATGGCTCTCCTGAACTCCTGCATTGGTAATTCTGACAAATTTGGCCTTTTGAAGGCCGGGAATATCCGGTGCACCGCAATATCCCATCCCGGCACGAAGTCCGCCTACCATTTGATAGATCACTTCACTAAGACTCCCTTTGAAAGGCACCCTTGCTGCAATTCCCTCTGGAACCAGTTTGGTAATATCATCCTCCACGTCCTGGAAATAGCGATCCTTGGATCCATGCTGCATGGCTTCAATTGAACCCATGCCCCTGTAGGATTTATATTTTCTACCATTGTAGATGATGGTTTCGCCAGGAGATTCCTCCACACCTGCAAAAAGTGATCCGGCCATAATGGAACTGGCGCCGGCAGCCAGTGCCTTTACAATGTCTCCCGAGTAGCGGATTCCACCATCGGCAATGATCGGAATCCCGTAACCGCCAATCGCATTGGCCACATCAAATATAGCGGTCAGTTGAGGCACACCAACCCCTGCTATCACTCTTGTGGTGCATATGGAACCGGGTCCAATCCCAACTTTAATGCCATCAGCACCTGCATCCGCCAGTGCTTTAGCCGCAGCTGCGGTTCCCACATTTCCCACAACCACATCCAACTCGGGAAAGGCTGCTTTTACTTTTTTCAGGTTATTCACAACCGTCTTGGAATGGCCATGGGCCGTGTCGATAACCACCGAGTCCACGCCGGCTTTTACCAATGCCTTTACCCGTTCAAGGACATCGGACGTGACGCCTACTGCAGCAGCTACCCGCAATCTGCCCTTCTCATCCTTGCAGGAGTTAGGGCGATCCTTCGATTTAGTGATATCTTTATACGTAATGAGTCCTATCAGTTTCTGATCGCCATCTACCACCGGCAATTTTTCAATTTTATGCGCCTGGAGAATCTGACCTGCTTCAGACAGATCCGTATTGCGGGTGGTGGTTATGATGTTCTTAGAGGTCATTACTTCTTCTATGGCCTTTCCCATGTCCTTTTGAAATCGAAGATCCCGGTTGGTTACAATTCCGATCAGACGATTTTCTTTGTCAACCACCGGAATGCCACCGATCTTATACTCCTTCATCAGATTGAGCGCATCGTTCACGGTCCCGTCTTTTAATATGGTGATGGGTTCGTGAATCATCACGCTTTCCGCCCTTTTCACCCTTCTCACCTGCCTGGCCTGTTCATCCAATGTCATGTTCTTATGGATCACTCCGATTCCTCCTTCACGGGCAATGGTAATGGCGAGTTGCTCTTCAGTTACCGTATCCATGGCAGCCGACACAATCGGGGTATTCAATTCGATGTTCCTGGAGAAACGAGATTTGATACTTACTTCTCTGGGGAGAACCTCCGAATAGTCAGGCAGCAACAATACGTCATCGAAGGTGAGACCCTCTGAAGCTATTTTATCCTGGGTGAACGACATTGTATGAGATTTTGGTTAAATTTAAATGTGGCAAAATTACAAAAAAAAAGCATAGTTAATCTTGATGAACTCAGGCAGATTTTAATCCGGTATTGGGGCCATTCAAAATTCCGGCCCCTGCAGACTGATATCATACAATCGGTCCTGAAAAATAAGGATACCCTGGCCCTGATGCCGACAGGGGGGGGCAAGTCTGTTACCTTTCAGATCCCAGCCCTTTCCCAGGAAGGGATATGCCTTGTAATCACACCTTTAATTTCTCTAATGAAAGATCAGGTGGATCAGCTGATTAGCCGAAAAATCAAGGCTGTAGCCGTGCACTCGGGGATGACGCGCCACGAAATCGATATCACCCTGGATAATTGCATTTATGGTGACTTTAAGTTCCTTTATGTTTCGCCCGAACGCCTGGCCACAGATGTCTTTCGTGAGCGAGTAAGGAATATGAATGTAAATCTGATCGCTGTAGATGAAGCACATTGCATATCCCAGTGGGGATATGATTTCAGACCTTCTTATCTGGAGATTTGTTCACTCCGGGAGATTCTTCCGGAGGTACCTGTCCTTGCTTTAACTGCCACAGCAACACCGGAAGTATGCGATGATATTCAGGAACGGTTGTCGTTCCCTGAAAAAAATCTCCTGAAAAAGAGTTTCGACCGGGAAAACCTGACATACGTTGTGAGGCATACCGAAGACAAGATCAGGGAACTCATTGATATATCACGTAAGCTTAAAGGAAGCGGAATCATCTACGCCAGGAATCGAAAAAAGTGCAGGGAGATTACTCAGTTATTGCGTGAAGCGGGAGTTACCTCCAATTTTTACCATGCAGGATTAAAGCAAACGATACGAGATACCCGTCAGGGGGATTGGATTGGTAGCAGGTTCAGGCTCATGGTTGCTACCAATGCGTTTGGCATGGGCATCGATAAGCCGGATGTACGATTTGTGATTCACCTGGACTTGCCCGACACCCCGGAAGCTTATTTCCAGGAAGCTGGAAGAGCTGGCAGGGACGGGAAAAAATCGTGGGCAATTCTCCTGTACAGTCCATCGGACAAAAGGTTAATCCAGCGACGTATCGAGGTCAACTTTCCTGGCATTCCAAAGATCAGGGAGGTATATAAGGCCCTATGTAATTATCTCCAGGTACCGCTGGGAAGCGGTAAAGGACAATCCTATGATTTTGAGGTGGGCGAGTTCCTGCACAGGTACAGGTACAATGCCATGATAGCCCACAGTGCACTGAATATTCTTTCCAGGGAGGGTTACATTACTATTTCCGAGGCATTCAACAATCCATCACGCGTAAAATTTCGCGCCAGGCGGGATGAGCTTTATAGTTTCCAAGTTAAGAATGCTGAATTTGATGACTTTATCAAACTCCTGCTGAGGTCCTATAGCGGACTCTTTTCTCAATATGTAAAAATTGATGAAACATTTTTGTCGAAAAGGAGCGGATTATCATCTAAAAGGATTTATAATTACCTTAAAACGCTTACTGCGAGACGAGTAATTTATTATATACCCCGGAAGGAAATTCCAGTGATCACGTTCATTGAAGAGCGGTTAGACGAAAAGAACCTGCTCATTTCTCCTGAAAGGTATCATTTCCGAAGGGAACGCTATGAATATCGTATTGGCGAGATGCTCAGGTATGCATCCTCTGAAACCCTGTGCAGAAACCAATTCCTGTTAAGCTACTTTGGTCAGCTCGAAGTTGCCCGTTGCGGGCGATGCGATGTTTGCAGATCAGCCACAAGAATGGATCCAAAAAGTGATGAATCAAGAATAATTGAAAAAAGGATCGCCGAACTCTTGACAGGTAACAATCAAACACTTGAATCACTTGTTTCAGCCTCAGGATTCGAGTCAGAAATGGTGCTTCCTGTATTGGAAAGACTGGTGGATTTAGGGAAAGTGGTGAGGGAAAAAGACCTGCAGTTAAGGTGGATTCAATCTTAGGATCGATTGGATCTCTTTTACTATCTTTGCGGCATGCAAGAGGAAACTTCCCATCTTCATAATTATGTGTATTCCAGTAAAATGGTTGATTTTGTAACTATTTCAAACGATTTTTGCCTGTACCTGGAACACCTAAAAGAAGAAGAAGGAAAAGCATTCATTCTACAATCGGTTACACATCTTTCCGGAGCATACGCAGCTCTCTTAAAACTGGGTGAAACAGAACCTGTTTTAGATTCTCCCGGGGAGCCAACTGTCACTGAAGAAGAGTGGTCCGCAATTTACAAAAGGATCGCTATTCTCCTGGGGGAATACAATGACATACTCCGGCAAGCCGAAGAGGATGAATTTGATCGCTCCGAGCTGGTGAGACATACCATTTCTGAAGATATGGCTGATGTTTACCAGGATCTGAAAGACTTTACCGTGATTTACAGCAGAGGCATAGAGGAGCTTATGAATGATGCTGCATGGGAACTTAGGGAGCGATTTGCCGAACACTGGGGGAAAAAGCTATTGCGTTCACTGATGGCGTTGCATGAATTATTTATTCAAGGAATAGATCCAACGGGAAAGGAGTAATGTTTCAAAGCGAGATAAGCAAAGAAGAAGTGGCTGAATTGGATTTGATAAAGTATGAGGATCCGATCATACTTATTGATTCAATCGAAGTATTTGAACGGGAGATCGATCATATTTCAGCACATCAGGTGCTTGGGTTCGATACAGAAACCAGGCCCTCCTTTAAAAAAGGAAAAGTATATCCCACCGCACTCATACAGCTGTCTGTACAAAACAGGGCATGGTTGCTGCGCGTGAGCAGGATTGGTTATCCAAAAAAGCTGATTGAACTGCTTTCTGACGAGGACATACTGAAAGTGGGTTTAGGTCTGAACGATGATCTGCGAAGATTGCGGTCAGATTTTCAGTTTCTGCCTGCCGGGTTCCTCGACCTTCAACAATATGTTACTGCCTTTAAAATTGCAGAAAAAGGCTTAAAAAAGCTTTCCGCAATTGTTCTTGGAAGACGCATTTCAAAATCACAACAGGTATCAAACTGGGAAACGGACCATTTAAGCGAAGCCCAGATGAGGTATGCAGCCACAGACGCCTGGATCTGCCTGGAAATATATCAAACCCTGAGAAATTCGTTAGTAAAAAAGCATGGCTGAACGTACAAAAATTATATTAAAATCTGGCAAAGACCAGTCACTCAGAAGGTATCATCCATGGGTGTTTTCAGGAGCCATCAAGAAAATACACGGTCCGGCCCGGGAAGGGGAAATAGTTGACCTGTATGACAACAAGGATGAATTTCTGGCATCGGGTCACTATCAGAACGGATCCATTGCAGTCAGGGTACTCAGTTTTGATCCACTTGAATTGGATCAATCCTTCTGGGATAACAAAATCGAGAATGCATGGAAACTGAGGGAAGCGCTGGGCCTTGTTTCAAATGATACAACCAATGTGTTCAGATGGGTCAATGCAGAAGGGGACGGGCTGCCCGGATTAATTATCGATTACTACGATGGCGCAGCAGTGGTTCAGATGCATTCCATGGGTATGTTTCGAAACCTTGACTCCATCATGGAGGCGATGATAAAAACAGGGGGCAAAAGGATCCATACCATCTATAACAAAAGCGAATCGACCCTTCCCGATAAGCCAGGTATAACTAACAGGTCCGGATTTATACTTGGCAATCAGGAAATGGGAGAAGTGGTCGAACATGGATTCAGGTTCAATGTGAATTGGATGCAGGGACAGAAAACTGGATTTTTCATTGATCAGCGCGAAAACAGAAAGCTAATCGGAAAATGGTCTGATGGAAGAAGGGTACTGAATATGTTTGGCTATACCGGCGGATTTAGCGTGTATAGTCTTGGAGGGAATGCCAGGCAAGTGCATACAGTTGACAGCTCGGGAAAGGCTATCGATCTTGCCAGGCAACATGTGGAGTTGAATTTCAAAGGCGATACACGGCACGAAGCATTTGCCGTGGATGCCTTCAATTTTATGAAGGACATTCGCAACAAATATGACCTGATCATACTGGATCCGCCTGCCTTTGCGAAACACCAGAATGTACTGAACAATGCTCTTCAAGGATACAAGCGACTGAACCAGAAAGCTTTTGAGCAGATAGCTCCCGGTGGGATCCTCTTCACTTTCAGTTGTTCTCAGGCTGTCAGTAAAGAAAATTTCAGAAAGTCGGTTTTCGTGGCGGCTGCAAATGCCCGGCGAAATGTCAGAATTCTGCATCAACTTACCCAACCGCCCGATCATCCGGTGAGTATTTTTCACCTGGAAGGTGAATACCTGAAAGGATTAGTGCTTGAAGTGGAGTAACATTTCTATATTTCGGTCGTCTTATTTGAGTAGAGAATTAATTAATATCTATATTCACAAAAAACCAACCGATGAAAAAAGCACTCTATCTATTTATTATTATCTCCGTCACACAGGTATCCTGTGTGATGGATGGATGGAATAACGGGATTTCCGGAAACGGAAATGTAGAAGAGGAGGTACGGGATGTTACCGGATTTTCAGGTGTGCACGTTAGCACAGGAATTGATGTTTACCTGACTGAAGGAAATGATTTTAAGGTGACCGTGGAAGCGGATGAAAATCTGCTGGATGTCATCCTTACTGAGCTTAACGGAGAGATGCTGGTGGTAAAGACCGACCGGGTAAATATCAGAAATGCCAAATCAAAAAAAGTTCACATCACGATGCCTGAGCTCACAGAGTTGAAGATAAGCAGCGCAGGAGATTGCGAAGCACTTACTCCATTTGAATGTGATGATTTGCGTTTAGGAATCAGCAGTGCCGGTGACCTCTCCCTTGAAGTGGAAGCAGAGAGTATAAAACTGGACATCAGTTCCAGTGGTGATGCCCGGATAGCGGGAACTACTGACTATTTAAATGCATCGTTAAGCAGCGCTGGTGATCTCCATGCCTTTGATCTGATAGCAAAAAAGGTCGATGTGAATGTTTCCAGTGCAGGAGATGCCCAGGTACATGCCACTGATGAAATCTCGATGGACGCTTCAAGCGCCGGGAATATTTATTACAGGGGTGACGCCAAAGTGGTGCATTCCAGAAGCTCCAGTGCAGGTGATATCGTAAGGAAAAATTAAGTGTAAAAAAGCCTGGAAGAATTAGGAAGAGCTAGTTTGCAGGTGTCTCACCCAAGGTAACTTTTCAGGATCTTGCTTCTGGTCGTATGCTTGAGCCTTTTGATGGCTTTTTCTTTGATCTGCCTTACTCTTTCACGGGTAAGGTTAAATTCTTCGCCAATTTCTTCCAGGGTATGGGGATGTTTTCCGTTTAGTCCGAAATAGAGGCGAATGATACTGGCTTCCCTGTAAGTAAGAGTGCTAAGTGCTCGTTCAATCTCTTTCCGAAGAGAATCATTGAGAAGTCCACGGTCTGGTGTAGGAGTTTCGGCATTTAACAATACATCATACATGTTGCCATCCTCACCATCCTGCAGGGGTGCATCCATAGAAACATGTCTTCCTGAACTACGAATGGCATCTTTCACATCCTCTGGTGCCAGTTCAAGGGTTTGTGCAATCTCGAGGATAGTAGGTTCGCGTTCGAACTTCTGTTCAAGTTCGGCAAACGTTTTATTTATTTTATTGATGGAGCCAATTTTATTGAGCGGAAGCCGCACGATACGTGCCTGCTCTGCGAGTGCCTGAAGAATTGATTGACGAATCCACCAGACTGCATAACTGATAAATTTGAAGCCACGTGTTTCATCAAATCGCTGGGCAGCTTTAATGAGTCCCAGGTTTCCTTCATTAATGAGGTCCGGAAGACTTAATCCCTGATTCTGGTATTGCTTTGAAACAGAAACCACAAAACGCAGGTTGGCTTTGATCAGTTTTTCCATGGCTTCCGGATCCCCTTTTCGTATCCGTCTAGCCAGTTCCACCTCTTCCTCAGCTGTAATCAAATCAACTTTACCAATCTCGTGCAGATATTTATCAAGAGAGGGAGTTTCCCGGTTGGTGACTTGTTTAATGATCTTGAGCTGTCTCATGTGGTTGACTGCTTGATCTGGAAAAAAGAACCTAAATATATATTATTTTTGGTAGTTCTCCATAATTCTTTTAATATTGCAAAAGAATTCCATTCTGTTGAACGATTGTTCCATTCTATTTTTAATCCATTACACTTGATTTACAATTATCCTCGCAGGATTATTATTTAATTACCACCTATTTATGTATGATATTCTTGAATTAAACAAAAAGCTGTTAGGCGAATTGCGTGACATTGCTAAAGAACTTAAAATTAAACGAGTTGAGTCTTTCAGAAAGCAAGACTTAATTTATAAAATACTGGATACACAAGCCATTGTCGTATCTGAAAACAAAACTGCCAAAAAAGACGGCTCGAGGAAGGAGAGCTCAAAAAAGGAGAGCCCCAAGAGAGAGAAAGCAGTGATTGTTGACGATAATGCTCCTTCCGAGCCAAAAAAGAGACCCGGCAGACCTAAAAAAGAGAAGAAAAAAGATCCTGAATTACCTGCAGCCAAGGCGGCATCTAAGGCAGTTGAGGTTGTTGAAGCCAACGAGATCCCGGCACACATCGAAGACATTCCAGAGGCTGCCAAATCAACCCAATCTGCCAAATCAACCCAATCTGCCCAATCAACCCAATCTGCCCAATCAACC
>CAZCQL010000026.1:44032-58620 GCA_964500835.1 uncultured Bacteroides sp.
CCCAATCAACCCAATCAACCGAAGATAAACCGTTCAGGAGGGATGACCGAAGGGGAGGCGATGGACAGCAGAGAAGAAAGCAAGGGGATAACCGCGGAGACAACAGAGCTGACGTTAGAAATGACCACCGCGGAGACAGAAACAGTTACAAGAAGCCTTTTGAGCGCAGGGAAGTTGATAAATATGATTTTGAAGGATTAATAACCAACTCCGGCGTGTTAGAGATTATGCCAGATGGCTATGGATTCTTGAGATCTTCTGACTATAACTACCTGAATTCCCCTGACGATATTTACGTGTCTCAGAGTCAGATAAAATTGTTTGGACTGAAAACCGGCGATAATGTGACAGGAACTATTCGTCCACCAAAGGAAGGAGAAAAATATTTTCCCCTGATCAAAATTGAAGAGATCAATGGCCGCAGTCCGGATTACATTCGTGATCGGGTGCCGTTTGATTACCTGACACCCCTGTTCCCAGACTCAAAATTTTCACTGGTAGGGAACGGACAACACAACCTGTCAGTCAGGGTAGTAGATATGTTTGCACCCATAGGTAAGGGCCAACGGGGGCTTATTGTTGCCCAGCCAAAGACTGGTAAGACTGTGCTGCTGAAGGATGTGGCCAATGCTATTGCAGCCAACCATCCGGAAGTATATATGATCGTTTTGCTTATCGATGAACGGCCTGAGGAGGTCACCGACATGGCAAGGAATGTAAACGCTGAAGTCATATCATCCACCTTTGATGAACCTGCTGAACGGCACGTGAGAATTGCCAATATTGTGCTTGAGAAGGCGAAGCGACTGGTGGAATGTGGACATGACGTAGTCATCCTTCTGGATTCAATAACCCGTCTGGCAAGAGCATACAATACCATTTCACCTGCTTCAGGAAAGGTTCTTTCGGGTGGTGTTGATGCGAATGCACTGCACAAACCTAAGCGGTTCTTCGGGGCTGCCAGAAACATTGAAGATGGAGGTTCACTTACCATTCTGGCCACTGCCCTCACAGAGACCGGTTCTAAGATGGATGACGTGATCTTTGAAGAATTTAAAGGCACAGGAAATATGGAGCTGCAGCTTGACCGTAAGCTTTCTAACAAGCGGATCTACCCATCCGTGGACGTAAATCCATCCAGTACACGCCGTGAAGATCTGTTGCTCGATAAGCCGATGCTTGATAAGATCTGGATACTTCGGAATTATCTTTCAGACATGAATTCGGTAGAAGCCATGCAATTCCTGCGCGACCGGATAAGTAAAACGGGTACAAACGAGGAGTTCCTGATCTCGATGAACAGCGAATAATTCAGTCAAAAATGATATTGAGAGTGGCGGAAAACACCGTCACTTTTTTTATTTGTAATGAATTTATATTACGTTATTCCTATAACAATTGGGCCTATTTTACTAATTTTGGATGTCTCAAGTTTCAAACTTTAACTAATTATAAATCAACTATTTAAGCAAAATATCATGGCTAAAAAGAAGAATTTTCTAACATGTGATGGCAACTATGCAGCGGCGCATATTGCATACATGTTTAGTGAGGTTGCTGCCATATATCCCATTACCCCTTCTTCTAATATGGCTGAATACGTGGACGAATGGTCAGCGAATGGTAGAAAGAACATTTTCGGCGAAACAGTCAGAGTAGCAGAGATGCAATCCGAAGCAGGTGCTGCAGGTGCAGTCCATGGTTCTTTGCAGAGTGGGACACTTACCTCCACATTTACCGCTTCACAGGGATTGCTGCTCATGATCCCTAACATGTATAAGATGTCGGGCGAATTACTTCCGGGAGTATTCCATGTCTCGGCCCGCAGTCTCGCTGCTCAGGCTCTCTCAATATTTGGCGATCACAGTGATGTCATGGCAACACGTAATACCGGATTTGCCATGCTCGCCACCGGCAGTGTCCAGGAGGTCATGGACCTTACTGCTATTGCGCACCTCGCAGCCATTAAAACCAGAATTCCATTTCTTCATTTCTTTGATGGATTCCGGACTTCCCATGAAATACAGAAGGTGGAAGTACTTGAACCGGATAAAATTGGAGCCCTTCTGGATTTGGATGCGCTGCAGACTTTCAGAGATAATGCCCTTAATCCAGAACACCCGGTTACGAGGGGAATGGCTCAGAATCCTGATATTTATTTCCAGGCCCGTGAAGCCGCAAATAAATTTTATGATGTAATCCCCGATGAGGTTGAAAAATACATGCAGGAGATCAGCAAACTGACTGGTCGTGAATACCATCCATTTACCTTTTACGGAGCAGAGGACGCAGAGAATATCGTGATTGCCATGGGGTCCATCACGGAAACCATCAAGGAGGTAGTTGACTATTTGAATGAAAAAGGTGAAAAAGTTGGGTTGGTTTCTGTACATCTTTACAGGCCATTCTCCGCTAAATATTTCCTGAATGTGGTCCCTAAATCTGTGAAACGAATCGCGGTGCTGGATCGTACCAAGGAGCCCGGAGCCAATGGAGAGCCCCTCTATTTCGATGTGAAAGATATTTTTTATGGCACGAAGGATGCTCCGGTAATCGTAGGAGGCCGCTACGGGCTATCCTCCAAGGACACCACACCCGCCATGATGTTGTCTGTTTTTGAAAACCTGAAGATGAAGGAGCCGAAAAACAGATTTACGGTAGGGATCGTTGATGACGTTACATTCACGTCCCTTCCTCAGCTTCCCGAGATTTCTTTGAGCCGGGATGGGACTTTCGAGGGAGTTTTCTATGGCTTGGGTTCCGATGGCACGGTGGGGGCAAATAAGAACTCCATTATGATTATCGGCGAGTCGACCGACAAATATTGCCAGGCCTATTTTGCGTATGATTCGAAAAAATCAGGTGGTATCACCACCTCCCATTTGAGATTCGGGGACCAGGTCATACGCTCCCCATATCTGGTGGGTACTCCGGACCTGGTTGCCTGCCATGTATCTTCCTACCTGCATAAATATGACATGCTGAAAGGGCTGAAGGACGGAGGGACCTTTCTCCTGAATTCCATATGGAGTGAGAATGAAACCATTGATCACCTGCCGAACCGGATGAAAATATATATGGCAGAGCACAATATCAATTTCTACATTATTAATGCGACAAGGCTTGCCCAGGAAATTGGCCTCGGGAACCGGACTAATACCATAATGCAATCGGCATTTTTTAAGATTGCAGATATTATTCCATACGATAAGGCTGTGGAAGAGATGCGCAAATTCATCATTAAAAGCTTCGGACGAAAAGGTGAAGAGATTGTTAATATGAACTTTGCTGCTGTTGAAAAGGGTGGTGCTGTGACCAAGGTAAAAGTTTCCCCCGAATGGGCAAAGCTTGAATCCAGCGAAGTGAAAGATGAAAGGGATATTCCGGATTTCATTAAGAATGTGGTTGATCCCATCAATGATTTGAAGGGCGATGATTTGCCTGTTAGTACCTTTTTAGGTCGTGAAGACGGCACATTCCCCTCAGGGACTGCGCAGTATGAGAAGCGCGGTGTGGCAGTGAAGGTGCCGGAATGGATCAGCGAAAACTGCATTCAGTGCAACCAGTGTGCATATGTATGTCCTCATGCATGCATACGTCCTTTTCTCATCGATGAGGACGAGGCCAAATCACTTCCCGACGGATGTACTACCCTGGATGCTACAGGGAAAGCCTTTGCCGGATTGAAGTATAAAATTCAGGTTTCCGTGCTTGATTGCACAGGTTGTGATAACTGTGTCGATGTGTGTCCATCCAAGGTCAAGTCTTTGGAAATGAAACCATTGGAAACGCAACAGTCCGAAATTACTTTGTGGGACCACCTGATCAAAGAGGTCTCCTACAAGGATACGCTGGTTGACAAAAGGCAGACGGTTAAAAACAGTCAGTTTGCACAACCGCTCTTTGAATTTTCCGGAGCGTGTGCTGGTTGTGGTGAAACTCCTTACATCAAGCTGATTACCCAATTGTATGGTGACCAGATGATCGTTGCGAATGCAACCGGTTGCTCCTCCATCTACGGCGGATCTGCTCCTTCCACGCCCTATTGTTCCAATGTGGATGGCCAGGGTCCTGCCTGGGCCAACTCCCTCTTTGAGGACAATGCTGAGTATGGATTTGGGTTAGCCATCGGGGTGGCCAAAAACCGTGAGCGCCTAAGCAATATGATGAAAACCTCCATGGATGCAGTGAAGCCATCAACCAGGGAGGCTTTTACAGAGTGGATCGCCAATATGGAAAATCGGGAAGCATCTAAAGATGCCTCGGCCAACCTGTTGGCTGTTCTTGAAACGGAGACGCATGCTGTTACAGAATCCATTCAGAAACTGAAACAATACCTGGTTAAGAAATCAGTCTGGATTTTCGGTGGAGACGGTTGGGCCTATGACATAGGATATGGAGGTCTGGATCATGTGATGGCCTCGGGTGAGAATGTCAATATCCTGGTTCTGGATACCGAAGTATACTCCAATACCGGTGGCCAGGCATCGAAGTCAACTCCTGTAGGGGCTGTGGCCAAATTTGCTGCATCCGGGAAAAAAATACGTAAGAAAGATCTCGGAATGATGGCAATGACATATGGGTATGTGTATGTGGCGCAGGTTTCCATGGGAGCCAGCCAATCACAATACCTTAAAGCAGTCAGGGAAGCTGAATCCTATCCGGGACCGTCCATTATTATTGCCTATGCCCCTTGTATAAACCATGGTCTGCGCGCTGGGATGGGCAAGGCGAATTCCCAGGGTAAATTTGCCGTGGAGAGTGGATATTGGCATCTGTACCGGTACAATCCTCAATTGGAAGCAGAAGGGAAGAATCCATTTTTACTTGATTCGAAGGTACCCCAGTGGGACCAGTTCCAGTCTTTCCTGAAATCGGAAGTCCGGTATACATCTCTGCAGAAATCGTTTCCTGCCGAAGCAGCTGAGCTCTTCAAAGCAGCCCAGACCAATGCCAAGTGGCGTTATGACAGTTATGTACGCATGGCTAGCCTCGATTTCTCCCCTGCCGTTTGATAGCAACACAAGTGGGTTGCGAACCGTCTGCGTGAGCCGACGGTTTTCTTTTTACCTTTGCAGGCAAAATCTGAAGATTGGGTAGAATATTGGCTATAGACTACGGAACAAAACGTACAGGGATTGCTGTCACCGATCCCGGACAGCTCATTGCGTCTCCACTGGATACGGTTCTCACTCATGAATTGATGCATTTTCTTGATGTATATGTACATTCAGAGGAGGTAGATTTGCTGGTGGTGGGGTATCCGAAGAAAATGGATAACAGTGAATCTGAATCCATGAAACACATTCGTTTTTTTGTGGACGCGTGTAAAAAGCGATTTTCGGGGATTAAAATAGAGTGGATGGACGAACGTTTTACCTCAAAAATGGCCATGGATGTAATGATTACAAGTGGAATGAAAAAAACTGAGCGCAGAATCAAGGGGAACATTGACAAGGTTAGTGCCGCCATTATACTGCAATCCTATCTTGAAAAGAAAAACAATCTTTCCAAATAGGCGTTATTATTTTCAGAATTACGAGTTTTAGAAAGATGGTATTACCTGTATATGTTTATGGAATGTCGGTTCTCCGGAAGATTGCACCTGAAATTCCTGAGGATCATAAAGATCTGGATCAATTAATTACCGATATGTTTGAGACCATGCAAGCGAGTGACGGCATTGGTCTGGCAGCTCCCCAGGTGGGAAAATCATTGCGGATTTTTGTTGTGGACACCACACCGGTTAGTGAGGATAGGGGAGATCCGGCGCTTAAAGATTTCAAAAAAGTGTTTATCAACCCTTACATTGTCGATGAATGGGGAGATCCATGGTCTTTTGAAGAAGGTTGTCTCAGCCTGCCAAAAATTCGCGAGGATGTTTCAAGGCCTTCGAATATTCGTGTCGAATATTACGATGAGAATTGGAACCTTAAGGAAGAGGAATACGATGGGATCCGTGCCAGGGTTATCCAACACGAATACGACCATCTTGACGGGAAGCTATTTGTAGATAAGATCAATCCGATTCGCCGGAAACTAATTACTGCACGATTAAATGCAATCAGCCGCGGCAGGATTGATAATGACTATAAAATTGTTTTCCCAAAAAAGTAACTAGTCAGCCTGGCACCAGGCACTCGGCACTCATACAATCGGATTGAAATACTCTTCTGATTTCAGGATCATATCGATGTACTGGGCACGTTTGTATACAAATGGATCGTTTATGGATTTACTGCTCAACTTGCCTCTAAATTCATCTATGGCGGAGTACCCTTTCCTGTCCATCCAATTTTCCAGTTCTGCCAGCATGGCTGTTGCATGACCCACTCCATTATGGTAAAAAGTACTTACTGCCTGAACGGCAGATGCTCCGGCCAGGATCATTTTTACAATATCGATGCCTTCATAGATACCGTTGTTTGCCACCAAATTTCCCTTCACGTTGTCGTGGGCTAATCCAATGTAACGGATCGACAAGCGGTGGTCGCTGTGTGTACTCAGATTCCAGGGTGATACATGCTTTTCGGCTTCCACATCGATATCTGGTTCGAATAACCTATTAAACAGTATAAAAGCCTCGGCACCTGCATTATCCAGGTCTTTGATAGTCTTCAATACGTTGGTATAAAAAGGGCTAAGTTTTACGCTGACCGGGATTTTCACCGCCGATTTCACAGCTTTTAGAAATTCAATCTGTTGTGTGACAATATCGTGCCCCGATTTATCAAAGTCCCGCGGAACGGAAAAGAAGTTTAGCTCCAACCCCACAGCACCAGCTTTCTCAAGGAGGGTTGCATACTCAACCCATGATTCTTTATATACTGCATTTAGGCTGGCAAATACAGGAATATCAAGCGCATCTATGACCTGTTCAAGGTTATAGATATGTTCTTTTGGCCCGCCATGTTCAATTTTAGGAAAAAGATTGATCATCTCAGCATTGCGTTCATTATACGCTTCGAGCTGACTGCTCATTTCATGGTCCTCTAACTGGATCTGTTCCTCAAACAGAGAACGATAGATCACTGCCGCGACACCGGCCTCTTCAGCCTGTTTCAGTTTTTCAATATTGTTTACAAGGTTGCTTGCCCCAAGAATCAAAGGATTCTTCAGGACGACACCCATGTGCTGTGTGGTAAGTTTTGACATCTAATTTTTTTTAAGGGTTCTACAGTTTCTGATATATAAAACTACCAGATAATATGAATGGTTCAAATATTTTGGGAAAAGATAAGCAGATATTTTTCGAGGCACAACATATATCTAAAAAAAAGACTGGTAGTAATGTCATGATTTATCTGCGAAGGGCTCCCATCGCAAGGATTCTCATTCCCTTTGCCGGCGGAGCTTTAGTTGGAAGTGAATTGGTGAATTCAGGTTATCAGTTCGCCATGGTCATCATGGGTTGGCTGATCTGGTTTGTTTTACTTGTTTTTTACCTGAAATGCAGTGACGGAGTTGGATGGATCGTTCTTCTTTATGTTCATGTAGCATTCTTTTCATATTTCACTGCGGGGATTGGGACCGGTATGGTGACCAGACCCCGGAATCCGGGACTGCCTGTGGGGAAGAATGTAATGATCGAAGGTGAACTGCTTGAGGAGGCTTATCCGGGGGCACGAAACTGGGTATTGAAAATGAGGGTTGACCGGGTGGTTTCCGATGACAGTTTGTATTGTACCCGTACCAATCTAAAGGCCTATATGCAGATGCCGGTCGACTCCATCCTGCCGGCTGCTGGTGAACGATGTACGTTGTATGGACAGCTTACTCTAATTAAAAACAGCGGAAATCCGGGAGAACCCGATTATGAAGCTATCATGCACAGAATGAACCGGTGGTATCGTTTCTTTGCCGATTCAGAGCAGCCTGTTATTACCGGATCAGCCGATCCTCCTGTACCATGGCTTCGGGCAGCGAGAATAAGAAAAACCATTTCACAAAAATGGAATGGTGATCCTGAGGTGGTCTCCCTGCTGAAAGCTGTTTGTCTTGGCGACCGATCGGGACTTACCGACCACGTGCGGCAATTTTATTCTGCTGCTGGCGGAATGCATTTACTGGCTGTTTCCGGATTGCATGTGGGGTTGATCTGGTGGGTTTTGTATCATGCACTGGGATGGATGGTACGGCTTTTGCAAAAGGAATTTTTTCGTGCCATCACCATCCTGCTCTTGCTCTGGTTTTATGCATATATCACGGGGTTCTCCTCCTCTGTAAACCGATCGGTGATCATGTGTACGATTTTCACGCTGACTCGCATGATGGGCCGGCGCATCCATCCGGTGAATGGCATCCTGGTTTCAGCCTTTATTCTGATCCTGGTATCTCCGGGAAAGATTCTTGATGTTGGATTTCAGCTTTCCTATGCGGCTATCCTGGGAATTTCATCGATCTATCCAAAAATCCGGACCATGATAAAGGTGAAAAGCAAGGTATTGAAATGGATCTGGAATGCCACTGCAGTTAGCCTGGCTGCTCAATTCTCCACAGCCCCCCTGGTCATCTATTATTTTCATCAGTTTCCAGTCTATTCCCTGATCACGAATTTAATTGCAATCCCATTGCTCAGTTGCATTATGGGGCTGTTTGTAGTTTCAGTACCATTCATTAGCACGGGAGTACCTGCACTATTTTTCGGTGGAATTCTAGGGAAGTTGGGAGCGCTGATGAATCGATTTATGGAGTTTGTGGCATCCATTCCGGGAGCCGTGATCACAGATCTGTACCTGGATCGGGGGAATCTGATTTTCATTCTGTTTGTTTTGATATTATGTATGCTGTGGTTGAGTAATCGCTCCAGGTTGCCTCGCTATGGATTGCTGTTTTTTATTTCAGCCTGGGTAGCCTGGTCCACCAGGAACATCTACGTTCGTTTTGAAACCGGTGAATTGGTAATATCACATATAAGCGGAGGAAGTCTGGTAACTGTAAGGGAAGGTATCCATGTGGATCACTACCAATGGCTCAGGGACAGTCTGGCTATTGCCTCCATGGACCGGATCAAAGCGTTGTCCTGGAACAGGCGCAGATACAAGAACAACTCGTTTGAAACTACTTGTTCAGATCATCTGTCAGGTGCCATCTCGGGTTGTGAGCAGGTAGCTTCCGGATTATGGATTCTCGGGAATGACCATATAAGAGGCTGGGTAATAGCCGATTGGATATCTGAAGATCGATTGAAACTGGTTTATGACCACCCAGGAGAATTTATCCTGTTACACAGCGAACCGCAGCTCAGTGGTCCCCATGGTTTCGAATTTACCCCTTTTGTGGACCTTGTCGTAGATGGATCTAACCGCAACTGGTATATAAACCGGATGGAGTTCAGAGAATTACCAATTCATTTTACCGGCCGTCGGGGGGCCTATCTGAAAAGATGGTAAAAAAAGGGGCAAGCATTCGTTCAATTGGACAATTATCTGTTATTTTGCCTTGTTCATTTTCATTAATATTATGCGTATTGTAATTGCCGGAGCAGGCGAGGTAGGAACACATCTGGCTAAGATGTTGAGCAGCGAGGAACATGATCTTGTGATCATCGATAATGATGTGGATCGTTTAAAATCGGTAAGCAGTACCCTGGATGTCCTTACCATCGAAGGAAATGCCAATTCTATCGCCATCCTGAAGGAGTCCAAGATCAGCAAATCAGACCTCTTTATCGGTGTCACTCATTCTGAAGATGTCAATATTAATTCAGCCATCCTCAGCAAAAGGTTTGGAGCCAAAAAATCCATTGCCAGGATTGATAACCAGGAATATCTATTGCCAGCAAATAAAGAGATTTTCGAAAACCTGGGAGTTGACTATATGATCTATCCCGAGAAAATTGCAGCCCGGGAAATTGTAGGACTGCTTTCCGAAACCGGCAGCACCGAAGTAGTGGAATTCTCTGGTGGAAAATTGCACCTGTATGTGATTCGGCTGGATCACGATGCACCCATCATCAACAAAACACTCAGGGAAATTAACCCGGGTGAGAATGGATTCGAATACACGGCGGTGGCTATTACAAGGCGTGGCAAGACAATCGTACCTGCCGGAGGAGATCGATTCGAACCGGAGGACCTGGTTTATGTGATCAGCAGCAAAACCGGGCTAAAAGAGCTCTATAAGTATTCAGGGAAAAAGCAATTCGAAGTGCGGAATATAATGATTTTAGGAGGAAGCAGGATTGGCAGAAAAACCGCCGATTCGCTTGGGAAGCAGCATTATGTCAAGTTGATCGAGAAGAACCGGCAGAGAAGCTATAAGTTATCCAACATTCTCAGCAATACGCTTGTTATTAATGGAGACGGTACCGATATGGAGTTGCTTCGCAAGGAAGGACTAAGCAAGATGGATGCTTTCATCGCAGTCACCGAAAATTCAGAGACAAATATCCTCTCATGTTTGTTAGCCAAACGTATGGGCGTAAAGAGAACCATCGCCGAGGTGGAAAATATTGATTACATCCATCTGGCAGAAAATATCGGGGTGGATACCATAATCAACAAGAAATTGATCACAGCAAGCCGGATATTCAGATTTACCATGTCGGAAGAGGTTTCAAGTATCAACTGCCTGACAGGAACCGAAGCAGAAGTGATGGAGTTCCAGGTCAAACACGACGCAGCAGCCACAAAGGGTACACTTGCGGAAATAGAATTCCCCGGAGAAGCTATTGTCGGTGGAGTAATCAGGGGAAAAAATGCATTCATAGCACACGGCGATACACAGATCAAACCTTATGACCGCGTGGTGGTATTTGCCTTGCCCGGAGTGATCAACTCAATCGGAAAGTTTTTCAACTAAAGGACTCATGCTCAATACCCGGTCCATCATCCGCATTTTAAGCTTGATCCTGATTACGGAGGGTATATTTATGTGGCTCTCCGTTCCAGTCTCAATAATTTTCAAGGAAGATGATACATTCCTGTTATTGCTTTCCGGCCTCATCACTTCAGGTATTGGCACCTTACTGTATCTCCCGGTCAGGAAAATACAAATTGAGTTGAGCCAGCGGGATGGGTATGTGATCGTCACCGGAGGCTGGCTTCTTTTTTCACTGTTTGGTACACTTCCATTTATACTCACACAGTCAATCCATGGATTTACCGATGCATTCTTTGAAACCATGTCCGGCTTTACCACGACAGGAGCTTCAATACTCAATAACATTCAAGAATTATCTCATGGAGTCCTGTTCTGGAGAAGTCTTACACAATGGCTGGGAGGAATGGGAATCATCCTTTTGACCTTGCTTATTCTTCCTTTTCTAGGAATTGGAGGAATGCAGCTCTTCTCGGCGGAAGTTCCCAGTCCAACTCCCGATAAACTGCACCCTCATGTAAAAGATACCGCAAAGAAACTGTGGCTTGTATATATTATTTTCACGCTGGCCGAAACGTTGCTCCTGTGGGCAGGTGAAATGGGATTGTTCGATGCCGTTTGCCATTCTTTAACCACCATGGCCACAGGTGGGTACTCGACAAAACAGGCCAGCATAGGACATTGGAATTCCCCCTATATCCAGTATGTGATCACGGTTTTTATGTTCCTGGCAGGGACCAATTTTACACTATCCTATTTTGCCATGCACGGAAAGTTGAAGAAAATCTGGCGCAATGAAGAGTTTAAGTGGTATCTGGGTTTTATCGCAGGATTTGCTATCCTCATCACAGCGGGGCTTTTTTACACCACCGATCTCGGATTGGAAGCAGCATTCAGAAGCGCCCTGTTTCAAGTGGTTTCTATTCTTACTACCACCGGATTTGCCACAGCCGATTACCTCATGTGGGCGCCCTGGTTGATAGTATTAATATTTATCCTTATGTATTTTGGAGGATCGGCAGGATCCACGGGAGGCGGGCCTAAAGTCATGCGTATCGTAATTATGCTTAAGAATAGCACACAAGAGCTAAAGCGCATGATCCATCCCAACGCTATCATCCCTGTCAGACTTAATAAAAATGCGGTGGAAGAAAGTGTCGTAACAAGTGTCCTGGCTTTTATCACGTTCTACGGGATTATTGCGGTAACCTCCATGGCGATTATGTCCATGATGGGCAATAACTTTGATACCTCGGTTGGTGCTGTGGCTGCGACACTGGGAAATATTGGTCCGGGAATTGGTCATGTTGGCCCTGCACAGAACTATGCTGAAATACAGGTGGCAGGAAAGTGGTTTCTCTCCTTCCTAATGTTAGTTGGACGACTGGAACTGTTTACTGTGTTGGTTTTGTTCTCTCCCATGTTCTGGAGGAGATAAGTTATTTCGTTCCGCTCAGTTTACGTACTCGGAGGGTACCTTCCCAAACAAAACACCCAGGAAATAAAAGAGTCGGGATTACACGTCCACCTCCCCAAGGCCTTCCCTGATCAGTTCGGGTTCCTCCCCGCTGCAGTCAAGAATAGTTGAAGGAATTATTCCTCCGTATCCACCGTCAATTACTACATCTACAAGGTCTCCGTACTCTTCGTCGATCAATTCAGGATCGGTATGGTACTCCAAAATCTTATCTTCAATTTTAAGTGATGTGGTTAATATGGGATGACCCAGCTGGCGAACGATCTCCAGAATGATGTGGTTATCAGGTATGCGGATGCCAACAGTTTTTCTGTGATTTTTAATTGCTTTTGGTACCTGGTGGCTGGCATGGAGGATAAACGTATAAGGTCCGGGCAGGCAGGACTTCATCAGTTTAAATGTCGTGTTGTTCACATGACCTGCGAAATCGGAGAGTTGGCTCAGGTCTGAGCAGATAAATGAAAATCTTGCCTTGTCGGGTTTTATCCCTTTAATCCTTGCAACTCGCTCAACGGCACGAGCTTTGGTAATATCGCAACCCATTCCATACACTGTATCTGTGGGATAAATGATCACTCCGCCATGCTCCAGCAGATCAATAATTTTATTAATGTGCTTTTGATCCGGATTCTGTTCGTATAGTTTTACTAGCATTTTTGCTAATTGAATCGCGTAAAAATAATATAAATGCGTAAAAAGTTGATTCAGTTTGCTACGGCCATGGCATCCCGGCGATTCTAAATCTCTGGTAACACATGCCAATAATCCCGATATCGCGAAAAATCTGAGAGATGGATTCCCTTATCCCTATCCCCTTCAGGAAGCAGAAATATCATATTAGCCATCGAGGTGGAAGGGGAGGCCGCAGGAGGAATTGGTTTACATGGGATGAAAGATGGAAAGCTACTCGATGAACATCTCTTTGCACGCTTGAAAGAGCAATGGAAAAGAGCGGGCAGCCAGAAGAACTGATCAATTACTCTCTGCCCTCCCACTCATCATCTCCTGACTCCTCTGACCTTTCCGGCACTCCGGGTTCCTCTTCCTCATCCAACCAGTGCAATTCCGGTTCAGGCCCCTGGTCACTGAACATCAACGCGAGAACCACTCCCGCAACGACACCGGTGATATGTGCTTCGAAGGAGACTTCAAAATCAAAGGGCAACAGGCCCCAGACCATGCTCCCATACCAGAAGACCACCAGCAACGAAATGGCCATTAGGCTTCTAACCTTTCTGATCACTCCGCTCAGAAACAGAAAGGCAGCAAGACCATAAATAATGCCGGATGCACCAATATGGTATGCCTGCCGGCCGACTCCCCAAAGCAATATACCCGAGATAAAATAGATAAGAAACCAGATCTTGTAGGCAATCTCACGATAGAAATAAAATACGGCCAGGCTTAGCAGAAAAACCGGCATGGAGTTATCGAGTAAATGTTTCCAGTCGCCATGAATCAAAGGGGAAAAAAGGATACCCTGCAGCCCACTGATTCGTCTGGGATATACACCCCGTTGAACGAAGGAAAGATCCATTGAGGACTCGAATAATTTCGCTGTCCAGAGCAGGACCAGGAAAAATCCCGGAAACACCAGGCTGTAAATAAATCGTTTTTTCTCCTCCAGCATAAAACAAAGTTATCTTTTTTCCGATTGTACTATCTTTAACGAATAAATCCATCGAATATGGTTGAAATCCTTCTGAGTATACTGATACTTCTTGCGCTTGTAAATCTTGCTGTTGGGTTAAAGGGGAAAGCTTCGGTTGACCTTACACCCCAATTGAGGGAGGTGGAGACATCCGTGGAAAAATCCATTAAGGATGAATTTCAAAGAAACAGAACCGAGAATTATGAGAATGCCAGAGTCAACAGGGAAGAGTTGTCAAAGTCGCTGAAGTCATTCGAGGATAAGTTTTCTCAGAATATTAATGAATTAAATGAGCTTCTGCGACAAAAATTTAGTGATTTTAATAGCCAACAGGTTGAGGTTAACAAGCAGGCGACAGATCATATAAAGGAAGTTGAGAAGACCATTGAAAAACAATTGAAATCCATTCGTGAAGACAACACCAAGCAGCTTGATGAGATGAGGAAAACAGTGGATGAAAAGCTTCAATCAACTTTGGAGAAACGCCTGAGTGAGTCGTTTAAACAGGTGAGTGAGAGGCTGGAACAGGTACATAAAGGATTGGGGGAGATGCAGACCATTGCCTCGGGAGTGGGAGATTTAAAGAAAGTGCTCTCCAATGTAAAAACCCGGGGAGTACTGGGGGAGTATCAACTGGGG
>CAZCQL010000027.1:0-57985 GCA_964500835.1 uncultured Bacteroides sp.
TAACGATACTCCGCTTAATTTGTATAAAAACAAGCAAACACTCAATAAAC
This sequence comes from uncultured Bacteroides sp., assembly GCA_964500835.1. Lineage (GTDB taxonomy): Bacteria > Bacteroidota > Bacteroidia > Bacteroidales. Next base: position 51 of record CAZCQL010000027.1, read on the forward strand.
ATTTTAAAGAAAACGGATATTTTGTGGCTGGTGCAGGTAAAATCCTGCATAAATTTTATTACGAAGAAAACGACTGGCACGAATTTTCAGGAAGGCATAAACGCGATAACATTGTCAATAATCGTGTAAATCCCGAAAAACACAACATAACTTCTTTAGATGGAGGAAGTTTTTCTTGGGGACCTTTTACTGCACCCGATTCATTAACTTTCGATGGATACACAGTTGACTATATTCGCGAGAAATTACAACGAAAACACGATAAACCTTTCTTTTTGGCGTGTGGTATTTTCAGACCTCATATTCCATGGTTTGTGCCAAAACCTTATTTCGACAAGTACCCCCTCGACAAAATAAAATTACCACTTATTAACGAAAATGATTTGGATGACGTACCACTGTCAGGAATAAATATAGCCTTTTCAACCACCAACTATACCAAAGCTCACGACTTGCATAACGATAAGTTTAATGCCGAGCATGAGAAAATAAAAGAGAAAGGGTACTGGAAAAGTGCAGTTCAGGCATACCTTGCTTCAGTGAGTTATGCCGATGCACAACTCGGTCGCTTACTTGATGAACTGGAGAAAAGTCAATATGCAAACAATACAATTGTGGTGCTGTGGAGCGACCACGGCTGGCATTTGGGCGAAAAAGAACATTGGCGAAAAGCAACACTTTGGGAGGAAGTTACACGGGTACCACTAATTATTTATGCGCCAGGTAAAACAAAAGGCAAAAAATGTATTCAAGCGGTTAGTTTAATCGACATTTACCCAACTTTGGTTGAATTGTGCAACCTCCCGGTCGTTAATGGATTAGAAGGGCAAAGTTTGGTGCCGCAATTAAAAAATCCAAATGAAAAAAGAATAACTCCGGCAATATCAAGCTTGACTCCTGAATTTCACTCCATTCGCGATGAACAGTATAGGTATATTTCATATGGAAATGGCGAAGAAGAGTTATACGATCATTTAATGGATCCGAATGAGTGGACAAATATTGCCAGGGATCCAAAATATCAGGCGATTAAGGATAAACTAAAAGGCTTTGTTCCGCAAAATTGTAAACCACATTTAAAGGGTGTTTACAATAGTAAGAATGAATAAAATACTTCAATAATGAAAAGAATCAATCAATTCCTAGTTCTGACAACATTTCTGTATATCATTGCTTGTTCAGGAGGAACAGCTTCAAAAACAGAAACAGTCGCTAATACGAAAAGCCCAAATATCATCTTCATCCTCACCGACGATCAGGGCTGGACAAGTGTTTCGCATCGGGCCGATCCAAATATACCCGAGTCGAAAAGCGATTTTTACGAAACTCCAAATATGGACCGGTTAGCAAAATCAGGGGTGATGTTTACTCAAGGTTATGCACCAAATCCTATTTGTTCGCCTACTCGAAATAGTTTGATGTTTGGACAAAATGCAGCTCGTCATATTTATAATCAAGATGCCGATTGGTATAAAAAAACAGGTGACTGGCTTACCATTCCGAAGGCAATAAAAAAGGCAAACCCGGAATATCAAACCGCCCATTTTGGGAAATGGCACATTGCTATGGAACCTGTAAAAGCAGGATTTGATTACCACGAAGGAATGACTTCAAATGCCGGTGGTGAAATATTTGATGGAGAATATCTTGATTTTAAGAATTATTCTAAACCTCTTGAAAATTACCTGGTTGAAAATCAGGTACAGAATCCGACAAATATGCGAAAGTCGGGCAAAGGATGCTTTTACTGGAGCGATGAGAATCCCAAAGACATTTTTGGGATAACCAATCGGGCTACGGAGTTTATGAAGGAAAGCATAACTGAGCAAAAGCCTTTTTATGTGCAATTATCGCATTTTGCAACGCATGTTTCATTGGTGTCTCAAAAAGAAACATATGAATATTTTAAGAACAAAGCAAAAGGAAAACACCATTCCAATCCTGAATTTGCTGCTATGTTAAAGGATTTAGATACCAGCGTAGGATTAATTCTCGATTTTGTAAAAGAACAAGGTATTGAAGATAATACCTATATTTTTTTGATGGGCGATAATGGAGGGATGCCAGCTTTGTATCAAATGGGATTTGTAAATGAGGACAAAAAACTGGTGGATGGGAAATTTACTGAAATTCATCAACGAAACTATCCTTTGCGCGATGGCAAACATTCTTATTACGAAGGAGGCTTGCGTGTTCCGTTTATGGTTGCCGGCCCCAAAATTAAAGCAGGTAGGATTAGCGAAACTCTGGTTTCAGGATTGGATTTTCTTCCAACATTTGCCGAGTTAGCAGGCTATAAAGGCAAAATGCCTGATGTAGTTGACGGTGGTAGTTTAGTGCCGCTTCTTCATAATGAAAATATTGAGGTAGTTAAGCGCAACAGGGAATCGTTAATTTTCCATCAATCATCTCATCGACCACCGCGCACAGCAATTCGTCAAGGAAATTACAAACTGGTAAAATATTGGTTGAAAGATTTCAAATATAAAAATACACCAAAAGTTGAATTGTTTGATTTGACAAATGATATTGGTGAAACCACAAACCTGGTGGAAAAATATCCTCAAATAGCTAAAGAATTAGAAACTGAAATAATCGACTTTCTAACAGAGGTAAATGGCGAAACCGGCAAAAGGGATATTGAAGGAGCATATTATCGTTTAAATGCCGATTTGAAAAAGAGAAACTAACTTTTTAAAACTAAACCGATGAATCTAATAAAATTGCTGGTTCTTCGATTCTTTATGGTTCTCCTTATTGTTGCAGGAATACAATGTAGCAGGCCAAATAAAATGTCTCTACAAAAATTTCAGGACATTCAAACAGGTTTTGTTACACCACAAGGCAATGAGGCATTTGGTGTACTCAGAAACTACTGTGGCCGGGAAAGGGATTGAAGCTCCTCGAGCAGAGCTCCGAGGAACCTTTAGCTCGAAGTCAACCGAGCCCGCGAGCTCAGCGAAGCTAATGCGCGAGCGGGATTCAAACCTAGCAATTGGGAAAACCTGCTGATGAATTTCAGGATACACATGTTTTGGCTTTCCGGAAGATTGAAACAGAAAAAAGTATCTTAAACAAGCAAAATGCCAGTATCAAAAGTTATCCTGAAGTACGTAATCTAAATAATCTTTGGGATGGCGATATAAAAACGGAAGCGTTATTATGAACACGTACAAATGAAGAATATACAATTGAAATTTCATCAGATAGAAAAATTGAAGCCCGTAGTTTGCAATACCTTCTTAGAAAATCCTTTACAAAATAGCGGCGAAACCTTGCGTGGTGTTTGGGGAGGCGAGATGGCTCTTAATACAAATACAAAACGTTTTCTTATTTATGTTCCAATAATGGGAAACATGTACGTGTACCATGCCGACAAACCGGAGGGGCCAGATTCTGAGCCTGTAAAATTGAAACTGGATGGAATTGACCCCGGCTTTTTTGCCGACGACGCTGGTAAGCTATATATTGTTTCGGGAAAAGGAACAATAATGAGACTTAGCGATGATGGACTGCAGACGGAAGAATGGATTGCTCAAATTGATATTTCAGCTTATAAACCTTTTGAAGGGCCTGATATTTTTAAACGGGGCGAATTTTATTATTTTCTTTTCTCTCCCGGTGGCACACGTGCGCATCAACCCAGCGAAATTTCAACAATGCGGGCAAAAAGTTTAGCAGGATCCTGGGATATAGACCCACAAAATCCGACTGTGTTTTGCACGGATAATCCTGATGCAAAATTTGAAGGATCGGCACATGGTACTTTAATTGAAGTAAATAAAGACAAGTGGTTTTTATTTTACCATGCACACGAATTGTCGCATTATAGTTTAGGGCGCCCAATGTTCATGGAACCGGTGGAATGGAACAATGATTGGTGGAAACCTGTTAATGGACGGATTCCAAGTGAAAAAAAAAGAAAGCCCAACCTGCCGGAATCTCCAATAAGTTTGGCCACTTCTGATGAGTTTAATAATGAAAACCCGGGCTTGCAATGGTTTTTTCATACCCAGCCCGATTATTCGGATAAATCATGGTCGTTTACTGAAAGACCAGGCTATTTACACATAAAGACCAGGCAGGGCGATATCAGTTCCGACAATTCATTAAGCAATGTTTTTTTACAAAGGGTAACGGTAATAAAGTTTGAATTTACGACCTTGCTCGATTTTGAGGTGAAAGAGAATAACGAAACACAGGTTTGCACATGTATCACGATCCGGGCATGAATTTTTGGTTGGCGTCAACAATTCGGATGCTGGTCGGCAGCAACAATTGGCGTTTTTGCAGTAAGCGATGGAGCAGTAAAACCCAACCACGCCGATTTTGATTTTTTTAGAGTGATTAACCACGAGGTAAAATAGAATAAGATGAACATGAACAGAAGGCAATTTACAGGTTCATTGGGAGCAATCATGCTTTCAGCGGTTTCCGGCAATCTGCTAAGCAGCTGCATGGCTAATTCAGAAGCTACAGTTGACGGAGTTTCAATGTATTTGATAAACGTAACAAAGGCCCGGAACTTCAGTCATTCAACCTGGCACAACCGTCAGCATGTTTTTGTGCAAATTGAGTCTGGAGAATTCACGGGCTGGGCAGAAGCTCTGGCAAATAAAAACGACCTTGATTTTGATATTGCAAAATGGGGAAGTTATTTGGATGAAATAAAAGGAATGCCAATTGCCGAAGCCGTTGAATATTGCCGTTCTAAATTTATACAGGGAGAGTGGAATGCGAAAATGAGCGAACCGGCTTTAATTGCTTTGCACGACCTAAGTGGTAGAATTGCAAATAAATCAACTATCGAGCTCTGGGGTTTAGAAAAACGCGAACCTGTTCCGGGTTTATTCTGCATTTTAGAGAAAGATGTAAATCAGGCACTGGTACAGGCACAAATTGCCAAAGAGCAAAATCTTACCAGTCATGTTAAAATAAAAATGTTTGGCGACGTTGAAATTGATTTAGCACTGACACGCGCTTTACGCAAGTTTTTTGGTAAGGAAACTTTTTTAATGGCCGATGCAAACCGTGGCTATAAAAAATGGAAAAGTTTGGATGAATTGGCTTCGATAATGAAAGACTTACACACAGCCGGATTAGATGCCATGGAAGACCCTGCCCAATTAACAAAAGAACAATGGATGGAGTTGCAAACGAAAGTAGGTGATTTTAGCTTGATTCCTGACCGTCCAATGCGACCAGCCCATAATGCACTCGAGTTTTTTAATAAAGAAATGGGGCACTATTTTAACATCCACCCCGATACAATGGGCACCTTTGATGAAGCTGTTCAACTGGGTAAAAAGATTAAAGCTGCCGACCGTGGTTTAATGATTGGCGACAGCAGCCTTATTGGACCGGCTTGTACATTCTGGCAACAATTGGCGATTGGTCTTGGCGCATCGTGGGTAGAAGCAATAGAAAAACCACAGGAATCGGATGTATTTCAACAGTGTGTTTTAAAAATGTCCACAAAAGTAGTTAATGGCAAAACCGAAATTGCCAAATTACACCCTGGCTTTGGGGTGGAGATGAATGAAGTAAAATTAAAAGCCAAGGCAGACAAATTTGTGCGGTTATACTAAACGCATAAAACTTTTCAAATCAAATAGGGATAATCTATCCCTTTGGTATGGGTGTACAGCCTCATGAAGGAAAATAATCCGGCGAATATTCAAGACATGTCACGGCAATATTCCATTGGCCTTTCTGGGGAAAAGGATTCCCAAGTCATGGTGGAAAATACATTGAAATTTGGACCATTGCCTGGCAAAAAACCAAAAACCCAGAATATACTGCCATACATGATTTGAAAGCAGACGGCCCTCAAGAAAATTAATCCAGTTGTCATAAAAGTGAGAGTAGTTATCAATGCATCCCACCATATGACCAAATGAGTAGTCAAATCCTTGTGCATTGGGACTCATTTCCGGAGTATATCCCAGATGCCATTTACCAATATGGGCCGTTTTATAGCCTGCATCTTTAAACATCTCGGCCATTGTATATTCTGTTCCCGAAAGTCCTGTAGTTTGGTTCGGTGTAGCACTGGTATTGCCAGGTAATCCTGCACGTTGTGGATTTTTACCTGTTAATAATGTTGCCCTTGAAGGAGAACAGATTGGGGAAGCATAAAACTGGGTGAACCTTACACCACTTTTGGCAATTTTATCCATATTTGGTGTAAGCAAATCTTTTGAACCATAACAATTTAGATCAACCGAACCCTGGTCATCAGTATAAATAATAATAACATTGGGTTTGTCCTGTGCCAGAACCAGACCACTTATACTATTGATTAGTGCAAAAAGAATATATTTTAATATGGTATGCCGATTCATCTATATGATATTTTTTCTTTAGTATATTTCAATTCCTCAATGTTTCCCTCAAAAAATGGCCAGCGATCAAATTTTCTGTTTACTATCTTTTTATTTACACTTTTTATTATCCAGGTATCTTTGGCTGAATCCAAGTCATATTCAATAAAATTCCCATTCGGATGACTGAATTGTGATTGTAATAATTCCTCATCAGAATTATTCTCCCTAACCAATTCGAGTGTTTGTTCTGCTGTCTCAGCTCTTACAATTGCTAATATGCCTAGTGAGTTTTTTGAATAGACTGCTAGAAAAGTAGTATTTGAAATTCTAAATATTTGCCAATTATCTACAGTGAGTAGCGGAATTTTCGCTTCTGGGATATGCACTTGTCCCTTAGTGCAGGCAAAATCTATATAAACCCCGGTATTATTCCAATCCAAAAAATCTTCTCCGGGACCATAAAGATGAAATGTTTCTGCTATATCAGTCGCTTCGTCATCTAAGAACAACATGATAGGTTTTGGCATTATTAAAGATCTTTTTCCCTGATTGGCTCCTCCAGCTGAAATGAGATAGTCTTTGTCACCTGAATAGATGCCCGGACAAGAATTATAACCATGTCCAATTTTAACAAAATAGGGATTGGGCTTTTGCAATGTCCACTCCACTACCTTGTCTGCCGGTCTGTAAGGAAGCATTGAGGCAAATAGTGCATGATGTTCTCCACGTTCAATAGTTATTTCAAGTGTATCCGAATATAGACTTGTAAAAACCTTTAACATCACGGTATGATAATCATCCATGATGCTTGTTTTATAGGCATCGCCAAATTTTCTTCTATATGGGGGGGAATGCTTAAAATTATAACTACTTAAGGCATATTGCCAGTTAAGTCTGTCCAGAATTTTCGTGGCCTGATCTTTAATTTCTCCCTTGGCAAAGGCATTCAGGATCAGTAAGGAGGAGTAAGAATATCCCAGGTATGGAGCAGAGTTAAACTCATACATGCCGTAGTCATAAATCTCCTGTAAATAGTTTCGCAAACCCTCCTCAACACCATTCTTTTTGTTGTCATATTCTGTTGATTGCTCCCCATTTTCCCATAGCCATTGATTCTTAAGGTAGCGTGAACTTTCGGCCATAAGTATGTGGTTTTCTGTGTCCTGAATAGACAATTTCGGTACCTTCCTTGTGAAACCGTCGCCCTCGATAGTCAAAATATTATGTACTAAATGTTCTTTCGTTGCAGGATATAACAAATCGGGCCTTTCATTAAACAGATAAAGCACGGGTGTATAGCCCATTGTATTAAAATTATATCCTCCATTTGGATTTAGCAGCCAGCGTGAACCTGAAGTGCCAGAACTTTTCTGCCTGAGAAGGTAATTGTTTACTTCTTCAATTCTTCTCCCAGACAACAGACAACCCAAAACTATTCGTGAACTCTTAAAATCTACTTTTTCACCATCAACCCAGTCTTCAAGCTCACCTTGCGACCAATGTTCAAATATGGCTTGTTGGAGTGACGATGTATCGACAAAAGAGAAGGTCCTTTGTTCAGGTACAGCAATATTCCCAGTTGCTAATGGTTTCCCAATTTCTCTACCTGCTCCCTGGCCTTCTATCAATCTAATTGACATAAAAGTCAATATTACTCCAGTAAAGAGAAGAAATATGGTTTTGTTTTTTCTCAACTCTGATTATTTAAATCCCAAACCTTAAAATTGCGATACCTGAAATGGGTCCATTTCATTTGACGCAATCCTATTTTTCCATCTTCAAGCACGGGGCCATATTCTGTGCCGTCATCAGTCCAATCAATTATTTTTTGTTCATCTACAAACATCACAATGTGTGCACCATCATTTATCAACTTCATTTTGTGTATGGCTGACGATTGAACAGGAATTCCCGGTTCGCCTGTCTGAACCTTACTAATACCTGATTTTTTTCGCAAGTGTGATATTTCTCTTGCGGGCTTATCCTTTCCATTTTTAGATTCCGATTTATCATCCTGTCCCTGTGCAGATTGCACTAATAAAGATTCAATATTGATTTTGAGCCGGTTACTTCAGTTCTTCATGGATCTGCCTGATTTCAGGATGCAGTGACCTGTCATTTTCTCCCGGGCCACGAAATACCCAGGGTTCCCATTGCCCGAGAATATATTCCCACTCCTCGAGGGTTCGGGTAGGGTAATCCGCCGGCCATCCACCCTCACGGAATGATTCCGTAACACCCTGGTCATTAATTTCTTTTCTCCAAGCATTCAGCTCGGCAAGAAGTTCATCCCGGATTTTTGCATATGCCGGATCCATTGCAAGGTTATTTATTTCATACGTATCTTTTCTCAGGTCGAACAATTGAAGCTCCTCGGAGCAGAACTCCGAGGGACCTTTAGCTCTACGAAGTCAACCGAGCCCGCGAGCTCAGCTCAGCTAATCTTCGATCCATACATTATTTTAAATGTGCTCGCTAACCCCGAAGTAGAACTTCGGGGAACCGAGTATACGAGCTCTGAAGCCAATGCGCGAGCGGGATTCAAATTCGGGTTTTGAAGGGGCCATGAAAGCCGCCTGTTCAGGAGTCAATTCCCCTTTCAGGTTCATTACATTTAACAGGGCCAGAACCGGATATCTCGCCTCCTTATACCTGGAGTACTGGCAGTAGGGCCGCTCTGGCATCAGATTATGTATCAGTTTATATTCCTCAGACCGGACCGCCCTCATAGCATCGTATGTATCATCCATTTTATCCCTGGCTGCAAAAACATATTTTCTTTGACCGGTTTCGTTCCCCAGGAGGCTTAAACCGTGCAATTCATATCCGGGACCTATACCTGCAGCTTCGAGAATGGTCGCAGATATATCAATGGTCATTACAAGGTCTGTGCTAACCGTCCCGGCTTTGATCTTACCCAGCCACCGGGCCAGGAGGAGTACCTGGATTCCTCCATCATAGAGAAACTGTTTCCCACGAGGCATGCATCGACCGTTATCGCCGATAATGAAAACCAGTGTATTATCGGCAATGCCCTCCTGTTCAATGCGGTCAAGGATCCTGCCGATTTCCCGGTCAACCACCTGAGCAGCCTCAAGCCCATTGGCCCAGTCCCGTTTCGCAAAAGGATAATCCGGATAATAGGAGGAAGCTCCACATCTTCAATGTCAATTGGGTTTTCCGGATCCCGGTACCATATCCGGTGGGTGCCTGAGAAAGTTATCTGCGCAAAGAATGGCTGTCCCTCAGCCCTTTCTCCCCAATCCTTGCCCATAAAGAGTTCTTTTTCCGTAGTATAGTTGACATCCGTCTTTCGGTTCTCCATAAGGCAGGTATAGTAGCCCGCCTCTTCGAGTAAATGGGAGATTGGTCTAATACCATAGGGCAGGGGTTGCTTTTCCCATCCGGGTCCCCTGGTTCGATGCTGGTTCGCTCCAATGTAATTCTGGTGGAACCCGGTAATCATGGCAGCTCGTATCCCCAGTCTTCCATCATGATCCATATGATATTGGGGCTTTCATGTTCTGGCCGACAGCTGCAGAAATTCAGAAAAGTGAAGGCGGTAAGATAGAATATAGCTGCTTTCATCGATTATTCATGTTCATCCATAACGACAGCAAATTATTCATTAATCCCGGCCCACCTGTTATGGCTTCATAATGCTCACTCTGGTTTGATGCTTTGGGCAGAGGTGATTTATCATCCAGAAAAGTTTCTACAGACAATTGTATATACATTTTAGCTTTGGCTAAAAAACGTTCTTCGCCTGTTAATTCATACGCATTCCTCATCATACCGTATAAACTGGAGTAATTGCTGGGATAAAGCACTTCTGACGGTGGTGGATCTTCTGAAAAATATGCTTCCACAGATTTCATAAAAAGGATTTTAAACTCTTCAATACCGGTTTGTTTATATCGCGAATAACAACCATTTGCCTCACTGCAGGAGCCGGACCCTATCCCATAACCAGCCGACCACATTTCAGTCCATGCACTATTTCTCATGTGGGGGGGGCGAAATTCACCCGGCTCAAGGGTAATTAGATTGGCGGATTTAAGAAATCCTTTACCGCCTTTTGAAGGATCGTGGTCAAAACTCAAATACAACGCTACTGTTCCATCTGCCAGTTTCTTCATCCTGTTTGCAAGGTCTGCGGGCATAAGATCCATTATGCGGTAAAGATTGGATGCCAGCGCCATACTTTGTTTCAATGAATATTGCTCAGGATAATCTGATGCATACAATATTGCACCTTTATCGGTAGTATTGCGCTCATAATAATTTACTAAAGTTTCAATAGCGGTTAAAAAAACCTCTTTGCCGGTTTCCTGGTAAGCTTTTGCCCAAACACCCATAAAATTGCCTCCATGTCCGGGAAAAGCTCTTCCTTTTCCCGGACCATGCCGGTCATACCTGGCATGCCGGTTAAACTCACCTGCATCCGGTCCCTCATGCGCATAAATCTGGTGTTCCCATAATCCCAGAGCAAACTTTTCCGCTGCTTCAGGATTGAATTTCCACACCCTGTCCCAATAATTAAAACCTTTGTACTCGTGTATCAAATACAGGCTACCCACTTTACTGGGGGCCTCTGTAAAAAAATCCCAGCCAATATGTTCTCCCCAGGCCATAAATCCTGTTTCAGGATTCTGGCAGTGTGCGAAAAACCATTTGATTGCCTTATCAGCTTCCTGCGCATACCTTTCATCTCCGGTGATTTCTGTCAGTTTAAAAAGTATTCTGTACAAGCCATTATCTTTTGAGGTATTCGAACCACGCCATGTACGATCCTGTCGGCGGATACCTTTTGGTGCATCGGGAGGATTATTTTGATATACATTTCCGGTTTCCCTGCTGAGAGTCGTTGCAAAAAGGGGCGAATGCTCTTTTCCGTATCGGTCTCGTCCATGGGTAATCATATAGTCGGCATAAGCTTTTACCTTGAAAAAATATTCTGCACCCTCTGTATTTTCAAATTTTGACAAATCAATATTGTTGAAATCTTCGGTTGAAGGCGGTGAGACAGTATTATCTTCGGCTGAAGACTGCGCAACAGTATTTTCTCCGATTGAAGCCTGTGCAGCAGTTTTTTCTCCGGTTATGTTAACGCTATTTCCGAAAATGGTACCACTGCCCTTAAATAGTTCACCCTCAACTTTCACTGTGAATTTAATTGCTTCATTTTCAGGAACAAATTCAAAGTAGAGAGAGTCATTTTGTTTAAAATCAACTTTTGTCAGCGGGAATGTATAACCCTCTTGTCCCGCCAGGACTTCGCCCGTGAGCTTCCCCTCCTTTTCAGCAAAATTCAGGGATCCTGTTAATTCTCTCTGATCGGCCAACACAGTATAATTCCATGTTCCAACAATCTGTTTTGTCGATAATTGTGCAAATAATTGAGCGGAGAGTCCGAGTGCTAAAAGTAAAAATAGTGCGTTTTTCATAAGTTAAATTCTTTCTATCCAAGGTTTTACTTTGCTTAATCCTCAATTGTCCACACACTGAGATGCCGGTACCGGAAATGGGTCCATTTCATCTGCCTCAACCCGATCTTGCCCTCTTTATGGGTTTGACTGGCATCAACGGCTTCGTCAGTCCAGTCAATGATCCTGCGGTCATCTACCCACATCACAATATGCCTGCCATCCTTCACAAGTCTCATTTTATGTATATCCCCGGATATGACAGGAATACCTTCACGACCGGTTTGAACAAGATCAAAACCTCTATTCTTGCGAAGGTTGGCTGTTCCACGCCCGGGTTCATAACCTGGATTGTTGGCGTAGTAGGAGATGTGATAATTATTTATTTTACCCATAGTGTAACCTCTGAAATTTCCGTTTCTTTCGGGCAGGGAAGTATCAAAAATATCTTCTCCTTCCAATCCTTTTGCTGCAAAAAAAATGATGCAGAGTCCGGCGTCAGGCTCCAGGTTCTGAGCTTCCCATTCAGCAATAAAACGATCAGGAAAAACTGCGGGACACCAGAAGACGTGATGGAATTTTTCTTCAGGGGAAAACATCTCCATCCAGCCGTCCCTGAATTCCAATTCTCCGGGTCCCTCCATTTTCCAATCCTGTAATTGATCCTGATCGGAAAGATCGTTTTCGTAGAGAAGTTCTCCCTGAGTAAAGGCCGGCTCTTCATCAGGCAGAGCGGGGGTCTGCGCATTACAGACGAACTGGACGATCAGCAGTGCTGAAATCACATATCTACTTATCATGCTTTTGTTTTTCCAGATTGTTAATGATTGCTTTGGCTACCTGATTTCCAAGAGCTTTGCTCCCCACTTCATTAAAATGTACGTTATTGGGTCGCTGTAACTCTTCCATTTGAGGCAATACAAATGAGTATAAATCATTTACCTCAATGCTGTTTTTCTTCATGATTTCCAAAGCCACTTGATTATATACTTCAGACATTCCGGGGGAACGCATTTGGTTGCCAAGTTTATCAGGATAAGGTGTTGTAGTTGCGAATATAAGCTTGGCATTGGTTGCCTTTAACTTCTCTACTATTATGCTTAGGTTTTTTCCATATTGTTCGGGGTTAGCCTGTTGCGGATAATTTAGGTTCTTGCTGTTTTTACCTGTTGCAGGATCTATATGTTTGATGTCATGTAAGCCAAAATTGAAATGTATGATATCCCATTTTGTGTCGTTAATCCACTCATCTATCTTTTTTACGCCCATGGTTGTGCCTTCACAACTTGTTCGCTTTCCATTGTCATCAATTACTTTAGGGGTAGTCAGAATTGCTATACCCTTTAGCCGTTCTTTAGCATAGGGCAAATAGTCACCTGAAATTGAATCACCTATTATCAACACTTTGGGTAATTTATTTGTAGAGTTTGTAAATAACCCACAAACTAAAAGTGAAGCAATTAGAATTTTATAGATCATTTATCAAACTTTGATTCCAGTAATCTTTTTAAGCGTATTAAGGCTTCTAAATAATAGTAGTCGGCATAATTAATTGGAATATCCACCTCTCCATTTCTGGGCTTATTACCTGTTGAATGCAGCAATATTGCAGCATTTTCAGTACCACTTAAATAGGTTGAAGATGAAAGTGCCCTAAGCATTTTCTCCGCTTCACTTCGATAATAAGCTTTTTCTTCTTTATTTGATTGTTGCTCTGAAAGCTCAAGAAAAGCCGAGGCTGTTACAGCAGCGGCTGATACATCTTTGGGAGCGTATGGAATATCAGGATCATCAAAATCCCAATAGGGAACATAATCTTTGCCAAGCCTGATTAAATAGGCTCCAGCCAATTGTTTAGCTGTTTCCATGTATTTTACGTCACCTGTTTCTCTGTAACACATGGTATATCCGTAAATGCCCCAGGCCTGTCCCCTGGCCCAAACGGAGTTATCTGCATATCCCTGATGAGTACATTTCCTGATACACTCACCTGTTTTATCATTGTAGACCAGCACATGAAATGAAGTTGAATCAGGCCTGATATGATTTTTCATAGTAACGTTTGCATGCGAAACAGCCATGTTATAATACTTGTTATCAGATGTTAGCCTTGATGCATAAAACAGCAATTTAAGCTCCTCGGAGCAGAGCTCCGAGGAACCTTTAGCTCGACGAAGTCAACCGAGCCCGCGAGCTCAGCGAAGCTAATGCGCGAGCGGGATTCAAAGCCTGAAGCCTCAATTTCCATCGCTAATGGTTTTCCGCTGTATGCAACCCGCGCATATTTATAGGTGTTTAACCCATACGAAAGAGGCACATCGTTTTGCTCCGAAACCAGAATCGGATTGCCATTGCATTGCAGTGAAAACGACTGTGCACCAGAAATTGTTTCAACACACAAAAATGCAATGAAGTACAATTTGAATAATGCTTTTACCTTCATTTAACTATTCCTCCTCAATCTGCATTTCCTTAAATACTTCCCGAAACGTCGAGATAAGTAGTTTTTGTTCTGTATTCAAATCATTCTCTTCAATTCTAGTCTTCTCTAATGGATCACTCTTTACATGATAAATATCCCCGTTCTCATAAAGTTTCCACTCCTTATTTTGTACAAAACGTTTCTTTGAGTATTTTTCTTTTCCCGGATCATAATGGCAAAAAATCCATTCACGCGGCATGTAATCCTCTCCTAAAATTTGAGGCATAAAACTATTACCATCGGTGATAAATGTTTCTGGTAAGCTCACATTTGCAACATCACAAATGGTAGGTAAAAAATCAGAAAAATCAATAAGATTATCATTTACCTGACCGGCATCTACCCTTCCATCCCAATATGCCACCAGCGGCACATGTCTTCCATATTCACTGGTATACCCTTTCATCCCGGGAATTTTATTTCCGTTCTTCATAGTTGAAATGACTTCGGTACCGGTGCCGTTGTCTCCGGTAAAAAGAATAAGTGTATTTTCATTAATTCCCAATTCATGAGTTTTGTCAATGATTTCACCCACCACCTTATCCATATATGCCACTTCGTCTTTGAAATACGACGTATCAGAAACAGACGCCTTGGAATCACCTTTACCGGCCACAACAAAATCATCATAATCATCGGAATCGAGCGATGGAACATAAGGTCGATGCGTAAGTACCATAGGATAGTAAACTAAAAAGGGTTCGTTTTTATGGCGTTCCATAAAACCTTTGATATAATCAGTAAAAACCTGTGGGCCATATTCTCCTTCTGTATATTTTATAAGCTTTCCATTCTCAAGTACTCGAGGGTTTTTATACCGCTCATTATAGCTGGTAAAAGTTATCTGCCATAATAGATATTCATCAAATCCTGCTTTATACGGGGCATATTCATCTCCCCTTAATTGCCACTTACCTGCAATACAGGTCGAATATCCTTCAGATTTCAAAAGATGCGCAAAAGTAGTTTCATTCTGATTCAGAAACCCCCATCGTTCATAATTCCGGAAATTGGATTTTCCAGTCATAATTTTTACTCTTGAAGGCGTACATAAAGGCTGTGAATAGCATTGATCAAAGCGCACACCTTCAGAGGCCATTTGATCTATCCTAGGTGTCTTATAGCTGGCACCTCCATAACATCCTATAGCTTCAAAACCCAGATCATCAGCCATTATCAGGATAATATTTGGTCTTTCTGATTCATTGGTTGTGGTTACTGTACCAGATCTATTGCAGGACATTACTAGAAACGCAGTAGCAATTAATGCAGAAGAAGTAAAAACTTTTTTCATATTTATTTCTTATTTATCACTCTTTTAATTGCAACAGGAATTTCATCCTCTGCTTCCTGGAATAGATTCTCCCCATCAATTATTTCAAGCAATTTGGAACTTCCGGTTATCTTTCCTTTGTAATTCCTGCCATTAAAATCCATTCCTCCTGAAGAGACAAATGCTGCAGTCCCTGAATTATCATTAATTTCAATTTTTGCCGGCTTCGATGTATCCATTTCAGCATTTATATTCCAATCCCCGACTGAATAGGTATTGGTAGATTCATCATAAACAACCTTTTCACAAACCGATTCTCCTGTTTTTGATTTTACCTGAATTATGGCCAGGTAGCGCATTTTTTCCAACTTCTCTTTGGACACCCCTGAAAAGTGCCACTGGTTTTCAAACACAACTAAATTACCATTTTTATCTAACTTCTTTGTCCAGTTTTCTACCGGTACCGAGAACTCATCGGTTACCACATAATCAATTGGCGACGAAGAGTACAAATTCACCTGCGCATGTGCTAATTCATTTTGAGCAAGAAGCATTTTGTTTGCTGAGTCCACTTCTATTCCCTTATCATTATGAATCAACCAACTCCATTCAGCATTATGGTCGGCTTCCAGTTCGTCGTAGATTACAATTACTGAAGGTCGCAGCATAATGAAATGTCGTCTGAACTTCTTCATTCCCAGATCTGTATTTTCACCCATATCCGAAGCCGAGTAAGCATTTGATGCATCTCCAACCACATATGAAATCTGTTTTCCGTGAATGAAGCGGGGAATCCAACCATATGCCCCGGCATTATATGGCTGCCCTTTGCCATCAATTAATACTGAGTTGTGGCCCTTTGTATGTTTGTACCATCCCAAAAAGTGAGGGTCGCCCATAGCAGGACGATATCCTGTATTATAAAATAATCTTTTCCCACCGTAGGCTATATTAAAGCCATTCTGATCGGCGTGTGCATGTCCCAAAGGACCAAACGGACTGCTACGCACAGAGAACATCAGGTTATTCTCGATTACAGGTAAAGTGGTATGCATGTATGCAACACCCACATCAGGAAACCACGCTGCTTGTGAAATCTTAAACGTGTTGTCTGTTTCAGGGAATTCTTCATCGTAGCCTTTTACAATTCGGTACCATTCCCACTCGCTATCGGTCGACAAATCAGTTTCTAAATGTGCAGTACAATACCTCGTGAATAGTGCGGCATAAGGATCATGAAATCTTCGTGCAGCAGCATCGGCATAACCTGCATAATTGATAGTTGGAAATTCATATTTATCACCATCGTTACAAAATCCATCAGCAACAGAACCGGGAGGAAAAGCATACAACATCCATTTTGGATTATTCCTGTACCAGGGGTTGGACATAAAATCAACTCCCGTTAATTCTGAAAACAGATCTGATATATAGTACATGGTTATTGTATTCATTCTAAAATATCCGGTACCATTAAACCAGGCTCCGTCAGTTTCTCCCATTTTAGGGCTCTGCGCAATCCACAATTCATAAATGTATTCCAACCATAAATCTGCTTCGGGAGTTTCTCCGGCAAGGGCATATGTGGTTTGAAGCATCCAGTACATGATATGTTGCCAAACGTGCATTGACGAAGAGCGACTTTCTACTTTACCAATCCATAATTCATAGAAGCCGTTTGCACGGGTTCTAATTTGTTTGATAACCACTTCTCTCTCTTCCTTGCTTAGTTTATCCCAGTAAGTATCCAGAGAAATTGCCAGGCCAGTCATAATCCCGGCATCGCCAAAATTATTGGTATGTGTAGCGCCTTTGGGATCATAGCTTGAAACTTCCAGCATCCATTTCTTAGAAGTTTCAAAATACTTATTGTCACCCGTTAAAAGATATGCCTGTGACAGTGAGTTCAAAGCATTATAGACTGGCCACCCTGCATTTTTACTGGCCAAACTTGCTAACTTATCGTTTTCAAAATCATTTTTACCTTTTATTTTTGGAAGAGCAGAAGATTCTTTCGGAGCCGGTTTGCCCACAAACCTATTGGCCTTCTGAATAATTATAGAAGTTTCCTCATAATCTTTTGCCTTAATACGTAAGGCCTCCAACTCGTCTTTCTTCGCCAAAACCCTGGGGTGGGAAGAAGAAATATTTTTTATCATCGCAGAAACCTCAGGTGCTGCAAAAACGCTGCTTGATTCTCCCACTCTGAACGAATCAACTTTGCCCCATTCACCGGAATTTTCCCTGTATTGCCAATACCAGATTCCATCGTCCAACTTTTTATGCGGATTGAATAATGCAAAAGGAATTTCCGTTTTTTCGATCAGATTTTCAGAAAAATCTTTGGAGGCAGCCAGGCGCACACTGTATTTCTCACCTCTCCCGGAAGGCCATTGTAAACTAGGTGAGTTAATCACAACTTCCTCTCCATTGGCTGGTGAAGTCCACACCCTCAATTTGGGATAAATGACTTCACTCTTTACCCTTATTTCACCGTTTGAATTAACTGATTCTTGAGCTGTTTGGCAGGCTGCAAAAGACAGTGCGAGAATTCCAAGTGTTAGTTTTGAATTTAATCTCATATTTTGTTTATATAATTCATCCAGGAAGATTTCATTTCTTTTTCGCTGGTTCCAATTGTATTTTTATCATTTCATGGGCATATCTATTTCCCATAATAATTGCGCTTCCCGAATCAAAATGGGTATCATCAATTGTATTTGTACCTTCCGAAATAGCAACTCCTGTGTAACGAATAAAATCGGGTAATTGCAATATCATTCCATTAAAGGCATGCCTGTTTTCATTTTCGTAAAGCTGACCCGCAACAAATGGGATAGAAGGACTTTCAAACTCTTCGCGAATTGCATTTACAAGTATTTCGAGACGCCCCAGGTACAGATCAACCCGAACTTGATACCAATCCCCTTCGCCCTGATGCCAGATAACTCCTTTTAATTTTCCATATTTCAGGGCTTTAAACGTTTGTTTAATTGCCTCTTCATACAACTCTGTTCCCGGCAGCCACTGAACTATTTTTGTTCCACCTTTTGCGTTCATTACCAATCCAATTTCTTTATCAGGATTCTTTGCGGTCATTGATTGGGCAAAAGAAAAGGCCGGACTTAAGCGTTGCATTCTTATAACTTTTCTTGTTGTGGAATACCGGTTAAGTGGATTTGTTGCTGCAACCCAGGGAGTCGTATCATTACCGGTAAAAAGATATGCTCGCGCTATGCTTTTCTTTTCTTCTTCTCTAATTGTAGCCCTGCCTGCCATATTCGATTGACCTATTACCAGATATATATCCAGATTTTCAGGGATTTGACCGGGAATACTATCCATTTCAAATACATTAACCTGGGCACTTGCGAATGGATGTATTTGAAAAATGAATAGAAACAGAACTATTGCACAGAATGGAGTGTTTAAACCTCTACTGAATTTCATAAACAATAGATATTATGTAAGTTGTACGTTTTGTGACATTAATTTATTCCATCAATATTTCCATCAAAAAATGGCCATTGGTCAAAATCCCTGTCTACCGTTTCGTTATTCACTTTTGTTATTACCCATTTATTTTTAGGCGAATCCAAATCATATTCAATAAAATTACCATTCGGATGATTGAATTGTGTCGTCAATAAATCTTCGTCTGAATTGATTGCAATGACTTTGTTTAATGCTTTTTCTGCTGAAGCGGCTCGCACAATTATCATTATTCCTAATTCCTTATCAGAATAAACAGCCAGAAATACACCTTCTGAAATGCCAAAAGCTCTCCATTTGTCTGAAGCAAGAACTGCTTGTTTCCCTTCCGGGATGTGAACTTTGCCTTTCGTGCATGCAAAATCTTCATAAACTCCTGTGTTGTTCCATTCAACAAAATCTTCGCCAGGACCATACATGTGAATGGCCTCGTCCATTTCGGTAGCGTCGTCATCTAAAAACAGCATAATTGGCTTGGCGACAATCAAGGACCTTTTGCCTTGATTTGCGCCGCCTGAAGAAATCAAATAACTCTTATCCCCCGAATATATCTCCGCACATGAATTATACCCATGCCCCATCTTCACAAAATATTGACAGGGCTTTTGTATGGTCCATTCCATTACTTTATCCGGTGGTCGGTATGACATTATTGACGCCCAGAGTGCATGATGTTTTCCTCGTGAAATATCTTCAAATACAAGTGTATCGGCATATAAACTAGCCCACACTTTCAGCATTACCGTGTGATAATCAGAGTCAATGTTCGTTTTAAACGATTTCCCAAACCGCCTACGGTATGGAGGAAAGTGTTTAAACTTGTAGCTACTCAATGCATATTGCCAGTTGAGCCTGTCCAGTATTTTTCGTGAAAGGGCTTTTATTTCTCCTGAAGCAAATTCATCAAGATTTAGCAATGCTCCATAGGTATAACCCAGATATGGCTGTGAATTATATTCATAAAATCCATAGGTATAAATTTCTTCAAGATATGATTTCAGGCCTTTTTCAACGCCATTAGTTGCATTATCGTATTCTGGTGATCTTTCCCCATTATTCCAGAGCCATTGATTCTTGAGATAGCGTGAACCTTCGGCCATCAGGATATGGTTTTCAGTATCTTCCAATAGCAAATAGGGGACCTTTTTGGTAAATCCTTCTCCTTCGATGGTCAGGATATTTTTCAATAAATGAGCTTTCGTTTCCGGATATAACAAATCTGGCCGATCATCAAACATGTAAAGTACAGGCGTAAAAGCCATTACATTAAAATCATAATCACCATTGGGATTTAACCACCAATTTGAACCGGGGACACCTGTAGCTTTCTGCCTCATGAGATATTGGTTCATCTCATCTACCCTCTTGCCTGAAACCAGGCATCCTAAAACAGTTCTAGAGTTTTTTAAGTTTACCTTTTCGTTCTCTTTCCACTCTTCCGTTTTACCCTCGGACCAATTAGAAATCACTTTTTGCTGTAAGGCTGAGGTATCGTTGTAGATAAAGGTACGCTGAACCGGAACTTCAATATTGCCAGGTTTCATTGGGTCTCCTGTTTTCCTCCCTGCACCGCCGTATATATTAATTAAAGTGAACAGGATGATGGGCAGGCCCAGAACAATTGATAATACAATGATTGCAATTCGTTTCATTTATTTTCTACTTAAGCAAATGCTTTGACACTATTCACTCTTTGCATTCAAGTCATCCAACAAGCGATAATATGGGCCATCGATATCTCTGATTCCAGTTTCGGCATCGGTTTTATTTAGAAACTCATTTAATTCAGTTTCCAACTCTAGTGCAATTTCAGGATAAATTTCAATCAGGTTGGTGGTTTCGCCCAGGTCTGCATCAATATTGAAAAGCTCAACTTTTGGTGAGTTTATGTATTTGGTTTCCTTCGACCAGTATTTAATTAATTTAAAATCTCCTTTTCGGATGGCACTGCGAGGTGGACGATGTGACGATTGATGAAAAATCAGGTATTCGCTGCTTCGTTCTATTTCTTCAACACTTTCATCAAGAAGAAGCGGAACCAAACTTCCCCCGTCGATTGCTTCCGTCATTTCAACATTTCCTCCTGCCAGTTCTGTAAACGTGGGTAAAAAATCCAGGCCGGTTACAGGTATTCTACTAACTCGGTTTGCTTTAATACCTGGACCGGAGGCCATAAATGGAACTCTTAAACCACCTTCGTAGAAGGAATGTTTTCCATCGCGTAAAGGAATATTTCTGTTGTGCTGGGTAGAATAATAGGCTTCAAGTAGTTTTTTGTTTTCATCAATTACAGCAATTTGATTTAGAGATAATCTTCCGCCGTTGTCCCCCATTAAAAAAATGTAAGTATCGTTTTCTATTCCCTGTTCTCTTACAAAATCCATAATCATTCCAACGCCAGTATCCAGATCTTTAAGCATGGCCGCAAACTCCGGATTTGTATGCCGTTCTCCCTGCTTTTTGCTTTTGAAATATTCATAGGTCTCTTTTTGCGAAACCAATGAAAGGTGAGTTGCATAATGCGATAGCTGAACGTAAAAAGGCTTTCCTTCAGCAATACTCTCTTTCATAAACTCCCTGGCGCGGCTGGTAATTCCAAAAATATCTTTTGCATTTTTATCGTCCCAGTGTCCGCTTGGTTTACCAGCCCGTTTTGCATTTGAAGGATTGCCAATGTTATTTTCCTTCATATATTCATCAGCAGCTTCAGTATAATCTTTGACATTTATAAATTCATCGCCAAAAATCTCACCGCCAACGTTGGATGTCATCCCATCGTCGTAATCGAATCCTGCATCTTTAGGAACCATAGCAATGTGCCATTTACCAAAATGAGCAGTTTTATAAGCAGGATTGGCTTTTTTTATTGCACGTGGGATGGTTAGCCAGTCGTTAGTTTTTTTGTACCAATCGGCATCTTTGTTGTAGATATGCCTGGCAGCATTTTGACCAAACATCAAACTATGCCGAGTTGGTGAACAGATAGGATTTGGGGCATACCCCTGTGTGAACAACACCCCTGATTTAGCTAATTTGTCAATGTTTGGGGTTTCATAATAATCACTTTCCGACTCAGGGATATCCGGATCTGCGCGGTGTGAAGTATGTGTCCATCCCTGATCATCGGTTAGGATAAAAATAATGTTAGGACTTTTTATTTTTTCTTTTAGATTACATCCTTTCATGTCAATAGCAAATAAAAGGGGTATTGTCAACATGAAAAATTGAAATGAATATTTTAATATTTTCATAAGTAATTATTTAGTTTATTCAATTGGCCTGATGAACCCCGAAGGGCTCAGCGTAACTACACTTACCATAACAATAATTGCCTTCGGCGAGCTCGCAAGCTCGGTTACATTCTCTTTTGTGAAATTACTGCAATATAAATATACCTTATCGATCTGTACATTAAAAGAATAAGTTCCAGATAGACCCTATATGGAAAATGACTGCTATATTGTATAGTTGAATAACCTTACAGCTTCAAATCCATGAAAAGATTAAAGATAGTATTCCTGGTAAACGCTCTTCTGCTATTGGTTCAGATTACAAAAGGGAGCACGGAGGATGATAATATCATCTATCACCGAATAGAATCCCCTTACCAGGCTGACAGCACCACCATACGGGTGCTTCTGCCTGATAAGATTGATCCCGGAGTGAATTACAGGGTACTATATATCCTCCCGGTAATTGAAAATGATACCCGGCGCTTTGGAGATGGATTGGAGGAGGTGATGAAATACGATTATCACAATACGTATAACCTTATCTGCGTGGCTCCGGAATTTACGGTCATGCCCTGGTATTGCGATCATTCCACAGATATGGCCCGGCAGGACGAAAGTCATTTACTTAAAACGGTAATACCCTATATTGAGGCAAGGTATCCTACCCTGAAACATGCAGAAGGCAGGTTGCTAATGGGATTCAGCAAATCAGGCTGGGGATCCTTTACTTTGCTATTAAGAAATCCCGATATATTTTACAGGGCTGCAGGCTGGGATAGCGGAGTCAGGGTTGACACCGGGCCCATATCCGAAGAAGAAAGAAAGGAAAGAATAACGACTCTTTTTGGCAGTACATCCAACTTTGAAAAATACAGGATTACAACCCTGCTTAAAGATATAGGAGCATCGCTGGGAGATCAGGCACGATTGTTCTACTATAATACCGAAGGAAGAAGGGGCCTCGGAGGTGCTGAAATTCACAAACTGATGGTACAGTTGGAGATTCCTCATCAATATCTTTATGAACCCCACAGGAAACACAGGTGGGACAGCGGCTGGATTCATGAAGCTGTAAGGTTCCTGGTGGATGATTAAATGAGATCATATGCCAGGAAGCAATCACCCTTCTGTAGCGACACTGGTATATATTTGTCATAGTAACTACTTTGAATGATATCATGGCATGTTTGTCCAGCGGATTGGGAATTTTAAGATATTTTTGTATTTTTAATGAGTCCAGTCACCCCTTTTTGATAATATCCTGCCTCCATGATATCATCGGTGCAGTTAATTTCAATGTTCAGCATTTTAACTAACCTTTAAATACTTTAAAACTATGAAAACAAAACTACTACTCATCCTTGGCCTGGCTTGTATGACTCATTTTACAAGGGCACAGGTACCCGTACCTAATCTGATCGTATCAGAAATGTTCTTGGGCTCAGCATCTGATGCTTATTGTGAAATAACCAATATAGGCACAGAACCTGCTGATCTTTCCAGGGTTATCATGGTAACAGCAGTTCAAGGCGGAAGTTTCTCTTCCGATACCGGCCGAAATGCTCAGTGGCTATACAATGCTCCAATGTTAGCTCCTGGTGAATCATTTATAGTGATTAATCACGTTACAGATCCAATATATACTGACATCATAAATACCCCTTTATGGTATTACCAACATGCTGACTGGTGGTTGTGGTTTACCAAAAGGCAGCTATTTTCAGGAATGCGGTTCGGGGGTGGAGATGATACATTTGGTCTGTTCTGGGACCTCGATGATGAAGGATCAGGTACATATGACCCGGCCCTTGACACCTTACTTGATCAGGTTGGTATACTTATCCGGGACCAATGGGATGTGGCCGGGGTGACAAACGCCTCCTTAACCCATACATTGATTCGAAAGGCCAGTGTTACCAAGGGGAACGCTGGTGACTTTTTGACTAGTGCCGGTGTCAGCTGGGAAGATTCGGAGTGGATCCCGATCCCATATAATCCCGATCAGCTTGGATCCATGTTCACTACGGTCGGCATACATACCGATACCGCTAAATGGGAGTTCTCATTGAAGTCGGGGGAGATTATTGATGACAACAAAATATCATTACCCTGGGGCGTATGGCGCGATTCAATTTATAAGGTGATGAACGTGGGCCCCAATATGGCATGGCATCTTCGGTGGGGGGCCGATACCCTGGAAAGCAATTCAGTTCAGACAGGGGATACCCTATATGTTTACCTGTGCGGGAATGAGGTTGAAACCAGGAAATATCCCATAACAGTTACCGAGCCTCTGGAATCGAATAATAAGATCCTTCCCCTCTTTTCCAGGACCGAAACAGGAGATTTAACAACTCAATTTCTTGTTACTGAAGACGATCCGGTCATCGATACGTTATGGAGTATTCCATTTAGCACCCGGATCGACACCGTGCTGAAATACCTTGAAATTGCATCCAATGCAACCTGGGAGTACAAGACATATGACGGAGCTGTAAGGGCAGATGTCAAAATGGGTGATAAACTGGAGGTTACCGCCAAAAACGGAGATAAGAAAGAGTATTATGTGAAGCCGGATGATTTTAGTCCGGACGGGAACGCAGAACTAAAGACCATTTTAATCGATAATGATACCCTCTGGAATTTTGCAACTACCACTCTCGCCTATAATATTACCATGTCGGCAGATGCACAACAGTTTCCTTCCATATCGGCCATGGCACAGAATAGTGATGCCCGGGTAATGATCAAGCAACCGGCCTACATTCGCGGTTCCGAGGAAGACCGGACTGCAACCATAACGGTGATTGCTGAAAATGATACCTCAATTTTAGATTATACCATAACGTTTGATCTTCCAAAGGATGTGGAGCCAAACAAACTGGATCCTTTTATTTCA
The DNA here is from genome assembly GCA_964500835.1 of uncultured Bacteroides sp. Taxonomy (GTDB): domain Bacteria; phylum Bacteroidota; class Bacteroidia; order Bacteroidales. Next base: position 25,182 of record CAZCQL010000027.1, read on the forward strand.
CAAACAATTAACTCCGATAACTCTAAAAACCGTGCAGTTGAAATCTTCAATCCCTCAAATGTACCCTTATCCCTGGGAGACTATATGCTTGTTTATTCAAGACCCAACAAAGGTCACGGCCCCAATTCCCTGGAGGAAGCAATCTCTGAGACGGACTATGGACAGCGGGCGTTCTATCTTAAATTTGGATATTATTTAGATACTGCCAGGACTGGTGAAGGGGTTTATTTTAAAGAAACCACACTATATGAAATAGACGTGGAACCCTTTCAGACATTTTTTATAAAAACTGATACCCTGACCAGGTGGGGCGGGGGCGTAGATTTCTATTCCTTGAAAAAGTACTACATGGATATTTATGGTTGGATCGACGGAAGTCAGGTTTCACTTATGCAGGAAGGAGTCAGTTTGTGGCTTTTAAAGTCTACGAACGACAGTATTGCAAATGGAACAAAGTCTGCGGATGATATTAATGACTGGGAGTTCATTGATATCTATGGGACCGTCGGAGAACCTTTTGATCATACTCGTACCATTGATGGAGTGGATCTGGCGTTTAAAACCAATAGGCATCAAATCCGAAAAGGTTATATCTGGCACGGAAACACAGAACTCTATGGATCCCTTGACGAACCGGACGGACCCGGTTCCAGTGAATGGTATACCATTAGCGGAGATGCTTACTATGGACCAGATAACGATGTAAATCGTCACGCCGGATTTATTAAACCCACCAATTTTATTTCGACTATATCTTCGGTAAGCTATATCGTTTCGCCCGGATATGGCAATAATGAATCCATCAGGGGGGTAGCACCGGGCAGTACCGTAGCGGAAGGTGCCGGGAATATCATTATGGCCGATACGGGCCAGGTTCTTGCATTAATGGCTGCTGACGGCAGCGGTGAACGTGGACCAACCGATATTATACTAACCGGTGATACGCTGGTAGTGGTTTCAGCGAACCTTAAAAATACTACAAGGTACACGATCGAAACCATTCCTCTAAGTTCAGATGCACTGCTTACATCTGATCTGTACGACATCGGGGTAACAGAAAGTACAGGTACAATAGGAACAATTGCTTCTTTTACAACCGTCAATGAACTGTTGGGTCAGCTTACACTGCCGGATGGTGCCTTTATGAACATCATTGATAACCAGAGAAGGCATGTACCCCTGCTGTCCTTAACTCCTGATACTCTGATCGTCGTTGATCCTGCTCTGCATGACAGCATATTTATAGAAGTAATCGCAGAAGACGGGGTCACCAAGATTCTTTATAGCATAGTTATGGCAGAATCTGATCCCTACCTTACGTCTAGTGTATATAAGGTTTACCAGAAGGCAAAAGTGATCGATCTCTGGAGGCCAGGTACCAACCTCAAGTCCTTTATGTATAATGTTACCCCTTCAAAAGGTGCAACCATTAAAGTTCTGGACAAATTTGACTACCAGAGAACTGAAGGTAACATGTATATTGATGATAAGGTGGAGGTGACAAATGCTCAGAGTGTTTCAGTAATCTATACATTGAAAGACTTCGAAGATACCGTCGCTGTTATAGAACCAACTTCGATAAAATCCGGATATGGGACCCTGGCAAATACTCACACCCTTTACCCCAACCCGGCAACCAGCCAACTGAACATTAGTGGGCTTCAGACCGGGTCTAAGGTTGCTGTGATCAATTTCCTGGGTGAAGTTATTCAGGTACGGCAAGCTTATTCGGAAAGGATGGAAATTGACCTGGGTGATTATTCAGCAGGTATCTATTTCATCCGGGTGATCAGGGATCAGAAATCGGTCACCTATAAATTTATCAAACACTAATCCTGCACTGAACGGGCGATAGTTAAAGCGCAAAGGTCATCGAATGATCTTTGCGCTTTTTCATTTAAAGAACCTGAATAGGAAGAGAAACCAGAATCTTCACTCTACCTTTTCACCTGTCATTGGTAAGTTTCCATTAGGTGTAGCCACAGTTCCGGTAAACTCTTTCTTATCCACTGTCACTGCGATCTTGAATGTTTCGTATTCAGGGGTTAATTCAAAGTATAGAACATTGTTCTCTTTCAATTCTACTTTGGAAAGTGGGAATAGTTAGGAATTTCCAGTTGAAATTTCACCGCTCAACTTATCCTCGCTCATTATAAAGTACAAGTTACCTGTAATAGCTTCCTCATCATCATTCAAATTAATAAGATTCGTAATTCAGTTTGTTTTCAGAGTGAACATAGGACCTAATATTTAATTTGAAAAATTCATACCGAATATAGTTTAGAATTTTAGAATTATCTGATTTTTATGCTACGATAGGAAACTGTATTTGATTGAATTCCTTAAAATTACCCGACAAATATCAACTTCATCAATTAAATGAAAACCAGTCAATATGACATAAATTCCCTGATTTACCTTTAAATACGAAGTATAAATCTTTTGTATTTTCAGAAGGATTTATTTCACATGTAATATCTGTATAATCAACCCATTTTCCAGTGAAGGGCACTTCGCAACTTCCTAATAATTTACCGTTTTTACTATTTGCACGCACTTCAATTATTCCCTCCTTAGCTTCATTCGCCGATGATACATGAAAAGTTATACTAGATTTTTTTGAAAGGTTGACCATATTAGGGAAAAACAAATGACCATTATTGAAGATCTGTTGTATTTCAAATCCGCCATTTGGGCATTCTAATTTGGTAACATTCTCTGCCCCCATATACCATTCAGTCTCGATTTTATCCCAATTGGCGTCATATTGCCCAACTCCGGTGTCGTAGTGGTTGTCTAAAAAGTCTACATCGTCTACCATGTCGCCATTATTTTTATAATGCAAATAACTCATTTTCGATTCTCGGTAAAAGGCAACATCTCGTCCCCATGCAAATTGGCACCACACATGAAACCACTGATTTCTCCATTCAAAGTAATTTCCATGCCCCTGTCTGGTTAATCCATATTTTTCGTTATTATTTCCTGAATTTCCTATCATGGTATATGGGCCATATATATTGGTGGAGGTTGCGTACCACGAACCTGACGACAAATAATATAAATGCTTGTATTTATGTAAGGTAGGCTTATCATACCCTCTATATCCTTTTATAGTGCCTAAAAATATGATTTCCTTTGGTTCTTCTGCCAGAGAAATCATATCATCGTTTAATCTGGCGATACTATAAAAAAAACGTTTTTCATTCATTCTGTTTCTACCAAATGCGATATATGCTGTTTTGTTCGCATCATCTTCAATAAACACGGTCGGGTCGTATTCATCTGTACCTGTTAAATCCTCTGCTAATAATGGTTTACCCAAGGCATCAACGAATGGACCTCCGGGAGAACTACTTTTCATTACTCCGGTATTGAGACTCCCGTTTGAAAAATAGAAATAATAAGTGTTGTTTTTGTACGCAGCATCTGGAGCCCAACACCTGATAGATGGTTCTCCTATATAAGTTTCTTCAGGTTTAATGGTGGTCTCCAGAGTCCAATTCGTAAGATCAGGTGATGACCATACTTTCCAATCAGGCATGTTCCAACTTCTGGTAGTAGACAATGAATCTTTATCTCTGGTTGCATATAAATAGGCCTTGTTATTGAATATGTGAATATGTGGATCGGCCATACCAACATCAGGTACTAATGGATTTTGCGCAAAAACTGATGAAGTGTTAATTCCAATTACAAATAGAATAAACAGATTTAATGAATTGCTTGCTTTCATTTTTTATTAGATTTTTGCTGCTCATTATATTATTCTATCGAATTTCTATTGTTACCGGCCCCAAAAAACCAGATAGTGAAGGCTCTTCATCCTCTCTGATATCGTCAACTAAATGCCAGGTGAAACGTTCTTCCCTGGGTAGTTTCTTATCTTTTATCAGTTGATTTCGCCAAAGATTGACCACTTCAATTTCTATGGTATTTGTGCCTTCCCTCAAACCACCAGAAACATTTAAGCGATATGGAGCCATCCATACTCCTCCAACATCTTTGCCGTTTAGCTTCACTTTCGCCATTACATGAACTTCTCCAAGATTGATGTACAATTCTTTATTTTCAGGAACATCGATAAGCTCAAAATTGGTTTTATAAGTTGCATTACCGGAATAGAATCTGATTTTTTCGTTTTCGGAAACCGACCAATCTCTTAATGACTTATAATTGACCGGAGTATCAGGGCCAATCACTTTGTTTTGGAAATCAACGGTCCAATCGTTTTCTATAGTTTTAATTTGCTTAATATCAGGGAAATTTCGTTCAAAACCAATTGCCGCATTTTCACTGTTACCGGCAAATACTACAAACCAACTTTGGAGAGCCTCCATTTTTAGAGGAACATAGATTCGTCCGTCCTTTTCGGTGTATTCATTTAATGACCTGATTTCACCACTTACTGCATCCCACAACTGTGGTTTCAAATCTTTAACTCTGAATGATGGCTTAAAATTTATTACTTCTTCACTTTGATTGGTAAGGAAATAAATCTCCATTCCCGGAATACTTCGGTGTGTCCATAGAACAGGCAATTCTGCATCTATCTCCACATCTTTATAAATTTCTAATGTCTCCAGTGTTGTTTGTAAATCAAGCTCGTCAACAACATAGCCATCACCATATTTTTTAATTTCAGAACTTGCTTCTTTTTTGGCCCCCCAAAGTTCTAGTGCTAATTCTTTAACCTGGTTATCGCACTGAGGATAATTTTCAAGGCTTGGCGATTTCCCAGGTGCCTCTCCAAAGATTACACCACCTTGCTTTACTAGTTCTGCAATTTTTGAAAGCAATTCAGGGCGGATGGTTTTGGAGGGTGGCAGAACCATAACACTGTATGAAGTTCCATCGGGCAATACAAATTTTCCATCCTCTACAGAAAGCCGTTGGAGGATAACTTCGGCATTGATGTAATCGTATGAATAACCATCCGGCAATTCCGGATTTCGTTCCCCCGACATTTTTGGTGCATCCTCACCAATAAAATAGCAAACATCGGCAACATATTGTCCCTGTTGCAACAGGTGCTGACAGCGACGTAGATACTCTATCCACGTTTTTGATTGTTTAAACCAGGTATTATGACGGTTGAATTCGGTGCTGAACCACGCATTTACTCCCGGAATCCGATTATCGTCTGGCTGATGAATGTACACATGCAGTACAAAGTGATTCACTCCTTCTGTAAAACTCCAGTCACCGCGTTTTTTTAGTAAAGCCGGGTGCCTCAGATATGAATTGTTCGAAGCGGTAAATGCCTCTGCCGAGGTAACCGGTTTTCCGTAAATATGTGCTGCGGAAGAAGCTAATTTACATTCAATATTTCCTAAAGCTCCTTCGTTCCAAAATTCTCCCCCTACCAAATCCGATTGACCACCATACATTAGAAACTCCGAAGGAAATCCCCAGTGTCCGTAGTTCTCCAGCCAGAGTTTCAGTTTGTTTTCATTTGACACTTTGCGCAATCCACCTACATATTCGTATGCAATATCATCGGCAATAGCCCGGCGAAGATCCCAGAGAAAACGGTCCGATTCTTCCACGCTGGATACAATTCGTCCGGAAAGTGTTGGTAGATATTGTACTGGATTGTAGTCATATTTTGATTCAAATCTTTTTTCAAATCCGTCGGTCCAGTTCTGAGAACCTTTTTCGTAACTGTCAGCAACTACATATTTAAATGCAGACTTGCTCTCTTCAGGTATACGTGTTAGCAACTCCCCGATAAATTGTTCAAAATGAAAACGTACCAATTCGCTGTTCGCCTTATCTATTTCATAGCCCAATCCTTGCGGAGCAGAAGGCGAATTCATGGTGCCGGTGGGTGTCATGCCCATTCTGATAATCGTCCATTCCCCTTCAGGAACATTCCAGGTTAACTTGCCGGATTCATTCATTTCATCACTTAAATCAATCACTTCGTTGATTTTAAAATCATCCTCCACCTCAGGTTGAGATTCCCATAAATAGGTGTCAAATTCAGGTTGAGGAGTTTCGTGCATTTTACCCAATGACTTTTCAACATACGAATCTAAAACTTCATTTTCGGCAATTACTATTTCCGAAAACCCGGCCAATGGGCGACCGGCCAGATTCTTGCAAATCAGTCGGAAAGAAGTAGCTTTAGTGACCGGCAAAGCGATCGCCAACGGACCGCGATCACGTGGTCCGCAGTTTTTTACATTCTTCTTTCTGTTAAATGGAAAGGAGTTCAGTTTGCGAAATTGACCATCTATTTCTGCCAGAAAATCTATATCACACCGAAACCGGTCCTGGGTAGGGTACAAAACCAGGCTACGCGCTTCAATCTCTTTTTCTGCTATAATGTCAATGGTATACGTTTCGTTTATCCTTGTTTTAAAAAGAGCTTCAGTCCGGATATCACCATCAAGCAGATTTTCCAGGTTTTTTGTAGTTGGCTGGCTAATAATCGATGAATTATTCTTATTCAATTTTACGCCTTCAGAAGCTATTTTTCGAAATGCCAGGACGTATAAATCCTGAAATTCCTCTTCTGGTCTTTCAAGCTGCAAGGCTACCAGACCTGCTCCGGAAACTGTTGTTTCTGAATAAACCAGATGGCGCATGGCCATTTCGGGTTTCACCCATGGCCCTCCTGACATACTCCAACCCGGACAATTAAATATACCAATATCAACCCCTATTCTTTTTCCTTCGTTTACTGCATGAACCATGTGTTCCCACCAATCTTCACTGAACAGTGGAACAGGTCCGTCAACTTCTTCAGGATTAATATTACCGATAAATGCGGCTCCGATTCCTACCTCTTTCATGGCTTGCAGGTCTTTGGTTATCCCCTCTTTGGATATATCATCCCCAATCCAGTACCAGTAGCACCAAACACTATTCGTGTCGTGGGGAACAATAAATCCGGTTTGGATATTCTGAAAAACTGCCGGCGAAATTTTATCGGGCAAAGTGCAAAAGGTAGTGAGGAGTGTGACTAAAAGTAGAATTAGTGTAATTCCAGATGAGCTTTTATTCATGACTATTATTTTAAAATCCCCTTATTTTCGGTCTCTTTTAAAACAACCCGAAAGAAATCAAAGTCGGCATTATTGCTTTCCTGAGCTCCATTACTAACTGCAAAAATCCCAAACGTTGCTGCCGACCAGCAGTTGCGTTTTTTTATTCCAACCCATCCTAAATCCGGACTCCCTTTCATATTGTTCCTTAAATCCATCCAGCTGTCACCAAAATAAATTTCATTTCCCAGGTTTTTCCATGTAGAATTATTCGTACTATAGTAGAAGCTAGCTGATTCCTCGCCATTAACCTCTATTTTCAAATATACTTTATTGCCTATTGTATTTGGCACTGTCCAAAGAACAGTTTTCTTACCATTGTTGTATTTTCCAACTTCAAATACTTTTTTTCCCTCTACTATTGATGATACCAGCCAAAAATTCATTCCAGCATCGTGATACATGTGCAATCCTGCCTTTTCATTGTTTCCCTTAGCATCAAAATCAAGTAGTGTGGTAAATTCAAATTTCTTTGATGTCACACGTTGAAGAAAAACATTGGTCAGCGAATTATCAGAGCTTATATCCCCTGCTTTGGTCTTAATTCGCATAAATCCTGGCCTTTCGGAAAGCGACCATGAACCTCCGGAATAATCGGGTTTACAATTAAAAAACCACTGCAAGCCCAAACTTTCATTGCAAAACTCATCGGAATCCGCCAGTATAATGTCCGATTCGGGTAGCTCTGGTTTTTCACCTACTCTACTGGGAATTCTTCCATTTACTGGTTTCCACCACCCATTTTCGGTCCATTCTACAGCTTCCAGGAGCATTGGTCTCCCCAGAGTGTAATGCGATAATTCATGGGCATGATAAAACAGATACCATTGCTCGTCATCTATTTCTATTAAGGTAGCATGTGCAGGTCCTTCAAATTTCGAAGAAGGATTATCGGTACAAAACATATTCGGATTTTGCGGATCTTTCTCCCAAGGCCCTTTCAAATCTGTTGCTCGCAAGGTAGAAATATTGCCAGGCTGATGAGGGCGTGTTCCTCCAGGAGAAAATACCAGGTAATAGTATATTCCGCGTTTGAAAATATCAGGCCCTTCAAAAGGTTTGTGGGATGAAATGTCGATCTGCGCCACAAGTTCTTTAGTTTTCAACCCGTCTTCGCTTAATCTCATTATTCTTCCTTTCCCGGAAATGATGTAAAGAGAACTGTCTTCATCGGCAAAAAACCCAGGATCAATTCCTTCCAGTTCCAACTTTACCGGACCCGAATATGGCCCTTCCGGTTTGCTGGCATGATACACATACATATTGCCCATTACAGGAACATAAATAAGGTATTGCCCGGTGTTCGGGTTGTATGCCATTTCGCCACCCCATACACCCCTGAAAGTTTCTCCCGCATTCAGCAATGGGTTTTCCAGAAAAGCATGGCCAATATATTCCCAATTGATCAAGTCTACTGAATGAATAATGGGTACACCTGGTTGAAACTCATTGGAAGAGCACATGGAATAATAATCATCACCAACTTTTATCACCCCTGGATCGCTCCAGTTACCCGGCATTATTGGATTTGTGTAATAAGCATCCGATTCATTTTGAACTGACTGGGCACAAACTGACACACAGCCGGGCATTATTGCAGCAATTACATAGAATTGAATGGTTATTATTAGGTTCCGAACTATATGGAGGTGACGATATTTCATTTCTAATAACATCTTATTTAGCGTATATTTATCAATCTTCAACCAGAAAATTAATAGCCTCCGGTATCCAACCGCTATCCCACCGATGTTTTCGTTTGGGTTCAAAGATGTACAGGTGCGGAATTTCCAGTTCCACCATCAAAGTATGAATATCCACCCCCCCCCTGGCACGATTCCCTTCTGTATTGTAATAAAAAATTCGTGGAGTAACACCCAGTTTATATCTATTTTTTCTTAGCAGAGCAGAGACTCGGTATTTTTCAAAGTTCTCTAAATCACCAAATGTGTATTCTGCGGCTTTCACATACCCACTATCTGCCTCCAAATTCGTATCCATTCTAATACCAATATCCCACCCGGCAGCTTTATAAAAGATTTCAGTATTCCTCAGCAATAAGGTAAGTGCTCCCCAGCCCGATTTGCTAAATCCCATCAGGAGCCTTCCTTCCTTTTTCTTAATTGTTGGATAATTCTCGTCAACAAATGGTATAACTGTTTTTAGGAAATGACTTTCGTCCTGCCTGGTTTTATCAACAGAATGATCAGCATACCACGGAAGGTGCGTATATCCGGGAAACACACATATTAACTTGTGTTTATTATGAAAGTCACCCTTTATTATCTCCACAAGGGGATCTCCGCTTTTATTGTTCAATTGTTCGCGTACCGGGAGTACATACAATACTCTATATTTTTCATTGGCGCAAATATTGTCAGGCAGAAGTACACGAATGATTGTACTATCTTTCTGATAAGGTGAGTAAATCAGGTGTGACTTAATTTCATTTGAGTTCTGAGCATAACCTGACAAGCATCCCAGCACCATTTTAGCAATAAAAAGAGATTGAATTATTGTTTTCCGGTTACGTACCATATGTAAATTATTATTGAAAAAATGATAACCTTGTTGTTTTTCACAGGACCGTGCCCAACAGTTCATACTTTTTTGGCCATTCGTAGCTCTTTTGTCCATTCTTAGTTGAAAATCTTTGCTATGTAAATATTTGCAGGCTTCCTCATGGATTTACCTACCAGAGCTTATCTTTCTGATCAATCTTTTGTTGAGCTTGTAAGAATATTTCCTGCGCAATTCCAGGATCCATTTATCCTCAAAAACTTTCTCATAGTCAACCAGTACGCCAGAGGCTGCCTCATCGAAATTTTTAGCCTGAAGGCTTGCATGCTCCCCCATGACAAAGATCAATGAAAATCCATTCTCAAACCTGGCCTGTTTCCAGATAAAATGATCAATAATATTGTTTTCCCCTTTTCGGACCAGGACCCTTTCTGTGGTCAGGAGATCGCTGTAATCCAATTTAAGCCAGCCCTCCAATTCATACAAGTCCAGATCCGAATTTTTTATTTCAAACTCAAGCTTTTGCCGGGCGCTAATATCCCTGAACCTGATGATAAGGCCCTTATAGCCGGCGACATGATAATTACCTTTACGCTTCTTGTAATACGATCTTATTCCGGCACTATCAGTGGATGTCTGATTCCATATCTCATTTTCGATCGTATTTATCATCAATGCATCTGAGAATTCTTTCATTGCTGTCCTGAATTCCGGGTATTTGCTATCCAGGTGCTGCTTTTCATAAGCTATAATTTCTTTCAGAAAAAAATCCTGGAAATGTTTTCCCATAACCGTAGGGTAATTTATAAATGAGTAGGCAAATTGCTGTTTGCTTAGGTATTCTGAAAAATCCTTGAATATAATATCCCTCTCCCCAATGGTAAAAATAACCCTGTCACCTTCAAGATCAGATGGCTCTATCCACTTACCTTCCACAAAGGAATTCCTGCCATATCTAAGAAAGCGGTCATAGGCCTCACCATAATAGTTAAATCCGTAACTGTTCATGACACTCCTTAGAAATCTATCTCTCAGGTAATTCTGACGGGATAGATTGTTCCTGTAATATTGAATGATTCCCTCCCTCGCTTCATTCAGTTCAGGTACAGGCCTGTACTCGAGTCTCTTTAGTAAAAAATACCCTTCCTGTGTTTTAATAACCTTCGAAATCTCTCCATCGTATCTCAGGCTGAATGCTGCATCCACAAAATCCACCATCCGTCCGCCCGAGCTTATCACTGGAAGCACAGGATCAAATTCTTCCGTCCGATCGAAGTCAGAATTATAATAGGATACAGTATTGAAATCTTCACCGTCCATAAGTTGCTTTTGTAAACTGTCAAGCAGCATTTCCACCTTCCTGTTATACTCCTCATTGAAATTCGCCCCGGCTTTCTTAAAAATCCTTGCAACCATGATGGATCCCCTTGAATCTCTCTGATCATGAACCTTGATCAGATGGTAGGCGTTACTTGTCCGGAGTATACCGGACACATCTCCCACACTGGTATTAAAAGACAATTCTTCAAGAGGAAACCTTATCTGCATACCGGTTATATAACCTATATATCCACTGTCTCTTGCTGATCCGGAATCCGAATACTTTATGGCCAGTGTATTGAAATCGTGTCCAGCCTGGATCAGGCGGTAAATCGAATCGATCTTCAGGTATGCAGTTAGGGTATCCTTATATAGATCTCCTTCAATATTTACCTGGATATGGCTGATTTCAATTTCTCTCAGCATACGTGAATAATACTCTCCGACCTGCTCTTCCCCAATCCTATCATAATCAAGAAAGCCGGAGGCAAGAAGGCCACGGTAATGGTCTATATCACTTAAAAAAACCCCGGTAGTATCATATCCCCGTTTTCTGGCCTCGAATAATTTTAACTGGTAATCAACAAATTGACTGGAATTTTCTTTTTCGGATTCTATTCTATCCGGATCGATCCGGTTAATAAAATTCAGGTAATCGCCTAGAGGAATCGAAACGTCTTCAATAGTCAGAATGGCAGGAGATGGATCCTGTGCTGAAATATTTTCCGTTATATTGACTAATAAAAGGAGGGATATTATTATTATCGAGCGGGATATTATCTGTTTCATTTTAGGTATTTCAAGAATTTGCATTTCTGACTTGAGAATCAATCCTCAATCTTGCCATTCTTCATTTTTTTGATGAAATTCTGCTCTGTTTTTCAGGGCCTTCTCAAAAGTAATAACATTTTATCGAATGCACAGAAGTCCTAAGTGTAACCATTTCTCGCAAAGTTGGTGAGCACGCCATTGGATTGAGTGAATTGAGATCGGGTCCCCTTCCCACAGTTCCAATACCCTGGCCTGATTTTATGACATATTTTCATACACGCTTGTCAAAGTCCGAGTTCAAGTTCAAGCTAAGCAAAGTGGAGAGTCTCCAATTCTCGATCGAACCTGGGATCCCCACATCGAAAGTACGAGAGAGGCACGGGATCGCGATCGAAAGCGTCTGGTTGGAGTGACTGATTCCATTGACTCAGTTGCAGGATTTCATTTCTCTCGAATACTCCGCAGATTTCAAAAGAAAGTTATTTGTGCTAGACAGGGATCTGCCCAATTTATATAAATTGGGAACAAAAGCGGTGAAACAGGTTGTAACAGAAAATTGAGTTCTTTTTCCAGTGGAAGTGTTTCTTAAGTCTGGAAGCGAGAAATATTGAAATCCTCAGATAACTATTTGTGATCTCAAATTGAGCAGGTTCGAGTTATGATCCAATAAAGTTCTCTGAACAAGGGGTGGCTATACTGAATTCATGTACTCCTGCAAATATCCTATATCTACCAGAATGTCATGAAACTTGCAACACCCTCTTGAAAGACAGGAAAATGTGTTATGTTCCCGTAGGGCGTGCTTTTTGAAATGGGCAAATCGGTCAGAGAAACTTCTTTTTTTCAGATATTTCGGATGCGCCCAACTGTCGTTGTTGAGCCAATTATATGCCCTGAACCACCTATGCAATCACATAGTCTATTTATCAGCATTATATCCACCCTATCCGTCAGATAACCGCCATTTTATTCTGCTGTCCCATGATGCAATTGCCAAAATGCAAAAAGAATCTGCTCCCTTTGTTTCCGATGACGACTGGATGTTCTTTGCGACGGTGTTTCTTATAGTGACTACACCTGAATTCTAAGTTGAGAGAGGTTTTGAAGCTTTCTTAGCTTGAATACAGGTCCTTATCCTTTCAGGTATATCCCGCGGAATGTGCTTCTATCACTATACATTACGCAGAATATATTATCATATATTGCGGAATCTTGCTATCTTGGTGCAGATTCCGCAATATATAACTTAAAATATGATAGGGCGAACAAAAGAGATTGATCTTTTAAAGAAGGCATTAACATCCAAAAGACCGGAACTTATTGCGGTAATTGGAAGAAGGAGGGTTGGAAAAACCTATTTGATCCGTACTTTTTTTGAAGATCGAATTGATTTTGAAATGGTAGGATTGAGAGATGGTAATATGGAACAACAATTGAGAAATTTTGCTTATAGCTTGAAGGAAGCTAAAAGACAAAAAGACGCAATTGAGAAATTTCCAAAAGACTGGTTGGAAGCTTTTCACGACCTGATGGAGCATTTGGAATCGCTGGAAAAGCGAAAAAAGAGGAAGGTTGTATTTATTGATGAACTCCCCTGGGCAGCAACTCCTAGATCCGATTTCCTGACTGGTTTTAGTTATTTCTGGAATAGCTATGCCTCTAAAAGTAACATCATTGTGGTGATTTGTGGTTCCGCAGCAGCATGGATGACAAAAAAGATTATCAATGATAAAGGAGGATTACATAACCGTGTAACACGGAAAATAATATTACAGGCTTTTACACTTTCAGAGACAGAGTCATACTTCCAATCTAGAAATACCTCACTGGACAGATATCAAATACTACAACTCTACATGACTTTGGGAGGTATCCCACACTACTTAGATCAAGTAGAAGCAGGGCGAACCGCCATTCAAAATATTGATGAAATTTGTTTTCACCCACAGGGATCTTTGCGATCAGAATTTGATAACCTGTACAGTTCTTTATTCTCAAATCCCGAACGATATGAGATTATTGTAAGCGCCCTGGCCTCAACGTGGAAAGGACTGAGTAGAACGGAAATACTAAGTGCTGCCAAGCTAAAAGATGGGGGAGGTATTACCACTGTTTTAAGAGAATTGGAACAATCCGGGTTTATTTCATCATATGTTCCTTTCAATAAAAAGAAAAAAGATACTCTTTACCGACTAACGGATAACTATTCGCTCTTCTATCTTAAATATATCAGGGACCTTCCAAAAAATGAAGCCGGTAATTGGCTTAGTCTAAGTCAAACCCAATCCTGGAAATCATGGAGTGGCTATGCTTATGAGAATATTTGCTTTCAACATATTGATAAGATAAAAGCAGCGCTTGGAATATCAGGTGTACATACCCGTCACTTTAGCTTTATAGTGAAAGCAACAGACCAACACGAGGGGGCCCAGGTTGATTTGTTAATAGATCGAATGGATAGTGCTATTTCGATCTGTGAGGTGAAATTCTACAATGATGAATATGCACTTACAAAAGAAGAAGCTGATAAAATAAGAAGGAAACGAAGAGTATTTCGTCAGGTGTCCCGGACGCAGAAACAAATATTTATAGTTTTGATTACCACTTTTGGCCTTGCGGATAATAAATATAGTCTTGAATTGATCGACAATAAAATCAATATGGATAAACTGTTTTAAGGATATGAAGCTTGATATACAAAAACATCCCTAATACAAACTGTGAAGACATGTAGTATGAAAGCAACTTCGGACAATACGATCATTTTCTTTTTCAATGACCATGGACAGCACGGCAAGGGTACCTTTTACCAGGGTGGGGTATACAACCCTAGCATTATCTGGAGGACGGAAGGATTTCCATGCGGCGAACAGTGTGATGCTCTGATCTCTAGCGTTGATTTTGCGCCCACCATTCTGGAGTTGGCCGGATCTTCGGATCCCAACAAAGGATTTGATGGGGTAAGTTTTATGAAAGCCCTTGAAGGCGAATCGATCAACTCCAGGGAGTCGTTATTCTTTGAATTAGGTTATGCCCGGAGTGTGATCAAGGATAAGTATAAGTATTACGCAGTCCGTTACCCGGAATATGCGATGAACTGGACTTTGGACGAAAGGAAAGATAAATTGGAACGTTATAACAGGGGCAGGGAATTACGTAATATGGCTGTGGTAAACCGTGACCCGCAAAAACCTTTCAGTCATCTGGAACTAGTACCGGGAGGTGGACAGGCGGAACATGGCTCCTATGGAAAGCGGCCGGGTTATTTTGATCGGGACCAACTCTATGATCTTGAGACTGATCCTGGTGAAATGGTGAATTTAGCATCTGATCCCGGATTTCAGATTATTCTCAAGGAGATGAAGGATGAACTTTCAACCTACCTCGAAGCGCTGCCCGGTAAATTTGATCTATAGACATATGTTTATTTCGTTCGCATTGTACACCACTAATGAAGAATCGATCTAAAAAGTGTTTTTTCTACACTCATTATTGAATATGAAAAAGTTTTGTATTATTTTAATGACCGTTTTTAGTGAACTAACCTTAACTAACATTACTTTCCATGAAAAAAATTCTTCTCACGTCGGGAAGGAGATTTAGGGATACATTGTTGCTCCTATTCTTTTTTCTGACCAGTTTCAGCTATTTAAATGCGCAGGTTACTGTTACAGGAACAGTGACCGGAGCAGAGGATAATGAACCCATTCCGGGTGTAAACATTATCCAGGCAGGTACCTCCACCGGGGCCATTACCAATGCAGATGGGACCTATTCCATCGATGTACCGTCGGATGCAGTGCTGATGTTCTCTTTTGTTGGAATGGTATCCCAGGAAGTTACTGTAGGTGCCCAGACCATCATTGATATCGTTCTCGAGAGCGGTACTACCGCACTCGATGAAATCGTTGTGATCGGTTACGGTACAGCATCGAAGGCAACCCTTACCGGAGCTGTAGCTTCAGTCAGGGGAGATGAGCTTAAGCAATCCCCTTCAACCAACTTCAGTAACACACTTGTTGGCCGTGTTCCGGGCCTGTTTGCCTTTAACGAAAGTGGAGAACCCGGATACGATGGAGCCACCCTCAGAATCCGGGGGGCAAACACACTGGGTGACAACAATCCCCTGATCGTTATTGATGGCATTCCCAACAGGGATCTAAACCGTCTTGACCCGGCGGTTATTGAAAGTTTTACCGTGTTGAAGGACGCTTCTGCAGCTATCTACGGAACGCAGGCAGCCAACGGGGTAATCCTGATCACCACAAAGCGTGGTAAGGTGGGTAAGCCGACGATTACGGTAGATATGAATGTGGGTGCACAGCAGCCAACCGTCATACCTGAAATGGCTGACGCTGCTACTTATTCTACTATGATAAATGAGATTGCTTACTATAATGATCCCGGCTCGGGTATGAACCAGGTCTATACTGCGGCTGATATTCAGGCATTCGGCGACGGATCTGATCCATGGGGACATCCCAATACTGACTGGTTTGACGAAGTATTTAAACCATGGTCTCTTCAGCATTATGAAAATGTGTCAGTAAGGGGCGGAAGCGAACGATTGAAGTACTATCTCTCATTCGGAAACAGATTTCAGGATGCGATCTATTACAACAGTGCAACCTATTATTCACAGCAGGATTTCCGCAGTAACATCGACGGTAAGATAACCGATAATATTGATCTTTCTTTTGATGTGGCAGGCCGTTCGGAAAACAGGCATTTCCCCACTGTAAGCCGGGGAAATAGCTTCCGGATGCTGATGCGGGGAAAACCCAATATGCCTGCTTTCTGGCCCAATGGAGATCCCGGACCGGATATTGAATACGGTCATAATCCCGCTGTTACCACAACGGATGCAACGGGTTATGACGATGACAGGAACTATCACCTTGAGACCAATCTCAGGTTGAATGTGAAGATCCCCTGGGTCGAAGGCCTTGCTGTGCAGGGGAATTTTTCTTATGACAAACATATACGTTACCGTAAAACCTTTGAAACCCCGTGGTATCTGTACACATGGAACGGGTCTACCAGTGATCCTCAAACCATCAGAGGAAAGAGGGGACTGGATGCCCCCCAGTTGACACAACGTGCAGAAGATGATCATAAAATAACTACAAACGCTTATGTGACCTACGACCGACTTGTTGCAGGTAGTGGTTTCAAGGTGATGGTCGGGACAGAGAGTCAGAATGGTACGGACAACTGGATGACTGCCTTCCGGAAGAATTATGTTGCCAGTGACATTGATCAGCTTTTTGCAGGGGCTACTGACCAGTTCATGAGCAATAACGGCTCAGCCAGTCAGTTTGCACGCAGGAGCTACTTTGGCCGTCTAAACTACAGTTACGGGCAGAAGTACCTGGCAGAAGTTGTGATGCGTTACGACGGATCCTATATGTTTGATGACCAATATGGATTCTTTCCGGGAGTTTCACTTGGATGGCGAATTTCTGAAGAGGATTTCTGGGCATCTAATATCACGATCTTTGATGATTTCAAAATCCGTGGATCATGGGGACAGACCGGGAACGACCGGATCTACTATGATGATGCCTTGCAGGAGTACAAGTACCTCACACTGTACGGATTTTCCACCGACAGGAATTATGTATTTGGCGTTAGCAATGAAAGCAAGATACTCTCTGAAAAGGCAGTTCCCAATCCTGATGTAACATGGGAGGTGGCAAACCAGTTTAACATCGGCTTCAACTCCACCTTCCTTAACTCGCATATGACATTTGAAGCAGATTACTTCAGCAACGTGCGGACGAATATTCTCTGGAGACGGAATGCTTCTGTGCCTTCCAGCGCGGGCCTCTCCCTGCCCCCGGAAAATATCGGGGAAGTGGCTAACCGGGGATTTGAATTTGTTCTTGGCTACAGAGCCTCATCAGGTAGCTTCAGGTATAACATCTCGCTTAACGGAAGCTACGCACGGAACGAGATCATTTTCTGGGATGAAACACCGGGTATACCCGAGTATCAGCAATCCACGGGCCGGCCCATGGGCTCAGAACTATATTATGAGGCCATTGGAATCTTTGAAACCCAGGCAGATGTAGATGCTTCCCCTCACTGGAATGGAGCCCAGCCAGGGGATGTCATTTTTGATGATGTAAATGATGACGGTGCCATTGACGGACTTGACAGGGTCAGGAATGAGAGAAGTCGTTTACCCAGGTATACAGGAGGATTATCGGCGAGTATTTCGTACAATAATTTCGATATTTCGATCCTCCTCCAGGGAGCCGCCGGAGGTCAGGTAAGTATTCAGGGTGTTGAATCTGGTGAGATCGGCAACTACTATGATGAATTTGCTTCCAACCGGTGGACTCCTACCAATCCCAGTTCTGAATACCCAAGGGCATGGAACCGTGACAATGAATACTGGAGAAGCCAGGATAATACATTCTGGCTCTTAAATACTGACTATATTCGTGTGAAAAATTTTGAGATCGGCTATAATCTTCCTGCGAGTGCTATGAGTAGCCTGGGTATTGCAGGTTTCCGAATCTATGCCAACGGATTGAACCTGCTCACGTTTGACAAGGCGCACCTGATCGATCCTGAGCTTAATCGCGGTGTGGACTACCCACTACAACGCATTGTTAATCTAGGTCTGACCGTAACATTTTAAAAAACTAGATAATGAAAAAGCTATATATATTCTTTTTGCTATTCCTGGTAGTTGGTTTGACCAACTCATGCCAGAAGGATTTTCTGCAGCTTGATCCGCTGTCAGATTATTCGGATGCTGCGGTCTGGAATGACCTATCATTGATAGAAACTTTCGTAAATAATATTTACCGTGAATCGCTTGGTAAACCATTTTCCATTGAAAGGTTGTCCGACTACGTTGACGAATCGCACTTTACCCCGGACTGGGATGTAACCAATTTCAACAAATCCCTGATGACTTCAGATGGTCTTCTGGGCTGGGAAGTAAGCTGGGCAACTCCCCATACCCTTCATTTCCGTTGGGCTCCACTTTACGGTGCCGTGCGTGCCTGTAATATTTTTCTGGAAAAGACTGAGGGATCCGAGATAGAAGATCCGGAGAATACCTTGGACAGACTTACCGGAGAAGTGTATTTCCTTAGGGCATATACGTACCATTACCTGGCGGCTTTATATGGAGGAGTCCCGATTATTGATAAACCATACGGATTGAGTGATGAGTTTGAAATTGCAAGAAATACATACGAGGAGGTTATAAATTTCATTGTTTCTGACCTTGACATGGCTGCCTCTTTGCTACCGAATGAGCATGCTGACGGGTCAGATGCGGGAAGGGCCACCAAAGGTGCTGCCATGCATTTGAAAGCCAGGACACTGCTTTATGCTGCCAGCGATCTTCATCACGATATGGACTCCTATGCCCCAGGATTCAGTAATCCTGAACTGTTGGGATACACTGGTGGTGATCAGGTATCGAGATGGCAAGCCGCAAAAACTGCAGCCAAAGATGTCATTGATCTTGGTATCTATGATCTTTACGAGGCAACACCTGGACCAAGTGATGATGTAGCTCAGAATTTAGTAGACTACTTCATTTCCTATGGATATGAAAACGAGGATATCCTCCTGCAGTATTTTACACCGAAGACCGATGAGGGGTGGGATGGATACAACCCGGGTCTATATTGTGGCCCAAACGGCTATCATAACTGGGGTAACAATGTTCCACTGGGAGAACTTGTGGATGATTATGAGATGGATGACGGTTCCAGTTTCGACTGGAGCAATCCCGCCCACCAGGCTTCACCATACACCAACAGGGAGGCAAGATTCTATGCCACCATTCTGTATGAAGGCTGTGATTGGAGAGTCCGTCCGTCCGACGTACAGGAAATCGATCCATGGAACAAGATCCAGGTAGGTCATGTCTATGATATGTCTGGAACTCTTGTCGTTCCTGGCGTGGATACCCGCAGTGGTCCTATCGAAGACTGGAATGGAGGTAAATCTGGGTACTATACAAGGAAATTTGTGGATACTTCTGTCGATCCGCAATATGTAAAGCAGGATGTACCATTCCGCCATTTCCGCTATGGCGAGACATTGCTAAATTACGCTGAAGCTTGTATAGAGACAGGTGACGAGGCAGAAGCCCGCACCTATATCAACATGATCCGGGCAAGAGCAGGGCAGCCTCCTATTGACGAATCAGGCGATGCTTTACGACAACGATACCGTCATGAGCGCCGGGTTGAAATGGCGTATGAGGACCAGCGATTCTGGGATGTGCGCCGCTGGGTGATCGGACCTGATGCATACCACCAGACACACGCAGTGGATGTACGTTATGAAACCGATCAGGCTGCAACCAATTACCGTCAGCCGGATGGCAGTACCTGGGGTGCTCCCATCTATGCCGAAAAGGAGCTCGGCGGAGACGCACGTGCCTGGCTGGATAAGATCTATTTCTTCCCAATCATGAGGGACGAGATGAATAAAAACCCATCGCTTATTCAAAATCCGGGTTACTAATCCTTGAGTAATTACCAAATATAAGGCCATCCCTCCAGTAGTATTCAACTGGTTGGATGGCCTTTATTTTTATCCTGTATTTTTTATCTCCATTGATTACCTTTATGGGGTAACCCAACACATCTGTTATGTATAAATTATTCCAATCATTACTGACAATTTCCGTTGCAGCAGCAATCAGTATTCCAGGATTTGCTTATAGCCAAACCAAGGGTGATAATTTCTATAAGAAAGATCCTGCCGAATGGGAGAACCAGGCGGTTTTCAGCATCAACAGGGAAGCTCCCAGGGCATGGTTTGTACCCTTCCTGGACTTCGAAAAGGCCATGGAGTCAGACTTCACAGGATCCGGGCTGATTCAATCACTCAATGGGTCATGGAATTTTCACCTATCGCAAAATCCGGGCGAACGGCCAGTAGATTTCTATAAAGATAATTTTGATACCGGTGACTGGGACATGACCCCAGTGCCCTCCAACTGGGAGATTCAGGGATACGATTATCCCATCTATACCAACGTGCAGTATCCCCATGAAAAGGATCCTCCGCGGATTCAAAAGCACTACAATCCTACTGGTTCATATAAAACAGAATTCACCCTTCCGGATGTGTGGGATGGAAAGGAAATATACCTGCATTTCGGGGGTGTCAGTTCCGCCATGTATGTTTGGGTTAATGAACAGAAAGTAGGGTACAGTGAGGATAGTAAGACTCCCGCTGAATTTAATATAACTCCATATATCACGGGAGGAAAAAACACCCTGGCAGTCGAGGTTTATAAATGGAGTGATGCCAGTTATCTGGAAGACCAGGATTTCTGGCGTATGGGCGGCATAACCAGGGACGTTTACCTGATGGCAAGAAATCAGCAACACATCAGGGACTTCAGGGTCGTTGCCGGACTAGGCCAGAATTATTCCACCGGATTGCTGGATGTGAGTGTGGAAGTGGTCAATCTGGATGATAGCATCAATCCCAGCCTGTCCCTGGAAGCCATCCTTTTGGATGAAGACCAACGGATGGTCCTGCTTGAAACGGTTCAGGTTGAACCTGGAAATGGTGCAGACCTTGCCACATTCGGAAAGAAGTTCCCATCCGTTAAAAGATGGTCGGCCGAGGAGCCGAATCTTTACCAGTTGGTGCTCACCCTGAAGGATGATCAGGATGCTGTGATAGAAGTGATCAGACAGGATGTAGGTTTCAGAACAGTAGAGATAAAGGATGCAAAGTTACTTGTAAACGGCCGCTATGTATACCTGAAAGGAGTAAACCTTCATGAGCACCATGACGTGAATGGCCATGTGATGGATGAAGAGACCATGTTAAAGGATATTCTCCTGATGAAGAGCCATAACATCAACGCTGTCCGCACATCCCATTATCCCCAACCTGAGCGATGGTATGAATTGTGCAATAAATACGGCTTATACCTGGTGGACGAAGCCAACATTGAATCACATGGTATGGGATATGGCAAAGAATCACTGGCAAAAGATTCTACCTGGAGGGATGCCCATTTATTCAGGACCGGGAATATGTATGAGCGGGACAAGAATCAACCTTCCGTGATTATCTGGTCCCTGGGCAATGAGGCAGGCAATGGTGTGAATTTTGAAGCTACCTATGCCTTTTTAAAAAAGAATGACAAAACAAGACCGGTCCAGTATGAGCAGTCTGGACTATCCGAAAACACAGATATAATATGCCCCATGTACATGGGAATTGATCGAATGGAACGATATGCAAAAGGCACAGCGGGCCCGCCCACAAGACCACTTATTCAATGTGAGTACGCCCATGCCATGGGTAACAGCGTTGGTAATTTCCAGGACTACTGGAACCTGATCGAAAAATATGAGGTGTTGCAGGGAGGATTTATCTGGGATTGGGTGGATCAGGGCCTGTTGACGACTAATGAAAAGGGTGAAAAATACTGGGCCTATGGGGGAGATTTCGGACCAGATGATGTCCCCTCGGATGGCAACTTCTGTATTAATGGTGTTGTTAATCCCGACAGGACCATCAAACCAGCCCTTCTGGAGGTAAAGAAAGTATATCAGCATATCGGCTTCAGCAGTAAGGATTTAGAAGGGGGTATTGTGACGTTGGAAAATAAATATTCATTCTTAGATCTGAATAAATTCAGCTTTAGCTGGATGGTCAAATCGGATGGAGAAACGGTTCAATCCGGTAACATTGACAATGTGACACTTCCGGCGGGTGAGAAGAAGGATTTCAATTTAGGCTATAAAATTAATCCACAGGCTGGACAGGAATACTTCCTGAACCTCCAGGCAACCCTAAAATCTACTGACGGATTACTAGAGGCTGGTACGGCCCTGGCCAGCGAGCAATTCCGGCTGCCTTATAATATACCTGCTGTACAGGAACAAACCGATGTGCCTGCACCTTCCCTGGATAAGGGCAAAGATATGATTACGATTACAGGCAAATCATTTGTTGTAAAGTTCAATAAGAAAAAAGGATTAATTACAAAATATGAATTTGAAGGTCAGGATTTGCTTCAGAGCGGTCCGGTAGCTAATTTCTGGAGGGCACCCATCGACAATGATTATGGGAACGGAAATCATCGAAGGGCCGCTGTCTGGAGAAAAGCCGGTGAGAGGAGCGAAGTTAAAAAGGTGAAAGTGAAACAGGATAAAGCAGGTCCGGTGGTCATTGATGTGACATCCATCCTGACTGATAAGGATGGAGATCCGATCGCCGATTATAATACACACTACAGTGTCTCAGGTGGAGGGGAAATGAGAATCTCGAATGAATTTCAAATGACCGGTGAAAAATTACCTGAGATTCCAAGATTAGGAGTAAACATAGTGATGCCACGAGAGTTTGAAACAATCACATGGTTGGGCCGGGGTCCGCACGAATCTTATTGGGACAGGAAAACCAGTGCATTTGTGGATCTCTACTCAGGATCTGTTGCTGATCAATTCTGGCCTTACATCAGGCCCCAGGAAAATGGGAATAAGGAGGACGTAAGATGGGCTGCCATTACAAATAAGGATGGATTTGGTCTGCTATTCAAAGGAATGCCATTGATCGGATTATCGGCTCATCACAATCTTATTGAGGATTTTGAGTCCCCTGAAAGGACAGACGGAAGGCATGTGAAGGGAGTCAAACCCGTAAACCGGCATACAGTTGATGTGAAGCCCCGGAATCTCACCTCGGTCAATGTTGATTACAAACAGATGGGTGTTGGAGGTGACAACAGCTGGGGAGCGAGGACCCACAAGGAATACAGGCTGACTGAAAAGTTCTATTCCTATAGTTTTATGATCATTCCGGTAAAAAATTTCAATACCCCGTAAAAAGCCTGCATGCATGGATAGATCGAAGGCACTGCATACACTGGAACAAAATGAGGGAATCTGGGATGTTCTGGTGATTGGGGGAGGTGCTTCCGGTCTTGGAGCAGCAATAGATGCTGCGCAAAGGGGATTCAGGACCATTTTACTTGAGCAGGACGATTTTGCAAAAGGAACTTCAAGCAGGAGTACTAAACTGATCCACGGAGGAGTGAGGTACCTGGCCCAGGGAAATATCAGCCTGGTGCTGGAAGCTCTCAGGGAAAGGGTCGATTGAAACGCAACGCTCCCCACATTGTGAAAGACCAGTCATTTGTAATCCCGAGCTATACCTGGTGGGGAGTACCATTTTATACAATCGGTCTGACCCTTTACGACCTTCTGGCAGGTAGGAATAGCATTGGACGGTCAGTTCCAGTTTCAAAACAGCAAACCATCAAATCACTCCCCTCGGTGAAACAGGATGGATTAAGGGGTGGAATCCGCTACCACGATTGCCAGTTTGACGACTCAAGGCTAGCCATCAATCTCTGTCAGACTTTTGTAGAACAGGGAGGAGCAGCACTGAATTATATGCAGGTGAACGGACTGGTGAAGGGGGATGGAAAGATAACGGGTGTAACTGCCGAGAACCGGGAAACAGGTCAGAGTATGACCATAAATGCATGTGTGGTGATCAATGCTACCGGTGTATTTGTTGACCAGGTGATCAAAATGGATAACTCCCAGGCGCGCGATGTAGTGAAACCCAGCCAGGGAATCCACCTGGCAGTGGATCAAAGGGAAAACCATCGATGTGTGGTTTCCATGTCCAGGATATGGTATCCGGAATCGTATTGTGGAATGTTTTGCCCAACCCAACGGTGGTATACCCTTTCTGCTTGAAGAACTGAGGCAACGTGATGGCATCCGGCACGTTCTTCCTGAAATTGGTATATAAATCCCAAACCCGGATGGAGTCGGGTCGCAATCCGGTCAATAAACTGGCCCTGGAGGGATTGCAAACAGCCTGCTGGCAATAGGCCCTTTCGAATATTACCCCCTGCCGGGCAAGTCTATCGATATTGGGAGTTTGAATGGAGCTATTCCCATAACAACCCAATTCGGGGCGAAGGTCATCCACAGGGATGAATAAAATGTTCTGTACGGGTTGGAAAGTGGGGCCTTGTTCTTCACAAGAAGCGAAGAATGAGGCAACAAGAATAAATAAAGCCCTCAGAACCTGTTTATTACAAATTGTCTTCAAATTGCATTGAGAACCACCGTATGTTAAACTGGCAGACACGATATTGACGGAAAACAATCCGCATTGTTTTTTTTAAATGTATCCACTCCCTGCAGCATTGTTAAATACTTACTTAACCCTAATATATACCATTTTAGCTAATCTGTTGGGGAACCGGAGGGTGGATGGCTACCCATATTGGTTATGAAATGATTAAATTCGCATGACAGAGATTGGAAGTATGAGCGTAGAAATTGACCGGGTTTCCTCGATTTTAGCAGGATTGTTATTTCTGTGTGTAGCTGGTATCTCCCAGACCACAATTTCCTTTTCTATAGAACAGGATTCCCTGCTGACTGCAAATACAGGAAATGACCACATTGTCAGAGCCGGAATTTAGCGAAGCAATACGGGTACACAGCAAGAGTACAACAGTTCGGGAATATCTTGAATACCATGTGGACCCCGGAGACCTGCTCACTGCAGGAGTATCTGTCAGGGAACTGTATGATGCCGGAGCAGGAGTGTCAGAGCTATTGGGCGCAGGTGTAGAGGTCAATACCCTGGTTGATGAGGGCATTCCTGTGATCATGGGGGATACCAGTAATGTTCATATTGTTTATGAAGACGGAATATGGTGGATAGAAAATGGGTCAGGCGAGAAATTTGTTCCAACCGGGATGAATCACATCGCCTCATCCATTCGGTTTGCTGATTATAACAGGGACTACTGGCTGGCTGAATTCGGCGAGAATATCCTGAACAGCAACGGAGATGTCAACTGGCAGGCGCCGGAAGTGAAGAGGTGGATGGAGCAGGTCCACATGGACCACAAGGATTATTCATTCAATACCATCGCTTTTCATCATCCCCGCCGGATGCCCGTTGAATATTTCGAGGAGCTGCAGATCTATTATTTCGGGAAGCCCAAGCTGGGGGAGATCAACCACAAATACGCGTACAAGTACTACGATGGATTCCCCGATGTCTTCAGCCAGGAGTGGAAAGAGGAGTCAGATACCTATATGCAGGCTTACTGTGCAAAACACAAGGACAACAAGTACTTCCTTGGGTACACCTACAATGACCTGCCCGATTACAGGATAGATGCCATCAGGATGAACCGCAGCGGATATTTTGAGCATCCCTGGATCACGGACATTATTTCCAGGGAGGGGATGACTGAAGGGAAGAAAGTATGGCAAGGGATCCTGAAATCGAATTATGCCACAGCCGGTGAGGCCGGAGAAATGTACGGTGTTTAAATGACTGCCTGGTGTGATATTTCCGGCATCACGGAGTGGGGAACTCCCCAAAATGTCACTGCCGTGAACAGGGACCAGGACATGATGAACAGAGAGATCACAGAGGAATGGCTGCACACCCATTATGAATTGATCAGGAAATACGACCCGGACCACCTTATTTACGGGGATAAAATCGGATGGGGTTTCATGGGACCGGGATGGGGTCAGCCCGAATGGATCTGGGATGTTGTCAGGAAATATGTGGATGTTATCATGATCCAGTCGTATGATTTCTACACACCCCAGCATGAAGAACACCTCCAGATAGTCCATCAAAGCACAGGTAAACCAGTGATTAATGGTGATCACGGCTATGGATTTGTAGGACCGAATATGAATGACTGCAAGGGAATCAAGGTAGACAGTCTTGAGGCCATGGGACTGGAATATGCCAGGTATCTCAAAGGGATTATGAACATGCCATACATGATTGGCTGGCAGTTTTGCGGATACCTGGAGACCTGGTCCGGAAATACAGACAACACCGGCAAGGAGCAATGGGGATTTTTTGATCCCTTCGCGAATCCACATGCATAGGCGCTTACGCATGTGAAGGCAGCGAATGAGAATGCTGTCAGCTGGCATGCGCGTGCCGGGGAACTGAGCTGCCTCTATTCAGATAAGTCGGACCTGGATCATTCAGATCTGAAAGACTGTCCATGCAGTCACAGGATATCCTACACAGATGATTGGAGGGGCAAGGCAAATGCCCGTATCGATTCCATCAGGAAAAGCAGGCTGACAGTGATGATTGTCGATAGCCTGGGAGAAGTTGTTCCCGGGGCAACAGTCCATGTGGACCTGCAGCGACACCGCTTTAAGTTCGGGGCCGTGGTGGATCAGGATTTCCTGGTCTCACCGCATACCGGAACCTACCAGGAGATTTTCCCGAAGTAGAATTCGGGGAACCGAGTTTACGAGCTCAGCGAAGCTAATGCGCGAGCGGGATTCAATATAATCCATCAGCCTATTTTATTTCAACTTCTGGATCACTGTCAGGTATTTAGTAACCAGTTAGAAGTAAATATTTACTGCCAGAAGAGTATTCACTTAGGGTCTTGTCATCCACCCATGAGGGGTCGATCCCCTCATTGAGGATACCGAGGGTGACCATGGCAAATGTAAAAACATGGATGCCAGGCTACAGGTGCCCTCCAAAGGTTACTTTCTCATTGGTAAGGGTAACATGGGCTTTGACTCTTCCGTCGATAACATAGACATTTATGGAAGCAAGATTCCCCGGAATTTCATACGGACTATTTTTCAGAATCCAGATAATTTATCAGAAGCCCCATATTCAGAAGAAATCTTCTGGTGGAAAGATACTCCTGATCTGTAGTATCCCTGTAAGGGGAGGTGTCCGTTTCATCACCCACATGCTGTGATGCATACGCAAGAGTAAGCTCCTCTTTTTGGCCATCGCCAATATAGGGATTACTGGTCATTGCTCCGGTTATAAGCCAGCGCCCCTGGTCATCCAGTGCTTCCATAATACGCTTAACCATGGCCAGGTCAGGAACACGGTCAAAGCTGGCCCTGTTCAGATTATAGAATTTCTGCGGAGGGATATCCTGGTCGTACCTGCCCTCCTTCAGCGGAGAATCGGCGGTAAGCTCCTCCGGTGCAAATGTGCTGTGTTGTTGATATTTCTCCTTCAACTCAGCAACAGGGATGCGGGTTTTTCCACCATAATGGCTAAGCGGGTAATTGTCCTCGTAATCTGTGTAATAGTATCCGTGAGTCACGTTGGATCCTTTCCTGTGGACATAAATGGGTCGGTTCGTCTCCACTTCGATAAAGGTGGCATGGGTATATCTGCCATTCTGAGTCTTCTCCTCCGGAAGCCGTGTTCTATCAAGCCAGCTGATGGCGGACGGTACCGCGTTCAAGTACTTTTGCTCCCCCGTATACCGGTAATAATCCAGCAGCAACATGGCATTTTCAAAAGTGGCTCCCGGTAAGAGGGCCGTTGGCTCGTAACTTCTCGCACCTGCGGGATTCATTTCGCTGTCATACTGCTGGGCCCATCCTCCACTTTCATGTTGGGAAATCACGTAAAAATTCATGCCTCTGTGGATCGGATCCAGCAATCGCTCCCCTCCCAGGGTCAGGTAACACTGGATAAGGAAGTGGATGTTTTCCCAGGTCACATCGTCGTTGAAGGTATAGTAGGAGGAGTAATCGGGGCGTCCGTCTTTGCTGAAGTCAAATCTTAATGGATACCGCTGGGGCCACCCTCCAAGCGGGTACTGGCTTTCCAATATGAAGTTTATAGCTTTATCCAGCGCAGATTTATAGGCAGGATCCAGTTTTTCAAGATACACACGCAACAGGAAGCGTGCCGCATCGGAAGTTACATCATCGTCAAATGTACTGTTGCCGTAATAGTGTTGAAACTCCTCCAGCCGCCAGCCATTTTTTCCAATGGTGCCGTACCAGTGTTTCAGTGAGCGATCCCCCGCAAAATCCACCATGTAATTCCAGCCCCCTTCATATCCCTGTCCCCATATAACAGCAGAGGCAGCCTTCTCAGCTGCTTCATAGTAGTATTCATCCCCTGTGGCCCTATATGCATCCAGGAAGAGATGCCCCATGCTGATCGTACCTGGATGCTGAAGCCAGATCATGGATTTATAGGCTTCCATCTCTCCCCACTGACGCGAAAAATCGGGCAGGTAGGTCCAGAGATAGCCTCCATTTGTACTCACCACTTCCACCATATATCGGGTGGCACGCAACATGGTCTGCTCCACCTGCAGGTGCAATTTTTTATTCTGTGCCTGGAGTGCCTGGAGAAGGAGCGTCAGGACAAGGATACTAAAGATCCTCGTACAGTAAACTCGCCAGAATAAACGGGCCGAAACCCTTTGGATCATTATCTCTCTGCCGTTCATTGATATAGTATTCATAGCTGCCGTCGCGATAGGGATCACCTCCCAGGCCTGCCACAGCACAAACCGGAGTAAGTACAACCCCGCCATCCTCCCGGACCCTGATCAGGTGCTCAAGAATACCAAGGTAAGCCTTCTTTGCGTTGTCCAGGTAGGATTCCTCGATATATCCCTCCTTTACAGCCTTCAGGAGAAAATAGGCAAACATGGATGATACAGATCCCTCCAGGTAGTTGCCTTCCTCATCAGGCATGTCAAGCACCTGGTACCAGACACCGCTATTTTCGTCCTGTACATTCACAATGGCCTCTGCCATTCGACGGACTATGGCAATTACCTCTTCGCGGCCGGGGTGCTCATCCAGGTAATCCAGCATATCCACCAGGGCCATCCCATACCACCCCATGGCCCTTCCCCAGAAATGAGGGGAAAGACCGGTCTCTTTATCGGCCCAAAGCTGTTCGCGACTCTCATCCCATGCATGGTAAAGAAGGCCTGTTTCCGGATCCCTGCTCTTTTCCTCCATCAATGTGATCCAGTGCACGGCCTCATCTACACACTCAGGCTCATCGTACTCAACTCCATAGCGGGCATAGAAGACTCCACCCATATACAGCCCATCCAGCCATATCTGATGAGGATAGCGCTTTTTATGCCAGAATCCACCCGCTTCAGTTCGGGGATGATTTACCAATTGTTGGCGTAATGTTTTGATAACGATTTCATACCTCGGATCCCCGGTCTTTTCGTGGAGCTCAAACATCAATTTTCCCGGGTTGATTTTGTCGATGTTGAAATCCTCCATTTTATACCCGGATATGACCCCTTTGTCATTGATCACGGTATCAGCATAGGCTTTTGCATAATCGAAATATCTGCTTTCCCCGGTTTTCTTCCACAGTGCTACATAGGCATCACCGGCCAGGCCCTTGCTATACGACCACCCTGGACTTTCAACATCTTCAGTTCTCCATAGTTCCGGATAATCATGCATAATGGTTTCAGCCATTCTTTGTGACCAGGGTAAATCTGCAGGTATAGCGGCTTTCGATTTCTCCTCAACGGGTTGTTGCTTACAGGATTCAAAAAATGCAACCGATAAAAATAATCCGCAGGTAATGAGAAACAGTTTTCTATTCATAATTGTCTGTTTTAGTAATTGTTCATTATCAGGGCATGGGAGAAAGGTTTTCCCATCTTACCTTCCACATCTCGTTTTCAGGTATACCGGGGTTGATGGTCTGGCATCCATCATATCCTGCACACATCATTGCTATTGCAGCAAGTAACCCTCCATTTCCAGGCAGATACAGCCGCAACCGTTTGGTTTGGTAATTATGCCCGTTCCTCAGGTAGGTATTTGTCGTTTGATCCATGAACAGTGCATCCATAGCACGTTCAGGCTGGCCCAGACGCACAGCCGTCATAGCCGTTAATGGGAAATCCCATCCCCAGGTATCGTCCCAGTGCCAGTTTTCCCAAACAAAATCAAACGTATTCTCCATCAGGTCAATATTGTAGAGTGGACAAGCTGGCAGGACGCCAAAGGCGCCCAGTACAGCCGGGTGATCATGCATATGGGTCACTTCCTGGTAGGCCAATGGAACACTCTCGGCAGGCAGGTATAGTCCATCCCTCGAAAACAGTGGGGAAAGTTCCTTTAATACCTTTACCCAATCCGGGTTAGGTTCTAAGCCCAATCGCTCTGACCATTTGATAGCAGTCTGTAATCCCCAGTGCCAGTAGGACAATTCAAAAGAGGGATTTATTGTGGTGTTGGGATCAAAGCACTCCTGTGCGGGAATCAGCGCTGGTCCCAGTTCATACCTCTCTTTTTCAGGATTATACCAGGCATAGGAAGCCATAAAATCGGCTGTGGCGAAGACCAGGTCCCTGAATCGCATTAACGTGACCCTGTTCGGAAACTGGCGGTAGTAAAGTTCAGCAAAATAAATAAAATGTGGCTGTTGCCAGATCAGAAAGGAACCCACATTTGAGGGACTGTCATTACCAGATGGTTCTGTCATTTTTTGCCACCTTATTCCCTTATACCCTTGACGAACAGCTGTTTGCTTAGCCTTGTAAGCAGCGGTTTCATACCAGTTCAGGTTCTCCTCCATCAAAGCTGGCCTGTTCCATAGGAAGAAATGAACCATGTGCCACCAGGCCATCTCCAGATGGAATTTCCCGTACCAGCTATTATAGGTCAAACCGGTTTCCTGTGGGGGTTGTGATCCGGCACACTGCACCCGGGTAAGGTATTGAGATAGAATGATCCGGCGTTCGAGTTCCTCTGCCCTGGGATCCAGGCTGCCGGAGAAATCAACCACTCCGCCACTTTCCCAGAAATCGATCCAGGAATCGGAGCTAAGCTTACGGATTTCCTGAAAGGTCTCCACCTCTTTTACAGGTGTAGTGGGACTGAACTGAATACTCATATCGAACATTTCGGAGGCCGATGTTAACTCGTAGTGGTGCGTGCTAGTTTCCGATATTTCAAGATCGCCGTTCCACCGAATCTTTGTAAAATACTGGGTAGTATCCAGGTTCCTTTGGATCAAGGCTGAGTGATTCCCCAGGAGTTCCAGGTGGCTTGAATGACTCTCCTGCATATCCCAGCGACAGGCCATATCGGCATGCATTCCACTTGGATAAGGAAATTTTATAGCCACCGATAATCGGCCATCTGAGATCAGTTTTGAGCGCACCTGGAAAGAGATCACATCAAGCTCAGGATGACAAACGGTAATAACTTGTACCTCCTCACCCATTACACTAAACCTGCTTCGAATCTCCCCTTTCCAAACATCCAGGATCTGGTTGATTTCACTCACATCGGCCGGACGGATTATCTCCCCTTCATCTGAATTGAACTCAAAACCCACAATTCCCAGATGTAACCGGTGTGGATTGACACGGAAATAGTCTGCTGCAGCTTGTTGACGCGTTGCTTCCCTTCCCTGGACCGAGTAAGTCACTTCCCTTTCATGTACCCTGTACCCGGTCATCGTTTCTTCAATGCGGTAGTCTTTGTGGTTGAGAAAACTGTGCCATCCCCAGTCACTCTGGGTACCTAAAGGAATGCCATTGCTATATGCCTCAGGAAATGTCTGCAATCCGGTAAAATCCACCGTAAAAGCAAATCCACCATTTCCAACCGTCAGTGAAGCAAGTGAATCAAAGGAGGTATTTTCCACATGATGTCTGTTAACCAGTGCTTCCCGGTCAATGGGAGATTCAGGGGAACAGGAAATTCCCAGGATAAACAGCAGCAGAATCCCTATTATATTAGTGCAGAGAGTGTTCAATGCCCTTGTGAACCATTGATTCGTTATTGTTATCTAGGTAATGATCAATCATAACGAAATAATCAAATGGGCTAGGTGCTCTTTCGTACCAAATAACATACCTAAAATTACCAAGTTGGCAATAGTTCGGATAAAGTACTATTCTGGTGCCCGATGCCACAGTTAAAACGAATCCACGCTATCCTGCTCATCTGTATGATTACAGGAAAGGGATTTGCAGCTCGTTTTCTGGTGGTACGCTAGGTTACGCTTCAGGCTAGCGGACGGATTCCAGCACCAGTACCCAGTCATTTCCCTCCTCTTCCACACCAGGAGGGTCGAAAGATCTTGCGCCCGTATTATCCACCTCACCCATGAAGTCTTTATCCCCGTTGCGGGGATAATACCAGGATGCCATAACCTTTAATCCCTCTATCTTTCCCATGGCAATCTCGAGTACACGGCCCGTATAAGTATAAACCAGGGCATAGTCCCTCCCTCGAGTACCCACCAGGTATTGATATTTCTCACCCGGATTACCTGCAATAAGGGATTGATCCGGGATCCGGTCAAAATAGGGATAGGAGAGCATCAGGT
>CAZCQL010000028.1:0-57051 GCA_964500835.1 uncultured Bacteroides sp.
CAATCCTCCTTGTTTGTTCCCTGGAGAAGTATTGGCACTTCGATCAGCATCTCCCTGATGAAGGTAATCATCGAACCACTTTATCTCCTTCAGAAGGGTTTTCCCCACTTCCGGAGAAATGGTCCTTGGAACCAGCAGGTGAATCGCATCCCTGACTTCTGTCACTTCCGAAAATAGCACACTCCCTCCGGCACGAACTATCAGATCGGCAGCGTATCCGGCCGCCGGATTTGCCGTAATGCCGGAGAAGACATCACTTCCCCCACATTGCATGCCAACAATTAAATCTGAGGCCGCACAAGATTCTCTCCGCCGCCTGTTAAGCTTTTCAAGATGAACCTCTGCCAGACTCATAACAGCCTGCACCATCTCTCCAAAACCCTCAAATGATTCGTCCTGCAGCAGCAGGACATCGGAGGATTGACAATCTTCGTTTGAAGCTAACGAACTGCTGCTTTGAGGAATAAGTTTTTCAGGCATAAGTTTCTCACATCCCAGTCCAACCACCAGGATTTCTCCGCCAAAATTTGGATTGGTAGAGATATTACGGAGGGTTCTGATAGGAATTATGGCTGAGGGTGCATGGATGGCAACTCCACACCCGTATGTGTGGTTAAGAGCCACCACATCATCTACATTTGGATATGACGGAAGCAATTCATTCTTAATTTTTTGAGCAGCAAATCGGGCAAGTCCAGCCACACATTGTACACTGGATGTGATTCCCAGCACATTTTTTGTGCCCACAGTGCCATCGCGATTGCGGTACCCCTGAAAAGTATATCCCTCCAACGGAGCATGTTCAGCAACACGTGACACCTCCGGCAAAGAAATCCTGTGAAGGTCGGGCGGCCCGGGCATGGATATGTCCGAATTCTTCACCCAATCACCCTGCTTAACGGATCTGATTGCCCTGCCAATAGGCTGTCCATACCTGATGATCTCCTCTCCCTCATTAATGGGCTTTAAGGCCACTTTCTGACCCATGGATATATGCCGGGTAATGCGTGTGCCATCTTTTAAAACTGCTCCTTCCGGCAATCCGGCCCTGCCCGGCACGATGCCCACATTGTCTGAATCCGCTATTTTTATTACCACATGTTCCTGTGACACGGTTCCTTAATTAAAAGGTAAAAATTTTGAAAAAATCATGATGGCGATTAATCCGGAAAAGCCCATGACCATCAACAGGGCAGAAAAATGGCGAACTGTTTCCTTTTCCTCCATCCCGCTCATTTTGGAAATAATCCAGAAGGCACTGTCATTCATCCATGCAAATATTTTTGAACCACATCCGATGGCCAGGGCGATATACACAGGATGGAATTGAAGACCGGCACTGGTGACCCCGCTCATAACCCCAATGGCAGTGACCATGGCAATAGTTGCCGAACCCTGAGCCGTTCTTACTGCCGCAGTAATAAAAAAGGCCAGGGGGAGAAGCGCAATCTGATAATTGGCAGCCAGGTTTCCAATGCTGATCCCGATCCCTGTTTGCTGCAGCATTTGTCCGAAGGCTCCTCCCGAGGAAGTAATTAAAATGATCATTCCTGCCCCGGTTAAGGATTCAGCAAGGAATTTTTTAAACTTGTCTATCTCCTTCACCTTCGACCAGAGCAGAGAAAGAGCAATAGCTGCTGATATGGCAAGAGCAATATTCGGATCACCCACCACCGAGAAGATATCACTCAGAGTCATTTGAGCCTGGCTGAGGCCGACTTGATTGTTTTTGACGGCCATGGAGGAGATGGTGTTCCCAGTGATTAAAAGGATCGGCAGTAAAACCGGTGCGATGGATATCCAGAAACCGGGTAATTCGCTCTTTTTCTTCTCAGAATAGTTCTTGAGGTCTTCCACACTTATATCGGCAGTATCCCGCATGGGCAAAAACCATTTTCGATTGGCCCACACGGCATATAAGTATCCGGACGTAGCAGTGATCGTTCCTATAACCAATCCTCCCAGTATCATTACTCCAAGATCGATTCCCATCTCCTCTGCCACAAATAGCGGACCAGGTGTAGGAGGAATCAGGGAATGAGCCATCACTCCTCCTGCAATGATGGTCATTAAATAGAGGCTGAATTTTTTGGGATTCCGTACACTTATGGATTTAACCAGGGGGATCATCAGATAAAACACTGTATCGAAAAATACGGGAATAGCCAGCGTAAAACTTCCACTTAAAAAAGCCAGAGAAGTATTCTTTTTACCGAACAGCCCTATCAAACTTCGAACAATTCGTTCGGCACCCCCACTTCTCATCAAAGCAGTTCCAATAACTGATGCCAGAGCGATGATGATACCAATCCTTCCGCTTGTGTTTCCAAAGGCCATCGCGAGCCGTTTGCCGACAGAGATTTCAGAGAGCAACTGAGCTTCCCGTTCTGATAACCCGCTGTAGACAGCGTAATCAAATAGTTGCCCGGACGAGGTTAACAGTCCTGTAACCAAGGCTGCCAACAACAGGGATATGACGGCATGTAATTTCAATACGATAATGCTGAAAAGCACTATGGCCGCACCTATTAAAATGATAAAGATCGGATCCATCTCCCGCTATTACCTGATATCACAATGGGTAAATATAGTTTCTATTTTTTTAGCATAACCCGCAGGTCATCATGGAATTTCTGAAAGTGTTCTGTCAATAATTACTTTCATTATGAATACCGCGATGGTTGGAGCCTTGAATAAGGATTGAGCCTGGCTTAGGCTAATTCATTACCTTAGCACATTATGGCTGCGAGAGTAATTCAATGGGGCATGATCGGTTGCGGGGACGTGACTAAAAAAAAGAGTGCCCCTTCTTTTAATAAGATTGAACATTCACGGCTCGTGGCGGTGGGAAGCCGCACACCGGAGAAAGCGGAAGCTTATGCCCGGCATAGTGGTATTCCAAACTGGCACGAGGATCCGTTTAACGTGATCCGGGATCCCGAAGTGCACATCGTCTATATCTCAACTCCTCCTGAATCGCACCTGGAGTATGCCCTGGAGACCCTTAAAGCAGGCAAACCGGTCTATATCGAAAAACCCATGGCCCGGACCCCGAAAGAGTGCCGGATGATCAATGAAGCAGCAAAAGGATTGCCGGTTTATGTGGCTTACTACAGACGTTCCCTGGAGTATTTTAAAAAGGTAAAAGAGGTCATCGAGCTGGGCAGCCTGGGAAGCATCCGATACATAACCCTCCAACAATTCTTTCCGACCCGCACGGAGGATTTTAACAGGCAGGCCTTGCCCTGGCGGGTGATCCCGCAAATTTCCGGGGGAGGGTATTTCCATGACATGGGCTGCCATGCCCTGGATATCCTGTTTTACTTATTTGGGGATCCGGTATCAGTTTCCGGGGCGAAATGCAATGTGGGCGGACTCTATGATCCGGAAGATACAATCGGTGCTACGCTGATTCTTCCCAATGATGTAATGGTATCGGGGAGCTGGAGTTTTGTGACTCCCGACTCCTTTCAGAAAGACCTTGTAGAGGTGGTGGGTGAGAAGGGCAGGATGGAGTTTTCCATCTTTAGCTTCACCCCGATCACCCTGATCCTGGGAGAACGTCAGGAGACCATTCACACCATTCAACCCGAACACATCCAGATGCCATTTATCGAGGCCATCGTTTTAGAGCTTACCGGCAAAGGAACATGCCCCTCCACAGGAGAAACCGCTTTAGTGACGAGCCAGGTGATGGAGGCGATTTTAGGGAATTGATTAGCGTTGTTAATAAGTACTCCTTCATTGTTCAAATTTACACACCATTTGAGGCCAATCTTACGTTTCACCATTAGGCGAAATGCTTAAAAACACAGAACTTTAGGTTAGAAAAACCCGGGGCGAATTGGGTTTGGCACTTTTCTTGTGTTTTACTGTGAAGTTGATGCTGTCCAAAGGATATTTCACAAAATGTTTAGCGCGGTACGCATCCTTTTTATGAATTGTCGGTCTTTATAATAGAGTTATGCAAAACAGGGAGCAGAAATTGAATGCACAGTACACCATAATTTTAGGAGCTGAAGGTGAACTCGGAAGGGCTCTGGCCCGTGAGGTAGCACGCAAAGGGTGCAATCTGGTTCTTGTATCTACTACCCGTATTGACCTCCAGCGGTTTGCCATAGGATTACAATTAAAAGAAGATGTGCAGGTGGATGCGGTGAAACTGGACCTTTCTGACAGAGAAGCCATCCTTGCATTATCCGAATCAATACGTGCACGGTATGAGGTGCGTGCGTTGATTAATAACATTGCGTGCGACTGGTCGGTTGCCTTCGAAAAATGTATATCCGATTTATCCGGGGAAGATTTTTTGACAAGATTGCGTGGTGCGGCCCTGATGACATGGGGACTCCTCCCTCAGATGACCAATCTTTCTTCTTCCTTTATTCAGCATATCATCCCATTCCCATTCAGGAAGGAGCAATTCAGTCAGGATATGCAACAGTCCGCAAGCAAGATGTATGCCTTTGCCAGGGAACTGGAAGAAGAGTTGAAAAACACCCCAGTATCGGTAAGCATGGTTCATCCTGCACCCATTAAGAATTTGGTACCGAAAATTGATCCTCTGGACGGGATCACGGATGAGATTGGCGCACAGAGCCCCAGATTGATAGCCCTCAAAGCAGTGAATGGGATGCTCCGGGGTGACCGGCTGATCATTCCGGGAATTTGGAACCGGGTTCAGTTTTTTCTGAAAAGGCAGGCAACCTCGTGGTTCAGATCTGCCGAGGAGTCCTTTGGATCGAGTTTACAACCCTCCCTTTAAAGTTCCAACTGAAGAAAGTACACTAATTATTCCCACCGGTATTTTGTTTGCAGAACGCTGCTGATCTTTGTATCTTTTGAAACTTTAGTTCTTTATTCACAATTCTGCGATACACTACACTATGGGAAATGAAAACATTGACCTCAACAGGTTACTAAGAGAATCCCGGGAGACACTTCTGAATCCCAAAGCCTATTATTCATCCATCTCCCTTTCAGGAGGATTTACAGAGCCGGTTGTCAAAGCAGCCATTTATGGCACGGTTGCAGGTCTGTTCTCCCTCTTGTGGACACTGCTGGGACTTTCTGCCCTGGGGGGTACTATGTGGAGCGGTGGTT
Source organism: uncultured Bacteroides sp. (assembly GCA_964500835.1). Lineage (GTDB taxonomy): Bacteria > Bacteroidota > Bacteroidia > Bacteroidales. The sequence continues at coordinate 5,104 of CAZCQL010000028.1, forward strand.
TCGGGATCATGGCATTGATCTCCTCCGTAATAGGAGCTATTATTGCTGCCTTTATCGGAGGTGGCGTCATGCTACTCATCTCAGCCATTTGTGGGGGAAATACCGACTATGAGTCCAACGTACGGATAGCTTCATCGTTGATGGTGGTTTATCCCATCAATGCGTTCATGGCATTTCTTTATGGGATTAATATCAACCTGGGCAGTGTGGTCGGGTTGGCTGTATCCGTTTATTCCATCTACCTTCTTTATTATTCTGAAATTCTGGCCCTGAAGGGAAAGGAGGCTTCGGCAAAGATAGTAGCCATTGTACTCCTGTTCCTATCGCTTCTGTCCTTTAATGCAAGTCGCAAAGCCTCACATTCTCTGGACGAGCTGTCAGACAGGTTCCGGCAGGAGAAACTGGATTAGAAATTAATTCCCAAAACAATGAAATCGCTCCTCAACAAATGAAAACGATCCCTGCAATACCATTCATTCTGGCTGTTTTTTTATTGTCGGGAAGTGCCGGAATGGGGGCCCAGACCTCTCCTATTCTTTCTGAAAATGATGTATTGAAACTGGCCGGAGAAAATGTAGAAAAATACAGGATGGGCGATGCCATGTTGCAATTCACGGATGCGGATGGAATCCCTGTAAAAGGTATTGAATTAAAGATCCGGCAAATCTCTCAGGATTTCTTATTCGGCGCACTAGCTTTTGATCTGGTTGAAGGAGGAATGGAACCTGCAGAAGAAGATCTATTCAAGGAAAGATTTTCTGACTTGTTCAATTTTACCATATTTCCTTTCTATTGGGGAGGATATGAACCGACCGCAGGACATCCGCACTGGGATAGAATTGATCGGGTTCTTGAATGGTGTTTGGAAAACGGGATTACCTGCAAAGGACATCCCCTGGGCTGGACTCATGAAATCGGGTTGCCCGGGTATGTGCTGGATCTGACCCTGGAAGAATCCGAAATCTTATTACAATCCCGAATCATTGAAAACGTAACTGGATTCAGAGACCGCATTACCCTTTGGGATGTGGTAAATGAACCGGTCAATACGGTGAGTTGGGAGATGGCACACAAAGATAAAACAAAGGATCACCGGTACAGGTCAGATATTCCACTGGAGGATCTGGCCGACTGGGTTGAAGGAGCTTATAAAACGGCCCATAAAGCCAATCCGGATAATGAGTACATTCTTAATGAATTCAGGCAAATTGCCGATACCACCATCCGCCAACGATTTTATGATTTTACGCAGATCCTTTTGGACAGGCAGACCCCTGTAACCGGATTGGGTCTGCAGGCCCATGAGCCAAGGGCGGACTGGTTTGATCCGGTGGAAGTTTGGAAAACTCTGGAATTGTATTCAGAATTTCATCTGCCGTTGCATATCACCGAGTTCATTCCCCAATCGGGGGGAGCACAAATTACCGGCGGCTACAAGAGCGGGAAATGGACACCTGAAACACAGGCAAAGTATGCTGAAACCATGTACAGGATCTGGTTCGGACATCCTTCTGTGGTTTCCATCAACTGGTGGGCATTTTCCGACAATGGCTCATGGCTTCCAGGAGGAGGATTCTTAACCGGCGATTTGCAGCCAAAACCTGCCTACCTCACCCTCCGGAAACTCATCAAAGAAGAGTGGATGACCCAGGAATTTGATGCACTGACGGACGGGAGAGGGGAGTTTCAATTCAGAGGGTTTTATGGCAAATACGAACTTGTTGCCACCCTGCCCAATGGCACAAACAAATTGTTTTCGTTTCATCTTGTGAACCATAATTCCAACGTACAGCTGGTGAAAATACGACTATAATTTCCTTGAGTTGCGTCCCATGAAAGCACCACAGCAGATTTTCATACGTCTTTCAGTGCCTATATAAGTTCCTGGAGACAGACAGGGAATTTAAAAAAATGTAACTAAGTTCATTGTTCAGCAATGGAATCTACACAGGTTAAAAACATACAAAGGTTCATCCTGGATATCGCAGGTATTACCCGCTTTATCGGACTTTTTTTCAAGAACTTGTTCAAGGGACGGTTTGAATTAAGGGAGTTCATTAACCAGTGTTTTAAAACAGGCTACCAGTCACTCCTGCTGATCAGTGTCACAGCCATCATTTTAGGGCTGGTGCTAACCATACAAACTCGCCCCATCCTTGCAGACCTGGGTGCCGAGGCATTTTTACCAAGCATGGTTTTTATTTCTATAATTACCGAATTGGGACCGGTTATCTTTGCCCTCCTGTTTGCCGGGAAAGTAGGATCCGGCATTGGGGCTGAGCTAAGCTCGATGCGTGTTACCGATCAAATTGATGCCATGGAGGTATCCGCCACCAATCCTTTCAAATTTCTGGTGGTATCCCGCGTGTTGGCAACAACTATCATGTTGCCTTTATTGGTCATTTACGGGAATTTCATGTCGTTCATGGGATCCTTCCTGGGACTGAACGCATACAGCAACATATCATTCCAGCTCTTTTACAACAGGGCATTCACAGATTTTTATTTCTCCGATATTTTCCCGGCCACCATCAAGACCATCTTCTTCGGCTTCTTTATTGGGATCATATGCAGCTATATGGGTTACTATTCCGATAAAGGAACCGAAGGGGTTGGAAAAGCTGCCAATGCGGCGGTGGTTGCTTCTTCACTGGTCATTTTTATGCTGGACCTGATTGCCGTTCAAATAACCAGTTTAATCACATGACTTCCATGGTTGGGGAGAGCATTCTACATATCACCAATCTGGTCAAGTCTTTCGGCAAAAAGAAGGTAATCGATGGGGTAAGCTTCTCGCTTTCATCAGGAGAAAACCTGGTTTTATTAGGGAAATCGGGATCGGGGAAATCGGTGATCGTGAAATGCATCGTTAAGCTTCTGGAAGCGGATTCAGGTATGATCAATATTTTTGGCAAGGATCTTTCCACCTGCCGGGAAAATGAGTTATCTGCCATCAGGGCGCGCATCGGTTTTCTGTTCCAGGAGGGCGCCCTGTATGATTCCATGAGCATCAGAGAAAATCTGTTATTCCCTGCGCTGCGGAATTCCAGGCTCAGAAAACTTCCCGATAAAGAGCTACAGGAACTGGCTCAATTGAACCTTGAGAATGTCGGATTATCAGATGCCATAGATAAAATGCCCTCCGAACTCTCAGGTGGCATGAAAAAACGGGCCGGGTTGGCCCGCTCTCTCATGTTATCCCCTGAAATGATTATTTATGATGAACCCACCACAGGGCTGGACCCTTTTACCAGCGAGGCCATAAATCAGCTGATTGTAAAAATCCGGCATGAGTATAACACCTCTTCCATTATTATTACACACGACATAAAATGCGCGGAGGTCACAGGTGATCGGTTGCTGGTGTTACACAAAGGAAAAATTATTGCGGAAGGAAAATTTGATGAACTGAGGGACCACCCCGATGAGGAGGTCAGGCTATTTTTTAATCAATAATCGTCCACCATGAAAAACAAACAGCGTAAAAGTCTGATCGTCGGATTATTCGTAACCCTGGCACTGGCACTTTTTATAGCAGCTATCTATCTGGTAGGAATAAAAGAAAATATTTTCGGCTCTACCATTTCAGTATCAGCAATTTTCAAGGATGTGAAAGGATTAAGGGAGGGTGATAAGGTTCGATTATCTGGCATCGATATCGGTACGGTAAGCAGCATCTGGTTCTTTGGCGATAACAGGGTCATCGTACAGATGAGCCTGGAAGAAGAGGCAGTGAAATATGTCAGAAAGGATGCACGAGCCACCATTGCAAATGAAGGCCTCATGGGAAGTAAGGTTATCATGATCCTGCCGGGTAGCATCCTGAGTGAACCGGTCCTCGAATCTGACACCCTGACAACTGTCGAGCAGATAGATATAGATGAAATTATGCAGGACGTGAAAAAATCCAGCGAAAATATTACCGTTGTCTCCAGCGAACTTATAGCCATTACCCAGAAGATCAACCGCGGAGACGGAATTTTCGGTAAGATTTTTACAGATACAACCTTTACCCGAAACCTGGATGCCACCACGAGAAACGTCAACGAGATCACTAAAAACCTGATTGGTATCTCCGGCAAAGTAAACAGTGGGCAGGGGATCGTAGGCAAGCTGTTTGCCGATACCATCATTACCGGAAAAATCGATTCGGCCGGCAGAAATGTGAATCAGATCGCCGTGAACCTCATGGAAATTACACAACAGATTAATGAAGGACAGGGGGTCTTTGGCCGCCTTTTCACGGATACAGCTCTGACCAGCAATTTGTACCTGAGCAGCAAAAACATGGAAGCGACCACTAAAAACCTCCTGGAACTCACCGCCAAACTGAACAACGACAGTAGTGCCCTTCATCTTTTTATAAACGACGAGATCTTTGCCGATTCCCTTCAGCATCTTCTTTACCGGCTCGACGAAGGTATTGAAGAGGCCACCAAGGCGGCCGAATCGATCCAGAACAGCGGAGTGATCAGAATGTTTTCAAAGGATAAGGAAAAGAAGAAATAGAGAAAAAAAGTAATCCCTGGGCCCGCTGCCAAATAACTACCACGTTTAGAAATCAAGGTGATCCTTATGACCTGGATACCCTGAACCCTGTGTGTGAAATTCTGAAATCAACGAACCTCGCCCTTGTATTGGGTGGATTTTCATCCAGGAGCCTCTTCGCCTTGACAGCTGCATCTGCTGATTTGGCAAACATCAAAAGGTAGCCACCACCGCCAGCTCCCAGCAGTTTGTAGCCAATGAGTAAGTCATCCACCCGTTGAGTCATCTCCTGAATTTCCGGTGGATTGGTCCCCTCATCCAATGCCTGATTCAGCTCCCAGCTTATGGCTAAACGCTCTGCCAGCCCCACATAGTTATTACTCAGAATTGTGTCAAAGGTTTCCCTGGCATGCTTCTTCATTTCACTAAAAATCTCTAAATGCCGGCTGGAGTTTAGAAACATGGCTTTGACGATCTCACCGAGGATGTCTCTGGCCACCCGGGTAACCCCTGTGTAATACAGCAACATCATATCGCGGGTTTCCCTGTTGGTAAACAACTGATCGGGTAACCATTTAATTCCGGGCATTTGTTGAATTCCAGGTTCTGTTTCAAGAAGCTTCACTCCTTCAAAAATGCCTCCGTATTGATCCTGCCAGCCACCTCCCGTGGTAAGCATCTGCTCGAGGATCAGGGTGCGGTAGGCTATAGTGTGATGATCCCAGTTCAATCCGCAGAAATCGCTTAATGTACCGAGCACGGTGGCTGCCAGGTTGGAACTGGTTCCTAAACCTGAACCTTTGGGAATGGCAGCCAGAAGCGACATCTCAATGCCACAGCCAAAGGCTTTAAGCTGTGAATGCAAATCGGGGTATTTCTTCTCTGAAAATTCCGGGCCAAATCCTGCCAGTACCAGTGCGGCCACAGGAATCGAAAATCCACCGCCCAACTGGTCATACCCCGACAGCTCATCGAAACTGCTGATCTCCATCTCACTTCCGAGGTCAATGGATCTGAGAACAATTTTATATTCATCAATGGGACGGGCATACACCTGGAGGGGAAGCTGACCATTCAATTCAACGGAAAGGTTTACTACCTTTCCTCCCTCCATAATACAGTAAGGCGGTGTGTCGGTCCATCCGCCTGCCAGATCCAGCCGAACCGGACTTCTTCCCCAAAGGATCTGATCATCCATTAAGTTTCTTTCGGGAATGACAGGAATCGATTTCAACGTATCGATCATCTTTTCGCGGAGTATTCCAAAAGCCTGCTTTTCATAGGTTGCCGCGAGGATGGCATTGCCGGAAACTCGCGACCTGAACATGCTGTCATTGATTCGTTTAATCACCGGTTGGTCCGAGGGCAATTCAACAGGCAGTTCTGTGCCGTTCATCCGGTAATCGGCAGCTGTTCTTTCCAGATCCATGTAATAAAAAATACTCTTGTGATGGTTTTCAGCCAGCCTGGGAAGGGAGCGTGCTTTTAATTCCTGTCGCCGGTTATAAATCATGGAAATATCCGCTTTATCGGAGATCTGTTGCGCAGAAAGTCTGTGCGAACTAATCCAGTCGGATGCACCCCTGTTGTTATAAAGAAGCGAACCCAGCATTTTTGGGATCTGTTCTTCTTGAACTACAGGAAATAGCGGGAGTTCAAAGATGGAGATATCTGCTCTTATACCTGCTTCCCGGGGAATCACCGACCGTTCGCCAAGCCAATCCGAAATGGACTTTCCCATCCAGGACGCTCCATTATCCAATGTCTCCCGGAAATCATCCGAATAATTATATACTCTCAGGCAATAATCACCCGGCCCAACAGGGACTACATCCACACAGATATTTGCAGGGACCTCCAATTCCCAATCATTGTCAGGAATCCCTGTGAGAACGTGGTGGTGATTTAGTTTCCAGCTGTCTGGAATAACACTGTTTTCAATCCATATGTGATGGTGCGCATCCTCAAATTTCAACTTGATTTGAGAATTTTGCTGAAAGATGGACGGATGATGATCGGATTCCTTTGTTAGATTCATTCGCTGATCAACGATCCTGTTCTGAAGTCTTACCGAGGAATCGATCAGATCGGTGTTGCTCCCGAAATGGTAAAACTCTCCATCCTGAAGGGGAATGAGCTTTACGTTTACATCTTTCAGATCGGGATCAGTGGTGAGGGCTTCACTTCCAAAAGCTGTGAGCATTTCACTGTAGAGATCATAAAACTCGGGGATTCCACCCCTGAATTTATGCTGCGTCTCATCCCAGCCTGCCTTCTCCATCAATTTGATGGTTGTGGCAGCATTTAGTAAAACAATCCCTGAATCCATCAGATAGAAATAGGCATGTGCCAATTCTCTCAACTCTTCCAGGGAAGGTTTCTGTTTCACAAATGCAAGCCGGTTCTGCTGTTCTCTCCGGCTAAAGAAAACTCCATGCCGGGATGCCACCTCATCATCTACCCAAACCCCAAAAACAAGTACATCGGCTTCCGGAAGGTTATTGAACCGGTCAGAGGAGATGAACATTACATCACCACTGCCAATGAGGGTACAAAAACTGTTTGGAGCACTCTTAAGAATTCTCTCGTAGTAGGGAGCCTGAAAATCGAGCAATTTTTGATCCAGGTATTGTCCCTTTGACCATCGGAATACAGGCATAGGGATCAGCGATTTCCCAAAGGGTGCGTAGGCAGGCATACGGCGACTCTCTCCTCCCGAATGGATTACCAGCCTTTGCTGGGAGGTTAACCAGGACTCAAACGGACCATCAAAATCTGACCTGGCAAATGCCTCGGCCAGGATTCCTGCGGTACCTCCTCCGGATCCTATTTTATTTTCTGCCGGATCTGCACCACAAATCCACTTGTCCGGGTCCCTGTGCTCCAGCTCGTAGAACCGGTCTGACATGCTTGCCGGCAGAGTGATTAGTCTTTGAATATCCATGAAGGAGTGGTTTTATCAAAAATAGGATTTTTAAAGAAACTTTCGCATTGACCTGCCCTTAAAAAACGTCCGCCAAGGGTGACCATGAAAAATCTGGTAATAGATTGGTTGGCACGCATCGCCGGTTCGAAAGGCAATAGAGGATCCGGTAGGGATCAAATCCCTCAATGCTGTACGTGAAGCAGCAGCCAGGGTATCTGACCGGAGATAGAGGGCATCCTGATGTTCTATGCCAATTGATGAAGCGTTGTTTTCAGTTACGCAATTCACCTGCGATCTTCCAGAGATGCGATCTGCGCCTGCATGGCGGTTAGCTCCAGGAGTTTTGCGACAGGTTCAACGGCCCCGGATCGCTAATTCAAAATAGGTGTCAGCACGATCTTGCGGTAACTTACCTTGCCATGGTCGCCCTGCAGAAGAAGGGGCCCTGGTATAAACTCATTGGAGGTGATGGCACCTCCGGTAATCCCTTTTACAGGCTGATTATCAATTATTTTCTTCCCATTTAACACCACGGTGAGATACCGTTTATAAAGTGTAATATCCAGATCCTGCCACTCACCCGAAGGCTTTTCGGCTGCCACCGAAGGGGTAATTCTGCTGTATAATGCTCCCATGTTATGTGGATCCAGATCCTTCCCATAGCTATCAAGTACCTGAATCTCATAGATGCCTCGAAGATAGATCCCCCCATTGCTTCCGGCCGGAACACTCACCTCCACCTTCAAGTTAAAATCTTCAAAGGTTTCAGTGGTTCGCAGGTTCCCATACCTGATCTGTTTTTCGCCGCGAGTCTGCAATGGATTGTTTACCAGGATGCCATCCACGACATTCCACCCGCTGGTTTTCTCCTTATTTAATAACTCCCAACCCTGCAGATTTTTCCCGTTAAAGAGCTCCAGAGGTTCACCATACTTGACTTTTCTCCTATTGGGAGCCTCCCCTAAAGCCGGGATCTTTTTACCGGTAAAGCGAACTTCTTCCACTCCAATCCCATTACTGTGAGGGTAATATACCCTGCCTTCGAGAAGGTCCTCTCCTGTAGCAGTCAACTGAAACCAGTTGACCGGATGAGTGGTTCTTACCGGATTCCGGTCTTCGTCCCTCTTTCGAACCACATCCCTTCCACGTACCAGGATAAGCTGGTTTTCATTGACCAGGGTATAATCAACAGGCTCTACACTTCCAGAGCGCCACAGCATATCAGAATCGAGGTACCCATCCTCCTGACGAACCTCAAGCCATCCGGCATTTTCCTCTTCATAGTCAAGGGTCAGAGCCCACCTGCCCAGGAAGGGTGCTGCAGGGCTGTTCTGAGCAAATGATTGAATATTCAGACCTGGTAACAGACCAATCAGCAACAGTACAATCAGATTCTTGGTTTTCATTGTAGGGGTTTTAATGTTGTTAGGAACTGCCGTTTTGAAGCATCGAATTTCACACAAAAATATGAATAATTAGGGAAAACCGGAAATTTATCTATTCTCCCGAACGATTCCAAAAAACCCGGTTTCAATGCGTGAGGATCTGATTCATATTTGTCAACTTTATCCTGTTCTTTGAATGATTTGCCATGAAGCGACGATCTTTTCTTAAAACCTCATCCCTTGCCATAGTTGGTGCTGGAGGAATGAGCATTGAAAATCTTTTTCGCTTTGCCAGGCAGACTGGGTTTTCGGCGGCAGACCTCACTGCCTATTACATTCCGGGATACCCGGAGGTTCCCGACGACAGGGAGCTGTACAGGATCAAGAAGATGGTTTTCAGGATGGGGATGGCACTGGCAGGTACCGGTGTACGAAACGATTTCACCCTCTCCGATCCTGATCAACTTGCCAAAGAAATTGAGCTTGTGAAGGAATGGATTGTGGGTCCCGATCTATTTATGGACATCGTACAAAAATATCCGTACGAGGGATTTTTTCCACTGGAGACACTCGGTGAAGTGGATCCAAAGGCGAAAGTGGAAAACCTCTACAGGAAAGTGACTCAGTTCCTGCACTAAATCTAAGCCGATATGAAAACCGTTGTTGCCATACACACCGCCATGCCCATGGTAGAGCCTACGAAGAAAAGAAGCATTTTTCTGAAATTTAATGCACCACAAATCTTTTGGATATTATGTCCTGGCCATTTTGTATCATCAGAATGTACACTCCCGCTGACCACTCGCTGACATTGATTTCAAGAAGGGTCTCGTGAAGTGATTTCCGGATATTTTCCTGGTGTACCTCCTTTCCGGTTTGGCTAAATATACGTAAGATAACTTCTCCTGTATAGTCACTTGCAGTTTTCACTGACAAAATGGAAGATGCAGGAACCGGATATAGCTCCAGCGATTCTATATTCATGGCGTTCTTCCCTTCCACAGAGGTAATGATCACCTTTTTATTGACAGAAACCACATCACTGGCAAGGTAACCGCTCCGGAAAGCCCTGGCATAAATGGTCTGGTCAGAATCGATGGTAAAGGGAGCCTCATACATGATGGAGGAAATATCCGGCGTGTCATCACTAAACGAGTAGTAAATGGCATCACTGTTAGCCGCTACCAGAGTAATGGATTCGTAGGCAAATATTGAATCCGCAAAGGGCAATATGAAAGGTGCATCCGTTTTCAGCAGTACCAGGTTTCTGAGATCAATGGAGGTAACGGCAATTCCACCGGTAACGTTGTTATAAAAAATATAGAACCGTCCCCTGTAGAATTGTAATCTTGGCCTCATCCTTCCTTCTCCCCCATTGGTCATATATCCAACTATCTCATTGGGGTACACCCAGGTACGTCCACCATTAAAGGAGTAGGTATAGAGAAGTGCGCAGATAGCAGCTTCTTTGGAGCCATCCGTCCTTAATCCAACAACCATAATCGTGTCGCCTCCTGGTGTGGATGCCACGGCCGATAGTCCAAGGTTAAGGTGCCAGCTCCCCAGGTTGTTCATGATGGGAAGGTCGTGAACCTCTTCCAATCCGTCATTGGAGAAGCGATCAAAGATGACGGTCCGGTCACTTCCATAGGTGACAAAAACGTTGCCTGTTTCATCGATTCTCATATCAGGCTGGCCCCTTCTTCCTTCTCCGGCAGTGAGAGTGACCTCACCGGCTGCTAAATTTGCAGGCAAACCTGCACCGAGGGGTGCGTTCATATAATGGGCTGCTCCCTCCTCATCGGGCCTCCCTGTTGCAAGATGCAGTTGATCCTGGTATCGCTCCATCCTGAAATCAGCATCGATCCTGTATAAATCATTGGTGCCTAGATCTCCCAGAGATTCAATCCCGGTACCGTCCAGGTTATAGAAAAATACGGAACTCCATACGTCCTGTGTAGTTTGTTGTGAGTGAGCATACAGTGCTTTACCGTTTTCCAGTGCGACCACGTCTACCACGTAGTTCCTTGCCTCAGCAGAGCCCAGCGGATTATTTTCTACGGACCAGAGACCGTTGGCCTCCTTCTTCGAGTAACTCAGATCGAATCCGTTCTCACCATTCCCGGTTCCCCGGGTGATGATATGAACCTCACCTCCCGTGCCCACATCAATGGCCGGCCCGAAGTCAAGAGTCCCTTGTCCCAGATCATTGACCGCATTGTTTTCACTGAGCAGGTCACCTGCCAGGTCAAATTCATAATAGTGATCGGAGATCATATAGATTTTATCGTTGTCAATGACGACATCGAAATTCTTCCCTTCACTTAATCTTGGTTTGGTAAGATCCACCGGGGCTACCAGAGGTGGTATCTCATGTACTTTCTTATTGACGGCTACCACATCACTTGGCAGTAACCCACTTTTAAAGGCTACCGCATAAATCGTACGTTCTGTATCGATGGTAAATGAACCGGTGTATTTGGTGGATGCAAGCCCGGGTGTGGAATCATCAAAAGAGTAGTATATGACATCGCTGCCGGCAGCTTCCAGGGTGATTTCGTCGTAAGTTTCCAGGGTATCTTTTGAAGGTAGAATAACCGGTCTCGTGGCCTTGCCTGGTGCTTCCCCCATTAAATCAACCGTTTTGACCCCAATGCCTCCAATGACATTGTTGAAAAATAAGTAGAACCGACCGCGGTAGTACTTCACCCTGGGTCTCATCCGGCCTTCGCCGGCATTCGTCTTGAAACCGGTTATTTCGATGGGATAAACCCAATTCAGTCCCCCATCCAGGGAGAAGGTATACATGAGGCTGCTGTTGGAGGCCTCCTTGGTATTATCGGTCTTTAATCCCACTGCAAATACCGTATCTCCTTCCGGAGTTGATGCGATTGCCGAGAGGCCCAGATCCAGATGCCAGGAACCCAGGTCACCTAAAATGGGATTATCAGTAATATCTGCCGATCCGTCTGCGGAATACCTGTTCAGAATAACCGTTTCTGAAGCGCCATATGAAATGAAAACATTTCCCGAATCATCTATCCTCAGGTCGGGCTGTCCCCTTCTCCCGGTCCCTGAAAGCAGGGACATTGGTGCAGAAGCCAGGTCCGAAGGAAGAGACGACCCTATGGTAGCCTCCATGTAATAGACCACTCCATCGGAATCTGGCTTACCGGTTGCAAGGTGCAGTTTATTCTGGTACCGTTCCATCCTGAAATCGGAATCCACCCGGTAAAGGTCATTTCTTCCGAATTCCCCATGTTGGCTTACACTGGTACCATTCAGGGTATAAAAATATACCGAGCCCCATACATCATTCGTAGTCAGTGCCGAATGGGCAAACACAGCTTTTCCATCGTCGAGGGCCACCACATCCACCACATAATTCCGTGGGAGAGGAATTCCAACCTTACTGTTAGCCACTAGCCAGGCTCCATCTGTTTGTTTTTTAGAATATTTAAGGCTAAAACCGTCCGCTCCCGTTCCGCTGTTGCGTGTGATGACATGAACTTCACCGCCTGACCCGACTGAAATAGCCGGTCCGAAGTCAAAGGTCCCTTGTGCCGAATCCACCACCACTGCATTCTCATCAATTTTGGTTCCCTCAAGGTTGTATTCATAATAGTGGTCGGAGATCACATAGATCCTGTCGTTGGCTACCTCTACATCAAAATTCTTTCCGTTGCTGAGCATTCCCAGGGACAAATCCACCGGATCGACAAGGACAGGTGGAGGCGGAGGCGGATCTCCTTTAAGTTTTTTCGAGACGGCTACCACATCGCTTGGCAGGTACCCGCTTCTGTAAGCAATAGCGTAAATGGTGTGGTCGGCATCCATGGTAAACGGAATAGTATAGGCAGTTGAGAGCATGTCGGGTAATGCATCGGTATAGGAGTAATAGATGGCATCGCTGCCGGTGGATTCAATGGAAATTGGTTCACTGGCGGTCAATGAATCAGCAACTGGCAGGATCACCGGAGAGATTGCTTTTGTTGGCGTTAGCTCATTTACCTTAATGGTTTTTACGGATATTCCACCGTTCACATTATTGAAAAAGATGTAGAATCTCCCGGTGTAGTACCTAATCCTGGGCCTCATCCGCCCTTCGCCTCCATTGGTGCTGAATCCGGTTAATTCGACAGGATAAACCCAGTTCTCACCCCCATCTTTTGAATAGGTGTAATAGAGCGAGCAGGTGGAAGCCTCCAAAGAACCATCGGTTTTTAATGCGACAGCCAGCAACGTATCTCCATCAGGAGATGAGGCAATGGCTGACAAGCCAAGACCAAGTTTCCAGTCACCGAGTTTATCAAAAACAGGATTATCCAGGACATCGCTCAGGCCATCCGATGAAAACCTGTTGAACAATACCGCCCCATCGCTGCCGTAAGTTACCAGGGCATTGCCCGTGTCATCAACGGTGAGATCGGGCATACCGTTCATCCCATTACCCGCCTCAAGTGTAGCAATACCCGTTGTCAGACTGGCAGGTAATGATCCTCCGATGGTTCCTTTCATGTAATACGCTGTTCCTTCGCCAAACGGTTTACCTGTAGCTAAATGGAGGGTATCCTGCTGACGTACCATTCGAAAATCCGAATTCACCTTATAGAGATCATTGCGACCCAGCTTTCCCAGGGATGTTACAGCGCTGTCATTCAGGTTGTAAAAGTTAACCGATCCGAATCCATCGACATCCTCCTTTGAGCCGTGTGCGTAAATTGCTTCGCCACCATCCAGTGCAACAACATCCACCACATAATTCCTTGGAACTGCAGTCCCAACCAGATTTTCATCAACAGTCCAGCTGCCATCTGAAAGTTTTTTCGAGTAGTTGAGATTAAATCCATCTGCTCCGTTCCCCCCGTACCGGGTTATTACATGCACCTCTCCACCAGATCCCACAGAGAGGGCTGGCCCAAAATCAAATGTGCCCTGTCCGGTGTCATCCACCGAGATTTTTTCTGCATACTTTTCACCGGCCAGGTTGTATTCATAATAATGGTCCGATACAATATAAATCCTGTTATTGGCCACCTCCACATCAAAGTTTTTCCCCCCGGTTAATTGTGCAAGGGATAAATCAACCGGATCGACCAGGCTGACAGGTGGTGGAGGTGGAGGTGCGTCACCCACCTGAATGGTGGTCATAGCTATTCCTCCGTCCACATTGTTATAGAATATGTAAAACTTATGTCCAAAGTAACGCACCCTCGGCCGGGATCTGCCTTCCCCCGAGTGGGTACGGTGATTTGGAATTTCTCCAACGCTTGACCAATTCTGACCGCCATTCAGTGAATAGGTATATTCGATAGCACAGCTTGAGGCGGTCTCCACATTCCCACCTGTTTTGAGTCCCAAAACAAGAAGGGTATCACCTGTTACGGAAACACCAAGAGCCGACATGCCAAGGTCGAGATGCCATGCGCCGAGATCACTGAGCACCTGCTTGCCTGAGATTTCGTGGGTCCCACTGCTTGAGTATCTCTCAAAATAGACTTTATGAAAATCTCCGTAGGTGATAAAGACGTTTCCGGAATGGTCAATTTTCAGGTCAGGTTGTCCTCTTCTGTCGTCGACACCTGAAAATCCTGTGGCACCTGCAGAGAGGTCAGTAGGCATGGAGGCACTAATAGGGGCGTCCATGTAATAAACGACTCCCCAGGGATCGGGCTTTCCTGTGGCAATATGCAGTTGGTTTTGATACTGCTCCATTCTGAAATCTGCATCGACCCGGTACAATCCATTGTTTTCAAAATTTCCGAGATAAGTCGAATTCAATCCATCCAGGCTATAGAAGTGAACAGGGCCAAATACATCGAAACTTAAGCCTGAATGTGAGTATAAAGCTTCACCACCGGGCAAAGCCACTATATCCACCACATAATTTCGTGCCTGAGCAGATCCCACCAGGTTGTTCTCCACCGACCAGTTGCCATTTGTTTCACGCCTGGAATACATCAGGTTAAAGCCATTGGCACCATTCCCTCCATTCCTATTGATGACATGGACAATTCCATCCTTCCCTACCTCAATGGCAGGACCAAAATCAAAAGTACCTTGTCCGGTATCATCGATGTTCGTGTTTGAATAGAGCTGATTCCCGCTCAGATCCAGTTCATAATAATTATCCGAAATCAGGTATATTTTATCATTGGCCACATCCACATCAAAATTTCGTCCATTGGCAATCCAGTCTGTCGAAGTAACCACCGGTGCCTGGGTAAAAACAGGAGCGGTAGCTATCAAAGCAATGATCAGGGAGTCAAATGTTCGTTTCATTCCAACACATGTTTTGCGTTAAAGTAGTATAATAACGCAATTCTTATACAAACGGTTTCGTGATTTGATAACCAGACCTCTTGACCTGATGAATCTACCCTTACAACTCCATGAATGGATCCGGTTTAGTTGCATTGGCCATCGTGGTTCAGTGAACCGGGCTCCAATTTTCAACCAATTCCGGCCGGTGCCATTCCCGGTGAGTATTGGGTGCAGGAACATCGTTCACCGGGCTCCTGTCCTTCTCAGGGAGCAGATCGGTTTTTTCAGCCATCTGGTACCAAAGTCCGGAAAGTTCATCAACCATCGCCGGGTACTGCTGTGCAAGATCGACCTGTTCCGTGCGATCGTTTACTACGTTGTAAAGCTCCCACCGGCTACCATAAAAACTAACCAGCTTCCAATCACCCTTTCGAAGTGCACGGCAATTTCTAAATCTGAAATAAAGGGCTTCATGTGGCGCACGGCCTTCCCCTTCGAATAACGGAACCAGTGACGTTCCCTGCAGGGGTTGGATGTTTTCATCCTCCGGATAGCTTGCAGAAGTCACCTCGATACACGTGGCCATTATATCAATAAGGTGACCCACCCCGTCTTCCAAACCACCCGGGTTTTTTATGTGGCCTGGCCAATGCACAATCAGCGGAGAAGAAATACCCCCTTCATGCTGGGTTTGTTTATAATGCTTGAGCGGAGTGTTGCAGACGGTGGCCCAGCTTGCATCGTACAGGTAATATGATCCTCCCTCCCATGGGGGGACATTCAAATTCCTGCTTCGCTCAAACGGGCATGCCCCGTTGTCAGAGCATATCATAATCAGTGTATTATCCATCACTCCTTTCTCCTCGAGGTAACCTGCCAGCCTTCCAATATTCTGATCCAGACAATCCACCATAGCTGCATAAACACTCATCCGGAAGCTTTCAAATTCCTGCTTACCCTTCCCCAGCGTCTCCCATTTAGTCATGTGATCGGGCAATCGTGGCAACACCATGCTATCGGGAAATAATCCCAATATTTTTTGTTTCTCAAACCGGCCTTCCCTTATTTTATCCCACCCTTTATCATAGACTCCCTGGTACTTTTCTATATCCTCCCTGTGGGCCTGAAGGGGGTAATGTGGAGCATTGAAAGCGATGTAGTGGAAGAACGGCTGGTGGTTCTCCAGGGCTTCATCAATGAATTGGAAAGAGTAATCCACATTGGCATCTGTGGTATAAAAATCCTTGCCAAACGCATCCCATTGTTCGCCATTCAGCCTGAAGGTGCTGTCCCCTTTGAAATAATCGGTAGACCCGGAAAGATGACCCCAGTACCGGTCAAATCCAACATCGGTTGGCTCCCTGAAAAGGTGCCACTTTCCCGTCATAGAGGTGAAATATCCTCTTTGTCCGACCACTTCTGCGATGGTAGTTGCCCGGCTCAACGATTCATCTCCAGCCTCGGTTGGGTAGAGTCCACTCAAAAGGGATACCCTTGAAGAATGGCATTTTGCTGTGTTATAGAACTGCGTAAATCGCAATCCGTTAGTAGCAAGTTTATCGATATGGGGAGTTTGTATCTCGCTGCCATAACAGCCAAAATCTGAGAACCCCAGGTCATCCACCATGATCAGGAGGATATTGGGTTGACTTTCTTCTATATTCCCGCACGTTGTAAGAGACAGGAAACCAGGAATAATCAATACCAGAGCTATGCCTTTCATGGGAACAATGTAATATTTTTTCTCCCAATAGCTGTTTTCTGTGACGTTTGTGTACCTTTTAGCATGCTTCAGAGTCTTGTAAAAGATGAATAAGACCATCCTATCACTGGCTGTTCCAAATATCATTAGCAACATTTCCATCCCATTGCTGGGGATTGTGGATATGGTATTGATGGGACATATGGAATCGGATGCATATATCGGGGCGGTTGCCCTGGGATCGCTGATATTTAATTTTATCTATTGGGGATTGGGATTTCTGCGAATGGGCACCAGCGGATTCACGGCCCAGGCATGGGGCAGAAAAGATTTGCCGGAGACCATCCTGGTTTTTTCAAGGGCTGCATTTATAGCGCTGTTAATCAGCGTACTTCTCCTTTCCTTACAAAAACCCATTGAGCTCCTGAGCTTTTTTGTCCTTAAAGGTGAAACCCAGGTAGAGGCGATGGCAATGGACTATTTCAGGATACGTATTTGGGCCGCCCCTGCTGCGCTGGGACAATTTGCTTTGCTGGGATTCTTCCTTGGAATGCAAAATGCGCGATTGCCTATGGTGGTGTTGATTTCCACCAATATCATCAATATTGTCTGTAATTATATTTTTGTCATGCAGCTGGGAATGGGATCAGATGGTGTTGCACTTGGCACGGTCATAGCCCAGTACAGCGGGCTGCTTATTGCCCTTTTCTTTTTCAGAAGATACTTCAGCAGGCTCTTTACATATTGGTCCATTCAAGCCACTACCCAATGGTCAAAGCTGAAGTATTACCTGATGGTCAACAAGGATCTATTCATCCGTACCATGTGCCTTGTCATTGTCTTCTCATTCTTTACGGCCCGGTCGGCAAACACGGATGTAGTGTCGGAAGGGGAAGAAACCGTTTTGGCAGTTAACTCCCTTCTCATGCAATTCTTTATGTTTTTCTCCTTCCTTATTGATGGCTTTTCCCATGCCTCGGAGGCCTTAACGGGGAAATTTATTGGGGCAAGAGACAGACCCTCATTGATCAAATGCATTGAACTGCTTTTTATATGGGGGACCCTGATCAGTATATCATTTACCCTCCTGTACCTTTTAGGTGGCAGGACATTGTTTCATTTGCTTACCAGCAATCCCATGGTTATCGCCAATGCCAAGCCATTCTTTTTCTGGGTAATAATCATCCCGATGGTCTCCTTTTCCGCATTTTTATGGGATGGTATCTACATAGGTGCAACTGCCGGTCGTGAGATGCGAAATGCCATGCTCATCTCAACGCTGGCGGTCTTTTTCCCTGCCTATTTCCTCGCGAACAGGTATCTGGGCAACCATGGCCTGTGGTTCGCCTTTATTCTTTTTATGCTGGCCCGCGGAATCACCATGCAGCTATTTTCGAAGAAGGCGGTATATTCAAAAATTCCTTAACTACTTTTTCTCCCGCTTCCTCTCATGCTCCTTCAGCAGGATCTTTCTTAACCGGATCGACTTGGGTGTGACTTCCACATATTCGTCTTCACCCACATACTCCAGGGATTCTTCCAGCGAATATTTTGTTGCGGGTACGATCGAAACCTTTTCGTCAGATCCGGACGCCCTCATGTTGGTCTGCTTTTTGGTTTTTGTAACGTTGATAACCAGGTCATCCTGTTTTGTGTGTTCTCCAATCACCTGTCCGGCATAGATGGCCTCCATGGGCTCTACAAAGAATTTGCCCCTGTCCTGTAGCTTGTCTATGGAATAGGCAATAGAAGTTCCTGTTTCCATGGCTATTAAGGCACCATTCCGTTTGCGTACCAGATCTCCTTTCCAGGGCTCATAACCGGAAAAACGGTGTGAAATAACTGCATTCCCCTCGGTGGCCGTCAATATGGGCTGTCTTAAGCCAATCAAACCCCTGGCAGAAATTTTGAATTCCAGGTTCACCCTGTCATCCTTTTTCTCTATGTTCAGGATATCTCCTTTGCGGCCGGTTACGATTTCTATAACTTTCCCGGAAAACGTTTCGGATACATTGATATAGAGGAGCTCAACCGGTTCGTGTTTGAAACCGTTCATTTCCTTGATCACTACCTTCGGCTGACCCAGCTGTAATTCATACCCTTCCCTTCTCATGGTTTCGATCAGGATGGAGAGATGGAGAATGCCCCTGCCATATACCTTCAAACGGTCCGGGGAATCTGTATCTTCCACCTTTAGCGCGAGGTTTTTTTCAGTCTCTTTGAACAATCTGTCCCTTAAATGCCTGGATGTTACAAATTTACCTTCCTTCCCGAAAAAAGGGGAATTGTTGATGGTAAACAGCATGCTCATGGAGGGTTCATCGATGGAGATGGGTTTCATGGCCTCGGGCTCCTCAAAATCGGCTATGGTATCCCCGATATCAAAATCCTCAAGTCCCAATACAGCCACTATTTCTCCGGAGCTCACGCGCTCTTTTGTCTTCTCTTTACCCAGACCTTCAAACGTATAAAGTTCCTTCACTGTTGATTTATGGTTCAACCTGTTCCGTTGCACAATGGAAACCCGATCTCCCATTTGGATGCTGCCCCGGTGGACTTTACCCACTGCTATCCGGCCAGTGTATGACGAGTAGTCCAGCGAACTGATCTGAAGTTGAAGTGTCCCCGGATTCTCCCGGGGAGGGTCGAAATAGTCGATAATGGTATCCAGCAGGAAGGCCATATCATCGGAAGGCGTATGCCAGTCAGGTCCCATCCAGCCCTCTTTGGACGATCCGTAAACGGTGGGATACTCTAACTGTTCTTCTGTGGCATCCAGTGAAAACATGAGTTCAAAAACAAGTTCATTGGTCTCATCCGGCTTGCAATTGGGTTTGTCTACTTTATTGACCACAACGATGGCCTTTTTACCCAGTTCGAGTGCCTTCTGGAGAACAAACCTGGTCTGGGGCATGGGACCCTCGAATGCATCCACCAGCAACAACACCCCATCGGCCATATTCAGTACGCGTTCAACTTCCCCGCCAAAGTCGGAGTGTCCCGGAGTATCTATAATATTAATTTTGGTCCCTTTGTAGTGGACCGATACATTCTTAGATAGGATAGTGATCCCGCGCTCCCGCTCCAGGTCATTGGAATCGAGGATCAGATCCCCCATTTCCTGATTCTCTCTAAACATATTTACCTGGTGCAAGATTCTGTCGACCATGGTCGTTTTGCCATGATCCACGTGAGCTATAATGGCTATGTTCCTTAAATCCATACTTTTGCTTGCTTTTACACAGTCCGCAAAAGTAATACAATTCAAGGGTTATGCAAGTGACCTTTTCCGGTAAAAAAGAATCCCCGATTTAAGCCAGATGAATCATTGCTTGTAACCGGGTTATAGGGGGTATTACCTGGTTACTTCGGTAAGTCGCTCAACCTGCTCGCTTTCACAGAACAAGTCATCGTTGGATAAGTGACTATGTGGAGGTTTATGCCTGATGAGTAACCGAAGAGATTGATCGTACGTGAAATAGTTCCATGACCAGTTCAGAAAGATGAAAATCCGGTTTTTTACCCCCACAATACTGAACAGATGAACGAAAGACCATAAGATCCAGGCCATAAATCCCCTCAATTTAATAAGCGGTAAATCTGCGACAGCAAGGTTCCGGCCGATTGTAGCCAGGGACCCTCTGTCCCTGTATTCAAAGTCTCTTAATTGCGGCGTTTCTCCTTGCATTAGCCTTTTCAGATTTTGCGAGAGATTTCTGGCCTGTTGAATGGCAACCTGTGCAACCTGTGGGTGTCCTTTAGGATACTTACCGGTTTTCATTAAACAATGATCCCCGATGGCAAAAATATCATGGTACCCCTTGATCCTGTTATGAGAATCCACCAACATTCTTCGTTTCGGTCCAATAGATTCATCATGCATCCCATCGATATGATTTGCTTCCACCCCGGCGGCCCAGATGACTGTCCTGGAAGAAATGGTTGTCCCATCCGATAATTTTAAACACCCTCCATCATAATCAAGCACTCTGGTTTTTGTGTGAACCTCCACGTTTAACTGTTCAAGATATTTTATGGCACGCGACGAGGCAGTGGAGGTCATACCGGATAAAATTCTTGAGGATGCCTCATACACGACTATGCGCATTTTTGAGAGATCTAATTCCGGATAATCCTTGGGGAAAATATACTTTTTCATCTCGGCCAGGGCCCCAGCCAGTTCAACGCCTGTGGGGCCTCCGCCCACAAGGATAATGTTGAGGTATTGGGCAGCTTTCTCCGGTGTTTCCTGTAATAGCGCTTGTTCAAAATTTTCAAGAATGGTGTTTCTGATGAGAATCGCATCGGCAGCAGACTTCATGGGAAATGCAAACCGTTCTATATTTTTCTGTCCGAAAAAATTGGTGTTGGCACCTACGGCCAACACCAGAAAATCATACTTCAAATAACCCACGTCCGTTACGATCTCCTTGTCCGCGGAATGAACCTCTTTTACATCTGATATACGGAAATGTATGTGCTTCCCTTTTTGAAGAATTTTTCTTAAAGGAAAAGATATGGCACTGGGCTCGAGGCCGGCAGTAGCTACCTGGTACAGCAAAGGCTGAAACTGGTGATAATTATTCTTATCGAGCAATATGATCTGAAAATTATTCGACAGCAGACCTTTCGCCAACTTCAAACCGGCAAAACCACTCCCTACAATGACTATTCTTTTTTTATCAGTTTCAGGAATATTCGGTATGTATTTTTTCTGCTCCATTCTGTGATTCAGTTAATTTCAGGTAGCCGGTCAATGGCACTAAGAATTTCGGCGACCGTTGACCGATGCTTATAGTTCGGATCGAATTGCCGCCATGCAATAATTCCCTCCTGGCTGATGAGGTAGGTAGCTGGTATGGGTAGGCGCTGGGAATCGTCAGACTGAGAGGTCTTCAGATTGGCATTAAGGGCCATATTATACTTGCGGATCTGTCTTTGCTCAGGCAAAAAAGTCACATCATATGCATCTTCGATGGCATACCCATCATCGTAAAGCAGTGTAAATTCCGCTCCTGTTTTTTTTGCCATTTTCTGAAGGTACCCGGGATTTTGAGGAGAAACGGCAATGACCGAGGCACCCTTTGAATAAATCATTGACAGGCTGTCCTGAATGAGTTTCAGGTGCCTGTTACAGTACGGGCACCATAGCCCCCGGTAAAAAATCATTACAACTGGTCCGGTCTGCAAGGATTCCTCAAGTGAGTAAAGTGAACTGTCTGCCGCCATGGCATAAAACAGGGGGGCCTTTATTCCTACGGGTAATCCATGCGCTTCTTCAACTCCCCGGTCGATCTGGCCAAATGCCGAAACAATAATCATCAGCTTTAATAAGGTTATAACAATTGCTTTCATCATATGCTATAACAGTCGCTGAAACCAGAAATTCCTGACAACCGGGGAGTACTATCTTCAAAACTCAGTCGATTGGGAAAGTACCATGGAAAGTCTTATTGCTTCTACCATACTATCTTCCATGGCTTCCCCCTTCCAGGCAATGTCAAATGCGGTACCATGGTCGACGGAGGTCCTCACGAAGGGAAGCCCCAGGGTTACATTTACTCCACTACTGAATCCTATAAGTTTCAATGGAATATGGCCCTGGTCATGGTACATGGCCACCACGACATCAAATTTTCCGTTTACTGCCTGAAGGAATATGGTGTCGGGAGGGAAGGGGCCTTCCACATGAATGCCTGTGTCCTTCATTTTCCTGATCGCCGGAATAATCTCTCTGATCTCTTCCTTGCCAAACAGCCCATGTTCGCCCGCGTGTGGATTAATCCCTGCCACCGCAATTCTGGGCTCTCCTTCGCATAACTTCTTCATGGTCTTATGGGCCATCCCTATCACTTTTTCAATTCGTTCGGCTCTTAATCCGGTGATCGCTTCAAGCAATGAAATATGGGTAGAAACATGGATGATGCTCAGTTTTTTATCATGCAGAAGCATGGCATAATCCCTTGTGCCTGTTAAGGAAGCCAATATCTCGGTGTGACCCGGATACAGATGCCCGGCCAGGTGCAGTGCTTCCTTATTTATGGGCGCTGTTACCAGGGTATCAATAGATTTATCCCTGGCCAGCTCAACAGCTTTCCGGATGCATTGGAATGCAACATTCCCCGAAGCAGCCAATACCCTACCCGGGTGAAAGTCATTCAAGGTTACCAGGTGAAGATCCAGGATGTTTAAAGTCCCCGTAGTAAACAGGCATTCCCCAATATCACTAATTCTGTGCAGCTTATACGATTCAATTTGCAATAAATCATGGGCTCTCTGCATGACAAGGTAATCACCTATGACAATGAGTCTGTGATTTCCGAACCGGTTATTTTGAACGCATTTCAGAATGATTTCCGGCCCGATCCCCGATGGATCTCCCATGGTAATACCTATAGTAAGAGGCTTCTTCACAGTTATCTTTTTCATCAGTTCTCAAGAAAGTCAAGGACCTTGACAATCGCATCTTCCTCCCCAAATCCTCCTGCCTTTGACACGATACTAATCTGCTTGTACCGTTCCTCCACAAAATAGCCACAGGGGATTCCCGGAAGTACCTCATCCTGAATAATTGTTCCGGATACGTGTAAGAGTTTTGCCGCCTTGATAGCAGTTTCTCCCCCGGTGAATAAAACTCCGTTGATATCGATTTCCTGTATGGTCTGCCGGGCTACTTCACCTAGAAATGAAGAGATTGATTCACTTACCTGAACCCTGCTCAATCCATGTTTTTGACCTTCTTTATAACTATCGGCTACCCTGGTATTTGTGGAAGCACTGCGTATCAGTATATTTTTCCCCTTCAATGAGGATTTTTTCACAAGATCCACAATCCGGTTCCGCTCCCTGTCCCTTCCTTTTGTAAATATTTTCCCGATGTCAACCTCAATTAGCGTGATATTTAAATTCTTCTTTGCATAGTCTGTCTGTCTTAGGGTTACCTCACTTACACTTCCGGCAATTACGATGTTGCTTTTTTTCTTTCTTTTAAGGTCGAGGTATTTTGGAAGATGTCCGGCAAGTCCTGAGGAGCCAACAGGCAGAACTTCTTCATTGAAGGCTGGAATGGCAGAGGCTATCACATCAAGATCTTCCTTTGTCTCGGCATCGATAACGATCATAGGAATTCCGTTGTCCATATGCTGCTGTACTTTTTGGATTAAATTTTGCCTGCCCGATAAGACATGGGCACGATCTATTACCTCAATACCTTTGCCGGTTTGATGAGATATTATCCTGGGAATAGATGATTCCGGTACAGGTGTTTTCGGATCGTCCGCGGTTTCCGTTTTCGCTAATAATACCCCATTTACTAAGATATTTCCATCTTTTGTGATCCTTCCAAATTCGGGCAGCGCCGGGACGATAAGGGCATGTCGAATCTCCATAGAGTCCATGATGCCCGCTACTTCGGCTCCTATGTTTCCTCGGAATGTTGAATCTACTTTTTTATAGAGGTGTTTTATCCTCTCCTGTTGAACAATTTTCCCGATTTCATAGGTTTTCTTATAGGCAGTCTTTCTGTCGTCAAACCTGCTCTCCGTATCCACGACCAACACGTCACAATTTCCAAGTGATTTATTTATATGGTCTTTATTGGTTATAACCATGGTCCTTAATCCTCTTTTGCTAAACTGAACCCCGGTATCGTTGGCCCCGGTAAAATCATCGGCAAGGATGATCATTTTTTCCCGTAGGATACCTCCCTTCTGCCTGGTGAGAGTCTTCTTATTTGGTTTTTTAAAAGAGTGCAAAGTCATTCCCTTTCGCAAAAAGAGGTACATTTTCTTTCATGGTTTCAATCCGTTCTGAACCATTCACTGCTTTCCGTATGGATGGCGAAACATACATCTCGTCAAGGTGAAGGGTATCTCTGATACGAATGATATTCTCTTCCCCTTTTTCCAGATATCCGCAACTTCTTAGGGCTATTTCAAAGGCTTCTCTGCCATTTGCACCCACGATGGGTATTTTCGTCCTTTCGAGAAAACTGCTGGTTATTGCATTGGAATAAGTAGCAGGAAAATCTATTTTATCATATAATTTCTTTGTAATTACGTCGGCTAACCCTAACCCAATTGCATTTCCATGAGAATTGTCCGTGAGGTCAGAAACCAAAATTGCCTTAATATCCGGTTTATCAGGATCATCCTGTCCCGCGATTCGAATTCTCCCAATAATATTCGTGTCAATTCCCACTCCGCTGATATCCTTTCCCATCTGATCAATAATCAGTAAATCAATTTTATCGACAGGGAGAGCCGGCATGTTATTTCGCGCAAGCTCGAGCAACACGCGTTCCTGTTGAAAAATATCTTTGCCTTTTAAAACTTTCACAAGCATGGTGTCATCGTACGCATTTTCAACCAAAGCGATCCCTCCAAGAATTTTACCGGTGGAAAAAATCTGATGGGCGGTTTTTGGAATCAGTTGAGACAACCCGTATATTCCGTATCTGTGTATCGCAGATGCTTGTTTCTCTTTGCCCAGTCCGATGACCGCCATTTTTACCAATCCACTTTCATAAGTGCCATGATAATCGGTGTGCGGTTTGATCCTGTTTATTAAAATGACACCATCAGAATCATAGGCATACTTATCCATAAAAATCCTGTTCGGACAATCGCCCCGCGGCAATTCAATAACCTCCATGGAAGATCTGACAGGAGCACCCACTGATTTTTCGGATATTCCGTAACCAGCAAGTATTTCAGCTTGCCCCGCAGCTGTTGCCCCTCCATGACTCCCCATGGCTGGCACCACAAAAGGTTCTGCATGATTCTCTCTAATAAAATCTACTAATTCCTTTACAACAAGTTCTAAATTCTGTACCCCCCGGCTTCCAGCAGCTACTGCAATTCGGGCACCGGGTTCGATTAACGAACCGATCTTTCCTAATTCGGAGGAGAGTTCAGCTTTTACATCAGGCAAAGAATTAGTCCTGAAGCGCTGCTTTATTTTTGTGAGTTGATAATCCATCATAGGCTTACCAGGATTTCCGAGATTTTCACGGGTCTCTTTTCCTTTGCAGACTTTGTAGCAGCCAATCCGATTGCAATAGACATAAGTCCATCCCTCGGCCCAACGGGCATATCTTTTCCTGTCCTGACGGCTTCTGTAAATTCCTTCATTTCATGTATATATGATTCCTGATACCGTTCCAGAAAAAAGTGAAGGGGGAGGTCTCCCGATACTCCCTTCTCCGTGAAAAGTTTGTGGTTATTGGGAAATTTATTATCTGCAGAGGCCATGCCTTTGCTCCCAAATACCTCCAGGCGCTGATCATATCCATAGGCAGCTTTCCTCGAATTATCGATGACTGCCAGTGTGTCGTCTTCGAATATCAGTGTGATGACTGCCGTATCAAAATCACCTGCATCCCCGATTTTCCTGTCCACCTTTACTGCTCCTGCAGCAAATACCTCTTTGACCTCTTTTCCTGAAATGTATCGTGCCATATCCAAATCATGGATCGCCATGTCCAGGAAAATCCCCCCCGACACTTCGATATAACTGATGGGGGGCGGACCAGGATCACGGCTTGTGATCTTGATGATTTGCAGATCCCCTATCGCCTCATTCAAAACTATTTCGCGTATTTTCTCAAATTCAGGATCAAACCTGCGGTTGAACCCCGGCATCAGATTGACTTTGCTCTCCTCCACGACCTTCAGGACCTCTTTCACACGGTCAAGTGACAGGTCAAGGGGTTTTTCACAAAAAATATGTTTGCCTGCCCGGGCCGCTTTTTTTACATGATCGGCATGCATGTCCGTGGGCGAACAGATCACAAGTGCATCCAGGCCGTCCAAGGCAATCAACTTGTCAAAATCTGTGAAAAATCGGGACACCCCAAACTCTTCTGCAATTTTCACCGAATCCTCCCGAATATCCATCACGGCTACCACTTCAACGCCAGGCAAATGCCGGCATAGGTTGTTCAGGTGAATTTTACCAATGCGGCCTAATCCGGCCACTGCCACTTTAATTATTTTCATTTTTAAAACTTAATTAAACTATTGGCCTTAAATGATTCTGTGGCTAACTCAGCAATCCTGGAGGACTCCACTCCATCAACCACACTAACCTCCGGTTTCCTGTTTTCCAGAATGCAATCCACAAACTCCTGCATTTCATTCCTGTAAGCATCGCTAAATCGTTCATGGAAGGATTGTGAGCACTCCTTTAAAATCCCATCCTTCCCGATAACTTCAACAAAGTTTTTCTGGGGAACCGAACCAATTCGAAGTGTGGATATTGTCCCGATAATCTCTGTCTCCACATTGTACCCGTGCGGTGCCGTTCTCCCTGCATAAAAGAATGCCATGGCATTGTTCTCAAATTGCATCAGCGCACTCACGTTATCACCATCGCCATATTCTCCGAATTCGGGATGGGCATAGCATCCGCCAATGGCAAAAACCGATTTAGGTTCACTCTTCAACATCCACCGGGCAAGATCAATATCATGGACAGCCATGTCTACAAACTGACCGGCACTGTGGGGTATATAGGGGATCACAGAATCTATGGAACTCTCGGTATCGACGCTGTAGCCTCTGAACAGAATGGGTTGCCCTATAAATCCTTCATCAATCTTTTGTTTGGCGTACTGGTAAGAGGCATCATACCGGCGCATAAATCCAAGCATAAATACCTTACCGGGATGAGTGTCAACGGCTTCTTTTGCACGCAGGCTATCTTCCATTCCGGTTCCCAAAGGTTTTTCACAGAAAACATGCAACCCCGCTTCAAGCGATTGCTGAATTTGATTACAATGAAACGCAGAGGGTGATACAATGGCCACAGCATCCAGATCCACCTTTTCCAACATATCCGAAAAGGAGGTAAAACTCTCCGCTCCTCTAAATTTTCCTTCGGATTTGGACAACTGCTCCTGACTTGTATCACACAAAGCGGTTACTTCGGCACGCCTGATTCCGTACATGATATTTTCAGCGTGCCTGTTCCCCAAACGGCCTAGCCCCACCACTCCGATCTTTACCGCAGTTTCCTTCATAACCCAAGGTTTCTGATAAATTCCCGGTTTTTCATTGCATACTTTTTTGGTGCACCCATGCCCGGCAGGATATCCTGCTCGACCACGATCCAGCCATTGTAGCCCTTTTCATTCAGTATGCTGATAATGGTTTTAAAATCCACATTGCCCTTGCCTAATTCGCAAAAGACTCCTTCTTCTACTGAATTAAAATAATCGAAATTTTCACCAGCCGAACGCGTTCCCACAATGGGATCATAATCTTTGAAATGGATGTGCCAGATTCGACTGAAATTTTCACTGAGTGCCTCCACAGGATCTCCTCCGCCAAATGCAGAATGGCCCGTATCAAGACATAATCCCAGGAGCGAAGGATCTGTCAATTCCATTAACCTGGCCACCTCTGCCGGTGTTTCCACATATCCTCCACAATGGTGATGAAATACCGTGCGAATGCCAAATGTTGATCTGACCGCCTTTGCCACTTTCTCCGCCCCCGTGGCAAACGTGATCCAGGATTCTTCGGAAAGACCCATTTCAGGTGTAATCTGCCCGGCAAAATTGGTGCGCTCATCCACAGAACAGTTTTTATCGGCCAGGACAATAAACGCATCTTCGAATCCTGTATCGTACAATAATTGCGCGGTCTTTAACGCCTGTTCAATCCCGGATTCATGTGCCTCCTCATCGGCTAATGCCAGCGGGACAAACGCACCGAGGAGATTCAGGTCATTTTCTTTCACTGCCTCTCTTAATTCAATGGGACTGGTTGGCATAAATCCCCAGTCACCCAGTTCAGTTCCCTCATACCCAGTTTCTTTCATCTCATTGAGAACTTGCACATACCCAGGCGCTTCCCCATTCAGATCGAACTCTAGCGCTCCCCAGGAGCAAGGTGCATTGGCAATTTTAATCATATATATACGTTTTTCGATTCAGCTATTTAAAATTTGCGGCTCCATTCGCCGGGCCATCTTTCAATAATAATTTTGGTCTGGGTGAAAAATTCGATGGCATGCCTTCCCTGTCCGTGCAGGTCGCCAAAAAAGCTGTTTTTCCAACCACTAAATGGGAAGGGGGCCATGGGAGCGGCTACTCCGATGTTGATCCCTATATTACCCGCATCTGCCCGATTCCTGAATGTTCGGGCGTGTAATCCGCTGGTGGTAAAAAGGCAAGCCATATTTCCGTAGGTATTCTGGTTCACAAATTCGATAGCCTCATCTATAGTTTCCAAATGCAGCAGACTCATCACCGGTCCGAATATCTCGGTTTTTATCAAATCGCCGTTCAGGGCAACATTTTCAAGAATAGTTGGCTTAATGAAATTGCCAGTCTCATAACCAGCAATAGTTGCGTTTCGACCATCCAGTAGAAGCCTGGCCCCTTCGGCCACGCCACTTGCAATAATTCCCTCAATCCTTCTTTTGCTCTCAGGTGTAATCACGGGTCCCATCTCAATCCCTTCATCCATTCCGAAACCGGTGGTCTTCTTTTTGGCAGCCTCCACCAACGCATCTTTTATGATTCCTTTCTGATCGCCAACGGCAATTATATTTGAAGCAGCAAGGCATCGCTGTCCCGCGCATCCATATACACTGTCGGCAATTATTTTGGAGGTCATTTCCATGTCAGAATCCGGCATGATTATCACCGGGTTTTTTGCGCCACCCTGGGCCTGAACCCTCTTTCCGTTGGCAGCACCCCGTCCATATATATAGCGGGCTACATTGGTCGATCCCACAAAACTGATGGCCTTAACCTCGGGGTGCTCCAGCAGAGCTTCTACACTCTCCTTCCCGCCATGAACCAGGTTGATCAGTCCGGCGGGGATATCAAGCTGATTGATCAGTTCAAATACCTTCATCATGGTTAACGGAACTTTTTCAGAGGGCTTCAGAATAAAACTATTTCCGCAAGCGATGGCATAAGGCAGGAACCAAAATGGGATCATCCCCGGAAAATTGAAGGGAGAGATACAGGCACAGACCCCGACGGGTTGGCGAATCATAAATTCGTCGATCCCGGCAGTCACATTTTCAGAGAATTCGCTCTGCATCAGCATGGGGGTGGCACATGCTGTTTCGACGTTCTCAATCCCCCTTTGTATCTCACCTAACGACTCCCCAAAACTTTTCCCACACTCCAGTGTGATCAATTCCGCAATCTCTTCCTGGTGCTTCCCGAGCAATTGTTTCAGTTTGTACAAAGGCTGAACACGTTTCATACAAGGGATTTCCTTCCAATCCTTAAAGGCTGCTGAGGCCGCAGACACAGCCTCCTGCACGTCAATCCCGGTCCCATTTCCAAAAGGTGCTTTTGCCAGGATTTCCTGGTTGGCAGGATTAACCACATTCACCGTATCATTCTCATGACTATCCATCCATTTCCCTTGGATGAAGTTCTTTAGTCTATCCATATTATTAGGTTTTGGTTCATTTATTGGCTCAACAGTATGTATATCAGAATAGTAACGGTGACCAGGATAATGGACATAGGCCTGGTATACCTCCAGCCATGCATATCAATTTTTGTTGCCTTGGCTTTGTAATCAAAGATTTTCCCCGGGTAGAAGTGTGAGACAACCCACATAAGCACCATATTTAGCACAAATTCGATACCCCAGACATGGATGAAATGAATATCAACCTTGATAATAAAGGTGGTCACAATATAGAATACCAAACCAAAAACCAGAGCGGCCTTAGCCCCTGTGGCTGAAATCTTCTTCACAAAAAACCCAGCCAGCATGACGGAGGCAATGGGAATGAAAAATATACCATTCAGTTGTTGAAGTAACTGGTACAATCCATCCGGGGCCCCTGCCACAAGGGGGGCCGTAAGTATTGCAAATAATGCCAGGACAGAGGAGGTTGCCCTGCCTATCCAGACCAGTCGTTTCTCGCCGGCCTCTTTATTTAAATGGCGTTTATAGACATCCAGACTGAAAATCGTCGCCGCACTGTTCAGTACACTGTTAAATGTACTCAACACCGCTCCCATCACCACGGCAGCAAAAAAACCTGCCATACCCAGGGGCAACACCTTTTTCACCAGGGCAGGGTAAACCTGGTCCTGCATATCATACATGGAATCTCCAAAATAATAAAAGCCAATAACTCCCGGGAAAATGATGATAACAGGCACAAGGATTTTCAGCGCTCCGGTGAAAAGCAATCCCTTTTGTGCCTCTTTCAAATTTTTTGCTCCCAGTGCCCGCTGGATAATGGTCTGGTTCATTCCCCAGAAGTAGAGCTGATTAATGATTAATCCCGTGAATAGCACCCCGAAAGGCATGACTGAATCTTTGGCTCCAATGACATTAAATTTCTCCGGTGCATTTTCAATAACTTTGGCAAGTCCTGTAATTATATTTCCATGCCCGATGCTAAATAGGGCAATCAGGGGAACCATCACACCTCCTATGAGCAATCCATACCCATTGATCGTATCTGAGAAAGCCACTGCCTTTAATCCGCCAAAGATGGCATACATGGATCCGATCAGCCCAATAGCCAGCACGGTGATCCAGATACCCTGGGACTTGCTTACCCCCAGAACTTCCGAAATATTAAAAATGCTTTCAAAATTGATGGCTCCGGTGTACAAAACAATGGGCAAGAGGGTAACCACAAAGGATATCACCAGGATAAGTGCTACCAGACTCCGGGTAGTCCCGTCAAACCTTTTTTCAAGGTACTCAGGAATGGTGGTCAATCCCATTCTTAAATACTTAGGGACAAAATAGATGGCAGCTACCACCAGGGCCATGGCTGAAGTGACTTCCCATCCAATCACGATGAATCCGTTTTTATAGGAAGACCCGTTCATCCCAATCAGGTGTTCCGATGAAATATTAGTGAGCAACATGGAGCCTGCGATGACCATCCCGGTAAGGCTTCGCCCCCCCAGAAAATAACCATCAGATGAATCCAGGTTTTCCTTCCTTAGCCTCCACCACACATAAATGGCTACAAAAGCAGTAAATCCAACAAATGTTCCAACAGTCAGCATATCTTACTTATAAATAATGACGTTGGTTTTTCTTATGCTCCAGGTAGTTCTCATATGCCTTCTTCACAGATTCTGAATCAGAAACCTGGGCAATGGGAACATCCCACCAGGCATACCCGTAACCGGCCATTTTTCGTTCCGGAACTGTTTCAATATAGATTACGGTGGTTTTCGATTCATTTTTGGCATCTGCCAAAGCTTGCCTGAAGGAGGGTATATCGTTTGTGCGGAAAACTTTCGCTCCCAGGCTTTCTGCATTGGTTGCAAGATCCACCGGTAGATAATCTCCGTCCAAGAGCCCTGTGGCTTTGTTCCTGAACGTATAATTCGTTCCAAAACCCTCACTCCCGATTGACTTTGAAAGCCCTCCAATGCTGGCGAACCCATTGTTATTGATCAGGATCACTGTGAGTTTGACATCTTCCTGTAACGAAGTGATGATCTCTGATGGCATCATCAGGTATCCTCCGTCGCCTAGCATGACATATACCTCCCTCTCCGGCGAAGCCATCTTTACACCCAATCCGCCCGGCAACTCATATCCCATGCAGGAGTAGCCATATTCCAGGTGAAAGCCCTTGGAAATTCGGGTTCTCCACAACTTATGAAGGTCTCCCGGGAGACTTCCGGATGCACACACCAGTACATCTTCAGGATCAGAAAAATCATTGAGTGCTCCCACCACTTCGGACTGACTGGGCAGTTCGTTGCTATCAGGCGTATAAGCCAGGGATACTTTCTGATCCCACTCTCTGTTAAACCTGCCAGCCTCCTGCTGATATTCCGGTTGGGTCGAATAATCGCCCAATGCGCTGATCAGTTCTTCCAAAATGGTCCTGGCATCCCCGGTCAGTGCCAGTCCGCTATGTTTATAGGCATCAAATTCTGCACTGTTGATGTTGATGAATTTCACATTCTCGTTTTGGAAGGCAGTCTTGGATGCGGTAGTAAAATCACTGTACCGGGTCCCAATTCCAATTACCAGATCAGCCCGGTTGCTGTAAAAATTAGCCCCTTCTGTCCCCGTGGCACCTGCTGCACCCAGATTGAGCGGATGATTATAAGGAAGAGAACCTTTCCCTGCGAATGTCTCCATCACAGGAATCCCCGCTTTTTCAATAAATTCCATCAGGGACTTTTCAGCTTCACTATAGATAACACCTCCACCGGCTATTATAATGGGCATTGCTGCAGAACTGATCCAATCCACTGCCCTTTTCATCACCTGCTTGTCTGCAGCAGGCCTGGGAATGTTCCATACCCTTTTCTCAAACAGCCCGGCAGGGTAATCAAACGCCTCGGTTTGGACATCCTGCGGAACAGAAAGGGTAACGGCCCCGGTGTTGGAAAGGGAGGTCAGTACCCGCATCACCTCGGGCAGGCTGGTAAGAATCTGCTCCGGGCGATAGATCCGGTCCCAGTATTTTGAGACCGGTTTGAAAGAGTCGTTGACAGACAAATCCTGCGAAAACGGAGATTCCAATTGCTGAAGCACGGGGGCAACTGTTCGTTGTCCAAAAATATCACCCGGAAGGAGTAATACTGGGAGCCGGTTAATGGTAGCTGAGGCAGCCCCGCTGATCATATTGGTAGCCCCCGGCCCTATGGAAGAGGTGCATGCAAAGGTGGATAACCTGTTTTTCATTTTAGCGAAGCCCGCCGCCATATGCACTGCCGCTTGCTCATTCCGGACCATGATGTATGGGAAATCTGTGGATTGTTGAAGTGCCTGTCCAAACCCGGCAAGGTTTCCGTGACCGAAAATTCCCGTACAACCTGCAAAAAACTTATATTCCACTCCATCCCGCTGGGAGTATTGATTCTTTAAAAAGCCTATAATGGCCTGGGCAACTGTTAGTTTTTTAGTCTTCATCATTCCATACCTTTGATTTCTAGAATCCTCCCCTGGATTCAATAAATTCCAAAATCTCCTTCTCATAGGGATTGAAGTTTGCGCAACCCAGTTTGGTCACGACAAATGCTCCGCAGGCATTTCCCATCCTGCAGCTTTTATAAAGATCCCATCCTTTGAGGTATCCATAGATAAATCCGGCTGCAAACGCGTCACCAGCACCCAGGATATTCAATACTTCTACGGGAAACCCGGGAACCTCCCGTTGAGTTCCATCGGGAAAATGAATCTTAGCACCTCGCGATCCGGTTTTCATGACCAACGCATCCACACCCTGGGCCAGGATTCCCTCAATGGCCTCATCAAGGTTTCCGCTAATTTCAGGTGCGGAGATCTGCTGGTGTGAAATACTCAGCTGGGCATTATCGCTGATGTACGCCGCAAGGACTTCTTCCTCTGTGCCAAGGACCAGTGTAGCATTTTTCATGAATGCGCGAACCGTGACTCCAAATGCCCTCACGTCATACCACTGATCGGCACGGAAGTCGAGGTCCAGGACCACCGGCACTTCATTTTTCACAGCTATCTCAGACGCCAGAAAAGCAGCGCTCCGGGTGGGTTCGATATTCAATGCAGTACCCGAAACTTCCAGGAGTCTCGCTTCCCCTATTTCTGCTGCAAGCACATGATCCATGGTAATCTGGGAGTCGGCACAGTTATCACGGTAGTAGACCAGGGGGAACCTGTCCGGCGGTTCGATTCCAAGTACAACGGCTGAACTTCGTGCACCCTCCATGACAGGGATCTTCTCTGTGATTACACCCTCCTTTTCTAAAAAATTCAGAATGAAATCTCCGATTTTATCCTTGCCAACACCGGTTAAGAGGGCAGCTTTCAATCCTAGTCTGCTGCAACCTACAGCTATATTTAAGGGAGAACCGCCCACAAAAGCATGAAATCCTGGGATCTCCTCAAATACGGTTCCCGGTTCCTGGGAATAGAGATCGATGGAGGATCGGCCGTAGCTGATGACATCAAATTTTTTTTTCCGCATTCTTTTCCTTATTTGTTTGCATGTACCATAGGGATCCTGGGATCAAGCCCTTTCCATGAATCATAGATCCATTTGTGGTCCGGATCGTCTGTGTTAGCAAGGGACTGGTCACTTCCGGCAAGAAAATTGAGGTAGTACACATTATATCCGTGACCGGCGGAAACAGGATGATATCCTTCAGGCACCAGAACCACATCATTGTTGTTTGCCACGGCTATCTCATTCAACGTGCGGTGGTCGTTATACACCTGTTGTATGGCGAATCCCTGTGGTTTATCAATTTTATAAAAATAGGTCTCCTGTAAATTGGCTTCAGTCAGATTGCCCCGGGCATCAACCTTCCTGGTATCATGTTTGTGAGGCGGGAAGGATGACCAGTTTCCTGATGGGGTATACACTTCGACGGATATCAGCCTGTGGCAGTTAAAGCCAGGTTGAAGCAGGCTGTTGATCTGCCTGGTGGCATTGTCTCCGCCCCGTATCTCAATAGCTGCTTCCCGGGGTGTTTTGAAGCATGCCGGAAAATCCTGGTCTGTTTCGCACCAGCCATATCCGAGATCGAGCCATTCGCTCACAGCGTTTAATTCAAAGGATGTATTCCTTGGCAGGTATAGTGTGTGGGCGATTCCACTGAATACATCCTTCCTTCCATGTTTTGTCTCCCAGTTCCCCCGATTGGTTTTTGCTTTATAATCCCCTCCCAGAAGGATAATTCCATATTCATTGTTCCCGGTATGCCCACTCCAGGTTTCACCCCTCTTCATTATCCTGGCTTCAAAATTGAGGTAGTCCCAGCCTGCCTCCTCTTTTAAAATTCGCTGATAAACTCCATTTCCCGGGATTGATTTAATAAGCAATGGATACTTTTTGTCCCTGTTAATCATAATCTTCAATATTCTGTTTCTTTCTGATAGGTCATGTCCGGCTGTATTAAAAGGTTATAGACACCTTCAATGATACAAATGAAACTGGTTCCTCTATAGCTGAGAGACCGTCATTCATCTATAGGACCCAGCTTATAGATTTCCTGTATATCCTTGAGTTTTTTATGAAAATCGAAATTAAGGTCAATCAGCTTTCCGGTACGCACATCAAATATCCAGCCATGTACTTTGGGGAAACCGGTCTTTAGGTATGCTTTCTGGACAGCGGCAATTTTCATTACATTGATGCACTGCTCTTCCGTATTAAGCTCCACCATTTTATGGTACTGTACGGTCTCATCCTCAATGGCATGTATTTCATCCTTGTGGAGCCTGAACACATCCCTGATGTTTCTCAACCAGGGATTAATAAGCCCCATGTCCTCGTGCATCATGGCAGCTTTTACACCTCCGCAATAATAATGTCCGCACACCACGATACGCTTCACGTGCAGTAAATCCACGGCATAATTGATCACACTCATTACATTCAGATCGGTATTGCTGATCAGGTTGGCAATGTTGCGATGCACAAATACCTCCCCGGGCTCCAGTCCCATCATATCTTCTGCGGTGACACGGCTGTCACTGCACCCGATATAGAGAATATCGGGATTCTGACCTTGGGCAAGGTTTTCAAAGAAATCCTTGTCGGATGCTTTTTTTTCAGCTACCCACTTCCTGTTGTTCTCAAAAATCTGCTCGTATGCTGTCATATCCTTTGATAATCGTTTCGGTAATGCGATCTCAATTTACATCAATGTTCCACATCATCAAAGAATAGCCCAGGGGAAAATGAATTCGTGTAATTATACCCATTCTATAATCAGTATAAAAATAATTTGGCGCGATCATTATGTTTCATTCCTCAATTGTTGTATATTGCAACTGTTTTAATCTGAAACTATAATGGATTTCAGGAACCTTACACTTGTCACACAACCGAAAGTGGATTCGGAATGGTTGCGTGCTGACTATTGGGGGGCGCTCCGGGTACGAATGTCCATAGGCAGAAATAACTACCAGGTAAAACCCGGCCTCTATAAGTTAGGTTCTCCCGGGAAGGATGCCGAAGTGATCGTCACCTCGAATTATAAATTGAGTTTTGACCTCGTACGCAAAAGTTTAAAAGGTCTCGATGCATGGATCCTGGTGTTGCAGACCTATGGAATTAACGTCTGGTGTGCAGCCGGGAAAGGGACATTCGGTACCGACGAATTAGTGAGGCAAATAAAAGATTCTCAATTGAAGTTGTATGTGTCTCATACGCGTGTAATCGTTCCTCAGCTCGGAGCGTCGGGTATATCAGGATATAAGGTAAAAGAGGCCACGGGCTTTGCCGTAAAATTTGGTCCGGTCCGGGCAGGGGATTTGAAGGAATACCTGTCTGCCGGGCTAAAGAAAGATCGCGCTATGCGATCCGTACAGTTTACCTTGAAAGACCGGTTGATTTTGGCTCCTGTTGAGGTTGCAAACTCGCTTCGCTATTTACTTTTAGCACTTATTCCTATGGCTCTGATTTCCGGCATCAATTCCACGGGGTATTCTGTTTCAGAAATCTGGCGGGAAGGGTTGCACTCAAGTCTTTACTTGCTTCTCGCCTATTTGGCGGGAGCTTTTCTCGGACCAGTGCTGCTGCCATGGTTGCCTTTCAGACACTTTGGCGGGAAAGGGCTTGTTATAGGATTACTCATGTTTGGATTGGTGGCAGTTCTTAACTTTTCATCACTTCCGCTTTTGTATCTCATTGGGTGGCTCCTGATCTCAGGGGCGGTAGCTTCCTTTCTAACCATGAATTTCACTGGTGCAAGTACGTATACTTCGCTCAGTGGAGTAAAAATAGAGATGCGGTTGTTTGTTCCCATCCAAATTGCTTTTGCCCTTGCAGGATTAACATTACTCATTTTGTCACAATTCACATAAATGGATAACCAGAGATATCTAAGAAATGTAACAACCCTGGAATACGACGTTTCGTTGTGCACTGGTTGTAAAATATGTCTGGAGGTATGCCCACACAACGTATTCGAAATGAAGAATAAAAGAGCCCATATAATTGACCGGGACAAGTGCATGGAATGTGGCGCCTGCGAGATCAATTGCATGACAAATGCAATTAAAGTCAAACAGGGAGTTGGATGTGCGGCAGCTGTTATTTCGGGATTTTTCAAGAGGACAGAGCCCACTTGCGATTGTAATTCGGGGCCTTCATGCGGATAAATATGGATTAAAACAGTCGACCATGGCTAAAAAATTCTTACGGCATTTCAGGGAGATCATGCGAATATTTGAAAGGGAGATATTGTATCAGAACAATGACTCATGCTGCAATGGGGTAAGTTTAGCCCAATGTTACACATTACTTGAAATTGAAAATAATCATAAGATATCCATCTCTGAACTTGCGAAAAACCTGTCACTGGACAAGAGCACTGTAAGCAGAACTGTTGACGGACTGGTGAATATACATCTGGTAGACAGAATAATCCCAAAAGATAACAGGCGAAAAGCAATCCTGAATTTAACTGAAAATGGCAAGCAGGTTTGCACAACCATTCACTTCACCAACGATGCCTATATAAAAGAAGTACTTGACGATTTTACAGAGAAAGAGCGGAAAGAATTCTTTCATCTGTTTAAAAAGCTAACTTGCAAAATGATGGATGTCAGAATGGAGAATCTGAATGCATCGGCCTAGTTTAAATAAATCCTTTGTCAATGAAGCAAGTTACACTTAGTTTAACGGGACTTATCCTCCTCATTTATTCTGTTTCGGCCCAGATCCCGGAAAAGGCCGAAGACATTTCACCCTTGCTCATTGGGGAAATCATTCCTGATGTTACTTTGAAAGCAGCAGATGCGACCGGCCACTCCACCCTGGAGATTATTAGTGAAAAACCTGCGGTCATTTTGTTTTACAGGGGCGGATGGTGCCCTTACTGCAATGCACACCTGGCAGATATACAAGGTGCTGAGAGCGAGATTATTAATCTGGGATTTCAAATAATAGCCATTAGCCCTGATTCTCCTGAGAATCTCCAGGCAACGGATGAAAAGAATCAGTTAAGCTACAGGTTATATTCCGATAGCTATGGAACATTGATGAAAGCAATGGGGATTGCTTTCAGAGCACGAGAACGATCTTTCCAAAAACTAATGAGGTATTCGGCCGGACTGAATAAAAGCCTGTTACCGGTCCCTTCAGTTTTCGTAGTGGATACATCCGGAATAATAGAATTCGAATACATTAATCCCAATTACAGGACCAGGCTTGGTTCCGATTTTTTGCTGGCTGTATTAAGAGAATTAAAAAAGAGAGAGACCTAGCTTCCTACTTCTTGAATCTATTTTGGTGCTTGACGAAGCCACACATGCCCAAATGAATGATTTGCCTTAGATGACATATGTATTACCTTGCGCCTTTCAAACATTAACCTAATACTTTTCCTATGAAACGAAAATTGAATCTATCGGTCACATGTGCTGCTGCCATGTTATTCCTGTTGCCTGCCTTTGGTGAGGGAGAGAATAAACTCACT
Source organism: uncultured Bacteroides sp. (assembly GCA_964500835.1). Classification (GTDB taxonomy): domain Bacteria; phylum Bacteroidota; class Bacteroidia; order Bacteroidales. The sequence continues at coordinate 44,250 of CAZCQL010000028.1, forward strand.
GAAAAAGAGAAGAATGATGGTTGGGTGCTGCTTTTCAATGGCAGCGATTTTGATGGATGGAGGCAATGTAACGGAACAGAGATGCCCAAAAACTGGATGATAGAAGATGATGCCATGAAAGTTTTTACGGGCGAAGGCAAAAGTCCGGGTTCGGGTTCAAAAGGAGACATTCTCTATGGAGAAAAGAAATTTGAAAATTTTGAATTGTCCATAGATTGGAAAGCCAGTAAAATGGCGAACTCAGGTATTTTCTTTTGTGTAAGGGAAGTGCCGGGAAAACCCATCTATTATGCAGCACCGGAGGTTCAGGTCCTCGACAATGCGGATGCCACCGACAACAAAATAGACAGTCACCTTGCAGGATCCCTTTATGATATGATTGCCGCAGATCCGAAAACTGTGAATCCTGCCGGAGAATGGAATACCATCGTTATTCGTATGAAAAACGGGAAGGTTACTCACACCCAGAACAAAGTAAAGGTTCTCGAATATGAAATGTGGACTCCCGCATGGGATGAGCTTGTTGCCCACAGTAAATTCAAAACATTTTCGGGGTTTCAGGAGGGCATAGATAGAAAAGGCTATATCGGGCTGCAGGACCATGGATACCCAGTCTGGTTCCGGAACATTAAAATCCGGGAATTATAGGAAAATTCTTGTCAGCCAGGGAAAGTTGGAAAGCCACCATCTCTATGGCATTGCGAACCAACAGGATGTTCCCCGCCAGCACCGGATGGTTCCAGGTCTTACCCTTAATGGCCGGCCAACGTGCCCTCTCCTTCAGCCTTTCCGCATTCGCTTCCACAAGTGCGAGCTCGCCTTTCTCGGTCAGGACAAGCAACAGATCCTGGTCGGCCAACAGGATGATCTGACCACCGTAGCGGCCTCCCTTCCACTCGCGCTGTCCATCCGTGAGATCGATGCAGGCCAGACTGGAGCCGGTAAATCCATAGGCATGGTCTTCATGAACAACCACATCATTGAAGTAGGATTTCAGGTGTGTTGAATTCCATTGTTTATCGATGGTCCATCCGCCGGGTCCCTGTTTTACAGTGACACGGGTAATGCCTTCTGCCCCTCCGGTGACCAGCAGGATGTCTCCGTTAGAAGTCATGGCTGGCTGTAGAATGCGGCCTGGATGCGGCGATGGGTAATCCCAAAGCAGAGCTCCATCTGAAGGCTCAAAGCTCGAGGCTCCGGCATCGCTCATGAGCACAACCTGCGGAATTCCATCGATGGTCATAAGGTGCGGGGAACTGTAGCCGCCTCCGCCATCTGGTCCGGACCAGCGATGATCACCACTAGCCAGGTCGTATGCGATCAATTGCCCGCCAATAGCGACAATGACCACATCGCCGACAACCAAAGGTGAACTCGCAAAGCCCCATCCCGGTAGTTTTATACCTGTATCCTCAGCTGCATTATTCGACCACACCACGGTGCCGTCACTGGCATTAAGAACGTTTACGATGCCTGTCGCGCCCAGTGTGTATACCCGATGATCACTAATGGTTGGTGTCCCACGCGGCCCCGCACCAGCATGAGAGTCCCAGAAACGGGCCTTATCGAGGTGTCGCCAAATCAGTTTGCCGGTATTCTTATCATAGCAGGTGACCCCCTCGTATTCACCACGCTGCTCCTGTGTATAAATGAGGTCCTCAAATACAGCGAAGGATGAACAGCCCGGTCCGACTGGCTGGCGCCATAATTCCTTCGGTGGCGACACAGACCAGTCGGTCTCAATCTTTACCCCGTGGATAGTGCCATCTCGCTCCGGCCCCCTGAATCCCGGCCAACTGGCTTCCATTCCGGGCAACCCAGATGTCTCGGCTACCTCTGTATTCCCATCTGAGGTTGGGGAGTTTGCGAGTAGGGTCGTAGGGTGCTCCATAGGTTCATCTCCATATTGGGCGAGAAGCCGCTCCTCAGCTGTCTCGGCCCATCTCCAGGCAAAGTCTGCACTGGAGGATACATTGATGCCGTCCGAGCGGACAAGAGTTATCAGTCCACAGCCAATCAGGATAGAAGACACCATGGAAACTCGCCTAAGCAAAGGGGAGAATTTTCGACTGGCCACTGCCCAGATTACAAAGACCAGGCTTAAGACCGGTAGAGCGTACGTGTAGAACATCATCCCCCTCATTCCTGTTGCAATCGACTCATGGACCACGTACGAGGTTGCGTACAATACACCGATCATAAGGGCAAGACCGAGCCAACGATCAAATCCGGGGGCCCGGCTAAAGAAGGCCCACCAGATGAAGAAAACCAATGCGCCGGCAGAACCTCCCAACACCCCAACTGCAGCATATTCGGGCCAGGCAAAAGGAATGCCAAACCTGATCAGCCAGAGGAGAATGACAATCAGTATACCGCTTCTAAGCCTGAGTACATTCCTGTATTGCTGATCCGGCTCCCCTGCATCGGCATGATTTCTTTTATCTTCCATGATGGCGTGCTTATGTAATGGGTATCTAATGTTTTGATATCACTGAAACCTGCTATTTGAAAAAACAGGTTCAAATCTCACCACTTATTCTGAATGGCATCGATACGCCATTCGCCCAATTGCTTTATGCGGTTTAATACATTGGATGTTACCCGGTTATGCATACTCTCCCATAATTTATTTACCAATTTTCGGTGCTGCTGCCAGTCTTCTTTGCCATAAAAATTAAAGCCAACGGCAAAAATTAACTGAGATTGTGCTACCTCACCCATGGCAGGGATTGATGAACGAACATACATGATGTATATCCCAATCGGGTACCCTCCTGAACATTCGTACAGCAGGTACCGGGCATTGTCAAAATCAAAAGCATCGGGAACTTTTTTTATCTGGATGGCATTGAGAAGAAACAGCGGGATCAACTTGAAACCGAAAAAACTTCTCATAAACTTGAAGGGATACTTCTTCCACCCGAAGGGTTGAATCTGAACCTTTTTCAAATCATTTTCAATGAGGTCGACTTTTGCTATATGGTTAGGCCAACAGGTTGAATCTCCATTCCATTGCAATAGTTCATTAAAGACATAACTCACCGGGGCCTCAACGCCGATTTTATGAATGTTTAGTACCGAATACCGGTTAGGGTCAATCCCGGTACGCTGCATCACCCGTTGGTTGTAATTATCCCTCTCCTCTGCCGAATCAAATTTGATCAGTGTCTTCCGCGCTGGCTTATTCAACAGAAAATAAAGAATATCTGTTGCCAGTCCTTTGCTTCTTGAGGGTGGCTTCCTGCCACGTATTTTGCCCATTTAAGATGGTCGTCCTGCGTTGAAGATTTCCAATTTAGAGGATACTAAAGTTAAGGAATAATCAAGAATTCAATCCTAAAATTTTGCGAAATTTTTTAGTTGACTATTTCGTAAAACTTACCACATCCTCCCCTTAAGTTTATCAGGGTTACTCTTATTATGCACGGGAATTTTTATCTTGGTACCCTGGAATCACAAAAGAATAATTTAACCATGTCCCGGAACTATACCATTGCCCTCTTCGGAGCAGGATTACTTTTTTCCTCTTGTGCGACCAAAATGGAAAAAAACCCTGGCCATACGGTCATAACCCGCTGGCAGGGAGATAAACAATCGGCCATTTCTATCACGTATGACGATGGCAGCATCAATCAGTTTACCGTGGCGAGGCCGGTTATGAACAGACTTGGTTTCCCGGGGACCTTTTATATCAATACCGGAAAGGTAAATGGTTCGGTTAAGGGTAAGTTTATCGGCAGACCGCCTGCAGAGATAATTCGAGAGACTGCTAAAATCAAAACCAACACGGAGAACTTTTTCGAAAGGGCTTCCCTGATTGGTTATACCGGAATAGATGAAGCTGTTGACTACCATTCGAATGCGGGTTCTCTTTTTGAATCTGGCAGGATCACGGAAGCATATGAGTTGATTGATAATGCCTTTGCATTAGTGCGAACCCAACCTGGACCGGCTATAAATGAAGATGTTATCCAGAATAAATCTACAGATTCCACTACCTGGGAAGATTTCGAAAGGTACGTGGCTGAAGGCCATGAAATAGCCAGTCACACCATCACGCACCCCCGGCTGGCGGTATTGGACGAGGCAAATCTTCTCTTTGAACTTGAGCAAAGCAAAGCGGATATCTCTAATTTTCTGGGTGCGAAATATACCTTTTCTGCCGAGTGCCCCTATGGTACTGAAAACGAGCGTGTAATGGAATATGCACATCAAATATATCCCGCGTTGAGAAACCGGATGCCTGCACCTTATCTTGACGAACTCAACAGATCCAGCAGGAGACAACCCGGTGAATCAGAGAAGGAGTACGTTCAATGGCAGAGGGGAGCACTTACCAATGTGGGCATGGACATGATGAAATCGTGGGTGGATACTTGCCTGGCACATACGAACATTTGGCTGGTACTGGTATTTCACGGAATAGACGGTATTGGCTGGGAACCCAGAACCGGAGCCGAATTGGAAGAATATTTCAATTACATAAATGAAAAGGAGGATTCATTGTGGGTTGCCACCTTTGCCGACGTAACCAAATATATCAGGGAAAGAAAAAGTACAGTACTAAGCAGCATTTTGCAAAATGATAGTATCGAAGTGACAATTTCATCCGATCTTGACTCTGAAGTCTATAATGTTCCGCTTACTCTGAAAACATATGTGCCCAGGGCCTGGAGAACAACCGTGCTTAAGAATAAATCCAAAGACGAAAAAGAATATCCGCTCAGCCTTTCAATTCAAAATGATGCTCTTGGACCCTATGTGCAATATTCCGTCAGACCAGGTGAAGGAAATATATTACTCGCTGAACAAATGGAAACAGACGAATGAAAAAAGTTTTGATTTTAGGTGCCGGCATGGTAGTGAAACCTATGGTGCATTACTTTCTGGACAACAGAATCGAAGTAACTCTGGCAAGCCGGACGAAAGCGAAAGCCGACAAAGTACTGGAAGGTTACCCTTTTGGCAGGGCCGTAGCCTGGTCCATGGATCAATTGAGTATGTTAAATGAGCTTATGGAAAGTCATGACCTCGTTGTTAGTCTGCTTCCCTTCACTCATCATGTAACCGTTGCCGAACGATGCATTGCCCAAAAGAAGAATATGGTGACTACTTCGTATCTATCTCCGGCGATGAAAGCCCTGAATACAAAGGCAAAAGAAGCGGGGATCATTATACTGAATGAAATAGGGGTAGATCCGGGATATGATCACATGACAGCCATGGAAATTATAGACAGGGTTCACGGCAAAGGAGGCAAGGTGGATGAGTTTTACTCGTTATGCGGAGCTCTTTGTGCTCCTGAAGCATCGGATAATCCATTCAGATATAAATTCTCCTGGTCCCCAAAAGGAGTTGTCATGGCCGGTAATAACGATGCACAGTTCCTTGATAATGGTGAAGTGAAAAACCTGGATACTTCTGATTTATTTAAAAATCCCATGGAAATTGATTTTCCGGAGGTTGAGCGCATGCATGTCTACCCTAACCGGGACTCCTTATCCTATATAGACCTCTATGGAATTCAGGAAGTTACTACCATGTACAGGGGTACCTTCCGCTATAAAAACTGGTGCGCCGCACTGGACCTGTTAAAAGCGCTCAGACTGACAGGCTATGAGGAGCTGGACCTGGCAGGAAAAACATTTGCCCAGGTTACCGCTGAACTGAACGGACTGAATTCGGAAACCTTAAAAGAGGATATTAAATCCAGGTATAATCTCGAGGATAGCCATACCGGGCTAAAAGCAATCGAATGGCTGGGGGTGTTGGATCCAACACCCGTTCATCTTGAAAAGGGTTCCCCATTTGACCTAACCTCCGATTTAATGATCGAAAAAATGATGATGGATGAATCTGAACGGGACATGGTTATTATGCAGCATATATTCAGTGTGACACGTTCAGACGGCACTAAGGAAAAGATTGTATCCAGAATGCTCGATTTCGGAAACAACGATTATACCTCGATCGCCCGTACTGTAGCATTGCCTGCTGCAATTGGCGCTAAATTAATTTTGCAGGGGGAGATTACAGAGACAGGCGTACACATTCCCATCAAAAAGTCAATTTACCAGCCTGTTCTGACTGAACTACGAAAGTTCGGAATCTCCATGTCAGAATCGGTTGAAGATATCCGCTGAAGGAATCGGCTGAAGATATTGGCTGCAGAGATTACTTTAAAGTCCGGTGGATGAATATGAAAAGGGCTAAATCAAATGTGAGCTCTTTCTGTAAAAAATGTTTCTTTCCTCTAAATAGTTTAAAAAATAATCGAAACAAACTTTATGCTTTCCAACCAGTTCAGGCGGGAAAACGCCCTTTTCATTAAACAATCCATCCAAAAACAGATTTGCAGCTGCGGTGGCGGTATAACCGGTGGCGCGTGCCATGGATGATGTCCCGGTTTTGGTATTATATTCATCGTGCATGGTATACACCACCTCCTCCATCTGTCCTCCAGGATTTTCTCCTTTAAGTGTCACGCGCATCACAGTAATTTCTTCTTCCGCTTCTCCCAGTTTCCATTCGTTAAACAGAATCTTGCTTGTAACATCTAGTGGAGAAATATTGCGGCCATCCACTTCAATCGATTCGGTATTAAAAAACCCGCTTTCCTTCAACATTTTAACATACTGTACGTGCCCAGGGTACCGCAAAGTTTTTTCCTTCATATTGGGAATATGAGGCATCGTATAGATGATAGACCGTAATCCGTCAGAATTGAAAGATTCCAGGGTTCCCACTTTTTCAAATTCAACATATTCACAGTCTGTCAATGGTTCCCTGACAACCAGTTCCCCATGCTCCACATACCTGGCAGGTCGCGTATATTCTTCTATGACATCGATGGGTGAGAAGGGTGCTTTATAGCAGAATGGCCACTTCCTCACTTTGGGTAATCCTCCGACCAGGCACTCAAAATGGGTGAGTTTCATGATTTCGTTGTGGTATCCTAAAATCACGTTATCCATTCCGGGAGCCACCCCACAATCGACGATAGCAGTTACACCGTGCTCTTTTGCCAGTACATCCAGATCCAATGAGTTTTCAGAAAAAAATGCAATATCTACTACATTCATCCCAGCCCCAATGATGGATTTTAAAGTTTCGAACCCCAAGAACCCGGGCACGGCATTTATAACTAAATCATACCCTTTAATATGATCTTGAAGTTCCTCTATGTCTGTTACATCGAGTCGCCGGATCGCTACTTCGCTGCACTTTCGTTTCACCCGTTCTAATACAGACAAATTTAAATCGGCCACAGTCACGTGATGCCTTTTAGTCATATCGACGGCCATGGCACTTCCCACCATGCCTGCACCTAATACAATTACGTTGCTCATTTCTACTATTTAAAATGTTGGAAAAAGAGGTGGGTAAGAATCGCAAAAGGAAGGGACTGAACTTACAATCCGGGTATTAATATCCAGGGCATTTCGTTGGTGCTGGGTATTCTCTTGGCATTCATTCCTTAAATATAAGGATTTTTAAGAATACGAATATTGCGCAATGATCTGCTGAATCAAGTGGCGTTTGTATAATGTGAGGCTTTTAACAGGTTTGTGGAAGATCTTATATTCATGCAAATAAGATTCGAGTAGAGTACCCGGAACTTTATTTATGAGAATCTGCATTGTCAATCCCAAAAACACAACTGTCATAATGGCACTTAACTGTGTGATTAACATGTCATTGTGTCATTATCCTTCAGGAACCATTCTCTGGCTCAGGATTTGTTCAGTTTGAATGAAAGCATCTTGAACCTACTTATATTTAGAACGAAGGAATATATATAGACGATGGAAAAATATTAGAACAATGGAACTTGAAAAATTTACAATAAAAGCCCAGGAGGCAATACAAAGAGCTCAGCAACTTGCTTTGGAGAAAGAAAATCAATCCATCGAGTGCGGACATCTGCTCAAAGGCGTCCTGGTTGTTGATGAGAATGTGGTCCCTCACTTGTTTCAAAAGTTGTCTGCCAATCTGCAGAGTTTACATCTGGCACTAGACCAGCTATTGAAGAGCTATCCTGTCGTATCGGGAGGTAAACATTACTTATCCGGCAATGCAAACAACGCATTGAATCACGCACTGTCGGGCAGGAAGGGATTTGGTGATGAATACGTTACGCTGGAACACATGCTCATCGGCATATTGCAGACTAAAGATGATGCCAGTCAACTCCTCAAGGACGCAGGACTTAATGAAAAAGAGCTGAAGGCTGCCATTATGGAATTTCGCAAGGGCTCAAAAGCTCAGAGTCAGACAGCAGAAGACACTTACCATGCCTTAGACAGGTACGCTGTGAATTTAAACAGACAAGCAGAGAATGGGAAGCTCGATCCTGTTATTGGAAGAGATGAAGAAATTCGTCGCGTATTGCAAATCCTTTCCCGGCGCACCAAGAATAATCCGATTCTTGTAGGCGAGCCCGGAGTAGGTAAAACGGCCATTGCCGAGGGCATCGCATTCCGCATAAAAAATGGAGACGTTCCGGATGATCTATTAAAAAAAGAGATCTATTCTCTTGATATGGGAGCACTTATAGCCGGAGCAAAATTTAAGGGCGAGTTTGAGGAAAGGCTAAAATCAGTGGTAAATGAAGTGATTAAATCGGACGGACGCATGATCCTTTTTATTGACGAGATCCATACCCTTGTGGGTGCCGGTGGTGGCGGTGAAGGTGCCATGGACGCTGCCAATATTTTAAAACCCGCCCTTTCCCGGGGTGAACTGCGTGCCATTGGAGCAACTACCCTGAATGAATTCCAGAAATATTTTGAAAAGGACAAAGCGCTGGAAAGGCGTTTTCAGAAAGTCATGGTCGATGAACCAAGTGAAGAGGATGCGATCTCCATATTACGGGGCATTAAGGAACGGTATGAGAGCTTCCATAAGATCAGGATCCGGGATGAAGCTATTATAGCTGCTGTCCGGCATTCAATCAGATATATAAATGACCGGTTCCTGCCGGACAAAGCCATCGACCTTATTGATGAAGCCTCGGCTCATCTCCGGTTGGAAATGAATTCAAAACCTGAAGCCATTGATGCGCTTGACAGGAAAATACAACAACTGGAGATTGAACGAGAGGCCTTCAGGCGTGAAAAAGATAAGGCAAGAATAGAACAACTGGGAAGGCAGTTATCCGTGTTGGAAGATGAGAGAAATCAATACTCTGCCCAGTGGCAAAGTGAGAAAAATGTCGTGTATGATATTCAAAATACCAAACAGAAAATTGAAGATTACAAGCATAAGGCTGAAAAGGCTGAAAGAGAAGGAGATCTTGGTACAGTTGCTGAGATTCGCTACGGACAGTTACCACAGGCTGAGGAAAACCTGGCAAATTTCATTGGCAAACTGAATCAATACGAAAGCAAAGGCAAGCGGCTTGTCAGGGAGGAGATTACTGCCGAAGATATCTCTGAAGTTGTCTCCAAGTGGACAGGCATCCCGGTTGCTAAAATGCTGCAAAGTGACAGGGAAAAACTATTGCTTATTGAGGATGAGTTGCATAAACGAGTCGTAGGACAGGAGGAGGCAATTGAAGCTGTGGCATCTTCCATAAGAAGGAGCAGGGCTGGCTTATCTGATGAGCGAAGGCCTGTTGGATCATTCTTGTTCCTCGGAACGACCGGGGTTGGAAAAACCGAACTTGCCAAAGCCCTGGCCGAATACCTGTTTAATGATGAATCCCTGCTTACACGGATCGATATGACTGAATACCAGGAAAGGCATTCTGTCTCCAGGCTGGTCGGAGCTCCCCCGGGATACGTTGGCTATGAGGAGGGTGGACAGCTTACCGAGGCGGTTCGAAGGAAGCCATATTCGGTTATTCTGCTGGATGAGATTGAAAAAGCCCATCCCGATACATTTAATATACTCCTGCAGGTGCTGGAAGATGGTCGACTGACAGACAATAAAGGCAGGTCAGCCAATTTTAAAAATACCATCATCATCATGACTTCCAACCTCGGGTCCGATATTATTCGTGACAACTTTGAAGCCATTAAAGATTCCTCCATGGAAAGGGTTGTCGACACAACAAAAAACCAGGTGTTTGAATTACTTAAACGAAGCATGCGTCCTGAATTCCTGAATCGAATTGACGAGCTGGTCATGTTCAAACCGCTGACTATGGAGAATATGGAAGGGATCTTGCGCATGCAAATTAAACATTTAAGTGATCAGCTTTCCAGGCAGAACATTTCGATCGAGCTCACCGATCGATGCATTGAATTCCTGAAACATGAAGGATTCGATTTGCAATTCGGAGCAAGGCCCTTGAAAAGGCTGGTTCAAAAAAAGGTTCTCGACGGATTGTCTGTGGCGCTGCTCGAGGGGAGAGTAGAACACGGAAACCAGGTCAAAGTTGACGTGGAAGATAGTACCGTAAAATTCCAGGTGGAAAATCCGGAAACCATCGCCGCAGATCTTTAAGACAGATACGCTGCAGTGGTTCAATACTCCAGATTATTTTCATTTTCCTAATTGAATCTGCCAATTGTTGCAACGGGATATTTTTTGTTCTACTTTCGAAAAGTAACTCTTCTTACCACAAATTGCGAAGAGCATTTATCAGATGAAAAGATTAATCCGGATACTAGGGAAAAACACATTTATTATCCTTGCAGGTGCAGGGCTATTTATCGTGAACATAAATGTGTTTTCCCAGGCACCCGTTCAGATCCTTCCGCTTGGAAATTCAATTACTTTCGATGATAACAGTCTGGATAAGACAAATCCGAGACCGGTTGGTGACAGGATAGCATACAGGTATACCTTATTTCAACTGCTTCATGATGCAGGATATAAGTTTGATTTCGTGGGAAGTGAAAACAGCGGGAACAATTATTTTAATGACCCGCAATTCGATGACAATGCAGGTTTCCCTGGCATCGAAACCTGGCAACTAACAAGTTTAATTAATACGGGATACAATGCCGTGACCGGAGTCTGGGTAACCCAGGGTCCCTATCTCAATGATTTCCCGGCCGACATCATCCTACTTCATATTGGCACCAATAACCTGATTGATAGTGCATCGGATGTTGAAGCCCTTTTGGATACGATCCGGAGCTATCAACCAGATGTGCTTATTTTGGTTGCAAGAATTATCAATAGAAGTACGTATGATGCCTGGACTACCGTCTTTAATAATCATGTTGAATCCATGGTGAGTTCCAGGCGAGATAACCGCATCAGAATGGTCGATATGGAATTCGGGGCAAACATCGATTATTCCACAGATATGGCCGATACCCTGCATCCCAATCATTCAGGCTTTGACAAAATGGCTTATAAGTGGTTTGAGGCTATTGAAAACCTGAATCAGGCACCGGAGACCGTGTTCATTCCAGAACAAATAAGCAGTGAGAGTTCACCCTTTCCCGACTTATCACTGGATGATTATGTATCTGATCACGAAGATACTGATGCGTTTTTATCCTGGACATTCTCAAAAGAGCCGGGATCTCATCTGGAGGTTTCCATAGATGAAAACAGGATTCTGCATGTGGTTCCGTTTGAAAGCTGGCATGGAAGTGAAACCCTTAAACTCAGAGTGGAAGACTCAGGAAACGGAGCATTCCCGAAAAATGATTCGGTTGAGGTAGGGTACACAATAAATAATCCGCCTGTAATTACTTCTTCCCCAGCCGTTTCAGAAATACATGTAAACGAAGAATACCAGTATGTGATAACTGCCTCTGATGTGGATGAAGAGGACTCACTGGAATTTTATGCAACACACATTCCCGGTTGGCTTAGCTTTATGCCAGAGATGGGCACCGCCGCTCTTCGTGGCATTGCCTCCGAAAACGATGCCGGATCTGATTCAATCAAGTTAATGGTAAGTGATGGACATTATGAAGTTTATCAGGAATTCGCACTGGAGGTGCTTTTTCCAGACGGAATTCCACACGATCATGCTCCCCTGAAAATGAGCTATCCCAATCCGGTAAGAAATGATATCACCATTCAGACCAGGGGTCAAGGGCATTCTACCATCGAAATTGTTTCATTGAATGGGAAACTGCTCTACAGAACAGAGATGGAAGGGACTTCGTTCCATATTGACCTGTCATCGCTCCGAAGAGGCCCCTATTTCATAACTGTGAAATCTGAAGACTTCACGAAAACTGAAAAAATATTCAAGTTATTTTAATGACAGGTAAATCCCGGAGGCTTTTTTCAGGAACTTACGGCTCATCTTTAGGGATTCCTTCAATGGCCTTGCAGGTTCAATTCACCATGGCAGCTATATCCAAAATACCACGGTTCACCTATGCTATTCTGATATCCATATTCTCTGGTTGTGATTATGAAAACGCCTGCTGAAAAAAGATTGAATCCTTGACTTCTGGTAAATATAGGCGTAAATTTAAGCAACCCTCAAAATCCATCAGTCATGAAACAGTTCGTTTACCTCTCCATTTTGCCAGAGTCGCTGGTAGCATCACATCTTCCTCCTCCTGATTTCGGCACCAAGGATTTTCTTCGCCGAATTAAAACTGAACAAGCTGGCAAGGGATCTGTACGCTCCCATCCATGACCTCCCATACCCTAACCCGGATCATCTGAGAGATTGTCTATCCAAATTGATGTCTTCCGAAAAGCGCATTACAAAAACAGTTATTCGTCAGTTTAAAGGTGACCTTCCATACCGAACCATTAAGAGTGGATTCTTTATTGGGGATCAGCATAATTACCTCTTTTATCCTTTCCCATCCATAAAAGAGTTGGAGAATACATACTACTCATGGTGGAGATCTGCTCTAACCCATTGTTTCTA
>CAZCQL010000029.1:0-1609 GCA_964500835.1 uncultured Bacteroides sp.
ACGAATACCCCGTGGTTCTGAAGAAATATAATGGCCGGTACTTTCCCAAACTGCTCAAGGTATGCACCGACGTGTTCCTGCACCTTTTTAAACAGGATAAATCCGGGATCGGTATATTCCACATACAGGGCATCATTGCCAAAACGTTTCTCTACTTCCCATTTCACATGGTTGGAACACATGAGACCATTCACCAGGGTGGGATGGGTATGAATGACATAGGCAAAGTCGATCAGGTTATGCAAAGATGTTTCTACCGAAGGCCGCAAGTTTCTAGGTGAAATGATGGCTCCATGCAAATCATCTTTCACCTGCTCCTCACGCAAAACCGGTTCCTCGCTGTAATTTTTGACCTCCATCTCTCCAAGCTTCTCCCTGGAAAGGCTGACGAATCCATTTTCCCCGATCCCTGCCAACGGGATGCCGCTGGCCTTAATCCAGATTCGCTCATCATCCTTGAACGAAGTATTTCCTCCTCCGGCAATCACATATGCAGGATCATTCCCGTAGTGCCTGGAGATCTCAATCAACTGTTGAAGTTTACTCATGTTATATCTTGTTATCAAAAATTCGGACTACTTAAAGATCAAACTAATTGTGATAAAAGTAATCCTTATGATATCTAGGAACAATAGCCTTATTGAGCAAATTGTTACACTTTTTGTGACAAATAATCATTCCCCTTAGCTATATTGTCCGCTCGTTTTTTATCCCGGGAAATCACAGATCCAATGAATTTAGCAATGAATAACGCTTCAACCATCTCCAAACGACTGGACAGCCTGTATGAATTTGATCGGGAACCTGTTTCAAAAAAGAAGCTACAGGGAATAGGGAATTTTCTGGGAATGTACGCCGGAGAACATGTGGCTGGTACTGAATTTGTAATCGGGATGCTATTCGTAGCCCATGGCGTATCAGTAAAGGATATGTTCCTTGGTGGACTGATCGGGAATATTCTGGCCGTCGGCAGCTGGGCCTTCCTGACTGCTCCCATTGCGGTAAAGGTCAGATTATCGCTCTACTGGCAACTCAAGAAGATATGCGGCTCTTTGCTGGTATTCATCTATAACATCGTCAACGCGCTGATGTTCTGCTTTCTGGCGGGAGCCATGGTAGCGGTTGCAGCAACGGCCGTAGGGATACCCTTTGGAATTCAGATGCCTTCATTGCAGGACCTGTTTCCCAACAGCATTGGGTGGGTACTTACTGTGTTGGGTGTGGGTACTGTGATCACTACCATGGCCATTCTTGGGTTTGATGCGCTGGCCAGGTTTGCCAAAGTTGCTGCGCCCTGGATGTTCCTGATCTTCGTCACAGGTGCCATTGCCGTTCTGCCAAAACTGGGAATAACCCCGGGAGCATCAAATTTCTGGGAGGTGGCAAGGGAAAGCATCTGGACGGGTGCGGCCAAAGAGGGACAATCCCAGTTCAGCATCTGGCACGTGATCTTCTTTACCTGGCTAGCCAATGCTGCCATGCATCTTGGCATGTCCGATCTTACCATATTAAGATATGCCAAAAAATGGCAATATGGATTTGCATCTGCCGTGGGAATGTTCCTGGGCCATTATGTGGCCTGGATCGCTTCCGGAATCCTCTATGCTGC
>CAZCQL010000029.1:1709-31796 GCA_964500835.1 uncultured Bacteroides sp.
TTGATTTTGTTGCATTGTACGGCTTGGTACTCATCCCAATGGGGGCTGTGATCCTTGCTGATTATTACATCATACCACGGCTTGGACTACAACAATATTACGCCGAGCAAAAGAAGATCAACTTTAATCTGGCGGCAGGGGCTACCTGGCTCATCATGCTCACAGTAGCCCTTTTCACAAACCTATACTTCCATGTGGAGCTCTATTTCCTCCCGGTCCCCATCTGGATAATCTCACTGGGAGCGTACCTGGTATTTAGCCGAATGTATCAAAAACCTGTAAAAACTGAATTATGATGTCTTATATCTACCGTTTGACCGCCGCATCAGGCCTGGCATTGGTTTTGATTCCTTCTGTTCTTCACTACCTGGGCAACCTGGGAAATGATCAGATGAAGACCTATGCTATATTGGGAACCATTCTCTGGTTCGCAGGGGCGATTCCATGGTTGGGAAGAAAAAAGAAGGAGATCCGCGAGTGATACCTTCTTCCTTTTACTAAAGTGAATTCCCAAAACCAACAAGAACAACTGCAAGCAGGATCACTGTGATACCTGCTGTGATGGTCCACTTGGTTTTTTTGGCAACTCCTTTCCATTCCCTTCGGTATATCCCCCACATATTGGCCGTAAGAATGATGGTGGACATGTGAAGAATCCAGGAGCTTGCTCCATTGCCCAGTTTACTTTCACCCATCCCGTAGAAAAAGAACTGAAGGAACCAGGTAGTACCGGCCAATGCAGAGAACATTAAATTTTTTGCAATGGGTGATTGCCTGTTTGTAAAATCACCATAGGATTTATTCCTGATACTTAAAATGGTGGTCCATATTAAGTTGGTAGTTAATCCACCCCAGAGAATCACTACAAAGGTTACATTATTCTGGTAAAGCGGATTATATCCGGCGGCCACTGCGGCATCTGCCATTGGTTCACCAGCTTCGATTCCAAAATTAAAAAATGAACTGAGAATGCCTGACAGTACTGCAATAATCAGTCCTTTCACCAGACTGAATTCCGGAACGCTGGCCTTTTGAGCCTCTTTTGAAAGTTCCTTTTCCTTCATCATGCCTGCTCTTCCCGTAATAACAATTCCCAGAAGGCATATAAATACACCCAGAAGCACCAGTTGACCTCCCTGGTTGCCCATCATGTCCGTAAAGGAGACTTTACCTTTGGTGGGATTAATGTTATAATAAATGGAAGGCACAATGGCTCCAAAAGCTGCTGTGAATCCAAGAACCACCGAGTTACCCAGAGACATGCCCAGGTACCTGACCCCCAAACCGTATGATAGCCCTCCAATACCCCATAACAGCCCCATCAAAAAGGTAAAAAAGAAGATCTGTCGTGAGCTGGCTGCTATGATTTCCGCAAATCCCGGAACCGTTAACCAGGCTGCAATAGGGGGTACGATCAACCAGGAAAAAAGTCCTCCCAACATCCAGTAACTTTCCCAGGCCCACCCCCTGACCTTGTTATAAGGCATGTAAAAACTTCCCGAGGCAATTCCTCCAATAGAATGGTAAAAAACTCCCAATAATGCTTGCATATGTTAATTATATTCAGATTTACAGAACCGGCTGACTTAATGATAAAGCCATAAGCCATTGTATCTAAAATATGACAGTTGAAGCTAACCATCAATACACATATTGATAAATAATTTGCACTTTTTGGGACAGGGTTTTTCTGTCAGGCCGGCTATCCAGTAAATGTTTCTCAAAGTTTCTCAAAGTGGTTCCGGTAAATAATCTACAAAATCCCCATCAATTCTTACGGAATTCTTAAACAGCCCGCTTCCTGTAACAGCGATACCCCTGCCTCCTTATTTTGAATCCCGCTCATGTATTAGCTTCACTATTTCAGGATAAATCATATTTATGAAATAATAAGTTGATGAGACTGGGAAGATTTTCAGTTCTCCAGAACATTAATTAGAATTTGCGAGCTATTTTGTTCAACCCGAAATCAATAAATGCTACATTTGAGTATCCACTTTTCGAGTAATGTTGAATTATTAACCATGGATGATTTATTAAGTACCTCACACCCAGTATAGAAGATAAATCCTGGGGGATTTACATGACTGTTGGAGGTAAACGGGAATCGCTCCTTCGGAATTAAGAGAAATCCCCATTGGGCCTCCGCGAACCGGCTCAGCTAAGAGTGATCCACACCTCCTTGCGAGATAAAATCATAGCACAAAAAGTGCAAATAAAAGTTCGGAATTTGAATTGTGTTTCTTTAAAGAGACATCTACTAGTTCTTCGCAACTGCGGGCTTCGCCCCCTTAGCCCAGGAAGAAAAAGAAAGATGCAAAATGTCGACAAGTCAGGATATAAACCCGGAAAAATGAAAACACCTCTGATAAAAATCTGGTATGCTATTATGATGTGTGCCATTCCTATGGCAGGTAGCTCCCAGGAAATTCAAAAACCGTTCAAACTGGCACTGGCTCAAATGAGAGTCGTAGGTGGAGACCGCACCATAAACCTTACTCATGCTGCTGAAATGATCACTGAGGCGGCATCGAACGGGGCCCAGGTTATCCTGCTTCCGGAAGCCATGGACCTGGGATGGACCGACCCATCAGCCTTAACTGAAGCCGAGCCTGTACCTGGAGGCAAAACAGCCCTGTTTCTTTCAGATATGGCTCAAAAGTACAAGGTATATATCTGTTCCGGACTCATTGAAAAAGCGAATGAAAGAGTCTACAATTCTGCTGTTCTAATCGATCCGCATGGAGAGGTTATCTTATTGCATAGGAAGATCAATGAGCTGGATATCGGACATCCCTATTATGCCCTGGGGGAGCGCCTTAACGTTTGCGAAACTGAATTTGGCACCATCGGATTGATGATTTGTGCCGATGCAAGTACCGGTGACCGGGTTATTCCACGTGCACTGGCATACATGGGAGCAGATGTGATTCTCTCTCCCAGTAGCTGGGCGGTGCAAGCAGATCATGATAATGAGCTGGAACCATACGGTGGAATGTGGAAGAAAGCCTACAAACCCGTGGCAAAAGATTTCAGGGTCTGGATCGCCAGCTGCAGCAATGTGGGTTGGATGACAGGCGGGCCATGGAAAGGATGGAAAGGGATCGGATGTTCCATGGTCATCGGACCAGGCGGATGGGAGGTGGTCGATGCACCCTATGGAGCAACAGCCGATACGATCCTTTATGTGGACATCAGACCCGAGAAAAGGCCGGGACAGGGCACCACCTGGCACAAGTACTGGGATTCTATTCAAGAATCAAACTAATTTCTGACTTGTTTTTCCATCTTGATCTGGTAATTTGGAGTATGTTGGTCTGCAAAATATTACTATTTTTATTGGTACAATCGCCATTCACATTTTAATGCCTTCATCATGAAAAAGAATGCCATTCCCCGTCGAAATTTTATCAAATCCGGTGCTGCTGCCATGGCTGGCATTACCATCATTCCCAGTCATGTCATGGGAAGAGCCCTTGGGCATGTGGCTCCAAGCGACAAATTGAATATTGCCGGAGTTGGGGTGGGCGGCAAAGGAAGAGTTAATTTGAAAGCCATGAGCACAGAGAATATTGTAGCCCTGTGTGATGTGGATTGGAAATACGCCCAGGATTGTTTTAATGATTACCCGGATGCAAAACAATTCTGGGACTGGCGGAAAATGTTTGAGGAAATGGGAGATGATATTGATGGAGTAATGATTGCTACTGCAGACCACGCCCACGCTGCGATTGCCGCGACAGCAATGATTATGGGTAAACATGTGTATTGTCAAAAACCGCTGACGCATTCTGTGTATGAGTCCAGGCTCCTGACACGACTGGCCAGGCAATATAAAGTGGCCACTCAAATGGGGAACCAGGGCAACTCATCCCCCGAGGCCCGAACGGTGGAGGAATGGATCTGGGCTGGTGAAATTGGGGAAGTAACCGAAGTTCATGCATGGACCAACCGGCCCATATGGCCACAGGGACTTGAAAGGCCTACACAGGTAATGACCCCGCCTGACACCATGAACTGGGATCTTTTTATCGCTTCAGCTCCCATGAGGCCCTTCCACGAAATCTATACTCCCTGGAACTGGCGCGGGTGGTGGGACTTTGGCACTGGCGCCCTGGGGGACATGGCATGCCACATTCTCAATCCTGTGTTTTCGGCTCTGCAGCTTGAGTACCCTTCCAGGATACAGGGCTCATCCACCCTGGTGAATACCGAATCGGCACCCCAGGCTGAAGTGGTTGAGTATACGTTCCCGCCAAGGAAGAAATCGTCTTCAAAGGTAAAAATTAATATGCCCGAAGTGAAAGCATACTGGTACGACGGAGGAATGATGCCTTCAAGACCGTCGGAACTGGCAGATGGAGTGCCCCTCATGGAAGATGAGATGGGTGGATGCCTTTTCGCAGGAACAAAAGATAAACTGATCTGTAACCTTGGTGGAATCAACCCCAGGCTTTTATCCGGCCGCAAACCTAACGTACCGGAAACCCTTCGACGAGTCAAGAATTATCCTGTTGGCGGCATACAGGATGGTCCACACGAGCAGGATTGGATCCGTGCATGTAAGGAGAATCCGGCAAGCCGGGTGGAACCCATGTCGAATTTTGAGATGGCTGGCCCGTTCAACGAAATGATCGTCATGGGAGTGCTGGCGGTACGCCTGCAGAGCCTCGACAGGGAACTAGAGTGGGACGGAGCAAATATGCGCTTTACAAACATCACACCCGGCGACGAACTAAGGATAGTATCTTCAGATGATTTCGATGTGGTAGACGGACATCCTCATTTTAATACCAACTATGTGAAACTCAATGCAGAAGAGACTGTATCCGAATACATTAAACACCACTACAGAAAGGGTTGGAAATTGCCCGAATAAACCCTGTATTACATCGCCACATCACTTAAATTCTTTAATCTTATATCCATGAAAAAAATCAGACTATTTGCACTTGCAACGATGGTACTGCTGACCCTGTCATGCAACCAACAAAATAAACAGAATTCGGACGGCTCGGATTCCGCATCCGGAAAACCCGGCTCTGAATTAAAGGCCGATGCCGTTCCGGAGATGAATATTCTCACCGCTGAGGAAGAGAGCGATGGGTGGATACTGCTATTCGATGGCAAAACCACCGATGGATGGAAAAACTTCAATGAAGACATTATTTCCGGATGGAGTGTGGATGATGGAAGCCTGATGGCCCCGGGTTTGGGTAGTGATCTCGATGGCGACATCGTATCTGAAGGAGAGTACGGGAACTTTATCCTGAAATGGGAATGGAAACTGAGTGCCCATGGAAACAGCGGGGTTATGTACCATGTGGTTGAAGGTGAGAAATACCGGGCTCCCTATGAAACCGGCCCTGAGTATCAACTTGTTGATGATGAAGACTTCTGGAATGAGGATGGTGAGCATACAGATTTAGAGGAATGGCAAAAAACAGCAGCGAATTATGCCATGTATGTGGCCAACGATAAGAAACAGGTAAACCCGGGGGACTGGAACAGTTCTAAAATCCTTTTTTCGGAAGAGAGTGTGGCGTACTGGTTAAACGGCAAAAAAGTAGTGGAATATGTTCCCTGGAGCGAGGATTGGAATGAAAGGCGAAACAGCGGTAAGTGGGATCAATATCCGGATTATGGACTTGTGAAAAAAGGCAAGATATGCCTTCAGGACCACGGAGCTAAAATCTGGTTCCGGAACATGAAGATCAAAGAACTTTAGTGAAGGGCAGGGTATATTTGTACTTCATCAGTCTGATCGCCACCATGGGCGGACTGATGTTTGGATTCGATGTGGGCATCATTTCCGGTGCCATACCTTTTATTCAGCCCTATTTTGGTTGGGATGAGCTGCAACTGGGCTGGGGGGTAAGTTCGATACTGATCGGTGCCATCATAGGAGCATTTGGAACCGGCACTCTTACAGAGAGATACGGTCGTAAACGCCTGTTGCTATCGGTAGCCCTTTTCTTTGCGCTATCCTGTGCAGGAATGGCACTGGCGAAGACAGCCACACTCTTTATCTCCTTCAGGGTGCTGGGCGGTCTGGCTATTGGGGCGGTTTCAGTATTATCTCCCATGTATGTGGCAGAAGTTTCGCCCTCGAGGATCAGGGGAACGCTAATTACCATTTACCAGATGGCAATTACCTTGGGGATTCTGACCTCCTACCTTGTTAATTTCGGACTTCACGAGATAGACAATAACTGGAGGTGGATGTTCGCCACAGGTCTGATCCCATCGATTATCTTTTTTACCGGACTTATATTTATTCCTGAAAGTCCCCGCTGGCTTGTGAAAGCGGGATTTAAGGACAAGGCACTTGCTGTATTGGAGCGGATTGGAGGAAAAGAATTCGCCGATTCCGCCATCGCTGAAATTGAAGAAAGCCTCAAGGGTACGGTTCGAGGCTCCCACATCGGCCTATTGTTCTCCCCTGGATACCGGAAGGTGATGTTCCTGGGGTTATTATTATCAGTCTTTGTACAGGTAACCGGGATAAACACCGTGGTCGACTATGCACCAAAAATCCTGATGACCGCTGGTCTGGAAATACGAAATGCCCTGTTACAGACCTCGCTGATTGGTCTGGTAAATTTCACTTTCACATTTTTTGCGGTTTGGCTCATTGATAAGCTGGGGAGAAAAACATTTTATTTAATCGGGTCCTCAGGGATGGCCGTCACTCTGCTCCTGTTGGCGGCCGCATTCCATTTTACGCTGAACCCTGTTTTCACCACCATCTGTATTATGGCATTTATTGCTTTTTTTGCATCCTGTATTGGCCCGGCCTACTGGACACTGATTGCTGAAATGTTTCCAAACCGAATTCGGGGACAGGCAGTAGCGATAGCCTCCTTCACACAATGGGTATTCAATTTTCTGGTGGTTTTATTTTTCCCCTCGGTGTTGAAGGCATTGGGGGGGTCCGTTACATTTTTATTCCTCGCAGTCATGTCTTGCATACAGCTTTTAATCGCCTGGTTTTATATCAAGGAGACAAAGGGGAAATCACTGGAAGAAATTGAATCTCTGTGGTCTGATTAACCTCAAAAAATGAAAAAGATTAGTCTCATGGAAACAAGAAGGTCATTTGTTAAAAAAGCATGCAGGGGAGCAGCCTATTCCTCATTGGCTCTATCATCGCCAGCTGCATTGGCGCTAGCATCTGAAACCGAGATTAAACCGGATACAAATCCTGTGCGCATTGGGATTATCGGAGCCGAGAACTCTCATACCATTGGTTACGGGAGAACATTCAATGTAGAGAAGAAATTTCCGGGTGCAGAAGTACTCTATGTATGGGGCGAAACGGAGGCGTTTGCCAGGAATGCAGCTGAGAAGGGAAGTATTCCGCACATTGTTGAAGATCCGGGAGAAATGCTGGGTAAAATTGATGCCCTGATTGTTGATCACCGGCATCCCAAATATCATCTGAAAGCAGCCACACCTTTTGTAAAGGCCCGGATTCCCACGTTTATTGATAAACCGTTTTGCTACAGGGTGGAGGAGGGAAAAGAATTTCTTGCCCTGGCACGCGATCTGGGAACCCCCGTAAGTTCCTATTCAAGCATAGCTCAAAGCAATGCCACAGTCGACTTCAAGGACCAGGTTGCATCGTTGGGAAAGATTAACCAGGTGGTGCGTTACGGACCGGTGGACATGGACTCTGTGTATGGAGGTATATTCTTTTACGGGGTTCACATTGTGCAGCCATTGATGTATATTTTTGGAGATGATGTGGAAAAGGTAAAGGTGTCCAGGGAGGGGACCAATGGCAGCGCCATCATGGTATTCAATTCAGGACTCTATGCCACCCTCATTTTTAAACGTGTTTCCCGGGGATGGGAAACCTTTGTGGAAACAGATGAAGGGCTCATTGAGTTGAAATCCCGGAATGAAGAACCTGATCCGCCAAAACACTATGTGGATATGGTGGAAATGTTCCGCACAGGAAAGGAACCCCGCAGTCATGAAAGCATCCTAAAGTGCGTCGCTGTGCTGGAAGCACTGGAGCGATCTGTCTCCAGTCAGGTCTGGGAAAAAGTAATCCTGTAGATCAGCCGGGTCTAAAAATCAGTATCGGCTTCCACCAGGTCCAACTCCTTGATCCAGATATTTCGATAAAGTACGGGATGGCCTTCTGCCTGAAGTTTTATGCCGCCCGGGGTATCTGTAATACCTTTTCCTCCATCATTTCCACCGTCGATACCTGAAATTGCCCCCCCATGAACCTGGTTAATTCCAATATTTGTATACACCTTCGTTCCATTAAAATAATTGGTAACCAGGGCCTTTTCGACCCGATTCCCGTCCTTGAACCTGGCTGCCCGAAAAGTAATGTCATAGGAATTCCATTTTCCGACGCCCTTATACGCGTAATAGGGCGATT
Organism: uncultured Bacteroides sp.; assembly: GCA_964500835.1. Classification (GTDB taxonomy): domain Bacteria; phylum Bacteroidota; class Bacteroidia; order Bacteroidales. The sequence goes on from CAZCQL010000029.1 coordinate 10,108, forward strand.
CTTGCTCATTAATCACTGCACCCATGCCATGTACAGTGGAATCACCGTCTAAGACCTGAATTTCATAGCGGTTCTGCAGATAAACCCCCGAGTTGCCTCCATCATGCTCCACAAGGAATTCCACATGAAGCCTGAAATCGCGGTAGGCTTTCTTGGTGACCACATCGGCCGATCCGTACAACCCACCTGCTGCAGCCGGATCATTGCTGTTCATGACCGTTCCTTTGTCCACCGGATCATTGACGATCTCCCATTTAATGGGCAGCTCCGCAGAAAACCTTGGACCCTCCCAGTAGGTCCAGTTTTTATCCAGCATCTCACGGCTACCGTCAAAAATCAATTCAGCCCCGGCAGGGGCCTTTGCCCCTATTCCTACTTCCATTTGGTTGCAGGCATTTACTGTAAACAATGATAAAGCAGTTCCAAGGAGCGTCAGGGTTTTCATCGTATTTGTTTTAGTGAGTTGCTTAGTATAATTAACGACCAATGTTATCAGGTAACCCTTTATAATAACGGAGTCCTTCCATGGGAATGCCATTCCGGATCGTAATCCAGGAACGCAGGTTCTCTTTTACCTCCTTTTCCTCTTTTTCGGAAAGCTTCGGCCCCTTATAATCGGACCAGCCGGAACTAAATTGGCTCACATACTTCGATAAGGCATCAACTTTTCTTTCTTCCCAGCCGGTGATATCAACCCAGGTGTTGATGTCTTTCCCGGCCGAATCATAGAGCATATATTCTTCCACCATATGGGCCTCCAAACCCTCCACCGTTATCTGACCCTGGAACATCAGCGGCCACATTGCCGCGCGTGCAGCATCTGCGGCAAGGTACGCCGCAGCCCTGTGGTCGGCCTTGTGCCATCGCTGCCCTCCCTTTCCGGGATCAAAAGCGAATAGTACATCCGGTTTTAACGTTCGAATCAGCCGGACAAGCTTTGCAACCACCTCCTTCGGGTTTTCATACTCCAGCAGACCGTCATCATATCCCAGGTTCATGTAATGTTCCCTGGGAATTCCCATGGTAGCCAGTGCATCCTGCTCTTCCTGCTTCCGAATTAGGGCCAGGTCCATCATTCCAAGGTCGGGATCGAGTGTACCCACATTCCCGGTGGTTAAAATGGCAATGTATACCTCGTTTCCATTTGCATTTAGCATGCCAAGGGTCCCCATAGAATACGAATCGTCGTCGGGATGAGCCCCGATAAGAAGTATTGTTTTTCCAACCCACTTTTCGATAGGGATTTCCGGTTGAGAATACCCTGAATAATGGGTGAATATCATCACAGTAGCAAGCAGGAGCGTTTTCATATGGTACTTGGTTTGAAAGCGTGAAAGTTAAAAAGTTAGAAGTTAGAGAGTTAAAAGTTAGAAGTTAGAGAGTTAAAAGTTAGGCCAAAGATATTATTTTCAAATGAACACAGTTTGAATAACATTTCCGGTTCACGTTACCTTGAAAACAGGAAAGCAAACACGATCATTAAGGGGATAATCACTCCGGCACAAAGATACCACCATCCGGACGGATACCATTTCCTTTGTTTTAGCCACATGATGATCCCTGTAATTCCAAAAAGAATCAATGCCACAGCCGACAGATCATAGAAGATTGCCCAGATCGCATACACCCAGCTGCCGGAAAATCCTCTCATTCCATGCAGGTTTTGGGCAACCGTCATCAAAGTGCGTTCGGTCCCGGTATGCTTAATATACAGGGTATCCTGTGCAGGGTGCAGAGTAACGTTTACCTGTTCGCCCGGAAAATCGAAGTGGAAATCCCAATTCCCGTTCTCCGATTGCCTGTAAGAATAGTTCCCTCTGTATCCATATTGGTCTTTTAAATACCTGGAATACGCTGCCGGGGATGAATCCATAGGTTTATCAACCGGGATTTTTGACCAGCTTACTTCGCTTTCTCCAAAAGGCAGGTTGTGATGGGTCATCAGAATACCGGTAAAAGTGTACATCATCAGAAATACCAGTACGATGATGCTGGAAATCAGATGGATCATCCTGATGATCTTATTTCCATCTACCCTACCAGCCATACCAGAACGATTAATATTATTGAGAAGGAGGCAACAGATCCTGCCATAAGCCAACCCCATTTTCGGGAAAATGATTTAGTATACCAGAGTTGGATCGATAGGAGGATGATCACCAGTAACAGTATGGACATGATCTCGGATAGGACTCTCCAGATTTTTGCAAATCCCGGTCCTTCAAACCCGGCTGTCAGGGGGTGAAGCGCAAACACTGTGCTTATAAAGGCAGTTCTTCTTTCAGACACCTGAATTTGACTCCCTACATTGGGTAGGCGTACCCAATACTGTTTCCCGGGCCTGGAGATCATAAAATGGTAGGATCCGAGGCTATCAGTGTATTCCTCCCACCAGGGCAGGTAACCATAAAGATTGAGTGAATCACGGATGGCTGATTTTAATTGCTGGCGATTTTCAATATCCGGGATCTGAACGTGCTGGTCCCATAAAAGAGTTTTCTTTGCCGGTCGAAGTTCTATAAAATTGTGCTGAAACTGGAGGGAGCTAATGCCCAGGACAATTGCAAAGAAAGCAAGGAACAGCCCGCCATACACATGTGTCTTTCGAAGGAACTTATTTACTCCCGTTTTATCGTTCATGTTTAGAAATCGATCATGGCCTTCATCACCCCGTCTTTGTACCCTGCCACCAGGTCAAATGCTGCCTTTGAATCTATAAAATCAAATCGATGGGTAGCCATGGCCTCTACCCTGATCTCCCCTTTTTGCATCATATCAAGTGTAAGTTGCACTGCTTCATTTTGCCTTCTCACATGCTGAATAGTTAACTCCTTATGTCTCGAAGTATCCACATGAAAACTTAATCTTTCTACTTCGGGTATCCCGATAACCATCAATTTACCGCCTGGTTTCAGCAGATCTACTGCATTATCGATTGCATGCTGCTGACCGCAGCATTCAAAAACTACATCCAGCAGTTCAGGCACATCGCCTGTAATCCGTTCAACCACATCTTCCTTATCCGGATTGGCAGTCAGCACAGCTCCGCATTTCTCCGCTATTCTGAGCCTTTCTTCGATTTTATCTGTCACATATACCCGCCTGGCTCCCATGGCAAGGGCCGACAGCATTACGCTCATCCCTATGGGTCCAAAACCAAGAATTCCCACCCTTGCTCTTTCCATGGGAATAGACTGTTTTACCGCATAAACACCTATGGCCATTGGTTCCGAGATGGCTGCCTGATCGTAGGACATGTCCTTGGAAATCTTAAAACAGCTTGTTTCGGGCATCACGATGAACTCTGACAAGGAGCCCTCTGCTTGTCCCGGGCACCCAAGAAATTTCAATTTTCTGCAGGTATGATGCCTTCCTGCCTGACATTGATCACACTCAAAGCAAGGCATAGCAGGTTCGATGGCAATTCGGTCACCGGGTTTTACCAGAGTAACTCCATTCCCAACTTCCTCCACTTGTCCGGCACCCTCGTGCCCAACAGTAAAGGGATATTTTACCACCTGGCTGCCTATTTTGCCTGAAACATAATAATGGATATCCGACCCGCACACTCCCAGTGTCTTCATTCTTATTAAGACATCATTTTCCTTTATTACGGCCGGAGTGGGTACCTCCATCATCTCCATCTGCAGGATGCCCGTTAGCTTCATCGCTTTCATAACCTAAATATGTTAAAAGGAAGAAATAAAAGTACCAAAAAATATGAACACATTGGATACGCGGGGAGCCCGCACAAAATGTCACCTCGCCCTGGCATTAGCTTTTTGTTCCTGATCTGGGATGAAAGCTTAAGATCGCCTCCCGCAGGTATTCCCTGTCGAGGTGTGTGTAGATCTCTGTGGTAATGATCGATTCATGGCCCAGCATCTCCTGCACAGCCCTCAGATCTGCTCCGCCTTCCACTAAGTGTGTAGCGAAAGAGTGCCTGAAAGTATGCGGACTTACGCTTTTTTTGATTCCTGCCTTATTTGCCAGTTCTTTAATGATGGTGAAAATCATGACCCTGGAAAGCATGCCCCCCCGGCGGTTCAAAAAGAGTATATCCTCGCTTCCTGACTGGATCACTAACGAATTTCGATCAGGCAGGTAAAAATCAACCTCCCTCAAGGCCTGCCTGCTAACCGGGACCAATCGCTCCTTATCTCCCTTCCCGATGATCCGGAGAAATCCTTCTCCCCTGTAAATGTTGGAAATCTTTAACCCAACCAGCTCGCTAACTCGTAAACCGCAACTGTACAGGACCTCTAACATGGCTTTGTTCCGTCTGCCTTCTGGCTTGCTTAAATCTATCATGGAGAGTATCAGATCGATCTCTTCCAGGGAAAGCACTTCTGGTAGTTTCCTGCCAAGCCTGGGACCTTCAATCAGGGCTGTTGGGTCTTTTTCCACCAGATCTTCCAGCAGCAGATACCGATAAAATGCCTTGAGGCCCGACAGAATCCTGGCCTGGCTCCTGGCGGATAAGCCTAATTCTCCGATCCATACAAGAAAATTATGCAGATGATCGTAATCCAGTTCAAGCGGCCCTAACTCCAATTGACTCAGTTCGATAAATTGTGTGAGTTTTTTAATATCGGAAATATAAGCAACCACAGAATTTGTGGATAATCCCTTCTCCAGTTTCAGGAATCCCTCAAAGTCTTTTATAGCAGAAGGCCAATTCATGAGAAAGAAAACAGCGGAAGCGCCAGTCCGTTTTCGTCACCCAGCAGACCTCTCAGGTAATTTGAAAACCCAAGTCCGTGGATCGATCCAAATAACAGGGCCGCTGAATACGTTAACTTGTGCAGGGTGGAAGTCAGAAAGATGGTCAGGGGAATCAGAAATTCGATCAGATCACGATCCATCCGTATCAGGTCACGGGTGGCCAGAGAGTGTCCCGGAGTGAAAGCTGTGATCAATATCAGGACTCTTCTCCACCGCTTAATGCTAAAAACACCACACAGGGTATTTATAAATAGAATATGGTGATATCCTTTTAGACGGGCGATATGCTGAATGCCCGGCTTGAAATAGAGTTCAAATAGAGACATTAGATACAAATGTAAAAGAAGTTTGTGTAATTTTAGAGCCATGAAACGGATTTGCATGCTCGTTTTACTGGTCCTGCTGCCCGGATGGTCAATAGCCCATCCGCTGCATCTTTCTATTACCAATATAACATATGAAAACGGAATGCTAAAGATTAGCATGAAAACATTCAAAGATGATTGGGAGACGGCATATTTTCATTTTCATAGCAAACCGATCGATTTCGCAGACCCCGCTCTTCGAAAAATAGAATGGTTGGCAGATTACCTGAATGAGCGATTCAAAATTGCTATAAAGAAGGATAGCCCTGTTTTTCCACTTATAATGGATTCGGTAAATCTCGACGGAGAGAACTTGATCATCGAGATGCACTTTGCCCTCGCCTCAAAGCCTAATTCTTTGTACTTTTACAATGCATTGCTTACCGATATTTTCGCCGATCAGACAAATCTTGTGATATTTGGATTTGAAAAGAAAGAAACTGGTATAAAATTTGACGTATACAAGCATGATACGAATGTGTTGTTGAAGTGAAGAAGGGAACTGGATGAAGAAACTGTTGCTTCCCATAGTGTTTTGGGTGTTTTTGATCTTACCGGTGTGGGCCACCCATAACAGGGCTGGAGAAATTACACTTTCGAGGATTGATGATCTTACATACGAGATCACCATTACAACCTTTACCTACACCCTCAGTCAGGCCGACCGCAACAAACTGGAGGTCCAATGGGACGATAACACATTTTCATATGCCAACCGTGTAGATCTCATCAAACTCCCTAATTTCTATCAGAAAAACACATATATTACCCAACATACGTTTCCCGGACCCGGAGTTTATGAGATCGTCGTCCAGGATCCCAACAGGAACAAAGGCGTTAAGAATATTCCTAACTCGGTCAATGTGGTCTTCTCCATCAAGACTACCATTCTCATTAATCCGTCACTCGGCAACAATTCCACTCCCATCTTACTGAATCCTCCCATAGACAGGGCTGCATTTGGCCAGATTTTCATTCACAACCCGGCAGCCTATGATCCTGATGGCGACAGCATTTCCTATAAACTGACCGTCTGCACAGAAGAGGATGGCAGACCCATCGAAGGATATACGCTACCGCCCGCTAGCGATACTCTTTTCATAAACCCGTATACAGGTGATCTGACCTGGATAACCCCTTCTGATACAGGGTGGTATAACATAGCAATCGACGTGGAAGAATGGCGAAACGGCGTTAAAATAGGCAACATTGTAAGGGATATGCAAATAGAGGTATACAATACCGACAACCATCCTCCTGTACAGAACAATCCTGGAGATTTTTGCATTGGGGCAGGCTCCATCGTAGAATTTGATTTGGAAGCCATTGATGAAGACAGTGACTCTGTTTTTCAGACAGCCAGCGGTGGCCCATTTGTGGTGGATGTATTTCCAGCTACATATAATGTTGACAGGACATCCCTGGACATTGGGTACAGCAAGGCAAGATTTACCTGGCAGACAAATTGCCTGCATGTAAGAAAACAAGCTTACACGGTCGTGTTTAAAGCTGTGGACGGTCATCCCGAAACACAACTGGTTGATATACGGAATGTGAATATCAGGATAATTGGAGAGGCACCCGATATGCCAACACTCATCCCCGGCAGTAATGCAGTCACAGTAACGTGGCCAGCCGATTCATGCCAGCCAGTAACCGGTTATCAAATATTCAGGAAGATTGGTCCTGCAGCTTATGTCCCAGATAGTTGTACTACCGGGATCCCGCCACTTACAGGTTATAAATTAATCGGTGTGACCAGTAGTCGGGTGGACACCTCATTTGTGGATGACAATAATGGGAAAGGCCTTGCTCAGGGGAATGAATATTGCTATGTTATCGTCTCCGTATACCCAGACGGAGCTTTAAGCTATCCTTCACCTGAAAATTGTACACCTCTGGTGGAAGGATCACCTTCTGTGCTGGAAATAAGTGTAATAGAGCATTCTCCCAACGGAACTATCCGGGTAGCATGGGCACGCCCCCAGGCGCTGGATACTATCCCTGCCACCGGTCCATACGAATATGTCATCTCCCGGTCCGGAGACCTCCTGGGACAGAATATGACCCAGGTGGGATCATTGAGTACATCCGATCTGAACGATACCGTTTGGCTGGATGGAAATGTAAATACTGAGAACTTCCCATGGTCGTATAGTGTTAAACTTTATAACGATGCAGCTGGAAACAGGTTTCTTATCGGAGCGCCTGAATCAGCTTCATCGCTCTATCCGGACCTGATCGGAGAAGATAACCGCATTGAGATCCGTATGAAAAAAAATGTGCCATGGATCAATTATGACTATACCATTTACCGCCTTAACAGAACGAGCGGGGCATTTGATTCAATTGGATTCACTACCGATAATATTTATGCAGATGAGCATCTTACCAATGGAGTTGAATATTGCTACCGCGTCACTTCGACCGGATGGAGATTATTGGATGGGAAACTTTATGAAAACGTAAACTTCAGTCATACAAATTGCACCACACCAGTTGATACAATAGCTCCCTGCCCACCTCAACTTGCCGGATACTCTGTATGCGACAGCGGCTATAACCATATTGCATGGAGGTATATGGATGGTTCCTGTGCCCCGGATGTAGTTGGCTATAAGCTCTACTACAGTCCAACGACTGACCTCCCTCCGGGTGCCATTGCTGAATTCAGCAGTAAAACTGATACGGTCTTTGACCATTTTACCGACGGCTCGCTTACAGGATGTTATTTCGTAACTGCCATCGATTCATTCGAAAATGAATCTTCTTCTTCCGTTAGGCTCTGCCTGGACCAATGTTCCAATTATTCCCTTCCCAATGTCTTCTCCCCCAATGGAGACGGGATAAATGATATCTATAAGCCGCTAAGGACCTCCTATGTGGAAAGTGTGGACATGAGGATTTTTAACCGCTGGGGACTGGAGGTATTCAAGACCAGCGATCCGGATATTAACTGGGACGGAAAGATAACCGGAACGAATAAATTGGTCTCTCCAGGTGTTTATTATTACATCTGTATACTATATGAATACCGGTTGTCCGGGCGTGAAGCAACTTCACTCACCGGATTTATATATGTTTATTCGGGTGACGACAATGATGTATTTATTGAAACCAAATAACCGATTTATGTCCAAAAAGGGACTTCTGGCAATACTTCTGCTGACATCAGCCCTTGTTTCCGGTCAGGTTGACCCCTATATGGCAGGTCGTGCGTTCATGAGCCAGAAGATGTATGATTCAGCAGCCATTTACCTGGAAAAGGCACTGAAGGTAACTTCGGGTGATGCAGAAATCCTCTTCCAACTGGGCATATCATATTTTAAGGGGCATAACTACCCTGCTGCCAGGGAAGCATTTTATGAAGTTGAAAAACGTCGAAACGGCATGGGAAGTTACTATCTTGCCAAAACTGAGGTCAAGCTGAGCCATTCGGAACTGGCCTTGAAATACCTGAGAACACATCTGAGCTCCCGCTACAAAAAACCCGAACATGTGATACTACTTGACGAGGAACTCTCAACTCTCGAAGACACCAAGGGATGGCACCAACTCTGGAATGAAAAAAAATGGTACAACAGCGGCGATAAAGACTTTCAGGAGGCCATGTTCCTTAAGGACAACAACAACTATCTGGAAGCCATTAATCTGATGAATAAGCTGGAGAAGCAAGGCTACAAGAGAAGCTTGATTCATACTGAAAAAGCGACCATTTACAAAGAACTGGGTAATGTAAAAGCCTCTCGGTCTGAACTCAGATCAGCTGTTAAAAGTGACGTGAGAAATCTGGATGCTGTGCAGCAACTGGCACGAATTCAAATAGAGGAAGGGTCAGGAGAAGAGGCTGTGGCGGCATTGACGAGGGTGATCAGACAAGATCCGGCAAGATTCGAAGCCTATATCCTGCGTGCAAAGGCAAGAAGTCTCCAAAGGGACTTGTCAGGAGCCCTGGAAGATATGGATCTTTACCTTACCTATTTTCCTGAAGACGATGATGCCATCTATAAAAAGGGACTTATCCAGTATGAGAACGGAAAATACCTGAATGCGATTCAGTCGTTCAATCTGGCTCTCTCTCTTGACAAAGGCAAAGCTGCATACTATTTTGCAAGAGGGAAGACTTACGCTTCTACCGGAACAAACAGGTATGCTGACAAGGATATGGCAATGGCTCTGGATTTAGATCCCTTAAACGGAGAGATCTGGTTGGAAAAAGGCCGGCTCTCAGAAAAATTGGGAGACAGGATTGGGGCTTGCCACTGTTTTCATAAAGCGTTCCAATATGGCATCTACGAAGCCAGTGAGTTTCTTGACAATTTCTGCAACGGACAGGATGGAAACCGAAAACAACCATAAGAACAGGCTTAAGAATCAGATTCAGTCGCTCCGGTCAGGCAACCGGACCGCCATTCTGGGTACGCTGAAAGAACTCCGGAACGATGGCGATGTATCCATTCTACCCGAACTGTTTGATTTATTACTTGACCAGGAAGACGAGCAAATAAAAGGTGAGATAAGCGACATATTATGTGACCTGAAAGAACAGGCTGCTGTCCCAATCCTGGCTGAAGCCGTTGAAAATCCGGAATACTCGGAGATCGCAACCATCCTGGTGTCGGCTTGCTGGCAAAGTGGGCTCTCCTTCGGAAAATACATCCACACATTTGTCAAAGTGGTTCTCTTGGGTGAATATGAGGCAGCCATCGAAGGTTTTACAGTAATTGAAGAAGCTGTAGGAGACCTTGAAAAGGAAGACAGAGATCAACTTATCTTCCATCTTACCAAACAGCTTAAGGGCATAAACGAGCAGAAAAAACCGTTATTGAGTGAATTGGTTAAAGTGATTGAGAAGTATTAGTGGTATTGGTTAGGGATTTAGAATTTAGTGCATCTGTGAAAAATACTTGATAAACTGCGCCCTCTCATAAACCGAGGGATCATCCAGGCTGCTGTAATTCATCTTTCCCTTGAAATCATCAAGACTTTTATATCCATTTTTCTCCATCCATTGCTTTAGCTCGGTGGTCATTTCCCGGATATAATCGATGCCATTCCGGTAGAGAACAGAACAAACCTGAACAGCAGTAGCTCCTGCTAAAATTTGCTTTACTATTGCCATTCCACTGTGAACACCTGTCGAAGCGGCCAGATTGATCTGATCTACCTGTGAGGACACAATTCCTATCCATCTGAGCGAGTTTCTGATATCAGCAGGTGAACTGAGTACTTCGGATGACCCAAAACTAAGATCATTTGTATCGATATCCGGTGCATAGAATCGATTAAAGAGGACTGCGGCTGCCGCACCCCTGAGGTAAAGTTGATTTACCATCCACGTGACATTGGAAAAACCGTTACCTAGCTTTACAATCACGGGAAGGTTTGTCTTCTCTATCACCTTGGACACCAGGTCGAGGTACACTTTCTCATACTCTCTGGGATCCTTGTCCTTGCTTATCGGTAGAAAATAGATGTTTAACTCCAGTGCATCCGCCCCGGCATTCTCAATTTTACCTGCAAAGTCTATCCACTCCTTCGCACTGAAGCAGTTGATGCTTGCAATGATGGGTATTTCAACCTGCTCTTTTGCCCCCCTGATAATGGACAGATAGCTTTCCAATGAATTTTCTCTTGCATAGGTGCGCACATAATCTTCCGCTTCCGGATAATCGCTTCCTTCTGATAAATTTCCCACCTCATGCATGATCTGCTCCTCAAAAAGCGATTTAATTACCACAGCCCCAGCTCCCGCACCGGAAATTTTTTTTATACGTTCAATGGAGTTTGTTAGCCCGCTGCTACTGACGATAACCGGACTTCTTAACTCTAAGCCGGCGTAGGTGGTGGATAGATCAGTCATATAGGTAGTTTTTCAATAATTCCTGGGTCCAAAAATGAGGCTTCCTATGCGTACCATGTTACTCCCTTCTTCAATGGCTAACTCATAGTCACCTGACATCCCGAAAGAAAGCTTATCAAAGGAGGTTTCATGAGAAAAAAATGAAGCCTTTAACTCATCAAATATACGTTTTAGAAAACGAAACTCCTCCCGGATCCGGACCGAATTTTCTGTATTTGTGGCCATTCCCATGACACCTCTGATCCTGATATTTCCCAATTCCCGAAATAATTCTGACCCTAGAACCTCGGACACTTCATCCTGCGAAAATCCGAATTTAGTATCCTCCCTGGCTATATGAATCTGGAGGAGGCAATCAATACTCCGCTGGCACTTCAAGGCCTCCCTGTTGATTACTGATAAAAGTTTCAAACTATCCACACCATGGATCATGTGGACAAAGGGGGCCAGGTACTTTACCTTGTTGGATTGCAGATGCCCGATCATATGCCATCGGATGTCACCGGGCAATCGTTCGTGTTTGGCAGCCAGGTCCTGTACCTTATTCTCACCAAAATCGCGATGTCCCGCCTGGTAGGCTTCCATGATCAATTCATCCGATTTCGTTTTGGATACAGCTACAAGGCTTACATGGCCGGGTATCTGCTCCAACAGGTGCTGAAGATTCTCAACAATTCCCATACTCGAAGATACAACTTATTCAAGCGAATGTATAACAAGTCCACTGCGTAATTTTGGCTCAAACCAGGTTGTTTTGGGAGGCATGATCATGCCGTTGTCAGCAATATCCATAAGTTGCTTCATAGTTACAGGATAAAGCGCAAATGCTGCCGCCATCTCACCGTTGTCCACGCGCTTTGTCAGTTCCTCCAGCCCGCGAATCCCACCCACAAAGTCGATGCGCCTGGATTTGCGCAGGTCTGTAATATTGAGCAAAGGTCCCAATACTTGCTCAGAAAGAACTGTCACGTCGAGACAACCAATCGGGTCTTCGTCGTGGTACGTTCCTGGTCTGGCAGAAAGTGAGTACCAGATCCCTTCGAGATACATACCAAAATTATGCAGCGAATCAGGTTTATAGACACTTGTTCCCTTCTCTTCAACAATAAATCCCTCCTCCAGTTCTTTCATGAACTCCTCGGGACTGAATCCGTTCAGGTCCTTCACTACCCTGTTATAATCTATAATGGTTAGCTGTGAGGCCGGAAAAAGAACAGCAAGAAAATAATTGTACTCTTCATTGCCTCTATGATCCGGGTTTTGCGCCTTTCGCTCCTGGCCCACAAGTGCGGCAGCAGCCGTTCGATGGTGTCCATCGGCTACATAGGTATGAGTAATATCCCGATCAAATATTTCAATGATTCGATCAATATCGCTGGTCTCTTTGATTAACCAGAAATGATGCCCTACTCCGTCGCCCGTGATAAAATCATATTCAGCCACACCTGCAATTACTCGATTCACAATGGAATCCAATTCAGGATGGTCCGGGTAAGCAAAAAAGACAGGCTCTGCGTTGAAATTGGTCACCCGGATATGGTTCATTCGATCCTCTTCTTTATCAGGCCTCGTGAGCTCGTGTTTCTTAATGACCTCCTCCAGGTAATCCTTAACGGAGGCGCATCCTACTATTCCATATTGGGTTTTCCCGAACATTGTCTGTCCGTAAACATAGAGTAATTCCTCCTTATCCTGAACAAGATACCCCCCATCAATCAGCTTCTGAAGGTTTTCTTTGCCCATATTGTACACTTCGTGTGAATGGAGATCAATGTTTTCCGGAAGGTCCACTTCGGGCTTAACCACATGGAGAAACGACCCAGGGTTTCCCCTTACTTCTTCTCTTGCTTCTTCAGAATTCAATACATCATATGGCCTGGAAGCCACCTTTTTCACATCCTCAACCAGGGGTCTGAATCCCTTAAATGCATGTAATTGTGCCATGAACTAATTGACTTTAAAAGTAGTATCTCCCTGCTCGAGGAAATTGACTATCTGGCGGGCAGCTGCCACACCTGCATTAAGATTTGCCTCGGCTGTTTGGGCACCCATTTTTTTGGGTGTAAAAAATATTCTCTCCGGATAGTTCTCCTGAAGTTCATCGCTGTTGTCCGGAGCTATATCAGACAAATATCTGAAATCGTCCCTTTCCCGAAACATCTTCGCCAAACCATCTTCATCCATAACCTCTTTTCGGGCAGTGTTGACGATGGTGGCACCTTCTGGCATCAGTTTCATCAAATCGAAATTAACCGAACCTCTGGTTTCTGCGTTGGCCGGAATATGTATTGAGATATACTCACATTTCTTATAAAGCTCTTCGACGCTCTCCTTGCTAACTACCCCATCATTCTTGATAATTACCGGATCAATATAGGGATCGAAAGCAAACACTTTCATTCCAAATCCTTTGGCAATCAATCCTACGATCCGCCCCACATATCCGTAGGCATGAATCCCTAATGTTTTTCCCCGTAATTCAGTTCCGGCAGACGGAGTAAATCTGTGCCTGTTCATGTAGACAAGCATGCCAATTGCCAATTCGGCAACTGCGTTGGAATTTTGACCTGGAGTGTTCATCACTACAATTCCCTTTTCAGAAGCTGCGTTAAGGTCCACATTGTCGTAACCTGCTCCGGCTCTGACCACGATTTTTAATTTGCTGGCTGCTTCAATGACTTCCCGATCCACCTTGTCACTGCGTACGATCATAGCTTCCGCATCAGATACTGCAGCCACCAGGTCCGATTGCTCCGGATACTTTGATAATATCTCTACCTCATATCCGGCTTCCTCAAATACTCCGTTTACTTCTTTCACTGCTTCAGCGGAAAAAGGTTTTACTGTTGCAACTAATACTTTAGCCATTTTTTTATTGTTATTAAACGATTTACAAACTCTTTTCAAATTCTTTCATGGTCCCAATCAATGCTTCGATTGAAGCACGGGGCATGGCATTGTAAATGGATGCCCTGAATCCTCCCACCGACCTGTGGCCTTTAATCCCCGACATGCCTTTACCTGTTGCATATTCAAGAAAATCAGCTTCCCTGTCTTTGTACTCCTCTTTCATTACGAAGGTGACATTCATGATGGAACGGTCCTCCACATTCTCTATTTTCGAGGTAAACAAAGGATTACGGTCTATCTCATCGTAGAGTATCCCGGCTTTCTCCACATTTCGTTTGTACAACGCATCCAATCCTCCCTGCTCTTTATACCAACGCAATGTATGCATGGCCGAAAAAATTGCCACAACAGGAGGAGTGTTGAACATGGAGCCTTTTTCGATATGGGTACGGTAATCAAGCATCGTTGGAATAGGACGTTCCGCCATGCCAAGTACATCGTTTTTCACAATGACAAAAGTCACACCCGAAGGAGCCAGGTTCTTTTGTGCTCCCCCATAGATTATGGCATATTTAGAAATATCCATGGGCCGGCTGAAAATATCAGATGACATATCGGCTACCAGGTTAACCGGAACGTCCATATCTTCTTTAATCTCTGTTCCGTAAATTGTATTATTGGTAGTAATATGGAAATAATCCGCATCGCCGGGGATGGTATAGTCCCGTGGAATATATGAATAGGTCGAATCCTTTGAAGAAGCAACCACATCCACCTCTCCAAAAAGTTTAGCCTCTTTCACAGCCTTATTTGCCCAGGATCCGGTATCCAGGTAAGCAGCCTTAACTTTCATCAGGTTATAAGGTACCATGCAGAACTGCATGCTTGCCCCTCCCTGGAGCAGGAGGACACTATACCCTGAAGGAATATCCAGGAGTTCAACAAATAGCTTCTGAGTTTCATCCATAATGGCCATGAAATCTTTGCTTCGATGTGAAATTTCCAAAACCGATAGCCCGGACTTATTCAAATCAAGTATACCATTGGCAGTATTTTTTATGGTTTGTTGTGAAAGGATGGAGGGTCCTGCGGAGAAATTATGCTTTTTCATTCGATCAATTTTTGGTTGTAAAAGATTCAGGTATTGTTATTAAAATAACAGGTAAAATTACATTTAATACGACTGCTTACCAAGTATTGTGAATAACTTCCAATCATTCGTTATTTATTCACGTTTACTTATCATTTATTAGCCCTGCCAGGTGGCCATCCAAAAGCACCGGGACAATATTCGTCTTATCATATTCATGACAATAAGCGATCACGTCATCCAGATTGTTTTTTTTCAGACGGTGACGCTGGGCCACCTTCCCAATGTACTCCATCATATTCCCCTTTGCCGCGTCATAAAGATCCATAGCCCCATGGGCAGCATCACAAATAGTATAGAAGTTTTCATTTTCCAAGACTCTGCTGGCCAATGCCCCTGCAAAGAGCGTATCCTCCAGGTTAAACTTATTCTTCCAGCCTGCACAAAGGATAAGCAGATCCCTTTTCTCCTTCTTGATAAAATTGGCCACCGCCGTCATATTCAAATAGGCTCCGATAAGAACCTGTTTCCCGCTTGATGCGAGATTGATAGCATTAGTTCCATTGGTAGTACTATAGACTATCTCCTTTCCCAGAACCCTTTCCCGGGTAAAATTGTACGGTGAGTTTCCAAAGTCGGCGAAATCACGGACAATTCCGTCCCGCTCGGCAGCCACCATATAACCTGATTCCTTGTAAGCCGAAGCTTCCTCAAGTGTTCCTACAGGAATAATCCGTTCCGCCCCATTCATAAAAGCAGTTACTATAGCTGAACTGGCCCTGAGTATATCCACAACCACTACAATGGCATCCGGATTCTCATAGAAGGGGAAAAGAGCTGGTGAATAACACACCTCTATCTTTGACTCGATCATGCGATAAACTGTTATTTAGAAGATTTGTAAAAGGGTGGTTTTATTACCACGGAGGGGATATGTTTGCTCCTGATTCCAATAAAAATTTCTGATCCTTCAGACGCTGATCGCACATCCACATATCCCATACCAATACCTTTGCCCAACATGGGAGACATGGTACCGGATGTCACCTCGCCAATAGCTTTGCCTTCCTGATTGAATATGGGGTAATGTTTCCTGGGTATCCCGCGCTCCAATAACTCGAAGGCTACCAGTCGCCTGGAGATTCCTTCAGATTTCTGCTTTTCCAGATCGGGGCGATTAATAAAGTTATTGCCTTCTGTAAATTTCGTTATCCATCCCAGGCCTGCTTCAAGCGGGGAGGTTGACTCGTCGATATCATTACCGTATAGACAGAATCCCATCTCCAGTCTCAGGGTATCTCTTGCAGCCAGGCCGGCAGGCTCCAGCCCCATCTCTCTGCCAACCTCAAAGATCTTCTCCCAAACCTGGTTCCCATCTTCGTTATGCATGTAAAGCTCAAATCCACCTGCCCCTGTATAACCCGAATTACTTATGATCACTTCTTTAATTCCTGCGAACCGGTCAGTGACAAAATTATAATAGGCTATTTCTGAAAGGTCTTTTTGGGTTAATTGTTGCAATAGAGCCTTGGCATTGGGTCCTTGTACTGCCAGTTGAGACATATTTTCAGAAGCATTTTCTACTTCAGCATTCCCGCGGTTATGGGTAAGGATCCAGGTATAATCCTTTTCCACATTGGAGGCATTCACAACAAGCAGGTATTTCTCCTCCTGGTAACAATAAACCAACAGATCATCCACAATCCCTCCCACATGGTTGGGGAGACATGAATACTGAATTTTTCCCGGTTGAAGTTTACTTACATCGTTGGAGGTAAGCTTTTGGACCAGATCAATGGCATTGGGGCCCTTGATCCATATCTCCCCCATGTGAGAAACATCAAAAACACCTACATTCTCCCTTACACTTATATGTTCGCGGCGGACACCTGAATACTCAACGGGCATCTCAAATCCAGCAAACGGGATCATCTTACCACCCTGCTCAAGGTGGTTTTTATAAAAGACTGTTCTTTTCACACATTTATGAGGTTATGCCCTGTTCGGAAACTCCCATATTCCTGTTCGGAAATATCCGACAAATGTAATACTTTCCGACAGGAAAGAAATTGTTAAATAACAGAGATTACTTGGAAAGCACCTTAAATTCAACACGCCGGTTGCGCTCTCTTCCTTCGGCGGTGTCATTTGGCGCAACGGGTTGTGAATCCGCATACCCTTTATATACCAGCATATCAGCTGAAACACCACTGCTTACCAGGTAATCAACCACAGCTTTGGCCCTATCTCTGGAAAGTTTCTGGTTAATGCGAAGTGATCCGGTATTATCCGTATGGCCAGAAATTTCCAGTTTCATAGTGGGATTGTTTTCCAAAAATCTGAGGACCTGATCCAATGCATCAAACGACTCGGACTGAAGTACAGCTTTGCCTGTTTCAAAGTAGATATTATCAAGTACAACTTTGGTCCCGACTTCCACCTTTTTCAGATAAAAATCCCGACGTAACTGCTCATCACTTGCAGAGGATGTCAGATCCAGAATATCCAGAAAATAGAGGTACCCTGCAGCATTTATTTCCACTCCATAAATTTTTGGCTCGGGCAACCGTGCGGTGTAGTTGCCCGACGCATCTGAAATCACAAAAGCATCTGACGTCCCTGTGTTCGGATCAATGAAAGTCATTTTAGCCACTATCGGGGCAGTCTCACCAACAGTATCCAGAACCTGTCCAACAAGGATAAACGACGTATCCAGTTCCAGAAGCC
The DNA here is from genome assembly GCA_964500835.1 of uncultured Bacteroides sp. Lineage (GTDB taxonomy): Bacteria > Bacteroidota > Bacteroidia > Bacteroidales. The sequence goes on from CAZCQL010000029.1 coordinate 27,728, forward strand.
GGGGTTTTGTAAGAAATCCGGTTTTTACAGGATCCGGACCTGCAACCAGTTCATCCTCGGTCCTAAACAATAATTCCTTCTCGGAGCCTAGATAAATGACTTTATAGATATCTTTCGCCCCCATACCTCCTTCACGTATGGCAGAATAATAACCATAAACCCCGGCAGAATCTGTTATATAAAAGACCTCATCATCGGGGGTATTAATAGGGTAACCTAAGTTTTCGGGCGTGGACCATGCCCCGTTGCTTTCCCTTTCGGAACGAAATATATCATATCCGCCCATGCTATTGTGGCCTTTGGAAGCAAAATAGAGGTACCTCCCATTCCCAGAAATAAAGACCCCCTCTTCGTCGTATTCTGTATTGATCAGCCCACTCAGATTCTGTGGCTCAGCCCATTTCCCCTTACTGTCCAACCTGGAAACAAGAATATCCTTGCCTCCTTTGGTTAATTTCTCATTTCTTGAAACAAAATATAACTCTGTTCCATCGGAGGAAAGGCAAGCAGAAGTTTCACCCTCCTTGCTTGATAATTTTCGTCTTATGCTTTTGGGTTTGGCCCATTTCCCCTTATCCTGTCTGAAAGATGTTACCTGAATATCACCACCATCAATATTTCCACGGTATACGAATAACTGAGAGCCCTCTGAAGAGATACCAACCAGGGCATCGTTGTGTTTCGTATTAAAAGGTTTCTTAAGCAATCGGGCTGTATCGAGGTCCTTCCCATTTGCCAATGACATGAAAATGTCTTCATTGTATTTGTTATCTATCGGATTCCTCCTGGCTCTCCCGGATGGTCTGCGGCTGGTAAAAAAGAGAGCGCTGTCCTGGTAAGCAAAAACAGGATTGTAGTCGTCATACTTTGAATTCACATTTTCTCCTAAATTCTGAATGATAACCCTTAAAGGATTTTGAGACAATTCTTTACCGTATTGACATTCTGAAACTCGCTTAGCCAGAAAGGCTGAATACTCTACCCTTTCAAGCGGCTCCAATTTCTCCATATGAGAATTGTAATGCTCAACGGCCAGGTCAAATTCAAGGACAAGCTGGAATGCCTGTCCCAACATCAGGTGAATATCCGTGCTCACATCAGGATTCAGGAGATAGGCTTTATGCAGGTAATTGATAGCCTCGTACTTGTTATCAGTAAAAAGGTAGCACGCACCAAGCTTATAATTTAACTCAGCATTTTCCGGATTGTATTGATGGGCAAAAAGGTAAAGGTCCCGGGCAAGATCAAACGTACCTTTACCCTGCTCGTAATAGTTATCTGCTTCTTTGATACTTTTCCAGGCCTCCTTAAACCCAATATCAATCCCTGTCTTAAAGTGCCTCTTGGTAATCTTTATATCTTCCTGTGACCAGAGAAAACAGGGTACAAAAAACAGTAAACAGCCAGTCTTAAACCATCGTAATGCCATGCTCCTATCTATTGATTATTGCATTCTTTAATAAATTCGTCTGCTTCCTTGGCCCCTAACTCCTTTGCCATGTGCCAATCCTCGCACGCACCATCTATGTCGCCCGCCAATTCCCGAATTAATCCCCTGTTCAGGTACAGGATCGCATCACCAGGATAGTCCACAATAATATTGTCCATTATAGTCAGTGCCGGCATAACCTGTTCCTGCTTTGCAATCAGGGAAGCCTTATTCAGATTTGCAACAGGAAGCATGCTATTCATGGTAATAGCTGCATCAAAATCCTGTAAAGCACCATCAAGGTCTCCAAGAAAATTTCGGGCATATCCCCGGTTATTCAGTGCAATGATCAGATTTTTATCTTGTTCAAGTGCTTTAGAATAATCCATGACTGCTCCCTCATAATCTCCCAGCATGATTTTCACCGATCCTCTGTTATTGTAAGCCAGGGGGAAATGAGGTTGGTATTCAATGGCCGTCTGGTAATCGAAATGGGAGCCCTGAAGATCTCCGTTTCGTCTTTTTACACCAGCCCGTTCGTGATAAGCAAGCGCAAAGTCTACCTTTCCCTGAATAGCCAGATTAAGATCATTCATGGCCATTCCATCCTTGCCTTCCCTTAGTTTGGTAAGCGCCCTGAAATAATAAGCCCAGGGGCCGGTGAATCCATTGGAAATGGCCAGATCAAACATCATTTCATCGGCACCTGTCGAATCGATACCGAACATGATATAGCCTTTGTAAAAATATGCTTCTCCTAACATTGGATCAAATCGAATAGCTCTGTCCAGGTCCTCCATTGCATCATTGAGTGCACCCCACTCGATCAAGATTCGTCCCCGCTGCAGGTATGCCATTGCATTTGTACTATCCAGTGTTAAGCAATCTGTCAATTTAACAGCTGCCTGTTCATAATCTCCGCTAATAATGTTAGAAATGCCTTCATTTAGAGCCTTGTCTCGTTGCCTTTTCTCTTTGAATGATAGTTGTCCAAATGCCACATGGAATGAGATAAGACCTGTAAGAATGAATACAACTAACTTTTTCATGTTATTTTCAACTTCTTTCATTAGGGGATAAAAAACTCCGAAAGGATTATAGTTCTAAAAATAAAATAAATAATTTAGTGATCCAAAGAAGTTTTCAACCTAGCAGCGTGCCATTATGATTACAGACCTGAATTATTTGAAGTCCATGTCAGGCGGAGACGATAAATTCATCCAGGAGATGATCGAGCTTTTTCGCGAGCAAATCGAAGAGTACAAAAAGGACATGCCTGCATTACTTCAAAAGAAGGATTATAACAACCTGTCAAAAATGGCACATAAGGCTAAATCCTCTGTTGCAGTGATGGGTATGAGCCAGGTGGCTGAACTTCTAAAGGAATTAGAGATTTTAGCGCATGATGGAAAAGAGGTAGATCGTTATGAACCTATGGTACAAAACTTTTTTCATCAATGTCAGCTAGCAATAGAAGAGCTTGATAATAAAAACTAATCTGTAAGGCACTCTATGCTCGAGACCAGCAATATCAACGATATTATCGTTGTGAAACTCAAAAATGCCAATCGACTTAATTCATTAATTACCGAACCGGTGAAGGAATCCTTGCTGGAGCACTTCAATAAGCCCAATGTGAATTTAATATTTGACTTACAGGGCATTTCGTTCATAGATAGCTCAGGATTTGGGGTATTTCTTTCAGCAATGAAAGCCGCAAATAATAATTATGGTCAATTTAAGATATGCAATGTGGATGAGGAGGTGATGGAACTTTTTAAATTGCTGCAATTGCATCATGTGTTCGAACTTTATGATACACTTGAAACTTGTCTGGCAAGTTTCACTCAATAACTATTCCTGTATTAATTCTGAATTCAAATCACAAACTATGATACAACGGATATGCTTACTCGGATTGCTAATCGTGTTTTTGGGAGCATGCGGTCAATCCTCTAAAAATGAACAGACGAACCCCAATTCTTTTAGGGAGGACAGAATTGTTTCTGCCACAGTTGAAGAAATGCTGGCCCAACCGGCAGATTACGACGGAAAAGAAGTTGCCATCTCAGGCATGGTTACTCACGTTTGCCGTCATGGAGGACAGAAATGCTTCGTTGTTGGCGAAGATGGCGAAACCCAGATCAGAATCGTCCCTGGTGGAGAAATAGATGAGTTTAAAATCGACCTGGAAGGCTCGACAGTCGCATTCAAAGGTACTTTCAAGGTGTTAAATCCTCTACAGGCTCTGGAACATATTGAAGATCATGATTCCAAGGATCACCATGAAAATGAGATGGCCCATACACAGGCTGAAAAGGCAGATTACTTCGTTGAAGCTACCGACTTCAGGGAGCTAACCCAGTAATCCTGATGAATTGGCGTAGGTGGAACCGGTGGATTCACCGGGAACTGGGCTTTCTATTTTTCGGAATGAGTATTATATATGGTCTTTCCGGGATTGCGTTAAATCATGGAGTAGCCAGACATTGGAACCCTGGAATTATATCTCGCTCAGAATCATTTACTTACAAGTCTCCTCTGGTCAAAAAATCTGTTACCAGGAAAAATGTGGAAGAGATCCTGGAGCTCACTGGTGAGAAAGGCAATTTTAAACAATACTATTTTTCCAATGATGAA
>CAZCQL010000029.1:31896-45475 GCA_964500835.1 uncultured Bacteroides sp.
GGAGCTCACTGGTGAGAAAGGCAATTTTAAACAATACTATTTTTCCAATGATGAACACCTGATGATCTATTTGAAAGGTGGTCATATAGACGTTCACCTTCCAACCGGTAAATTAACTGTCACCAAGGTCCGCAACCGTCCGGTATTCAAGGAGATGAATTACCTTCACTACAACAGGCCAAAGAAACTCTGGACCTGGTTCTCCGACTTGTATGCTTTTGGGTTGATCCTGTTAGCCATATCGGGATTATTTCTGGTCAGGGGAAGCAAGGGGATAACCGGACGCGGCGGGATAATTACAATAATCGGAATTTTTATTCCACTTGGATTCCTTGTCATCTATCTCTGGTTGTAGCTGTTGTATAGTGTGTCGCTTTACTATCTAAAATGAATAGGTATTCATTAAATTGTTATCTTCGGATATTGTTGGCTGATAATTCCCTGCTATGAGTGAAAAAATCCTGAAAGCCTTAATGCAATTGTTTGCCATCATCTCGCGTCCCGGGAGTGATGCCTCAGAACGGAGACTGGTGGTTGAATCATTCCTGAACAGGCAGTTGAACCAGGAATTAGTAACCGTCTACCTGGACGTTTTTGACGATTTCTATTCTCAGGTCATGGAAGAAGACGCAAAGGTAACCAAGAAGGAGCGGTTGCTAGCAAGGCGCTCGGTAAGAGTATTGAAGATCTGTACTGCCATCAACGAAGAACTGGCTCAACCCCAGAAGATCATTGTCCTTTTCCAATTGTTAGAGTTCATCAAGTCTGAAACCCAGGCAGGTTCCGGTCAGGAAATGGAATTCATCATGACTGTGGCGGATACGTTCAACATTCCTGATGATGATTTTGAATTAACAAAGAGCTTTATATTGTCTGATGATGAGCTGGAAGACAACCCTGCTTACCTAATTGTTGACAATGTGAAAGACAAGGTTCCGGGTAAAAAAATAAAACACATTTACAAGGAAAACCTCCTCGGTCAGATAAGGTTCATCCACGTACATTCGACCAATCTTTATTTCGTAAAGTACATTGGACAGGCTGAATTATACATGAATGGCCAACTCCTGGAACCAATCAAAACCTATCCGCTCAATACCGGTTCCTCCTTGCGTAACCAGCAGATTGCTCCTGTCTACTACAGTGATGTGGTTTCCCTGTTTGTAGGTGACAAGGTCAAGTCGAAAATCGTTTTCGAGGCGAACCATATCACATACAGGTTCAAAAACGGAGCAATTGGCCTGCATGATGTGGGCTTTACCGAACAATCGGGCCGGCTGGTTGGAATTATGGGGGCCAGCGGAGCAGGAAAGTCAACCTTGCTGAATGTGCTCAATGGAGCCAGTAGTCCAACCGAAGGCAAGGTCCTGATCAACGGCATCGATATCCACAGCGGCGATGATACTATTGAAGGGATTGTTGGTTTTGTCTCACAAGATGATTTGCTCATCGAGGAGTTGTCGGTCTACCAGAATCTCTATTATAACGCCAAACTCTGTTTTGATAATTATACAGAAGATCAACTGGTTGAAACGGTGCACCGGGTATTGATGAACCTCGGACTGTTCGAGATCGGGGATATACAGGTTGGATCGCCTCTGAACAAGAAAATCAGCGGTGGGCAACGAAAGAGACTCAATATTGCGCTCGAGCTTATACGGGAACCGGCTGTTTTGTTCCTTGATGAACCGACTTCCGGATTATCCAGTCGTGACAGTGAGAACATCCTTGACCTTTTAAAGGAATTAACCTTTAAGGGTAAATTGGTATTTGTGGTTATCCATCAGCCTTCATCCGATATTTTCAAGATGTTTGACAGGCTCCTGATCCTCGATACGGGGGGATTCCTGATCTATAACGGGAATCCAATCGATTCGATTATGTATTTCAAATCCAAGGTGCAGGCCGCTGACTGGAATGAGAGTGAATGTCCCACATGTGGTAATGTAAATCCTGAACAGGTTTTCAATATCGTGGAAACCAGTGTATTGGACGAATATGGTAAATTGACACACACCCGAAGGATCTCTCCCAAAGAGTGGAGCGAGCATTTCAGGGAGCAGTATAGTGAAGCAAAAAAAGAACAAGCGGGCAAGGATGAGTTGCCAGGAATTTCATTCAAAGTCCCGGGGAAATTTAAACAGTTTGGAGTATTTATAAAACGCGATATCCTTAAGAAACTTAGTGACACGCAGTACCTGGTTATCAATTTTCTGGAAGCTCCCTTCCTGGCCTTCCTGCTTGGTTTTATTGTTCGATATTTCGATTCGGACGTTTCCAATGTGTTCAAATACACGCTCTTAGAGAATAGCAATCTCCCTGTATACATATTCATGTCTGTGATCGTTGCCATTTTTATGGGACTTACTGTCAGTGCCGAAGAGATCATCAAAGACAGAAAGATCCTGAAACGTGAAGCTTTTCTAAACCTCAGCCGGTCGGGTTACCTGCTTTCTAAAGTGACGGTTCAGTTTATGCTTTCAGCCATTCAGGCTCTGACATTCGTGGTAATCGGAAATTCCATCATGGAGATCAGGGGAATGTATTTTGAATACTGGCTTGTACTATTCTCCTCCTGGGCCGCTGCCAATATGATGGGCTTGCTCATATCGGACAGCTTTAAAACGGTGGTCACCATCTACATTCTTATTCCTTTCCTTGTGATCCCTCAGATTATTCTAAGTGGTATCATTGTTAAATACGAGAATTTAAATCCCCAGATTTCATCCCCAAAGCGCATCCCCTTCTATGGCGAGATCATTACCGCCCGCTGGGCCTACGAAGGTCTTGCTACGTATCAATTCATAAACAACAAGTACCAGAAGAATTTTTACAGCTGGAACAAACTTAAAAGCAATGCGAATCTTAAAGCCAATTTCCATCTCAAGGATCTTATCAACAAACTTACATTTGTGGAGAAGAATCTGAATAATCCGGAAGAGAAAGCCACCGTGAAGTATAACTTGGGTGCTCTCCGGATCGAAATCAGGGATGAGTACAAAGAAAGAATGATCCTTCATGATTATTACGATGAAGCTCCTACCTTTTCCATGAAATATGTGGACAACCTCTATCCTGAGAAAATCACCCCTGAGATTATCAAATATACCTCCGAGTACCTTGATACATTAAAACGCTTTTATCAGGCCACATTCAAACTCGCCGGCAAAAAAATCAATGAAATCACCCTTTCATTTGATCAGGAATCCTTACAAGAGATGGAAAGAAGGTACACCAACAAAACTCTGGAAGAATTTGTTACCAATAACAAGACTTTTGATTATTACACCGAATACACGGATGGGGATCTGATCCAGAAGCGCGATCCCATCTATTTTGATCCCACACGCAAGTTCATCAAAGCTCATTTCTATGCCCCGAGAAAAATGGTATTCGGTACGTTTATTCCAACTATCTGGGTTAATGTGGCTGTGATTTGGTTTATGACCTTTATGCTCTATCTCCTGTTATATTTCAGGATTCTCAAAAAGTTTCTTGATTTTCTGGAGAGGTTATCCCCCAAGAAAGCGTCCTGATAAACATGCCTCAAGATGCTTAGCTTTAGGAGATAAGCAATTGCCAGACACTAGCGGCAACAGGCACAAAAAAGCTGCCAACCAGTGGATGACAGCCCTGTTACTTTGCGTATGTGACAACGGGAATTCTTTACTCGACGATCTCAATCATCTTGAAAGGTACCCTGATGATGGATTCATAATCCTCACCGGCTTCCAACATGTCTTCATCATCCTCCTCATAGTACCAGTTTATGATCACTTCACTTTTGCCCTTATGGATGGCTTCAAGTTTTTTGAATACATCTAAGATGCACTTGGAAGAACTTGTATTGAAGTATTCCAGTTGAACATTTACCTGCGTTAGGTCCAAAGGCGTTGCACTATACTCCTCGAGCCATTCAACCAGGGGTTTATAAAACTCAATGGAGTTCTCAGGTATAGATCTCCCTTTAATTTCAATGACACCTTCTGCTCCGTCAAATTTGACACTTGGAGTTTTTGCGGATCCTTCAATCGAGAGTGCTTCCATATTATGTTATTTATCTGTTATTACTGTGAAAAATAGATGAATACATCGAGATTAAAAAAATAGTAGAGATCGTCAAACTTTTCAAATGTGTAATCCAATTTGTTCCCAGTCTTACGGGCAATATCCACAAGGCCTAATCCGCCGCCACCCTTTTCTGATAATCGTTGATGATTCAGGATAAATTTGTACATGTCCTTCAACTCCTCTTTGCCCATGGAATTGATCTTATCAATCTTATTCCGAAGTACGTCCACCTTATCGTGGGTTATGAAGTTCCCGGTGGTTATTTTGTACCTGTCCTCCACTCGGCTCACCATTAGAATCCCAAATTTGGATTCAAACTCTTCACGCATCTCATTAGGTAATTCTTCAATATGATGGTAGAGGTTTTGAAGGCTCTCAACTAACACATTATATACTTTCTTGCGTATTTTAGAACTTTCGTTGTATTCATCCATTTTGGATTCTACCACCTCTAGCACATTGCTGATGAGCTCACTCGAGATATTCCCTTTAAAGGACATCAATATATCTCCGCCTTTTAGTTTGGAGTAATACTCATTGACATCAAAGCTCATTTAGGGTCTTTTTGATGACTAGCTGTACTGAATTGATCAGCAAATATAAAAAAAATGTTTCAGTAACTAATATAGATAAAAATTACGGCCCTTCGTAATAAAATTTATCAAAACCAATATTTTTTTTAACAAAGGGTTGAAAATGCATGACCGATGAGTCATCACTGCCTGTCAGCAGTTTTATAATCCTTCCAGTTCCCTCTAAACGTTTTATAATTTACAAAGGAACACTCCAATGAACCGTTGTACATCCTACGTTTACTGGCTGCTTTCAGACCAACCTGCCCGAGGGCCTGTTTGCTGGAAGAAAGGATCCACGCATCTGAACCAGGGTATTTGTGTTTCAATGTAGTACCTATCATACTGTAGAGGGCATTAATGTCGCCCGGTTTCATCCTTTCGCCATAGGGTGGATTCATTACGATGGTATACCCTTCCTCCATTCCTTCTGTATTTTTAAAATCGGCTTGCTCAATTATTATAAGGTGAGTCAGCTCCGTCTGCCTCACCTGGCGTTGAGCCATACTAACAGCGACAGGATCAATATCCCTGGCTAAAATAGGCACCTTAACGGCTTTTTCCTGCGGGAGATTATGTACCACATGCTCCATCAAATCACGGTCGAAATCTTTCCAATTTTCGAATCCGTATTGTTTTCTAAATATTCCCGGTGGTATGCCGGCAGCAATCAAGGCAGCTTCAATGGCCAGTGTGCCTGATCCACACATGGGATCTAAAAATGGAGTATTTCCATTCCAACCGGTACTCATTATCATTCCGGCTGCCAACACCTCGTTGAGCGGGGCTTCAAACTGACCGTCTCGATATCCCCGCTTGTGAAGCGAGCCACCCGAACTATCTAATGACAGAGTAACCCATTTCCCAGATATATGAATATTGATCAGCAGGTCGGGCTGCTGTTTATTTACTGAAGGACGAAGGTTCGTTCTCGCCCTGAACCGATCAGCAATAGCATCCTTCACCTTTTGGGATACATAATGACTGTTGTTAAAATAAGGCGAATTGACTACCGGATCAATAGCAAAGGTCATTTTATTATCCAAATGGAGCGACCAATCATATTTTCTGACTTTTTTGTACAGGGTATCTGCATCAATCGCCTCGAAACGATATATGGGAGAAAGTACCCTGAGGGCTAATCTTGATGCCAGGTTAACTCTGTACAAGAGAGCACGGCCACCAAAGAAGATAACCCCCCTGTTTACTATTTCCGTTCTCTCTGCTCCAAAGGATTTCAATTCACTTTCCAGCAGTAACTCAAAACCTTTCAGTGTTTTAGCAAGGAATTTTTCAGGTTGTGACATTTGGGATTCTCCTATTGATTAGTTTTATTGCCATGTTTTGTCGCTCTGTGCCCGACCCGGAAACCAGAAACCAATCAAGTCCAAATCTATCAAGTTCAGCCTTGTATTTATCAAATAGTGTGTCACGCATCTGACCTCCGTTTTCCCTTACCTGATCAGAAATCCAGGGAATATCAGGCGCGCAGAGCAATACCAAATCAAACCTTGCCTCTCTGATTTTCTCATCCATCCAACCAGGAACATGACCAAAAACAATTTCGAACCATACCCTGGTAATGATAAGCCATGTATCAAAAAATACCCAAGAGTTCAAATTCATTGAATCGTCATATTCTTTCAGCTGTTTTCGGGAAATGTGTTCCACATCGGTGTATTCATAAGGCCTGCCAAGTCTTTCAATGTATTCCCTCGAATATTCTGGCACCACAATCCCATGAAAGGCATCAGCAAGTGCATGAGCAAGTTCTGATTTGCCGGTTGACTCTGGTCCGGTAATCAGAATCCTTCTTAACGCTCTTGGAGCAGATACGCTTTTCTCCATTCAAAATATCCTATGACTGCCATGGTCGTATAAATGGCAAATAAAATCAGTGTGGGATATAATCCCCTGTAAAGATACAATCCCATTGATACAGCATCGACAATCAACCACAGAATCCAATGCTCAAGTATTTTCCTTGCCAGCATCCATGTTGCTGTGAAGCTAACCGCCGTAGTAAAAGCGTCCCAATATGGAATCGGTGAGTCGGTGAATTTGTCGAGAAGAAACCCAATTCCGATAAAACTAACCAGTGTGATACCCAGTAAGATCCCTGATATCTTCAGACTAATTCTACTCATCAGTAACTCGTTCACAGTATTGTGGCCGCTATTCCTCCAAAGTCTCCAACCATAAATACTAATGAAAAAATAATACGCATTAAGACCCATATCCGCATAAAACTTAGTCTGGTAGAACACTACCATATAAAGCAATGCACTTATAATTCCCATGGGCCATAAGAGTATGTTTTGCTGAATGCTGAAAAAGAGATACAGTACACTGAAAACTACACCCAGAACTTCTACTAAGTTCTCAGATAACCAGGAGATCATTCATGTGCTACTTTGGCCAGTTTTTGCTGATGCAGAGAAGGATTATCCAGAATCTCCACTGCCTTGTTAAACACCTCGTTGGTCTCATTGAAAACTTCATAGAAATTACCCATTCCATAAAGATCCCTGGCCAAATATCCCTTGAATAGAAGTGCAATCTGATCTTTTGAAGTGGTCCATCCTTTCTCATTAAAATCCAACTTCTCCTCCCCTGCAAAGGCCAACAATTCCTCCAGTTGCTCCTTTGAGGTCCCAAAACTCGAATTGAAAGATTTGAAATTGGGATATTTCACCTTCAATTCGCTGCGATGGTCATCCACATACTGAAGCACAAATCGATTGAATATGCCCCCGTTAATCAGGCGTCGATAATAATCAGAAAAAGCTGAGGTATCAAAGGGTACAAAATAATCAGGCATTATTCCGCCACCGCCATAGACAGTCCGGTGTAAAGAAAGAGTTTTATAACGCTGAGATTCAGGGAATTCGATACTATCTGCGCTAGAGAGTTCGCCCTTGTTAAACCTGTTGATCAGATCCAGGGTATATTCTTCGTATCCATTTTCATATGACTTTTGAATGAGTCTGCCTGTGGGTGTGTAATACCGTGCCACCGTAAGGCGAATCATCGAACCATCACTCAGGTAAAAAGGCTGTTGCACCAATCCCTTTCCAAAGGAACGCCTGCCGACAATCACTCCCCGGTCCCAATCCTGGATAGCTCCGCTTACTATCTCACTTGCCGATGCCGAATTTCCATCAATCATGATAACCAGATTTCCCTCTTCAAAGAGCCCCGCTTTCCTTGATCGATAGGTCCTGTCCGGTACCTTGGCTCCTTCCGTGCGCACAATCTCCTTATTTCCTGAAAGCAAATGATCGGTTAACTCCACTGCTACAGGAAGCCAGCCTCCTCCGTTATTGGTCAGGTCAAGGATCATGTCTTCCATACCCTGCTTCTTTAAATCTGCTACTGCCTTTTCAAATTCATCGATGCTGGTATGTGAAAATCTGGCAAGTTTCACATAACCAATTCTATTGTTTATCATATAAGCAGCATCCAGGCTAAATACAGGGATTTTATCCCTGGTAATTGAAAAATCCAGCAACTCTTTCTCACCCCTTCGAAGCACAGAAATATCCACCCGGCTTCCTTTAGGCCCTTTTAAAAGATGTTGAACATCACGATTGGTGATCCCAATGCCTGCCACAATCTCATCTTCGACATCAATAATCCTGTCTCCGGCTCTGATTCCAACCCTTTCGGACGGCCCTCCCGAAATAGCACGTACAATATAAATAGTGTCATTCAGCACATTAAAGCTAACCCCAATCCCTTCAAACTCACCCTCTAATTGCTCATTTAACTGCTCCAGTTCTTCTTTACTTACGTATGATGAATGCGGATCGAGCTCATGCAGCATATGAACGATGGTGCCTTCAACCACTTCATTGTCGTCAATGGAATCAACGTAATACCGGGCTACCTTATCCATCACCTGTGCCAGTTTTAGAGCTTGCGGATTCCACTGCGCTTGCAGGCCCATGGTTGTAAGGAAAACAACCGACAATCCTATTGCTATCTTTTCTCGATACATGTTATTTTTATAATAATACATTTATATAACCAGCTCCGGGAGAAAAAGTTGGCTCTATTCCCATTCGATTGTGGCAGGTGGTTTCGAACTAATGTCGTAAACCACCCTGTTAATCCCTCTGACCTTATTTATAATATCATTGGAAACCCGGCTAAGCACCTCGTGGGGGAGATGCCCCCAGTCGGCTGTCATTCCATCCGTAGAAGTCACTGCCCTAAGAGCAACACAATATTCATAAGTACGCTCATCACCCATGACACCAACGGTTTGGACGGGCAGCAAGATGGCACCTGCCTGCCAAATCCGGTCATATAAACCGAACTTATGCAATGCACTCACATATATTTCATCGGCCTCCTGTACCAGGCGTATCTTTTCCGGAGTAACCTCACCAAGAATCCGGATCCCAAGACCTGGTCCGGGAAAAGGATGACGTTTCAGAAAGGAGGCAGGAATCTCCAGTGCTTTTCCTACCCTCCGTACCTCATCTTTAAAAAGTAATCTCAAAGGCTCTACTACCTTAAGATGCATTTTTTCAGGAAGTCCACCCACATTATGGTGAGATTTGATCGTCTGCGACGGTCCGTTTACAGATACCGACTCAATTACGTCGGGATAAATGGTACCCTGACCCAACCAGGATACATTGGATAGTTTTTTGGCTTCCTTTTCAAAGATCGTAATAAAATTCTTTCCGATGCTTTTTCTCTTCTCCTCCGGATCAGTTACTCCTTCCAGATCGGCAATAAACATTTCACTGGCATCCACTCCCATCACGTTCAACCCCAGCTCTTTATAGGATTCGAGAACTGTACCGAATTCATTCTTTCTGAGCAACCCGTTGTCTACGAAAATGCACGTGAGCCTCGTACCAATGGCCCTGTGAAGCAGAATCGCTGCTACAGTTGAATCCACCCCGCCTGACAGGCCCATGACCACATGGTCCCTGCCAAGTTTTTCACTGAGCTCATGGACAGTACTTTCCACAAATATTTCCGGTGTCCAGTCCATTCGACAGCCACAGATTTCTTCCAAAAAATTGAAAAGGATCGTTTTGCCTTCCGTCGTATGGTAAACTTCGGGATGAAATTGCAAGCCATAGGTTTGCTCCCCGCTTACTGCATAAGCCCCTACCTTCACTTCCTGAGTACTGGCAATCACTTCATAATTGGAAGGGAGTGATTTTATAGTATCCCCATGTGACATCCAAACCTGGGTGTTGTTCTCTATATTTCTTAAAAGAGGATGAGTTGTGTTTAGGTAATTAAGCCTGGCCCTGCCATATTCCCTTGAATTCGACTGTTCTACTTCACCTCCAAAACAGTGGGACAAATATTGTGCCCCATAGCAGATCCCCAGCAATGGGTAAGTGCCTTTAATCCCATCAAGATCCGGAATTGGAGCATGCGCATCCCGAACCGAATAGGGGCTCCCTGAAAGGATCACTCCTTTAACTGTCTCGTCAGGTTTCGGAATTTTATTGAAAGGAAATATCTCGCAATACACATTTTGCTCACGAACTTTCCTGGCAATCAACTGTGTGTACTGTGAGCCAAAATCAAGGATCACTATCTTTTCCTCCACCTGTGCTATGATTTATTTGATTAAATGAAACAAAAATACTATTTATTCTGTGGAACCTCTCTCCAGAGGTACCGAATATACATTTCCGTCATCGACGCCTTCGGTATTCCTAAATATTTTTCTTGCCTCCTCCACTAATGGAGCCAGATCCCTGTATCTGCTTGAAAAATGACCAATTAATAATTTGCCTGCTTCAGCTTCTTTAGCTACGGTTGCAGCCTGAGGCGCGGTCGTATGGAGAGTGTCCAGAGCAAGCCTTTCATCCTTCCCCATAAAGGTAGCTTCATGAAACAGTAAATCCACTCCTTTGACCTGGTTCTTTAGTTCCGGACTAAAAGCCGTATCCGAAATGTAAGCGTAAGAACGTGGCCGATACGGGAGATGTGTTAACTCGCTGTTTGGAATGGTTTTTCCATTTTTAGCGATGAAATCTTCCCCTTGCTTCACTTTCACCAGATCTTCTATTCCCAATCCATACTTTTGAATCTTTTCCTTTTGTAGATTGGGCAATCTCTTCTTTTCCCGAAACAGGTATCCATACGTTTCAATCCGGTGCTTTAAAGGAATTGCGCTAACCGTTAATTTGTCATCTTCGAAGAAAAATCCATCTTTCGCGTTAGCCGGAAAGCTGTAATTTATATCAAATGGTAATCCTCCAAAAAATGCCAGGTGATTTTCCATCATCTCTTTTAACTTTTTGGGTCCGTGAAGATTCATTGGTACTTTTCTTCCCATCATAGCCAGCGAGGAAAGCAGCCCAAAGAGTCCATACACATGGTCACCATGCAGATGAGAGATAAAAATATGATGGATTCTTATAGGATTCAATCCGAACTTTCGAAGTTGGATCTGAGTCCCTTCACCGCAATCTATTAAAAAAAACCGCCCATCTACTTTAAGTAAATGAGCGGTCGGAAATCTTTTTGAGGTAGGCAGTGCCGAACTGCTACCCAGTATAGTTAATTCAAACGACACCAGAGAATAAATTATCCGGCCTCTTTGATCAGAGCAACAGCCTCTTCCAGGGAGTTTGAAATATTGAGAACCGTATCGAGCTGAGAAATCGTAATCAGCCTTTCGACAGCATCATTCAACCCCGTAAGTACAAAAGTGCCATTTGCATTTTTGCAAAGACGGTTTGCAACAAGAATGGCACTAAGTCCGGAAGAATCACAGTACCTGCAATTGCCCAGGTCCAGAACAATATTTTTCTCTCCATTGCCCGAAACAAGCACTAACTCGGATTTAAGTGTCGGGGCAATGTGGGTATCCAGTTTTTCCTCCAGAACTTTGATCAAAGTGTGGTTTTCAAATTTGTCAATCTTGAATTCCATAGCTGAATTAATTATTTTTAGGGTTTTACGTTACTTTTCCTTGTCGTCTCCAGCCTTCTTTACTTCCTTGCTCTGATCCTGTGACTGTGGTTTTTTCTTCTTTTCACTCTTCTGGTTCTCTTCCATCTCAGACTTCAGAGCAGCCAATTCAGATATGTCACCCAGGGTCGTTTTCTCCAGGTTGGATTTCAATTTCCTGGTGCTTTTCCTAACCTCGGCGCCTTCATTCTGCTTCGAAGTGCGTGAAGAAGATTTCTTCTCATCTTCATGGATTCGACTATGAGACAAGATAATCTTTTTTGCTGACTTATTGAACTCAATTACCTTAAAATCTAACTTCTCGTCAGCCTTCACTGCGCTACCATCCTCTTTTACAAGATGTTTTGGAGTGACAAATCCTTCAACGCCATAAGGCAAGGCAATCACAGCTCCTTTATCCATTAACTCAATGATCGTTCCTTCATGAATTGAGTCCACTCCAAAAACGCTCTCAAAGACGTCCCAGGGATTCTCTTCCAGCTGCTTATGACCAAGGCTCAGGCGACGATTATCTTTGTCAATTTCAAGTACCACCACTTCGATATCGGCGGCGAGGGCTGTAAATTCTGCCGGATGCTTAATCTTCTTTGTCCACGACAGGTCCGAAATATGAATCAGTCCGTCTACACCCTCTTCAATTTCAACGAAAACACCGAAATTAGTAAAATTACGAACCTTGGCAGTATGCTTGGTTCCGAGACCATACTTTTCGTCAATCTTCTCCCACGGATCAGTTTTAAGTTGCTTAATGCCCAACGACATCTTTCGCTCTTCACGGTCCATGGTAAGGATTACTGCGTCGATTTCATCTCCCACTTTCATAAATTCCTGCGCACTTCTCAGATGCTGTGACCAGGACATTTCAGATACATGGATCAATCCTTCTACACCTGTGGCGATTTCAACAAATGCGCCATAATCAGCCATCACAACAACGCGACCCTTGACCTTGTCACCCACATTCAGAGCACCATCCAGGGAATCCCAGGGATGAGGAGTCAATTGCTTTAAGCCTAGAGCAATACGCTTCTTATCATCATCGAAATCAAGGATAACCACATTTAATTTCTGATCCAGCTCTACTATTTCTTCCGGATGATTCACACGACCCCACGACAGATCCGTGATGTGGATCAGTCCATCCACTCCTCCAAGGTCAATGAACACACCATAGGAGGTAATATTCTTAACAGTGCCTTCGAGAACCTGTCCTTTTTCCAGTTTGGCAATGATCTCTTTTTTCTGTTGTTCCAGCTCCTCTTCAATCAATGCTTTATGGGAAACTACTACGTTTTTGAATTCGTGGTTTATCTTGACAACCTTAAATTCCATATTCTTTCCCACATACGCATCGTAATCCCTGATGGGCTTCACATCAATTTGCGAACCTGGAAGGAAGGCCTCGATTCCGAATACATCCACGATCATGCCGCCTTTTGTCCTGCATTTTATGTATCCCTTAATAACTTCGTCCTGGTCAAGCGCTTGATTGACCCGGTCCCAGGAACGCATGGCCCTGGCTTTCTTATGAGATAGTACCAACTGACCTTTCTTGTCCTCCTGGCTTTCAACATAGACTTCAACTTTGTCTCCTGCCTTCAGTTCAGGGTCGTAACGAAACTCGCTAAGAGAAATTACACCTTCAGATTTGTAGCCGATATTGATAACGACCTCACGCTTGTTCATGGAGATCACTGTTCCGTCAATCACTTCATTTTCGGCAATAGTTGAAAGGGTTTCAGCATATAATTTTTCGAAGGTTGCCTGATCTCCGCTGCTTTCATTTTCATCAGCGGTAAACTCTTCCCAATCAAAATCTTCCACACCTGTATCAGGCAACGGATTAGCTTTAGTCCTTTTTTTAGCACTCTTTTTTGGTTTAGATTTTGGGGCCTTACCTTGTTCTTCTGCCACTACAGGTTCCTCTGCTTTCGCGGGTTCTTCTGCCACTACAGGTTCCTCTGCTTTCGCGGGTTCTT
>CAZCQL010000029.1:45575-52412 GCA_964500835.1 uncultured Bacteroides sp.
TCTGCTTTCGCGGGTTCTTCTGCCACTACAGGTTCCTCTGCTTTCGCGGGTTCTTCTTTTTTGCGGGGTTCTGCTTTACTTTTTGCTGTGGACTTTTCACTTGCTACTTTCTTCTGAGGTTTAGATTCCTCAATTGCAGGTTCAGAAGAAGGTTCCCCGGCAACGACACTCTCTTCTGCCTTGGCTTCCGGTGCAACTTCGTTCTTACCTTTTTTACTCTCTTCAGACATTGGATAATTCCTTTAAAATTAATAAGTTAGACATTATAGTTATTTATTCGAGCCGCAAAGTTAACAAAACACCCATTAATCCCAAAATAATGCAGCCCGTAAACCCTTGAAAAACCACGTTTTGGCTGGCCTTTTGCAATCCGCCATCCTGACATTCTGAAGCCATGTCAAAAACTAAAAATCATGATGCGACGTTTTACTTTAAAAATATACCTTTACATTTCAATTAAATAAACCCTCTGAATATGAAAATAGCAGTCGTTGGAACAGGTTACGTAGGGCTCGTATCGGGAACTTGTTTTGCAGAAACAGGTATTACAGTAACCTGTGTGGATATCGATCAGAAGAAAATTAACGACCTAAAACAGGGGATTATTCCCATTTATGAGCCGGGCCTTGAAAACATGGTGAAGAGCAATGTGGAAAAGGGACTGCTAAACTTTAGTACCAGCCTGGAAGAGAGCATCGTTGATTGCAATGCTGTGTTTATCGCCGTGGGCACGCCTCCTGATGAAGATGGCAGTGCCGACCTGCAGTATGTGTTGGCAGTTGCGGATGAGATTGGACAATACATGCAGGATTACCTTGTTATCGCCACCAAGAGCACTGTTCCCATCAAAACTGCTGAAAAAATAAGAGAGAAAGTTGCGAAAGCACTTCATAAGAGAAGTTCGGCTATAAAGTTTGATGTCGCTTCAAATCCTGAATTTTTAAAAGAAGGCGCTGCGATCAACGACTTTTTAAAACCTGACCGAATTGTCATTGGGACAGATTCGGAACGTGCCGAAAAACTCATGCGAAGGTTGTATAAGCCTTTTCTACTCAATGGACATCCAATCATTTTTATGGATATCACATCGGCAGAAATGACCAAATATGCAGCCAATTCAATGCTTGCAACCAAAATCAGTTTTATGAATGATATTGCCAACCTGTGTGAGGTTGTGGGAGCTGATGTGAACATGGTCCGGAAGGGCATTGGCAGTGATACCCGAATCGGGAATAAATTCATCTATCCGGGTGCAGGATATGGTGGAAGCTGCTTTCCAAAGGATGTAAAAGCACTCATTAGGACAGGGGACGAATACAGCCGTTCACTGGAGATCCTGAAAGCAGTGGAACTTGTGAACAATAACCAGAAGAGCGTTTTACCCGAGAAGATCAGGGCTCATTTCGGAAACAACCTTAAAGGTAAAAAAATCGGCATCTGGGGATTGTCATTTAAGCCTCATACCGACGACATGAGGGAAGCACCTTCTCTCCGTATCATAGAAGAATTAATGAAGGAAGGTGTTGAAATCAGGGCATATGATCCGGTAGCCAAGGAGGAGGCCAGGAGGATCCTGGGCGACAAGATAGAGTACTGTGATGACAAGTACGAGGCAATGATCGATACCGATGGCCTTGTGGTGGTTACAGAATGGCCTGAATTTCGTGTACTGAATTACCGGGTACTGGAAAAACTGATGCTGGAAAAGGTGATTTTTGATGGCAGGAATATCTATGATGCCGAAGAACTCCAGGAGTTTGGATTTACTTATTACAGTATTGGTAGGCAGCCAGTAAAACCCTAATCGGCTTACTTAATTATGAAAAGAATCTTAGTCACCGGAGGGGCAGGTTTCATTGGTTCTCACCTTTGTGAGAGGCTTCTCCAGGATGGGAACGAAGTACTTTGTCTCGATAATTATTTTACGGGGGCCAAAAGAAACATCACCCATCTACTTGATAATCCATACTTTGAACTGATCAGACACGATGTGACTTCTCCTATTTATCTGGAGGTCGACGAGATTTATAACCTGGCTTGTCCGGCATCACCAATACATTACCAGTATAATCCCATAAAAACTGTAAAGACGTCTGTGATGGGAGCTATTAACATGCTGGGGCTCGCAAAGAGGATCAAAGCCAAGGTGCTTCAAGCATCCACCAGTGAAGTCTATGGTGATCCAACCATACATCCTCAACCAGAATCCTACTGGGGAAATGTGAATCCCATTGGCTCAAGGTCATGTTATGACGAGGGAAAGAGGTGTGCGGAAACTCTCTTCAAGGATTATCACCAGCAAAATGGGGTCAGAATAAAGATTGTCAGAATTTTCAATACCTATGGACCGAGAATGCACCCCCATGATGGCCGGGTAGTATCCAACTTTATCGTCCAGGCCCTGCAAGGCGAAGATATCACCATCTACGGTGATGGTACTCAAACCCGGAGCTTTCAATTTGTGGATGACCTTCTTGAAGGGGTTATTCGAATGATGAATACGCCAGATGATATTACCGGCCCCATAAACCTGGGAAATCCAAAGGAGTTCACCATTCTGGAACTGGCAAAAAAAATACTTCAAATGACTGGATCCAATTCCAGGGTTGTGCATATGCCGCTTCCACAGGATGATCCCGTTCAGCGCAAACCTGTAATTGCCCGGGCAAAAGCGAACCTGGATGACTGGGAGCCGGTTGTTGAGTTAGGCGAGGGATTGAAAACTACAATAGCTTATTTTGACAAATTATTAAAAGAATAATATGAAGGGAATCATCTTGGCTGGAGGTGCGGGTACACGTCTTTTTCCCATTACCAAATCAATCTCCAAGCAAATCATCCCCGTGTATGACAAACCAATGATCTACTATCCGCTGTCGGTACTGATGCTGGCCGGGATCAAAGAAATCCTGATCATATCAACTCCGGAGGATCTTCCTCTTTATCAAACGTTATTAGATAATGGCAGTCAGCTTGGCCTTTCTCTCAGCTATTCCATACAACCCTCACCGGATGGACTAGCTCAGGCATTTCTGATCGGGGAACAATTCATCGGTGACGAGAATGTGTGCCTTATCCTCGGGGACAATATTTTCTACGGTCATGGATTCTCTACCACCTTAAAAAAAGCTGCCAAACTTGATGATGGAGCAATTGTATTTGGTTACTATGTGACTGATCCTGAAAGATATGGAGTGGTGGATTTTAATTCTCTCGGAGAGGTGTTGAGCCTGGAAGAAAAACCGGCACGACCTATGTCCAATTATGCGGTGACAGGTCTCTATTTTTACTCTAACGATGTCATTCAGAAAGCTAAATTATTGAAACCTTCTTCCAGGGGGGAGCTCGAGATCACCGATCTCAACAGGCTTTACATGGATGAAAAACGGCTGAGCGTCAGGATTATGGGACGAGGAATGGCATGGCTTGATACAGGCACTCACGAAAGTCTCTTACAGGCTTCCAACTACATTCACACCATAGAGCAGCGTCAGGGATTAAAAATCTCTTGTATCGAGGAGATTGCCTATAAGATGGAATTCATTGATAAGGATCAGCTGTTATCTCTGGCAGAGCAGATGAAGAACAGTGCCTATGGGCAATATTTGATTGCTATAGCCAGCGAGCGGTTATTTACTTCAGACATGTAGGGCATTCATGAAGATTCGAGAGACGGGAATAGAAGGGCTTAAGGTTATTGAGCCAAAAGTATTTCGAGATTCGAGAGGTTACTTTCTCGAAAGTTATCATAAATCCTGGTTGGAGGAGCAGGGTATTTTCCATGATTTCATCCAGGATAACCAATCACGTTCAACCTTTGGAGTAGTCCGCGGGCTGCATTATCAGAAAGAACCCTATACCCAGGCTAAACTTATCAGAGTCACAGAAGGGACTATCTTAGATGTAGCTGTCGATATTCGGCCAGGTTCCGCCACATACGGGCAATGGTACGGTCTTGAGATAAGCGATGTGAACCATCTCCAGTTATTAATCCCAGGTGGATTCGCCCACGGATTTTCCGTACTTTCAACATACGCCACAGTTTTTTATAAATGTGACACCTACTACCATCCAGCGTCCGAATCCGGAGTACGGTTCGACGATCCCGATCTGGGGATCGATTGGAAAATTGATCTGAAATCGGCTGTAATTTCTGAAAAAGACAGAATGCTGCCTTATTTAAAAGACCTTTAATTAATTAACAATGAGCAATGTACTTGTGACCGGAGCTAGCGGACAACTCGGACGAGAAATTAAGAAGATCCGCAACAGTTTCAAGCAGGTTTATACATTCACCGATATTGATGAACTTGATGTCTCCCAAAAAGATAATGTGGAGAATTACCTGGCTGCCAATACGCCGGATTACATTATAAATTGCGCAGCATATACCGATGTGGACGGAGCCGAATCGGAACCTGATCTGGCAATGAAAATGAATCGGGATGTATTGGTCTACATGAAAGAGTGCCTGGAGAATTACCCCGGCACCAGGCTCATTCACATTTCAACAGATTACATTTTTAAGGGTGATCTTACACGACCTCTCACAGAGGAAGACGAAGCGGTACCTGAAAGTGTTTACGGGAAGACCAAACTGGAAGGTGAAAAAACACTACATGGGCACCCACGTGCACTTATTATTCGCACCTCCTGGTTGTTCAGTGTATTTGGGAAGAACTTTGTGAAGGGAATGATTAACCGGATGGATCAGAGGAATGACCTGAGAATTGTGTATGACCAGGTGGGTACTCCTACTTACGCTGAAGATCTTGCACGTGCAATTATGCAAATCATCTCCGATGTGGAGGCAGGCAACACGGCTTTTGTACCGGGAATCTTCAATTATTCTAATGAAGGTGTCTGCAGCTGGTATGATCTTGCCATGGAAGTTTGCCGGTTGATCAATTGTAAAGGCTTAGTTTTACCGATCGAGACACACGAATACCCCATACCGGCAAAAAGACCTGTTTATTCGGTGCTGAATAAATCCAAGATCAAGGAGGTTTATGGTGTGGAAGTCCCCTACTGGAGGGCAAGCCTGGAAAAATGTATAAAAAGCCTGTTATAACAAATCATTCAGAGTTATGAAAAACGATAACATCCTTAGTGCCGTAAAGGAGAAGGCCCAGATCTGGCTCGATAGTCCCATCGATAACGAATCGAAGGAAGTTATTCGCCGGATGTTAGCCGAAAATGAAGCTGAACTTATCGAATGCTTTTATAAAGATCTGGAATTTGGTACAGGCGGATTAAGGGGAATCATGGGTGTCGGAACCAATCGAATAAATAGTTTCACGGTTGGGATGGCCACTCAGGGATTGTGCAACTATCTGTTGAGACAATTTCAGGACAGGGATGAGATCAGCATTGTGATAGCATACGATTGCCGCAACAACAGCTCTCAATTTGCTGAAATTACGGCACAAATCTGTGTAGCCAACGGAATAAAGGCATATCTGTTTGATGGGCTGAGGCCAACTCCAGAACTGAGTTTCGCAATTCGAAACCTTGGCTGCCAGAGCGGGGTCGTAATCACTGCCTCGCACAATCCAAAAGAATATAACGGGTATAAGGTCTATTGGGAAGATGGGGGACAAATCATCAACCCACATGACGTCAATATCATTCATGAGGTGCAACAGATCAACTCCCTTGCGGATGTAAAATTTGCAGGAAATAAGGAAGAGATTGTCCGTATAGGTGAGGAATTGGATGCTCTCTTTATTGAGGAGGTTGCTAAACAATCCCTGAATCCGGAGGTGATAAAAGCACATGCAGATGTGAAGATTGTGTATACCCCCATCCATGGTACCGGGGTAAAACTGGTTCCACGTGCACTGAAAAGAATGGGATTTAAGAATATCTACCATGTTCCCGAACAGGATGTGGTGGATGGCAACTTTCCCACAGTAGTTTCTCCAAATCCTGAGGAATCTGCCGCACTGGACCTTGCAATGAAAAAAGCTGACAAAGTAGGAGCCGACCTGGTTATGGCCACGGATCCTGATGCGGACCGTGTAGGAATTGCGGTGCGGGACAACCGCGAAAAACTGGTATTGCTTAACGGGAATCAGACCGCATCATTACTTACTTTTTACTTACTCTCCCAGTGGTCTGAAAGAGGCAAATTATCGGGAAATGAATTTATCGTCAAAACTGTGGTTACCACCGAACTCATTGCCGATATGGCCAGGTATTACGCGGTTCAGTATTTTGATGTGTTAACCGGATTTAAGTTCATTGCCGATATCATTAAAAAACACGAGGGGAAAAAGACTTTTATCGGGGGCGGTGAAGAAAGTTACGGATTCATGATCGGAGATTTCGTACGGGACAAGGATGCAATTTCTTCATGCTCGATCATTGCAGAACTTGCTGCATGGGCCAGAAGCCGGGACAAAAGCGTATATGATATATTACTGGATATACATCAGAAGTTTGGCTTCTACCTGGAATCACTGATTAATGTAGTTCGAAAGGGGAAATCGGGTTCCGAGGAGATCCAGCAGATGATGGCCGGATACAGACAGGCACCTCCTAAGCAAATCAATGGTTCAAGAGTACTGGTGATACGTGATTACCAGGAGCAGGTCAGTATCAATACACCTTCGGGAAAACGCACTGAAATCACCCTTCCAAGATCCAATGTACTTCAGTTTCTGCTCGAAGATGGGAGCAAAATTTCCATACGGCCGTCGGGCACTGAACCTAAAATCAAATTCTATTTTAGTGTGGCTGACAAACTGGATCGGCGGGAAGACTTTGATCGGGTCAGTGCCATGCTTCATGAACGGATCATGAATATGAGAAAAGATCTCAAGCTTGAGTGAGGGA
>CAZCQL010000029.1:52512-53754 GCA_964500835.1 uncultured Bacteroides sp.
CAATCGTTATTTGAAAGAAGCGTACTATGAAAAAAATACTTTTAGCAGGTTCAACCGGGTATTTAGGAAGCTATATTTTAAAAGAACTCATACGTCAAAAATATCAGGTTAAAGCGATTGTTAGAAACCCTGAAAAAACAGAAGATTCATTAAGGGAGAATAATCTTTTAGAAATCATAAAAGCCGAAATAACACAACCTGAGTCGATTGCTGATTGTTGCGAGAATACTGATGTGGTTATTTCAACAGTTGGCATCACAAGACAAAAAGACGGATTATCATATATGGAGGTTGATTATCAGGCAAATATTAATTTGTTAAAAGAGGCTTTAAAAGCGGGTGTTAAAAAATTTATTTTCGTTTCCGTTTTCAAAGGCGATACACTTCGAGATTTGAAAATAATGGATGCCAAAGAACGGTTTGTAGATTTTTTAATGAATTCAAAAATTGATTATACCATTATCAGACCCACCGGTTTTTTCTCCGACATGGGAGATTTTCTTGATATGGCTAAAAAAGGCAAAGTATATCTGTTTGGAGACGGACATTACAAAATGAATCCAATTCATGGAGCTGATTTAGCTGAGGTTTGTGTAAAAGCAATTCAATCTTATGATAAAGTAATCAATATTGGAGGTCCTGACGTCTTAACTCAAAACGAGATTGGGATTTTGGCACTTAAATCATGGTCAAAAAAGATAAAAATTGTTCATCTCCCCGACTGGATTAGAAAATTGACAATATGGATTTTTAGGGTTTTTACTTCATCTAAAACATATGGACCTATAGAATTTTTCTTAACAGCATTAGCTAATGATGCCATAGCTCCAACATACGGACAACATAAATTGGAAGCATTTTTCAATAATAGAGTAACAACCACAAACAATGAATAAGGATAAAAAAACATCAAAGGTATGCCAGAATTGCTTCATTCACAGAATTACAAGAATCTACATCTGAAGAGTGTTATCTTGAAAATAAACAGTTTCAACAATGCCAGAATCACCTTCGTTGGAAAATGACTTCCTACTCTCTTGTCCTGGTGGGAGATCTCCATTCTACCGTCGGCATTACTGACTCAGTCAGCTTACCTGCATTCACTCTCGGACAAAACTTCCCCAATCCATTTTTTCCAAGTACTGTTATAAATTTTAAAGTGATCTATCCTGGAAATATTATTTTTAAGATCTATGATTCGAACGGGAGAGAAATCAGGACATCAGCTGGATTCCGGAATTT
>CAZCQL010000030.1:0-7014 GCA_964500835.1 uncultured Bacteroides sp.
AAATAGATTCATTTTGTTTCGTTTCCTTTTGTATTGCAAACTAACGATTTGTTCTGTGGGCTACTATTCTCGGATACGTTTTTTTAGATCCATTCGCTCGTGCAGAATTCTAACAATTTCCACAACATCACGATTTATCATTCGATAGAAGATTATATGTTTACCGGCTTGTTTCCCTAGTAAGCCAGTGTAAATGCCCTCATATTGTTTCCCAGAAACTCCTCTATCAGAAATGTCCTTAAAACTATCAAGTAGCATTTGGAAATAATGGTCTGCTTGGTTCTCCGACCAGGTATCAACGGTGTAGTACCAAATGTGGGCTAGATCCTCAGCGGCTTTTTTTGTTAAACGATAACTAGCCATTTGATGATCTTTGCGCTTTCAAATTCTGAAGGAAATGTTCTGGATCAAAATCCTCTACGATACCACTATCAATACCTTCTTGAATGGCTTGCTTCAGCGCTACAACCTTATTTTCTTCTTCCTCCAATAGTCTTAGGCCTGCACGAATAACCTCACTTGTATTTTTGTACCTGCCCACTGAGATGCGGCTTTGGACGAAAGTTTCAAAGTGATTTCCTAAAGTTATTGATGTATTCTTGCTCATGACTAACGGCTTTTTACAAAGATACCCAAAATTGGTATAATTATCAACTGTGGAATTTACAGACTCCACAGAACATATATTCTACCGCAATTTGCGGCATAATAAGCTGCTTTGAATGGACATTATGCCATTCATAGTAGGATACCTTGATGCTTGGAATGGGATTCAGGACGGGTTGTTGGGATAATAAAAAATGGAGTTTTCCTCCTGGCTTTCCGCGGCTTCGCCACGTCACTCCCAAAATGAATTCCTTGATTTTGAGAATGCTAAGAAATTTACGAAGAATTGAAGTGATTAACAATTTAATTGTCTGTAGATTCCAGAGTTTCTCTGTGTTCCTGGTCAGACTTCTCCTTTACCAGTTGCTCGAAATTTAGTTTCATTGGGGTGCAAACATCAATTTGATTTTAGATCGCTATTATGCTTATAAACTTTAATTCGTCAAAGGAACCCCAAGATTTCTATTTCCCAAACAATATCTATTTAAATAAGCGGCCCCTAAAACGGCCCAACTTAAAAACAAAAACCCTGTATCCATAAGGGATACAGGGCGTTTATTTGGGTGGAAGACCGGGTTCGAACCGGCGACCTCTGGAACCACAATCCAGCGCTCTAACCTGCTGAGCTACATCCACCATTTGGGAGGGCAAATTTACAAAAAAAAGATTATTTCCCGAGTACCTGGAGGAATAATTGGTTGTATTGCTCCATGACCCTGGTCTGGCCATATCGTTCCAATGCAAGATCTCTGATTCTCTCTGAAGAATAGGTCTGATGATGTTCAATTATTTGGCGCATGGCAGCAGCAAGCTGAACATGATTATCAGGATCGATAAGCAGTCCGGTTTCTCCCGTCACTATGTGATCGGGTCCACCCGACCGGGTGGCGATTACTGGTAATCCGGTTGCCATGGCTTCAATAAGGACAGCACCAAATGCTTCGTACCGGGTGGGCAGAACAAAACAATTAGCCGACTGCATCTCCATCTGCATCTCTTCCCTGGAGATCCGGCCAAGGAAGCGGACCTGACTGGCTATATTCAATTCTTTCACCCTTCGTTCAAGCTCTGTCCGGAGCGATCCTTTGCCAGCCAGTCTTACAGAGAATGGAAATTCAATCTGCTGATTTAATTCCTGAACAGCTTCAAGCAACACATCCAGGCCCTTTACATGTTCCAGCCGTCCCGCCCAGATAAACACAAACGGATCGGTCTTCCGGGGATCAACCGGAGGCAAAAACATATCTTCCCTGATCATGTTGGGAATGACCGTGGCTTTCTCTTCGATCCACGGCATGAGTGTTTTCAGTCCGGTTTTCAGGCTCTTTGATACCAGGACCAATTTGTGGCAATTTCCATAGGCCGTGTTAAAATAAGGCAGGTAATAGGGCTTCACCATTTTGCGGGCATTCGCTGTACGCCAAACAAAAAAGCTCCTGTGCTCCACCACCACATAGGGTACTCCGTTCTTTTCTCTGATGAGGGAAGCCGCATATCCGGCCCAGGTAACACTGTGAGCCAGAATCAGATCGGGTTTCCCAAACTCTCCGGTGAAACGGGTATACATCCTCAGTGTCTGAACCGCCCACCTCCGGATGTTGTGCTTCTCACAACCCGGGATTTTCAGGTAAGCCGAACGGATAACGCGAAGACCATTTTCTTCCGAAATCTTGTACCGGTTCAGCGCTGATGGACCAACCTGTATCAGCTTTCTGATCCCCACTACCCTGTTCACCAGCACATCCACCTGCCATCCAAGTTTTTGTATGGCTTCGCTGTGCTCCTTGAAAAAATACCCGCCGTCTGGCGGATACCAGGATGGCAGGACAAGTATGCGATGGGGCCTATTCATGGAAAAATCTATTTATGGAACTACAAATTTTTCCGTGTCAGCTCCAGGGTATAATACTCCTTTGGAATCACGGGGAAGATGGATGGTTCTGAGGTGTATTCCTTCCCTGTATAGACGGCGCATTTGGTATGGGCCACATGGTACACATTTTCGGCACGGTCTGCACCTACACCATCAAGGATGGCCGCCATTACCTCGTACCGTACCCGATCCGGATGGTGCCCGTAATCGTGCCAGACCACTACGCTGTTTTCGTGGACCAGGTGCTTAAATACGTTCCTTGTATCGCTCAGGATAAAATCATAATGGTGATCGCCGTCAATAAAAAGAAGGTCAAATTTTCTATCCAGTGTGGCGTAATCAAAGCGCCTGGAATCGCCCCTTATCTGGGTAACATTTTCCAGATTTCTCGAGAACAGGCGATGCGACTCAATGGTGGTATCATGCATACCCATGGCTCGCATCTGGTCATCGGTCAGACACAACGTATGGCAACTTTTTGCCCTGGAAGCAACCATGGCGACGCTTTCTCCCCGCCAGGTGCCTATCTCGAAATACGCACATTCATTTATTTCTCCGGCCAATCCTGCAAGCAACATCATATCGGTCGGCAGGGAACCTCCGTCAAGGAAAGTCATGGGACCAAGTGAAACCGACCCGGATGGGACCAGTTGATTCATGGGTATCACCGGCAAACCCTTCATCGAATGGTTTTCTTTCACATAAGCCTGCCATGTATCTTCATCTGTCAATACCCGGTTAAGGAGCACCGGTCTCCTGGCGATCCACCACAAAGCTTTTATCGCTTTCCCAAGTTTACCCATTGTTCTTCACAAGTCTAATGTACCAGAAAAGGCTATATGCAATCATCAGTGTGCTTACCCCACTGTACAATCCAAGTCCAATATATACATTTTCCATGACCACCCCTATGGTGAGAGCTGCCACCCTTGTAATCAGCCTGATGCCATCGATCACCATGGCCACTTTCTGTTTCTTATAGAGATCAGGGATAAAGGAGAGCGGCATGACCAGACCAACCATGAAGATCCATGGAAGGATGATTTGCACATAACGGCCTGCTTCGATCCACTTCTCTCCAAAGACAAAACTAAATATTTCAGGTGCAAAGATTCCCATCAGGATAAATGGGATTAATACGACCTGGATGCTTCTTCGGATAAAAAGAAGCATTTCGGGAAGTATGGAAATCTCCTGGTGTTGTTTTTCTACAAAACGCTGAAACATTACCTGGTAAAATGCACTGGCCACCAGGCTCACCGGGCGGTACAGGATCATATAGCCGAATGTATAAAAGCCTGCAATAGCCGTTGAAAAAAAGGAGCTGAAGATAAAGACGGGGAGGGCCCCCGAAAGGTTATTGATCAAACCCTGCCACATATTGTACCTTGGAAATAGATTGTATTGTTTCCCAAGCTTTTTCATCTCCGAAAATTTCAGCCAACCGGCTTTTCCCCGGTTCCGGGCTGCGTGTACCATAAAGAATACCAGGAAACCGATGAGTTGTCCGAATACCACTCCGAAGATCAGTCCTGCCGCTCCTACAATGACGACGCCCAGGCCAAGTTTTAACAGGGAATTGCTCAGACTTTGTCCAATATTGGCTCCTGCAATGAGTCTGTACCGTTTTTCCCGGTTGGAAAAGTTTCTGAATGAGGTAAACAAACCCACAAGCAAGGTTGACAAGGGAATTAAGTAGAGCCAGGCGGAAATCTCATCGCTCCCCAGCCACCGGCAGATAAGCTCGTTAAAAGGTATCACAAGAATCAGCAGTAAAAGGCTGACTCCTACACTGATCAGGCCCGACAATCCAAGCAGGTTTACCGCGTCCCGGTCACTTTTAGGCAAGAGAATGGCCAATTCATATTTGGCTGTGGAAAAGATGATGGTGATGTTGAGGATGTTCATGTACAGTCCGAATACACCGAAATCCTCTTCGGTATAGATGCGGCTTAGAAGGATGTAGATGAGTACCGAGAACATCTGGGCAAGGCTGGTGCCGGAGATAAGTGTGGCCACATTTTTAAAAAAGTCTTTCTCCCAGATGGTACGAATGGCCCTAAACATGATCAAAAGTAAGCATTATACTGTAAATCTGTCAGCCATTGACTCGATCTATCACATGGCATCTGCTTTGACCCTCCCATTCGATATAAATCATATATATTTGACAAAAATTAAGTAGATATGAAACGAACATGAACCTTCTTAATTACAAAATTTTACACAGATGAAAGCAATGAGATCGTCAAATCCTGTGATGCAGGAAAAGATATTTGATAAGACAGCCGGAATCAGCTCCGGCAGCCAGGCAATGACTATCAATGGAACCATAAATAAAATTGGAGTGCTGTTGTTGCTCTTGATCGCTGCTGCTGCATACACATGGAGCATGGTCACAGGAGCCAGTCCCGGAAATGCCACCACCCTGGCGGTTGCTGGAGCGATCGGCGGCTTTATCTTGGCGCTGGTGACAATCTTCAGTCCCAAATCTTCACCAATCACCGCTCCCATCTATGCCATCCTGGAGGGACTTTTTCTGGGCGCCATCAGTGCAATCATCAATACAGCCTATCCCGGGATCGCATTTCAGGCTGTGCTGCTGACAATCGGGACACTCTTTACCATGCTCTTTCTTTACAGATCGGGTCATATCAGGGCCACGCCCAGGTTCAGACGGGGAGTCATGATGGCTACCGGCGCTGTCTTCTTTGCCTATATGATTAGCTGGATTCTCAGCCTATTTGGAATGCCCATGGGATATATGCATTCGGCCGGACCGTTGGGAATTCTGATCAACCTGGTGATCATTGTGATTGCTGCCCTGAACCTGATCATGGATTTCGATTTCATTGAAAAGGGCGCTCAGATGGCTGCTCCAAAGTACATGGAATGGTACGGTGCTTTTGGTTTAATGGTAACCCTGATTTGGCTTTATATTGAATTCTTAAGGCTGCTGTCCAGATTCGCCGGAAGGAACTAATGTTATTGCTATGAGTGAGTTGGAAAAGTATTTTAAGCCTTTCAGGGAGCAAATCATTGGGAAGGATGCCACGTTCGAGTCACCCTATGGGACAAAGCGGATCTTGTATGCCGACTGGATTGCAAGTGGAAGGCTTTATGAATCCATTGAGAAGAAATTGCAGGTACAGGTTGGCCCCTTTGTGGGAAATACACATACGGAGACTACCCTGACCGGCACTTTGATGACAAAGGCGTACAACCGGTCTCATCAACTGATCAAGGACCACGTAAATGCCGGTCCCAATGATGCCATTGTAACAGCCGGTTACGGGATGACCGCAGCAATCAATAAGCTCATGAGGATGCTCAGTTTAAAGGGATGTGGCGGTATGAAAGACGAATGTATTAAAAATAGCGAAAAGCCGGTGGTATTTATCACTCACATGGAGCACCATTCCAACCACACCTCGTGGTTTGAAACCAATGCTGATGTGGTGATGATTGAGCCCAATAAAGAGCTGCGGGTAGATCTGGACGATTTGCAGGCAAAACTTGAACTTTACAAGGACCGTGAGTTTAAGATCGGCTCTTTTACTGCCTGTTCCAATGTAACTGGCGTGAACACTCCCTATTACAAACTTGCCAAACTGATGCATGAATACGGGGGATTGGTATTTATCGATTTTGCCGCCAGTGCGCCCTATATGAACATCGACATGCACCCCGAGGATCCGGAAGAGAAACTGGATGCCATCTTCTTTTCACCTCATAAGTTCCTTGGAGGACCTGGTTCATCGGGTGTCGTAATCTTTGACAAGGATATTTACAGGGCCGAGGTCCCTGACAACCCCGGTGGCGGAACAGTCGACTGGACCAATCCGTGGGGAAAATACAAATATGTGGATGACATCGAGGTGAGGGAAGACGGAGGCACGCCCGGATTTCTGCAGTCCATCAAAGCCGCCCTGGCCATGGAGCTAAAAGAGCAAATGGGGGTGGAGAATATGATGAACAGGGAGAAGGAACTTCTGGAAATTGCCCTGCCGGGATTACGAGCCATTGATGGCATAAAGATATTGGCCAACAATGTGGACGACCGTCTGGGGGTGATCTCATTTTATCATCCGGAAATCCATTTTAACCTATTTGTAAAACTACTAAACGACCGCTTTGGGATACAGACACGTGGGGGCTGCGCATGCGCCGGCACTTACGGACACTTTCTGCTGGAAGTATCCTATGACCAGTCACAGGAAATCACTGAAAAGATCAGTTCTGGTGATTTTTCAGAAAAGCCCGGGTGGATCAGGTGGTCCCTGCATCCCACCGTGACCGATAAAGAGGCCCGAATGGTTCTCCATGCCGTTAAAGAAGTCACCTTGCATCACAAGGAATGGTCTCAGGATTATAGGTATCAATCAAAAAAGAATGAGTTTGTTCATCATAGCCAGACAAAGTTGCCTGTGGAAGATGCCATGATAACCGACTGGTTCTCATTATAATTTTAACTTGGGCTTTGTTTTGAATTTCAAACAAACATTTTTATCTTTGCATGCCGTTTTGAAAAAGCG
>CAZCQL010000030.1:7114-14626 GCA_964500835.1 uncultured Bacteroides sp.
TGATCCAGAAAACAACAAGACGTTGATCCAGAAAACAACAAGACAATGAAAAAAGAGATACATCCAACGAACTACAGGCTGGTTGCCTTCAGGGACATGTCCAATGGATTTACATTTCTAACCAAATCAACTGCTCCATCAAAGGAGACAATAAAAATGGAGGACGGGAATGACTATCCACTCATCAAACTGGAAATTTCCAGCACCTCACATCCATTCTATACAGGGAAGATGAAGCTCGTGGATACCGCCGGACGTGTGGATAAATTCATGAACCGGTATAAGACACATCTGGATAAAAAGAAAAAATAAGAGTCCCCTTTGCTCTGTTTACAACCGCCTCGTCTATGGGGCGGTTTTTTTTTTACTTTTAAAATAAAAAATGCAGCTGATCCTTTTCGATGATCTATCCTGGGATAACCTTCTTCCTCTCACGTTCACACGTCCTGTATCCGGCTTAAGGGTAGGCATACTTACCATTGCTGAGAAGTGGGAAAAAGTCCTCGGAACTGGCTCATCCTCACTCACACGCGAATATCTATCGGAGAAATATCCTTGTGAAACCGGTGAAGACAACCTGTTCATTAATGGAGCTCTTTTGCCTGACAATGAAGTGGTGAATGCCATTTTTGAATTGAAACACGGGGAATGTCTTGAAAAGGATGGAACCTTGCTGGCGGTACGGACAGGTCAGCCGGAGAAAAGTCAATTCGATGTGAATCAGTGGCTTGGAAAGGGAAATATGTATAGCGGAGGAGTGTCACTTGTGGATTTCCCATGGAAAATATTCAGCCTGAACGGTCAGGAGATTGAGGCCGACTTTTCCAGGCTCACTCGTGGAAGGAGGAGCGAACCACTGAGTGAAACCGTGCATGTGATTCGGCCTGAACGGGTATTTGTGGAGCCGGGGTTTAAAGGTGAACATTTTACATTGAATGCATCCTCCGGGTCAGTATACCTGGGATCCGACACTGAAATTATGGAAGGATCTGTGATCCGCGGTCCCTTTGCGCTCTGTGAAGGTTCTACCGTAAAGTTAGCCGCCAAAATCTATGGGCCCACCACCATAGGTCCGTATAGCAAGGTAGGCGGGGAGATCAATAATTCGGTTCTTCAGGCCAATTCCAACAAGGCCCATGATGGATTCCTCGGGAACGCAGTGCTGGGTGAATGGTGCAACCTGGGTGCGGATACCAACAATTCCAACTTAAAAAACAACTACTCAGAAGTTGAAATCTGGAACTATCCAAGCAAGGGCTTTATCCGGACCGGGCTCCAGTTTTGCGGTCTAATCATGGGGGACCACTCCAAATGCGGGATCAACACCATGTTTAATACGGGGACTGTAGTAGGTGTTTCTGTGAATCTATTTGGCCCTGGATTTCCCAGAAATTTTGTCCCATCATTCAGTTGGGGGGGAGCAGCAGGGTTCACTACCTATAAAATGGATAAGATGTTAGAAACGGCTGCACTTGTATTGGAACGCCGGGATTTGCAACTCTCCGGTGAAGACAGGTCCATATTGGATTATATCTACCGTTTTTCAGAAGAATTCAGGAAGAGGGATTAATTTACTCCTCTTATTGGATCAGCAATTCATCGAAATCCTCGGTTAATTTAATGTCCTTTTGCCAGTCATAAAGGGTGAGTCCCCTGAGATCATAATAGTAGTCCCAGAAATTCCTCAACGCTTCCACGTACCCCCTGCGGGCCACATCTTTCTCCTCAAGGGCCACATTCAGGTCGAGCACATCGATCTTTCCAATCAGAAACCGCTGTTTGGTAACCTCATACCGCAGATCGGCAATGGTATCGGCCTTAAATGCTATGGCTACCTGGTCGTCCTGCAGATTGAATTGCATCACCTGGAGGAGAATGTTTTCATCGAAATCAACCTGGGACTGTTGGACATTGGTCTTGACAACCTCCTCGGCTGACTGTGCCATCCGGTATTGCCCGCGGCCCAGTCCCCAGTCAAGGAGAGGCACCTGTACTCCGACCTCAACCCTTTGCTGGTTCAGCGGATTCTGATATGCATTAGTTAGTTCCTGGGCCAGCTGGCTCAGCCCCAATTGTGCAAAGAGATCAGCCCGAATCCCTTTCTGCGATCTCGCTTCTGCTACCTGACGTTGTGCCTCCAGCAATTGCCTTTCAAAGTTCAGAATTTCAGGATTGTTGGCCTTGGCTTCTGAAAGGGTTCGTGCATATTCCATCTCAATGGCGGGAACTTCTCTGGGGAGGGTCAATGCAAGGCTCACCCGGTCATTAAAACCCAGAAATGACCTGAGTCTTGACTTTCGAAGCTCCAGATCAATGGTAGCCTTATTCATGGCTGTACCCGAATTCAGGAAACTCAGTTCCATTTGCAATAAGTCATTTTCTGCAATGGTTCCCAACTGATAGCGCCCCTTGGCAATCTGGAACAGGGTATCCGTATTGGCATAATTCTTCTCTGCAATCTCCACATTGATCTGGGCGAGGGCCAGGTCGAAAAAATAACTTACTGCCCTCTGGCTCACCCGCTCCATGGCATTGATGTAATTAAGTTTTGCTTCTTCATATTTCATGGGTTCGATCTTTCGATCCCATTTGAGTGAATTAAATCCGTTAATGGGCTGGAAAAATCCCACAGTCACCGGGTAAGCCAGATATGTTGTGGGAGGTTCATCTCCGAAATTATCATTCCGTTGAAGCTGGGAGGAGACAAATACCCTGCCCCCCGTAAGCCCGATATTCTGATTCAGCTGCAGATCCAGGGAAGTCTGCATATTGGACCTGGAAACGAATTTCTCCGAGCCATCGGGTTGTGTCACACTTTCCATGGAATTGTTTAGTGAAGGCACTGTTGCCTCCAGTGAAAGCCCGGGCCTGTAACGGGCAAGGTGGGTCCTGTATTCCCAGTAACTGCTTCGAAACTGATGCCTCGACATAAGGGCCATAAGCGATTGCTCTCTGGCAAGTTCTATTACTTCAGGAAGGTTGAGAATTTTCTCCTCTACATCTGGCTGTGACTGAGCCGAGAGTTGTGCACTTAAAGCGAGTGATAATATAATAGTGGATATGCGATACATGTTATTCATACCTTAATGATTCGATGGGGTCTTTTTCAGAGGCACGTTTGGCAGGAGAGTACCCGAAGATAACTCCGACTGACGCGGAAACGGCAAATGCGATGATCACGCTAATGGGAGTAATCACAGTCAGTATGTCGGCAAATTCTGTGATCAGATAGGATGACACGATTCCAATGACCACTCCAATCAACCCTCCTGAGACACTTATGAGTACCGCTTCTGAAAGGAACTGCACTACAATATCCCTTTTCTGGGCCCCTATGGCGAGCCTGGTCCCGATCTCCTTGATGCGTTCCATGACGGTAGCGAACATGATGTTCATGATGCCTATACCTCCAACCAGCAATGAGATACTGGCTATGGCACCCAGCACTATGTTAAAGACATCTTTGGTACGTTGTTCCTGTTTCAATAATAACTCGGGCACTGTGATCTCAAAATCCTTAACCTCTTCATGGCGCCTTATGAGAAGCCTGGCAAGTAGTTCTGTGGAGGGCGATAACTCTGCCGATTCGCTCACCTGTACAATAATCCTGTCAAGTTGATGGTAATTGGAGGATGTGTTCTGATCGGGTGAGAAGCTAAAAGCAAATCCCCTGCCAAAGAAACTGACTCCTTCGCTCCCTTTAATACGAGAAGCCACAAGCGCCCTGTTCTGGTACCTCAAGAGCATGGTTTTTACAGGCACATATACATTATCGTTCATCACATTGACCCCAATATTCTCGAACCGGGTGAGGCTTACATCATTTTTTTCCAGGACTCCTGTCACCTTGAGCCACACTTTATCAAATTTGATGTACTTTCCTATAGGATTTTCCTTGCTGAAGAATTTATTTTTGATATTGGCCCCGATGACGCATACCGGGATACCATTCTCCTCCTGATACTCATTGAAAAACGCCCCCTCTTCAAGTGGGAGGTTGAAAATTTCAAAATATTCGGTGGCCACTCCCAGCAGTTTGGCGGTCGCCCTCTTCCCTCCCTTGATCACATAACTGCTCAGGGTAATCTCGGGGGAAGCCATTTTTACCGTAGGCAGAACCTCTTCAATGGCTTCCACATCTTTTAGTGTGAGCCCGGGAGAAAATTTCTTTGCCTGGGTTTCGCCTTCTTCCTCCGAATTCTCCCCTCCGGCAGACTCAACAATAGGTGAGATTATGATGTTGTTCACACCCACCATTTTTATTTGCTCGAGGATTTCCTGTTGTGCCCCCCTGCCAATGGCCAGCATGGTTATCACTGCTGCCACACCAAATATTATTCCAAGTGCCGTAAGCAGGCTTCGCATCTGGTTTGCCGCGATCGATTCGATGGCAATCACTATGTCATGTAAATACCTGCCCATGATTATCCTGTTTTCTTTCTGGCCTGTCCGCCCGGTTTGCGTTGTGGCCTGCCTTGCTGCCCTCCCTGAAAATTCCTGGGCCTCTGCTGCTGTTTTTCCATTTGCTCGTGCTGTTGCTGCCGCTGCTTTATGGCTTCTTCCTTTCGTTTTATGATTTCCTCCATGAGCGCCAGTCCGCTGTATTCAAAGGACTCGGGGTCGCCAGGTATTGAGAGGTAAATTTTATCTCTCCTTTTTAAGCCCATCTCCACAATGATGTTGTTGTCATTGGATTCTCCAAGAACCACCACTTGTTTTTTACCTTCCCTGGTGTAAACATACGTGAGGCTGTCGTTGGCATGGACAGCTTCCAGGGGAACAAATGTCACACTGTCGAGCAATCCCGTGATCACCCTATTGCTGGTGGTCATAGATGGCCTCAGGATCGTATCCCGCTCATTGAGTTCAATGCGCACTTCAAAAACTTTGGCGTCGGTGTTGGGAAGTTGTTGTCCAATGTTTGCCACCTCCATCACCTGACCAGTAAATCTTTTCTCCGGAAATGCATCCACTCCGACCTTTACCTGTTGTCCGACTTTAAGCTTACTTATATCAATTTCGTTCACATAGGTCATGGAAATCATGGTGGATAAATCAGGCAGCGTGGCAACGGTCAGGTCCCACGTGTTAATTTCACTACCGGCGGTACGTTTCTGGCCGTTCCAATCTTTTTTATAGATCACCATGCCTGAGGAAGGTGCCATTATATCAAATTGGTTCATCACAGCTTCCATTTCATTTTTACTCCTTCGGTCCCTGGCCATATTAATCTCAGCTTCCCGCATTTCCGCCCTTGCCTGCTGGACCCTCAATGTGTAATTCTTTGTTGCCTGATCGAATGCCCGTTCAGCTTTTTGCATTTCTATTTCGGCCTGCCGGATGGTTGCCGGCGGTTCAAACTTGGATTGTTCCAACGTAATCTCCGCCTCTTCCATGGCAAACTTAAGATTCACCAGATCGTCCCTGAGTTGTCTTAACTGCATGGTGGTATCAAGTTTAGTGCGCATATATTCAGATTCCTTTTGCTCCAGGTTGTCACTGATATCCTTTAAGGAATTATCCGCTTCTGAACGGTCGAGAGTGGCTACCCATTCACCTGAATCAACCCTGGTCCCTTCCGGGATCAGATCCTGGATCTTTACTCTGCTGATTCTCAAATTCCTGCTGCGCAATGAGGATGGAGCCTTAATCTCAGTCTCCCTGATGGCCTGCAACTCACCGGTAATCATCACGTCAATTTCAAATTGTCCATACTGGGCTTCTGTTTCCAGTACAACCTCTTTTTCTTTTCCCGAAAAAGCCGAATAAAGGATCAGAGCCGTAATGACTAAGGCGGGAATGAGTATGGCTAATAATGTTCTTCTCTTCATGAGTTTGTCTATGAAATTCTAATACAATAATTCTTTTATGTTTGTTTTGGCTTCTTCGGCTAACCGGTCCGCTTCTTTCTTGCTTCCAGCCTCTGCATATAGCCTGATAATAGGTTCGGTATTGGATTTGCGGAGGTGTATCCACCCTTGGGGCATATCCACTTTTACTCCATCCGTCGTATTTACATTAAACCCGGAATATTTTGTTTCAAAATTAGCCAGAAGTGTTCCTGCATCGGCTTGCTCAGGCAAGGTGATTTTATTCTTTGAAATGAAATAGTCCGGATAACACTTTCGGAGATCACTGCAGCTCAGACCGCTTTTTGCCAGGTGGGTCAGAAAAAGGGCAATGCCCACCAGGGCATCTCTTCCATAATGCAATTCCGGGTAAATAACCCCTCCATTCCCTTCCCCACCAATAACACACCGGTTTTCCTTCATTGTCTCCACTACATTCACCTCGCCCACAGCCGAAGGGAAGTAGGATTGGTCATATCCTTCGGTGACATCCCTCAGGGCTCTCGTGGAGGATAGGTTTGATGCCGTATTGCCAGGTGTTTGCGATAACACATAATCCGATACCGCCACCAGGGTATACTCTTCGCCGAACATGGATCCGTCTTCACACACAATGGCGAGCCGGTCCACATCAGGATCAACCACAAATCCCACATCTGCTTTCTTACGAATCATCGTTTTTGAAATCTCAGTCAGATGCTCAGGAAGTGGTTCAGGATTGTGAGGAAATTCCCCGTTAGGCTCGCAATACAGTTCAAAAACTTTTTCTACTCCCAGTGCTTGTAACAGCTGTGGAATAACTATACCTCCCACCGAATTCACACAGTCGATAGCCACCCGGAATTCCTTTTCTTTAATTTTCAATACATCCACCAGATTCAAATCAAGTACCTGGTTGATGTGTTTGACATCCATTCCCTCCAAAGGTTTAACGGATCCCAGTTTTTTTACATCTGCGTAGGAATACTCATTGGACTTCACTTTTCCCAGGATAGACTCCCCGTCTTTAGCAGAGAGAAATTCTCCCCGGTCATTCAATAACTTCAACGCATTCCAATGAGCCGGATTATGACTTGCGGTAAGGATCATCCCGCCATCCGCTCCAAGTTGAGTCACAGCCAGTTCCACAGTAGGCGTGGTGGCCAGGCCAAGCAGATGCACATTGATTCCCATGGCTGTAAGGGTGGCAGCCACGAGCTGCTCCATCATAGGTCCGGATATTCGTGCATCCCTGCCCAGCGCTACATCTGGCTGATCTTTGCCCGATATCTCCTTAAGCCAGGAGGAATAGGCCGAGGTAAATTGAACAGCGTCAAGGGGTGTTAACCCGTCTCCAGGGGCCCCGCCGATGGTGCCCCTGATTCCCGAAATTGAAATAACTAAACTCATAAATCTGTCCTGATTTTAGCGATTGAAGTACCTGATGTTTGAAACGGTACCTAAGTTAAAATTATTATTCCAAGATTGTCTCCTAATTAGCTGTATCTTTGTACCCTTTAATAAAAATTAAGAATCAGAATTGAATAAGCCAGTTCCCAATAAGAAAGGCAGGGAAACACCTTCCCACGTAGGCAACCGGAGTGATAAAACCGGTTCGGGTAGCCGCAGTGATGCCGGTAAAAACACCGCGAAAAACACCGCGAAAAACACCGCGAAAAACACC
>CAZCQL010000030.1:14726-48114 GCA_964500835.1 uncultured Bacteroides sp.
AAAAACACCGCGAAAAACACCGCGAAAAACACCGCGAAAAACACCCATGATGGGCTGGTGAGACTGAACAAATATATCGCGGCCTCGGGCATTTGCTCAAGGCGTGAAGCTGACCAGCTTATTTCTGCCGGGTTAGTTAAAGTGAACGGCAACACAGTCACTGAACTGGGAACCAAGGTATCTCCGGGTGATGATGTGCGGTATAACGGTGAACGGATGAGGACTGAAAAAAAGGTCTATCTTTTGCTAAATAAGCCCAAGGATTACGTAACCACCACCAGGGATCCCAAAGAGCGCAAGACAGTCATGGCGCTTATTAAAGATGCCTGTCATGAAAGAATCTATCCCGTAGGCCGGCTCGATAGAAACACCACAGGGGTGCTTTTATTTACCAATGACGGGGAGCTGGCAAAAAAGCTAACCCATCCCGGCTACCACAAGAAAAAGATCTACCACGTCTTTCTGGATAAATCATTTTCGGCAGGAGACTTTAAAACATTGGCAGCAGGAATCAGACTTGAAGACGGTCCCGTACAACCGGATGCGATCAGTTACGCGAGCAACGAACATAAACGTGAAGTCGGTCTGGAGATTCATTCGGGACGGAACCGAATTGTGAGACGCATGTTCGAAGCTCTTGGGTACAGAGTGAACAAGCTGGACAGGGTCTATTTTGCCGGCCTCACCAAGAAAAATCTCCCCAGGGGAAAATGGAGGTTCCTCACTGAAAAGGAAATCAGCAGTCTGAAAATGAACGCATACGAGTAATACAATGGCACACAAAGCCGGATATGTGAATATCATTGGGAAACCGAATGTGGGAAAGTCCACCCTGATGAATGTGATGCTGGGAGAAAAGCTCTCCATTATTACTTCCAAAGCGCAGACAACCAGGCACAGGATTCATGGCATTGTAAATGATCCCGGGTACCAGATCATATTTTCTGATACACCCGGAATCCTCGATCCCAATTATAAACTCCAGGAGGCGATGCTCAAGGCGGCCAGGTCTGCCCTGGTGGATGCGGATGTGCTCATCTACCTGACCGAAATAGGAGAGAAACCAGATCCGGAAGATCCCTTTGTCCAAAAAGTGGCAAGAGCGAAGGTTCCCGTATTGCTTGTAGTCAATAAAATTGATCTCAGTAATCAGGAGGAAGTGATGAAGTATATTGCGGAGTGGGATCAAGTCCTTCCGAAGGCAGAAAAAATACCTATCAGTGCCCTTAAAAAGTTTAATGTGAAAATGATCTTCAACCTGATCCTGGATCACTTGCCCGAGTCACCCCCCTATTTTTCAAAGGATGCCTTTACGGATAAATCTGAACGGTTTTTTGCAGGGGAATTTGTCAGGGAAAAAATTCTTCTTTACTACAAGCAGGAGATTCCCTATGCCGTTGAGATCGAAATCGATTCATTCAGGGAAGATAAAAAACTGATCAGGATCAGTGCACTCATTTATGTGGAAAGGGAAAGCCAAAAAGGAATCCTGATAGGCAATGAAGGAAAAGCTTTAAAAAAGGTGGGCCGGGACGCCCGGTTGGAAATGGAATCATTTTTTCAAAAAAAGGTATTCCTCGAACTCAGGGTCAAAGTAAAAAAAGATTGGCGCAACAACGAACGCTTCATTAAAGGCTTTGGATATCACTAAAGAAGATCAGCCATGGGAAACATTGTCGCCATTGTAGGCAGGCCAAATGTGGGAAA
This sequence comes from uncultured Bacteroides sp., assembly GCA_964500835.1. Classification (GTDB taxonomy): domain Bacteria; phylum Bacteroidota; class Bacteroidia; order Bacteroidales. Next base: position 16,434 of record CAZCQL010000030.1, read on the forward strand.
ATCCACCTTCTTCAACCGCCTTACAGAAACCAGGCAGGCGATTGTGAATGAGATAAGCGGTGTCACACGCGACAGGCATTATGGCAGGGTGATATGGAACGGCAAGGACTTTAGCATTATTGACACGGGAGGGTATGTGACCAATTCCGATGATGTGTTTGAAGAGGAGATACGAAAGCAGGTGATCCTCGCCATTGAGGAGTCCGATGTTGTTTTATTCCTTGTGGATGTGATTTCGGGAATCACCGATCTTGACGAGAAGATTGCCGGGATGCTCCGAAAGATCCACAAGCCCGTATTGTTAGTTGTCAATAAAGTTGATAACTCGGAACGGTTATACGATGCTTCAGTTTTCTTTGGCCTCGGATTGGGTGACTATTACCCATTGTCTTCCATTAACGGGAGTGGAACCGGGGAAATGCTCGATAAACTGACTTCCATACTTGTAAAAGAGGAGGAAGAGGAGGAAGAGATCCCAAAGATTGCAGTGGTGGGCCGTCCAAATGTTGGAAAATCCTCCCTGATTAACGCCCTTATCGGTGAGGACCGGACTATTGTAACTCCCATATCGGGCACCACACGGGATTCTGTTCATACCCGTTACACCAAGTATACCCATGATTTCTACCTGGTGGATACGGCCGGATTGCGAAAAAAAGGAAAGGTGAAAGAGGACCTGGAATTTTATTCAGTGATGAGGTCAGTCAGGGCTATAGAGCATGCCGATGTATGCTTGTTACTCCTCGATGCAACCCTTGGTGTCGAGAGCCAGGATGTAAATATTTTCCATCTGATTGAAAGAAACTGGAAGGGGGTGGTTGTGCTTGTCAATAAATGGGACCTGGTTGACAAAAATACCATGACCATGAAACAATTTGAGGAGCGGATTAAGAAACGTTTTGAACCCTTCGTGGACGTCCCGGTCCTTTTTGTTTCCGCACTGACAAAGCAACGGGTTCACAAAGCCCTGGAGGTAGTCATTAAGGTATATAATAATCGCAAAAAACGAATCGCCACATCCCCTCTAAATGAAATGATGCAGAAGGCCATTGAGGAGTATCATCCTCCGGCTGTTAAAGGAAAATATATTCGTATCAAATATGTCACACAACTGCCCACTCATGCCCCGGCTTTTGCCTTTTATTGTAACTTGCCTCAATATGTGAGGGAACCCTATAAAAGATATCTTGAAAATCAGTTGCGCAAACATTTTGATTTCACAGGCGTTCCAATAAGGGTATTTATGAGAAAAAAATAGGCAGGATTTTTGTAGTATTGTTTATCCGATGCGCACAACCAGAAATATCGTCCAGGTTATAGTGGCTTTATGGCTCTTTCTGGTCTCCTGCGAGAAGATCACACCGGTATACCCGGATGAGCCTGTGATTGACTATCAGGGATTCAGTTTGTACATTACCCTGGACGAACTGAATAATAAAACCCTGATCGGCCAGCTTAGCTTTAAATTCACCGATGGCGACGGAAACATCGGATTACAACCACTCCCCGACTCTTCAGGTCTGAACCTGCCCGATACCTTAAAATATAATTTCTTCCTTCAATTATATGATCTGAAAGGGTATGAATATGAAAAGGTTTCGGAAGAAGAAGGAGGAATCTTGAAATACAGGATACCCTACCTTGACAATCAGCCACTTAGCGGAACCCTTGACCTTGAGATCTCCTACCCCCTCATTGTGCATGATACAATCTACTACACCTTTTATATCTATGACCGGGACTTTAACCGGAGTAATACCGATTCCACGGAAGTGATTGTACTGAGCGGAATTAACCTTGATGAAAAGTAGGGTTAGAGTTTAATCCCCATAAACAGCACATCGTCTACCTGTTCCATATCTTCTTTCCAGAGAAAGAAATTGCTCTTGATGTAATTGTACTGCTCGTCCATGGGTTTGTCATGGATATCTCTCAACAGGTTCTTGAGCCTGACCATCTTGAATTTACGACCTAACGGCCCGCCAAACTGATCGGGATAGCCGTCTGAGAACATATAGATGATGTCTCCCTTTTTCAAATGGTACTCCTGGTCAATAAATTCTTTTTCCAGTTTGTCCTCGTCAAGTTGTCCGCCTATGGAACTCCTGCTCCCTTTCACATAGATCTGTTCCCCGCCGGAATAAATGATTACCGGTCGCATGGCTGAGCTGACTCTGAATTTCAAACTGCCCATGTCAATCTCTGCAACGATAATATCCATTCCGTCGTTGGATCCTGTGGCTTCCACATTCTGGTTCAGAGCCTCCCGTACCTCATTGTCCAGGGTGGTTAATACCTGGGAGGGCTTTTGTATACCAGCCCTGAGACAGATGTCTTTAATCAGGGTTGTACCAATCATGGACATGAAAGCGCCGGGTACGCCATGACCAGTAGAGTCGGCACAGACCACCATAAATTTATTTTCTCCTGTCCTTTCATACCAATAAAAGTCTCCGCTTACGATATCCCTTGGCTGGTAGAATACAAAGGACCCGGAAAATGCATCATGAAGTTTTTTGATGGGAGGCAGGATGGAGGCCTGGATCCGCTGTGCGTAGTTAATCGAGTCAGTTATATCCCGGTTCTTAATTTCAATCTCCTCCTTTTGCATCACCACTTCATGAGTTCGTTCGTCCAGCTGCCGCTGAAGGTATTCCTGTATAGCCTTCTGATTGCGCTCCCTGATCTTGAATATGATAAATATGGTAGTCAGGGCCAACAGCACCAAAGCCGCAATGAACCACCACGCTTTCCAAATGGGAATCTTTACAGAAATATTCAAAGACAGTGGAACGGGAGAACAGTTTCCGTTGGCATCACATGCCCTGACCATAAAAGTATAGCTACCATCCTCAATACCACCATAGTAGGCATAGGACTCGTTGGAATAATCCCTCCACTCATCTTCATTCCCTGCCAATCTGTACTGGTAGGTAACCTGCTCCGGATTACTCAGGTTGATCCCCACAAAATCGATCCCAATCCTGTATTTACCGTATTTGAGTTTGATGTCTTCAGAAGGGTCAAAGGGTTCATCATTAATGACCACGGATTTAATACTCAGTCTGGGCGGTATGGTATCTTCGCTGGCCTGAAAAGCATTATACTGGATCACACCCTCGGAGGATCCTAAAAACATTGTTCCATGAATGTCTGTGGCAATAGCATTTTGCCGGATGTCGCTCGAGAATCCCTGTTCGGTCCCATACGTACGTATTCTTTCATTTTCCGGGTGGATCCGGCTGAGTCCCAGTCTGTGTCCGACCCAGATATACCCCTTTGGGTCGATCCCTATTGAATACGTGTAGTTATTTTTTAAACCTGTTTCGACATTGTAATATTTGAGTGTGTCCTCGGTAAATCTGAATACACCATCACCAAATGTTCCTGCCCAGAGCACCCCATTGTCATCCTCAACCAGAGTTCTGAAATCGTGAGGTGATCCATCCATTAGGTACTTTTTATCTGAATTAAGGCTGATCAGCCCACGGGTTTCAGTGGCTATCCAGGCTATCCCTTCGCTGTCAACCAGCACATCATTGATCTTATTATGGGGTAATCCATTCAGGGTACTGAACGAAGTGCGTCTTCCTGTGGATGGCTGGAGTGTATACACACCATTGTTGGTAGCTACAATAATGCTGTCGCCGAGTCCGTCTATGGCATTAATGATGTTATCAAGTGAATTCCTGGATACGAACGAAGGCAGAATCCTGGAACTTCCATCAGGCTTGACATATAATCCACGGTGTTCGGTACCAATGTAAAGGTCATTGTTGCGGTCCACATAAAGGGCAGTTACCATGTCATCAGGCAGCCCGTTTTCAGCTCCAAAAAAGGTAACCTCCCGGGGTGAATCGCTGCTGAAGTGTGCAATTCTTCTATCCCCGCCAAACCAGTGATCATCTCCTTTCAGATACACGGCGCTCACATCGAAATAATTCTCATCGTTCCAGATATTAAAGTAGGTAAATGCCTGGTCACGAAGAACTGCGATCCCCTCTCCCTGGGATGAGAACCAATGATTTCCTTCTTCATCTATAAATATCTCGTTAATATACGCGTTTGGAATGCCGGACATGGCATCAAAAAGAACGGAGTTCCCCAGGTTACCAGACTCGTCCACCTCAATTCGGTGCAAGCCAACACCATAGTCGGTAATCCAAACCCTTCGTTTGCCATCAAAAACGATGGAAGTAATACGGGCGTAGCCCAATCCCTGCTCTTCACCAATTTTCTCAACCACATACGCTTCCGGATTGTATCCGACTCCGGTCACCCGGAACAACCCTTCATCTTCGGTCCCTACCCAGTACTCATTTTCATTGATGGCAGGAACAAGTTCCTGTACCAGCATGTATTGGAGTTCCGGAAAGTCCCCGGTGCGTATGAACGTTTCAAGCTCCTGATCAAACCTGAAAATACTCAGACCTTCGGCGGTCCCTACCAGTAAATTACCATCAGCTGTAATCAGAAAATCGTTTAAAAACATTCCTGCAAAAGGATCAGATGGATCATCCGTGTTTCCCTTATAGGTAATCTCAAGAGCCGAACTGACCACAAACAAACCGTTTTGCTGACAAAGGACCAGGATGTTGCCCTCCTCATCTTCCCGGATAGCCTGTATGGATGACCGGAAATCAACGCCCGGGTCAAAAAGTCGAAATTCCCCATTCAACAACATGGAAAGGGTCCCATTCTCATAACCAAACCACAACCTCCCCCTGGAGTCAAGCAGGCTGGTAAACGGAATGCTTGCCGGAATGGAATCTCCCTTAAAGTCCTGATCGAATACTTTGCCGTCAAACCGGCACAATCCCTGGTCAGTACCTATCCATAGAAATCCCTTTTGATCCTGGTTAATCGTGTAGGCAAATTTATCACACAATCCCTCGGATAGACCGAAATTGAGGAACTGATAAGACTGGGCTTTAATACTGCAGGATAGAAGGATTAATAAGAACAGTACCGTGTACTTTTTCATTCTGGCTTAAATTAGTCCAAGGGCAGAAATTCAACTTCGCCCTGATATTTGGGAACTCCCCCAATGGGTATTGTATAAAATGGCAGGGTCTCGTCTCTCTGGTTTCGAACGTTTACTACCACATTGTTATTTCGTACAAGTGTCTTTGATTTGACGAAGCGAAAATCAAATGACGTCCCAATCTCCTCATCCTGTACCTGCAATTGGTCATTCCCCCAGGTGTCTTCACCTGAGATCTTCACATCGCTCCCCTGCCTTGCCACAGAAATCACCAATATGCTTCCGTCGTAATCCCAGTCAAAGTTAGAAATCTTCACCGAGACGGTCCCCTGTTCCACAAAGGGATAAATATGAGCGACTTCTTCCACATCGTTGTGCATTCTGAAAGAGTATTCATAGGCAAACGCATTGGCTCCTTCAATGGGGCGGTTTTCATTGGCTTCGGTGCTAAGATAATACCGGTACATGTTTCCGTCATTCCCTGCAACCCCTTCACAAATAATCTTGAAAATCCTTCCTTTGTAGTATTCCACATACTCCCCCTGGGAAGGGTTAAATGGCCCAAACGTATACCAATTGTTATCGTACCTTGGATTTTGGGCAAATGCTCTGGATGCAAGCAACGTACCACTCTTATAGTTGCCGTATGGATCAGTCTCCTTTGCATCATCTTCGGTCCAGACACTTTCCCCTCCAAATACTTCGTACACACTCCGGGTATCCCAGTCACCAGCTATCTCATCGACCTCACCGCCGGTATCCGGATCAAATACCCTGATAAAGAAGGGCTGGTCATATTCTTCAGGAAGTAGGAAGAAGAACGTCTGGGAAAAATCATCATCGCCCCAGCTGGTCTCCGCTTCCAGCCCGAATGTCATCAGGTAAGGAATATTCTCCTCCACATTAGGGACCGGCTGAGCCATTCCTAATGCGCTGATTATTAGTAAAATGAATATATATATTCGCTTAATCATCTTCATCTATTTTGTATATCGTTTAAAAATATACAAATTCCGTGCAAAATAAAACCTGAGTTATCAAACTAACCTGTATGTGCCTGTTAATGAGGTATTAATAATATTACTCGGAAGCAATCACGATCACATCCTTGAAGTTGGAGCGTACCACAGGATCATCCCTCCTCCTTTCTTTTCTCATCTCAACTCCCAGGATAACCCGGTACCTTCCAGGATATAAATAGGTGTGATTCGTTGTAATTCCTGAGCCATATCTCCCATCACCAAATTCCCATAAATACCTGCCTGCATTGTACCCTGGCAGGTAAGTATTGCTTCCGTCAAATACGACAGACGTGTTGACGGGAATTGTATCAGGACAGGCGATTACGGCCTGTTCATTCAACCGGATATTCAGGGTTTTGATAGTCTGACCCTCCACAAGGGAATCCAGTTGAATATCGAATACATTTAACTTACACACATACTTTCCTGGTTTTGGAAATTTATAAATAATCTCGTGACCTGGAATTTCGAGGGTATCATTAATCACCCATGAATATCCGAAGAGATTGTTATCTACCGTATCCAGTTTCCGGTCATATATTTTGTACTTGTAATAGGTTTTCTTAATGGGTTCAGGTGACTCAAATGGTGGAATATCGGTACTTATGGTAAAGATCTCCTTGTTCCCACTCTGCCGGTTGCTGGTCAGGTATCCGCTTTTAAAATCTTCGGAAAAATAGACCTGATAGTCATCGGACAATCCATTAATGGGAGGTTCTAAGATGGAAGCCTTGCTCCATTTTCCTCCTAAATAGGCAGTCTCGAATATATCATAGCCCGCCTTGTTGCCATCATGCCCATCAGATGAAAAAAAGAGCGTACCCGAAGGATGTGCGAAGGGATAAATTTCATTGCCCTCCGTGTTGACTGCGGGTCCCAGGTTCACCGGCTTGGTCCAGCTGTTTCCCTGCAGTTTCGATTGGTAAATATCAAATCCTCCGATGGCATCCTCCAGATTGGATGAAAAATAGAGGGTCCGCCCATTTTTGGAAAGTGCGGGAGAGAAGAGCCAGGCAACGTCGTCGTTGTACTCAAAGGGCCTGATGTTTTGCCATGTTCCATCCACATTGTCGGCAAAATAAAGTCCCAGCGGATCGGAGCCCCGGACGGCCCCGGAGGGTCTTTGCTGGGAAAATACCATAGTTTTATAGTCTCCTGAAAATGAGACCGGCCCTTCGTGGAACTGGGAGACCAGGGCATCAATAAAAGGCTTCTTTTGCCCCCCCTCCTTGTAATGAAAGATCGTAAAAAGCCTTCGTCCTTCAGAATCGGTTGGACTGCTGGCCCCCACACTGGTAGATTCTGTGATATAGACTATTCCTCCGTCCTTATACGGTACTGCCGCTGCTTCATCCAAGCCGGTGGATATTCTTCCGTGCTTGCGCACCTGGTAGTAATCCTGGCCTGTTACGGCAGGGAACAGGATTAAACAGAGCAGGATGGTCAGTGCAACTTTTTTCATGATCTAAAAATAGAACGGGTCATCAGGGATGGTGTGGATCACAGGTCTCAGTTCCCACCGCAGGACCACTTCATGGCTACCGCCCAAAGCCTTGGTCACAGGTCCTGTGTTAAATGTATATGCATAGCCAACCAACCATTGCGAATTCACCTGAAAATTGAGCAAGGCAATGGCAAAATTAGGATAATCATAGGCCCCTCCGATAAATAACCTGGAATCTATGAGGCCTACATTCATGCTGGCCTTGAACGAGGTATATGCCTGGTTGTAGTCGATCATTACCGATGGCTTCAGACGAAAGGCAGGGCTAATGTCAAAAAGGTAGGCACTGCTGAGAATAACCCTGTATTCTTCCAGATTGACCGTGCCGATTGGCTCACTTTCCCTGGGAATAGACAGCAATTCAGGAACAGAAAGTCCCACAAACAACTTATCGGTATAATAAAGAATTCCTGTTCCAAAATTAGGAAACCATCGCTGGTAGCTTTCACCAGGAAATGCAGGATCATTTGGGTCTCTTAGCGGAATACCGGTTAAATCGCTGTTGTACCCGTAGACACCGGCAGATAGGCCAAAAGATAGCCTTCCGCTTCCCAGGTAAATCCTGTATGCATACGTACTCATTACCGAAAGCAAACTCTGGTCCGGGGGTGTGGTATTATAGGCTACGATTCCTCCCACAGCAACCTTGGAATTTCCCAGTGGCGTGTGTACGTTCAGCTGCATGTCCTGGGGGCCAAGTTCACCGTATAGCGCAGACCGGTAGATGGAGCTTACGCTTATGGCATCCCTGAATCCTGCAAATGCCGGATTGATGGTCGTCCAGGTTAGGTGATAGTTGCTCACCGATGGGATCAGCGTGTTCTGTGATAACCCGGCAGCGGCCACCAGCAAAAAGAGATATATGAATATTTTCCTTTTCATTGCTTTACTCCCTGGCAACCACTACATACCCCTTAAATTCATACGTATCGGTGCGTGTAATATTATCCGTATCCCTGTCCCGTTGGTATTGTTTGAAGTCCACCGCATAATAGTAGGTCCCTGAGGGCACCAGGTGCCCATTGGTTGCCCTTCCATCCCACACCACCAGTTCATCTTCCCTCAGCCCCCCGGTGATCAGTGACGGATCGACTTCAAGTTCACCTATATTCGCCTCAGTAATGGTCCGTACCGTTTTTCCCAGCGCATTGAAAAACGAAATGGAGAATTCATCCGCATAGGCCAACCCCTGCATGATGTAATACTCATTGCTCATATCGCCGTTACCCGGAGAAAATCCATCGTACCTCTTAACTTCGCTTCGAAGCACAACGGTTACATCACTCGAGGTGATACAGGTACCTTCATCTTCCCCGTTGGTAATTGTCCAGTTAAATGTGTTCTCCTCCCCCATGGCCAGTTCATAGGCATAGGTGTTGTAGGCATGCTCATCGGCAATGATACCTCCACCGGAAACCAATTGCCAGGTGCCCACTCCGGCGGTAGCAGAATCTGCTATCAGCTGAATGGTGTTTATCAGGAAGATCACCGTATCCTCACCGGCATATGCATTGGCAGGTTGCTCAAAGTAATGGAGATCAATGACATCTTCTCCTGTACAATCTCCCGCCTCACTTGTAAACGTCAAGGTATATTTTCCAAATGAATCATGGTCGTTGGGAATGGATGCCAGGTATTCATCCTGACCGGATCCTGCATTGAAAAAGACAGTCCCCGAAGGTTGACTGGTCCACGTACCCACACCGTTATCGGATTTCCCAATCAGGTTTACGGTACTATTGCATATTTTAAAGCTGTCCCTGGCTATCCCATCCACCAGAATCCGGGGCTCCGGTTTTCTGAACACATGGATGGGTACCACACCCGACATATTGACGGCCGGTGCGAAACATTCATACCGGCCACCCACAGATTGATAGCTAATGGATTCTAATTCGTAATTGAATTGAAAACTATCCACAAGAGGTTCCAGGATATTCAGGTCAACAGGCAAATTCCCATCCCCTGAGATCGGAATGGGACCAATTCCGCCGGTTACTCCATTTTTTAGGGTCACCGTCCAGGGAAGCACATAGGTTTGAAGTCCATCAATATTCAAGTCAATGGCCAGGTCCGTTTCCTGCTCGCATGCCCGGAAGGGTGCATCGGTAAGTGTTCCTCCAGGCAGTTGCATCACCGTAATGGTCATGGAATCGGACAGATCGGTACAAGCTCCTATTTTAACCTCGCGCATGAAATGATAATTTCCCGGAAGAGTAAATGTATCAGTAGTAAAATCTTCCAGATTTGAACCCGGCAGGTCACTGCCTGTATCCAGATCTTTCCATGTGTATATGGGTGTAACTCCCGCTTCCCCGAGCGCCGTTTCGCCCAACAGGACTTTCGTATCGTTCAGGCAAACCGAATCGTAGGGTACTATATCTAGAGCGGTAATTGTGCTGTGTACCTCGATTTGTAAAAGCTCTGTGGTATCTTTGCATACCTGGGCCGGACCCGTACCCGGGCCGCTGAATACAATCCTCCTGTACCACCTGTCATGTTCGCTGTCAAGCGGTGAGGTATCTGTGACCGAAACCTCATCACCCCCGAAGCCAATCCATGTGTCGGGAGTATCCTGTCCGGCAGCCATCTCCCACTGATAGTTCCACTGACCGTCACCTCCCGAAGCCGGGGTCCCGATAAGGTTGCCCACCAATTCACCCTGGCACAATTCTGCATCACCGGCCCCGATCAAATTATTGGCAATGGGAGGCAGTACATTAATCACCACTTCAATGGAATCGCTTCGGCATACATCCATCCCCACTCCTCCTGATCCGACCACTCTCCTGAAGTACGTGGTATCTCCATTCATCACACCGGGATCATAGTTGGTCTTTACGTCGTTAATCCCTGTGGCAGCAATCCATGACGATACGCCATCCGGACTTGATTCCCACCTGTATTTATACTGTCCGTTTCCTCCTGCCGGATCGGTCCCGGTCAGCAATTCAGGCTGATCACCTGTACAGACTGTTTGTGTTTCCGTGATGGTATTGTTGCCAATCTCAGGTATGTTCAGGATTTCCACATGATCGCTTGTATCGACACAGGCATCATCACTTCCTGACAGGACCACCCTGCGGTAGTATGTGGTCTGCGTAAGTGCGGGAGGCTGGAAAGCCTCTGCAGTTTCTCCTCCAAGATCTGACCAGTCAGTGGTGTTGGCAGAGGCGATCCACTGATACCGGATATCTCCCTGGTCACCGTCCGTAGGGGGCTGACCTGTCAGGCTGGTTAATTGATCGGGCAGCTCCGTATTGTAGCAAACGGTATCGTTGGGAGTAATCTCAAAATTGGTTAAAGACTCCCATACCTTCACGGCAACTGCGGCCGAGGTATCAATACAGACCCCCGAATAGGCTATCCTGGCAAAATTGGTGGTTACAGCCAGTCCGGGTGCCTGATAGATGCTGTCTCCTTCACCGGGATTAGGTCCGTTCGCATCCAGGTAGCCTGCTCCTTCATTTTTCAGCCATTTATAACTGTAACTCCCTCCGGTAGGTCCGCCTCCGATAGATGCGGAAGGAATAAATGGCTGTGGTTGATTTCCGCTGCAAACCGTATCGGGGGCTGTGACCATGTTTTCTGTGATGGCAGGATGCACATATACGGCAATACGAAAACTGGTGTCCGGGGGTAAAATACCAGAAGTAACTACCCGCCTGAACCAGGTGGAATCGGGAAGCGGCTGTGTGAAGTTAAAATCAACCGTATTGTTCGGACCGGATGTGGCGGGTTGCCAGGTGTGTGCACTGGTGCTGTCCAGCCACTCGTAGGTATATGTGGACGGCCCTCCTCCCCCCTTTGGCACTCCGGCGTAGATAGGATCGGGTACCACATTGGAACAAACTGTGAATTTATCGGGGACCGTATTGAACAGGAATCCCCGAAGGGGAACCCTCAATTGGGTAACTACCTCGGCCTTTCCCCCCACATCTGCACCATGTCGGACAGCAGATCCTCTCAGGTATTGTCCCGGTTGACCATTGTCTATTAAATTCATATTCAAATTTGGGTGAGTGGTACCGGATAACCAGTATACACCGCCGCCGCCGCCGCCGCCCGGCCCGGTGGTATCGTTCAGGGGATTGGTGTCTCCGCCATCCCCTCCGATCGCCCTGAGCGGAATGGAGTTTCCGTAGCTGTTTACATCCAGCACAATGGCGCCACCGCCACCGCCGCCACCGCCTGCTCCCGATGAAGGTACAGTCACCGAATTCCCGTCGGCGATGATCGAGCCGCCATTGCCAATAATGGAGTCAGCAATGATGACCACCAGACCCCCTCCGTTTCCTCCGTCACTACTCATCTGGCTTGCTAAATTCGTGCCTTTTCCGCCACCCCCGCCAAAAAATACACGGTTCCCAAAGGCAGGATTCACGTCCTCATTGACGTAATAATAACGTTCCAGGGCAATTCCTCCTACTCCCCTGGTATCCACGGCAGAATCGCACGCTTGCGTAGATTCATTCCCTCCTTTTCCTCCCACATAGTAATTACTCCCCCCCCCTCCTCCGGAGAGCCGTGCATTGCCACCTCCTCCACCGTTAATGTTTCTGGCCTTGCCCCTCATCTGATTAAATGTAGTAAGAGAAATTCCCTCACCCTTCATTCCGGCCCTGATCGGTCTGCCCCCGGTTAAGAAAAAATATTTGTCAAACTCCACCGTGTCAGACGAAGCACAGGCTCCATTATAAACTGTATCTCCTGAGGCACCACGAAATCCCTTGCCGGAAACGTTAATATCAGCGCTAAGTTTAAGCGTCCGCTGCACAAAAAAAGCCACCACCCCGCCAGTGGATCCATCCCAGGCCGGAGCAGTCAGCTCCGAAGTTACCTCTGCCCGTTTGTACGATTTTACCTTGATAAGCTGCGCCACCTCCCCTGGCTCCATGGGCTTGATATTGGGCATTTTATTGTTCAGAATCACCAGCTTATTGGGCACATCGATCGCATCGATAAGAAGGACTGCGTACTTCCCCTGATTGCGGAGACTTGTCTGGGCGTCGGCACCTGCCTCCTCCCCGGGTACTAATGAAATATCCGCCCCGTTCATGCAATAAATCATGACGGTATCGCCCACATCAAAACCAGCCAAACTGACCACCTCCACTGAATCTACACTGTTTTCATCAAATGTGTGAATGGTAGTTATAGAGGAATAATTATTTATGGTATTCCCAATGGGCGTATACTGGGAATATGCCTGCAGCACAAACATGGCCAGCAGGACGACAATCAAATATATACCTCTGTTATGCGACAAGCTAGGGTCATTGAAAATATCAAACCAGAGCCTAAGATAACAATAAAAAACCTTCTCTTCCTCTGGTATAATCTATTTGAACGGAAGATTTTTCAATATGTTTCCATCTTTTTTTCAACCAGCGCAAGAACTCCACCTGTAATTGGAGATCACTTAGCTTACAAAAGGTTGAATGGCCAACCGGCGATTGCTTACCTCTCCTTCTTTTCACCCGAAATGGGCAGCTCAATATAGAAGGTAGTCCCCTGATGCAGAACCGTATCATACCATAATCTGCCTCCAAGAGATCTGACGATGTTGTGGCTGATAGCAAGGCCCATTCCCATACCTGCCGATTTCGTGGTAAAATTGGGCTGAAAAAGTTTGTCCTTTATCTCTTCTGGAATGCCCTTGCCATTGTCGCTGATTTCCACCTTCGCATCCCGGTCGTCCACTTCAAGCCTGATGTTGATCATCCCCTTTCGTCCCTCCGGAATAGATTGTAAGCCGTTTTTTATGAGGTTAATAAACACCCTCATCAGCTGTTCTTTGTCGGCAAACACATTCACCTTTTTATGATCACCCAGGTCCAGGCCGATCTGTACTTTGTCGGATGTCTCAAACAGTTGAAGAAGATTTTTCAATTTAGAAACCAGGTTGATTTTTGCATTGCGGGCCTTGGGCATTTTGGCAAAATCGGAAAATTCATTGGCAATGGCCGAGAGTGAGTCGATCTGTTCAATAAGCGTGGCCGCGATTCTCTCTATCATTTCAGGATCATCTTTTCCTTCCTCATGAGTGCGCTGCAAGTGCTGTACATTCAGCTTCATCGGGGTCAGGGGATTCTTAATCTCATGTGCAATCTGTTTGGCCATCTCCCTCCACGCCGATTCTCGTTCGGACTGGGCCAGTAATCCGGCACTCCTTTCTAATTCCTGTACCATGAAGTTATACTCCTCCACAAGGCCTTTAATCTCATCACTGCGGTCGTACCTGATCATTTCATTCTTTTCACTAAGGCTTACCTGTGCAATGCGGTTCTGTAACATACGCAGTGGTTGCGTGATGCGATCCGCCAGGAATACACTCAACAGCAGGATCACCATCAATAGAATTAAATATATATTGATGACTGCCACCACCAGATTGGTCACATCCTGTGTAAGAGCTCCTGACTGGGTAAAGTAGGGCAGGTTCAGGTAGGCCAGGAATTTATTCTCGCTGTTCATTAAAGGCACATAAGCTGAAATGTACTTCATTTCTCCAATATGCTCATTGTGTATAAATTCTGAAGCGTTCCCTCCGGCCAGGTTTTCATACACCAGCCGGTTCATGCGCCGACTTAGCAATTGACGGTTAAATATCTCCGAACGGGAGGTAGCGAGCAGGTTTCCATCACCATCATACAGGTTAATGTCTGAATAGAAGACATTCGAAAACTTCTGAAGTAATTCGTCCAGGTTGTAGTAACTCTCTGATGACCAGTTTACCAGGTCTTCCTCATATTCAACCTTATGTATCAGTTCGATGTACACTGATCGCATGGTGTTTTTAAGGTTTTCATTGTGTTTTTCCTTGTATTGCCTGACAATAAAAAGGATGGTCCCCGAACAGATCAGTATAAATGTCAGGAAGAGTATTCCTCCCATGGAATACTGGATCCTGTTTTTAAAATTCCAATTCAACGTGGATTTTACATTGCTTAAGGTTAACCCCAGGTAACCCAGAGTCAGCAATAAAAAATTGAAGGCAAAAATGTATGAAAAGGAGATCAGGCTGTCAACTGCCGTCACCGACGGACTACTGACAATGATTGCATTTCTTTCATCCATATTATAAATGCTGTGGTCATATTTTTCCAGGATGACCTTATCAAACATCTTCTTCCCATCGGTATAAAAATCGAGTGCCCGGCGGAAGGTATAGTTCCCATTCTGGGTAATCATAACTCCGTTGCTGTACTTCGCATAAGAAAAATCGGAGCTGGTAAAGGAGCTGTAATTATCATCAAGCAACAATTCGGGGTAGCCCAGTTCTTCGGAAAGAATTTTGGAATCGAGCTCGATAAAAACACGGTGTTCAGATTCTGACCTGTAATAGGGAATAGAAGCGAGGTAGGAGATGCGGCCATTCAGGTTATCAAGAAAGTAAAAATCGCTACCGGTTATTTGGATCCCATTCTCTGAGATCATCTCATCAAAAAACGAATAACAATGAAATGATTCATCCTCGGGAGGCTCGATATACACACTGTCGGCCGGCCGGCATACGGTTACCTGCAGGTCATACTTTGTCCAGTAGCCGGTAAAATAATTGCGCTCAAGACGAGTAATCACCTGATCGATATCAATATATGGTTGGTTGAGGTAGAGTGCGAAAATGGAATCATTCCGAATGGCCATGGACATCTCCACAAATAACATTTCTGCCACGGGATCGTGTTCCGAGGAGAGTTTAACCAGTTCTACCTCTTTTTGCCGGTCCACATTCACACGGTTGTAGTGCTGAAGCCTGATCACCATAAAAACGGAAATAAAAAGCAGCAGAAAGATGAACCTCGAAAAAGGTATTGTTCCGCTGCTGCTGAATCTCAGGTACACATGACCCCCCAGCAACAATATCATTGCTATCCAACTGATCCACGAGGCATAATGCCCGGGCAACAGGGCCGTCACAGCCATGGTGGCGGAAATTGCAAGGGATCCTACCAGGAGAGACTTATTCAGTGATCCGGAAAAGAGGTCTATGGCCCTGTCAACCATCAGGCCCAGAACAATAAACCACATGAGGATGACCACAAGTCCGGCCATTGTATACCCGCTAAAGGTGGTGGCACGGTGACCCTCAAATGAAATGCTGGAATCGAGGACCAGGATGCTGATCAAATGTTCGATCATCAGAAGCAAAACAGATGCACCGGCCAAAAGCAGGAACGACCCAGCCAGTTTTTGTGGTGGTGATAAAATGCCGGCCAGATGAAGGTGAAGATAATAGAGGCTAACCAGAGAAACTGAAATCAATGAGACCATCAGCAGCGAACCCAATGAAGGAAAAAAATGGCTGGCAAATAATTCCGGCTGAAACAGCTCCGATTGGGTAAGCAATGAAGGAATTGAATACTTTAGAACTGCCAGGGCGCAGCCACCGATAAATAGGGTGATGATACCAATCCACCACAACTTAGTGGCACCTCTGGTCCGATGCAACTGCAGGTTAAATCCAGCGAAAGCAAGAAGAATAAAAAGTAACAGGCTTGAGATAGAGATGGCTTTCAAACCTTTCCTGGCACTCACCGATTTACTTAAATTAAGGGAAAAGAGGTAGGTGCCATCTTCGTTAAAAACAGTTTCTGTTCCGTCGGATTCTAGAATTTCTATGTCCACCCCGGGATCCAATGAAAAATCCCGTTGAAATCCATTGATCAGGAACTCGTTATGCAAGGGGAAATGGCTTTTAATTTCGATCAATCCAACCAGTCTCCCTTCTTCCAGCTGACGAACTACAGAGACATAGTCTGCATTTCTCAGGGAAACATATGGCCTCTCGAAACGGGCTCGCCATCTGTTGGGCAATGGAATGGAGTGATCGGACCAATATTGGAGAATCCCCTTCTCGTAATAGAAAATGGAGATCCCATGCCTGGCGGCCAGCATTTGATATTTAAGAGAATTCCTGTCTAAAACCTCCGTCGGAGAATCCTCTGCGAACAATACTTCCAGTCGATTTAGTTCTCCTTTTAGCTGGCGTTCTTTTTTATGGAGTGTTTTCTCAAAATTTTTGGCATCTTTATGAGAGTAGGCCTGGTTGGCTGCCCGGTTGCCGGAAATGATTCCTGCTACCAAAAACAGAAATCCCGCCACCAGGATATAGATTCCTTTATTTCGTCTCTGAACTGGTTCTTGTGGTGTAACTTCTTCCATTCCTCCTGGTTAAGCGTGGTGGTAGGGTTCCCCTTTAAGGATGGTAAAGGCCCTGTAAAGTTGCTCCATAAAGAGAACCCTAATGAGCTGATGGGAAAAAGTAAGTTTTGAAAGCGAAATCTTTGCATCGGCCCTTGCATGTGCCTTTCCAGAAAACCCATAAGGACCGCCGATGGCAAAGATTAAATGATTGACCTTTCCTTCCAGTGAGTTCAGATGTTCTGCAAAGGCGATCGAATCGAATTGGCTCCCCCTCTCATCCAGGAGAATCAGATAATCACCAGATTTAATCCTCCTGAGCAGCAAATCAGCCTCCTGATCCTGAACTTCTTTCATGGTCAGGTTTCTGGTGTTTTTTAAGTCCGGAAGGGTTTCAATCGAGAATGGAACGTACCTTATTACCCGCTTTTTAAATTGCTCAACCCCCTCGCGAATAAATGAGTCCCTGGTCTTCCCGTTTTCAATCAGTGTAATACGCATCCGAAATTTATCAACAGGTTTTTTGTATCTTGCAAGCCACCACCGGATTGGTCTAATTATTGTGGTGATATACAAACATAATTGATATTTGGATAAATTGATGCACAGGTTAATAACAATTTTTCTGCTGATGGGATCGATTCTTCTTCCCGTCATTGGGCAAACCGTTCCGGTGAACGGACAAACAGTTCCTGGTGATTTGGCGGAGGCCTTCAGGAAGGGAGACGCAAACAAAATGTCGGCCTTTTTTCACCAGAGTCTTGAAATGAATATTCTCGAGAATGATTATGAAGCCAGTAAAAATCAGGCCACAAGGATCATGCAAAATTTCTTCATGAACCATCCCCCCACGGAATTTAAAGTCTCCTTTGAAGGCATAAAAGAACAGTCGAAGTACGCCATCGGGAAACTGTCTACCAAGGATGGAGCATTCAGGGTGAATATGTTTTTCCTGAATAAGGAGGGAAACCGGCTGATTTACTACCTGAGTATTGAAAAAGAGTCGCTGTATGAACTCGACCCTCGGCCTTGACGCTGCCATTGACAGGTGGCTCCGGGAAGACATCGGGGATGGCGATCATACCACCATTGGCACCATTCCATTTGATATTACCGGATCTGCGAAGATTCTGGTCAAAGAAGCCGGTATTCTGGCAGGTCTTCAGCTGGCCGAGCGTATTTTCCATCGGTTTGATAAGAACCTCCACCTGGAATTGTTGAAGGAAGATGGCGCTCCTATTCAAATAGGTGATGTAGTGCTTCGGGTTTCAGGGAATATTCATTCCATTCTTCAATGTGAACGGCTGGTCCTGAATGTGATGCAACGCATGAGTGGAATTGCCACTAACACAAATTCTTATGTAAAATTGTTGAAAGGGACGAAAGCCCAAATCCTGGATACCCGTAAAACCACCCCGGGCTTTCGCCTGCCGGAGAAGTTAGCCGTCAAACTGGGTGGCGGAGTTAACCACCGGTTCGGATTAAATGACATGATCCTCATTAAAGACAACCATATTGATTTTGCAGGAGGGATTGCAGAAGCCATCCGGGGTACCAAGGCTTATTTGGAAGCAAATAAGATGGATTTGAAGATTATGGTGGAAACCCGTACCCTCGAAGATGTAAGCAATGTATTGGCCATAGGAGGTGTCCGAAGAATTCTGCTGGATAATTTTTCTCTGGAGCTTACCCGCAAAGCAGTGAAGCTTATCAATAACCGCGTTGAAATCGAATCTTCCGGGGGAATTACCAAGGATACAGTTCTCAGTTACGCCGAATGTGGCGTAGATTACATCTCGGTGGGTGCACTTACCCATAAGATAGAAAGCCTGGATCTAAGTCTAAAGGCAGATTTCTCATGAGCAAAAAAGAAATGGGGCATATTCGCCGTGAATACGACCTGGAAAAGTTGGACGAATCCACCCTTCCTGATAACCCGATGAAGCTCTTCATCAGGTGGTTAGAAAATGCCCAACTTTCCAATGTAGCTGATCCTACAGCCATGTCTCTCTCCACTGTAGAACGAAATGGACAACCTTCCTCCCGGATTGTGCTTTTAAAGAAGGTGGAGAACGGCAAACTTATTTTCTATACCAACTACCACAGCAAAAAAGCCCGCGAAATCAGATCCCAGTCTAAGGTGGCTGCCCATTTATACTGGTCAGAACTGGAGCGGCAGGTGAAAATCGCTGGTATAGCAAGGCCCATTGACGATGCCGACTCTGACCTCTACTTCCAGTCAAGGCCCTATGAGAGCAACATCAGTACCTGGGCGTCTCCCCAGAGTGAAGTGATTCCAAACAGACACTATCTTGAAAAGGAATACGAAAAATACCTAAAAAGGTATCCATCGACAGAAAAAGTACCCAGACCTGCTTATTGGGGTGGCTATGGCATCACTCCAACAGTTATTGAGTTCTGGCAGGGGGGAATGTATCGGTTACACGACCGCATAGAGTACACCAAAAAAGATGAACGCTGGAGTCGGGTAAGACTTGGACCTTAATCTGACAATTCCCCGGGTGTAACCTTTGCGATCTGTGATTCAAGTACACGTATCTTGGCTTCCGCATCAGACATCTTAAGCCGTTCTTTCTCTACGACTGCATGGGGTGCATTTTGCACAAAACGTTCATTGCTGAGTTTCTTTTCCACACTCTTGCAAAATCCACGGGTGTATTCCAACTCAGCTACCAGCTTTGCCCTCTCCTCTGCCTCATTGAGGAGGCTTCCTACCGGCAGATAGTATTCCACATTTTTAACAATAAATGAAACTGTACTGCCCGGGTCTTCTGATACGGTAACCACCCCCGACAAATTAGCCAACTTCCTGATAACCGGTTCTAATTTGACATGATAGTTGCCTTTCCCGGGGTCAGACACCAGTAGATTCATGACCTCCCTTGGAGGAATGTTTTTATCTTTCCGGATGCTGCGAACCGTGGTAACTACCTCTTTCAAATCTTCGAACTGGCCAAGCAGGTCCGCATCATACGGGGAGGGTTGTGGCATGGGGGATACCATGATGCTCTCTCCTTCCTTTCGTGAGCTCACCATCTGCCAAATCTCTTCCGTAATGAACGGCATAAACGGATGCAATACATGCAAAAGCCGTTCAAAATATGCAAGCGTACGTTTGTATGTGATCGCATCTACAGGTGCCTTATAGGCAGGCTTGATTGCCTCCAGGTACCAGGAACTAAATTCGTCCCAAAAGAGCCTGTAGATGATCATCAGTGCATCAGAGATTCTGTATTTGCCAAACTGATCCTCTATATTGCCCAGGGCCCTTTTGAGTTGTGCATCAAACCAATCCACAGCCAATTCAGAATGATCAGGTTGTTCCAGGGAAGAATCTACTTTCCAGGATTTGATCAGACGAAAAGCGTTCCATATCTTATTGCTGAAATTCCTTCCCTGCTCGGTCAGGCTCTCATCAAACAGGAGGTCGTTGCCTGCCGGGGCACAAAGGAGCATACCTACTCTTACTCCATCGGCACTGTATTTCTTTATCAGGTCTATTGGATCTGGTGAATTGCCCAGGGATTTGGACATCTTCCTCCGATTGCTGTCGCGAACCATCCCGGTCAGATAAACCGAATTGAAGGGCTTTTCATTGCGGTATTCATAACCTGCAATAATCATTCGTGCTACCCAGAAGAATAGGATATCAGGTGCGGTAACCAGATCGTTGGTTGGATAGTAGTAGGTAATGTCTTCATTATCGGGGTGCCTGATTCCATCGAACACCGAAATGGGCCACAACCAGGAGGAGAACCAGGTATCCAGTACATCTTCGTCCTGCCTGAGCTCTTTAGCGGTCAGAGAGGCATTCCCGGTTTTTTCAATGGCCAGGCCAACAGCCGCTTCCGCCGAATCTGCGACCACAAAATCGTTAGGGCCATCTCCGTAGAAATAGGCCGGGATCCGGTGACCCCACCACAATTGTCGTGAGATGCACCAGTCCTTCACGTTTTCCATCCAGTGACGGTACGTATTCTTGAATTTGGAAGGCTGTAACCTGACAGTATCGTTCATCACATGATCAAGTGCAGGTTTACTTAGCTCTTTCATCTTCAAAAACCACTGGATACTCAGCTTTGGTTCAATAACTGCATCGGTGCGTTCAGAATATCCCACCTTGTGTATATAATCTTCTGTCTTCACCAGGAATCCTGCTTTTTCGAGCTCCAGAACAATCAGCTCCCTGGCCCTGAACCTGTCCTCCCCAACCAGGATTTGTGCATTTTCATTGAGCGTTCCATCTTCATTAAAGATATCGATGGAATCCAGGTTGTGCCTGATCCCTAATTCATAGTCGTTGATATCGTGGGCCGGGGTGATCTTCAGTGCCCCGGTACCAAACTCACGGTCCACATACCCATCCGCCACAATGGGAACCGATCGGTTAATCAGAGGTACCCGCACTCTTTTGCCATGAACTCCGAGGTACCGCTCATCATCGGGATGAACACACACCGCCGTATCGCCAAGAATGGTCTCTGGCCGGGTAGTCGCAATGGAAATATACTCATCCTTACCTTCGACCCGGTACCGGATATAATAGAGTTTTGAGTGTACCTCACGGTACGTTACTTCTTCATCGGAAACTGCAGTTAAGGCTCGAGGATCCCAGTTTACCATCCTGACACCCCGGTAGATCCGGCCTTTCTTAAACAAGTCAACAAATACCTTGATTACACTCCCCGACAATGCCTCATCCATGGTGAAACGGGTGCGGTCCCAATCACACGAGGCACCCAGCTTTTTTAATTGCTCCAGGATTATTCCCCCGTGTTTTTCCTTCCATTCCCAGGCATGTCTCATGAATTCCTCCCGGGTCAGGTCTGTTTTTTTTATCCCCTGCTCTGCCAGTTTGTTTACCACCCTGGCCTCAGTGGCGATGGAGGCATGGTCTGTTCCCGGTACCCAAAGTGCATTTTTACCCAGCATTCTTGCCCTGCGGATGAGGACATCCTGCAAGGTATTATTGAGCATATGTCCCATGTGCAGCACTCCGGTCACGTTGGGAGGCGGGATGACAATACAATAGGGTTCACGCTGGTCAGGACTGCTTTTAAAAAAACCATGCTCCATCCAGTAGGAATACCATTTGTCCTCCACGCTGGATGGATCGTATTTGGAAGGAATATTCATGCGTGCAAAAATAGTAAAATTTAGTGCAGTCTAAATTTTACCGACCGGGAACTGCCGTTCACCGATATTTAACAAGAAAATTCTTCGAAAACTAAGAAAACTAAAAAAGTTTTCATATTATTGCCGGAAATTTGAGTCTTTATGGAGGTTACCGAAAGGATCATTGTTGAATCAGGTTTGCTGTTCAGTAAATATGGGATCAGGAGCATGACCATGGATGCACTGGCTGAGGAAATGGGAATCTCCAAAAGAACAATCTATGAACGGTTCAAGGATAAAGATTCCCTGTTGAGGAAAGTCCTTGCCTATTCGAAGAACAAAAGCTCGGAGGAGGCTCACGCGATTATCGCAGAATCCGACAATGCCATCGAAGCCCTTTTCAGGATAGTTAAAATGACCGTGCAGCAGATCCGGCTTTTGAATCCTCTCTTTTTTCATGATTTCCGTAAATACCATGCAAAGATTTTTAAAGAGTTCTCTGATCCCGGGAATATTCGTGATTACAGCGTTACTCTTAATCTTTTAGAGACAGGAGTTAAGCAGAAAGTCTTTCGGGAGGACATACACATTGAAATTGTCAACAGGGCTCTTCATGAACTATTCAACCTATTTGGGACCGACAGCAGCCTGATCCGGGACAATTTCCGCCATAAGGAGCTCTTTGAACACATCATCATTCCCTATTTCAGGGGCATTTCCACCAATACCGGAATTGCATTACTTGAGAATTGCAAAAGTATATTAGACTAATACCGTAACAGATATGAAAAACCGAATAATGAAACTAGTTTTAGCCATAGTCCTGGCTGCCGGGATTTCGTTCGGCAGTTTTGGCCAGGAACAGGCTGATCCACTGGTCCTTAATCTTCAGGAGGCAGTGGATTATGCCATCTCCTATAATAAGTCATTAAAAAATGCCAGGCTGGAGGTGGAGCGCTCCCGGCGCAGCATCTGGGAAGCAATTTCACAGGGACTTCCGCAGGTGGACGGAACTGTGGATTTTATGACCTACTTCAATTACGAACTCGCATTTTCCTTTGGTCTGGGGGATGATATCGGTTTCACCGATGCACAGTTCCAGGAGGCTTTGGCTCAAACACAATCATCCTTTCCGGGCACCACCCCCACGGACATTGTCAGGCACCAGGCAGGGAATTATTATGACGGGGTACTGCAATCCATGTTACCCCCCTCAACCATTCTCATGTCGGACCAGGCAACCGCAAAACTGCAGGTATCTCAATTATTATTTAGCGGCCAGTACCTGGTGGGAATACAAACTGCAAAGATGGCCCGGAAAATATCTGAGCAAAACCTCGAGTTCAGCGAATTGAATACTAAAGAAACGGTAATTGGATCTTACTATCTTGTACTGATCACCGAAGAGTCTCTCGGATTCCTGGAACAAAATCTGGAAAATCTCAGGGAAACCCTGGACCAGACCGAAACCATGTACAATACCGGAATGGCTGAACAAACCGATGTGGACCAGATCCGCATTACAGTGAACCAGATGGAGAATTCGCACAGAGCCCTTGAGCGCAACCTGGAGCTTAACTACAATATGTTTCGCTTCCAGCTTGGCCTTGATTCGGATGTGGAGGTACGGCTATCAGATAACCTGGAATCGCTGTTTGAAAGCCTACAGCCTGAATCTGTCCTGGTGGTTCCATTCTCTGTTGAAAACAACATAACCTACCAGATCATGAAGTCCCAGGAGGAGATAGATGAGAAGCTGCTGGCATTAGAACAGTGGAATTATGCTCCCACTATTGCAGGATTCTATAATTACAATGCGAAGATTCTGACAACCGGATTCGATATGACACCGAATCATCTGGCCGGTTTTTCCATGGCTGTTCCCATCTTCTCCAGCGGAATGAAGAAAGCACGCGTCGACCAGGCCAGGATTAATTATGACGTGTCTCACAATAACAGGAGAATATTGGAGGACCAGCTGAAATTACAGGAAAAACAGTTCCGGTATGACCTGCAGAGCGCCCTTGAAAACCATACTACCCAAAAAGAAAACGTGGAGGTAGCGCAGCGTATTTACGATAGCTACACTCGAAAGTTCGAGCAGGGTATGGCCACCAGCATGGACCTTACTCAGGCCAATGGAAATTACCTTGAAGCTGCCAGCAATTATGTAAGTTCCATCATGGAAGTGATGAACTCCAAACTTCAGCTCGATAAATTAATGAATAATCTATAATCCAAGACATAACAATGAAAACCAATCCTATCATGAAACGTTTACATATCCTCTTGCTGACAATGCTATTCGGTTCGGCATTTTATTCCTGTGACATGAAGCCTCCGGCGGAAGCAGAATCTGAGGCAGTCCCCGGTGAAAAAAAGATTCAACCTGTGAAGGTGCAGGATCTGGTCTATATTGAGACTTCTGTGGATCAAACTATTACGGCCACCATCAATGCTTTCGAAGACACTTACCTGTCACCTGCACTTCAGGGCCGGATCCGATCGGTAAAAGTCGATGTGGATGATCATGTCACACAGGGTCAGCTGCTGGTTGAAATGGACGGCACTCAGCTGGAACAAACCAGGCTTCAGTACCAGACCCTGAAAACCGACCTGGACAGGATGGATACTCTTCTGCAATATGGTTCCATAACCCAGCAAGCCTTTGACCAGACGAAAGCACAGGTAGAATCAACCTATCTGATATTAAAAAATCTGGAGGAGAATACGCTGTTAAGGGCCCCCTATGCAGGGATTATAACCGGGAAATATTACAACGACGGGGAACTCTTCTCTCCAACTCCAAATACGCCGGTAGGGAAGGCTGCCCTTGTATCATTGATCCGGATCAATCCACTGAAAGTGATGGTGAACCTCAGCGAAAAATTCCTGCCACAGGTAAAGGTGGGTATGGACGCGGAAATCGTCACCGAAGTTTATCCCGGTGAGGTGGTAAAAGGGAAAGTATTCAGAATCCATCCTACAGTAAATGCGGCCACCAGGACCTTTACCATGGAGATAAAGATTCCCAATACAGATAGGAAAATACGGCCGGGTATGTATGCCAGAGTGAGTCTGAAACTCGGGACAAAAGAAGCCCTGCTGGTCCCTTCCATTGCTGTTTTGCAACAGCCGGGAACAAACCAACGGTTTGTGATGATTCATCAAAACGGAACCGCACAGAAGGTTTCTGTGAAGATCGTGGAGCGGCATGACGATCGGCTGGAGATTGCCTCATCCCTGCTGAAGGGTGGTGAAGAACTGATTGTAGCCGGACAAGCCAATCTCGAGGATGGTGACCCGGTGAACGTGGTGGTTGAATAATTAAAAGATTTTGCTATGAGCATTTATGGAAATGCGGTCAGGCGACCGATTACAACAATAATGATCTTTGTGGCACTGATCGTCATGGGAGGATACTCCCTGAACAGGCTGCCCATCGATTTCTACCCGGATATTGATTTTCCGGCTATCTCTGTAATAACGACATATACCGGTGCCAGCGCTGCCGATATTGAGACCAATGTCTCCCGAACGATTGAGGATGGTCTGAATTCGGTGACTGGGTTGAAAACCATCACTTCCACCTCCCGGGATAACATGTCTGTGGTGGTGTGCGAATTTGAGTGGGGAACGAACCTGGATGAAGCTTCCAATGAAATGAGGGATGCACTCAGTTTTGCTGAACAATTCCTTCCGGAGGAAGTGGGCAAGCCATCGCTGTTCAAATTCAGCGCCAGTGCCATGCCTATACTTTTTTACGCGGTCACGGCTGAAGAGAGTTATCCGGCCATCGCAAAGATACTGGATGAGAAAGTTATTAATCCCCTGAACCGTGTGGATGGCATAGGCTCGGTTGGCCTTATGGGGGCTCCGGGCAGGGAGATCCAGGTGGATATCGATCCCGGGAAGATGGAGTCTTACCACATTTCGGTGGAGCAGATCGCCGGCGTTTTGAACGCCGAGAATCTGAACCTGCCTGCAGGGAATATTGAAATGGGTATGATGGATTATCCGCTACGCGTAAAGGGTGAGTTTCCTGAAAGTGATGTGCTGAACCATCTGGTACTTGCCAGTTTTAACGGGCAGACCATCTACCTGAACGATGTGGCAACCATCAGAGATACCATTCGGGATATGTCTTTTGACGAGCGGATGAATGGGAAAACCGGGCTAAGGATTGTTATTCAGAAACAGTCAGGCGCCAATACGGTGGAGGTTGCCCGGGATATAAAAGCCATGATGCCCGGAATAATGGAGACACTTCCCGAGGATGTGGAACTCACACTCTTCTGGGATTCATCCAATTTTATTGAAGGATCCATTAATAACCTGACCAACACCCTGATGTTTGCGGGGATTTTTGTGATCCTTGTTGTGCTCTTTTTCCTGGGACGCTGGAGGGCTACGTTTATTGTTATTCTTACTATCCCCATATCACTTATCGTAGCCTTTATCTACCTGTATATTTCGGGCAGCTCCATCAATATCATCTCCCTCTCCTCTCTCTCGATTGCAATCGGTATGGTGGTGGACGATGCCATTGTGGTGCTGGAGAATATTACGAAACATGTGGAAAGGGGGAGCCATCCGAAAGAGGCTGCCATTTATGCGACCAATGAAGTCTGGCTTGCGGTTATTGTAACCACATTAACTGTGGTTGCCGTATTCCTGCCACTCACTCTAATTGGGGGAATGACAGGCGAATTGTTCCGGCCACTCGGATTTGTGGTAACTATCACTGTGGTGACATCCACGCTGAGTGCCATTACCCTCACTCCCATGTTGGCTTCCAAATTGATGAAACTCAGGAAAAAGCCTGTCAGGGTTCGGAAGTTCAGCTACGACAATAGTATCGGGAGATTTCTGGACAACCTGGACCGGTTTTATGAGAGAACCATTCGGTGGGCGCTTCGTTACAGGATTATCGTCCTGATCGGTGCGCTTCTGATTTTCATGGCTTCTATGGGACTGGCCGGTAAACTGGGATTCGAGTTTATGCCTGAGGCTGACCAGGGATCCATGACCGCTGCCATTGAATTACAGACAGGATTACGCGTGGATGAAACCACCAAGATTGCGCGGAAGATAGATGCCTGGGTGGAGCATAACCTGCCCGAAGTCATCTTCTATAATACCTCTGCCGGATCGGATGACCAGGGTGGCATGATGTCCCTCTTTTTTGAATCGGGATCCCACAGGATTAATTACAACATGATGCTGGCACCGCAGGAGGAACGAACCAGGAACGTGATGGATATCGCTGATGAAATGCGGCAATACCTGTCCACCATTCCCGAGATTGTAAACTTCGATGTAGTCCCCAATGGGGGGATGGGAGGAACCACCCAGAACAATGTGGTGGTTGAAATATACGGATATGACTTCGAAGCTACTTCTGCAATCGCCCATGAGCTGGCCGATAGCATCCTGGGTGTACCGGGAGCTACAAATATCAATGTGAGCCGCGATCCTTCCAAACCACAGCTCCAGGTCGTTCCCCAGCGGGAAAAAATGGCCCAGCATGGGTTGAACACCTTTACCCTGGCCAATGCGGTTCGTAACCGGGTCGAAGGTCCCTACCTGTCACGTTACCGTGAGGAGGGGGATGAATACGACATTGTATTGCGGTTTGAGGAAGAGGAGAGAAATACCATTTCCGACCTTGACGATATTGCGCTTCAAAACATGAATGGCGATCTTATTCGCCTATCCGAAGTGGCTGACATACAGGAGGATTGGTCCCCTCCAAATATTGAACATAAAGGCAGAGAACGGATTGTCACTGTCGCGGTCACCCCCTATAAGGTGCCTTTAAATGTACTTGCAGAAGAGATACAGAGCAAAATCAATCACATGGACATTCCCCCTGAAATCAATATTCAGATGGGAGGAGCCGTAGAAGACATGACGGATTCGATGAAGGACCTGACGCTTCTTTTATTGCTAAGTCTTGTGCTTACCTACCTGGTGATGGCATCCCAGTTTGAATCCTTAAAAATGCCATTTATCATCATGTTCTCCATACCATTTGCATTTACCGGAGTGGTACTGGCACACATGATTACAGGTATAACCATGAGTGTCATCTCCATGGTGGGCGGGGTTATGCTGGTTGGTATCGTGGTTAAGAACGCAATTGTGCTGGTGGATTATATTAACCTGATGAGAGACCGGGGCTACGAACTCCAGGAGGCCATTGTTCTATCAGGGAAATCAAGGCTTCGTCCGGTATTGATGACTTCCCTTACCACCATCCTGGGAATGCTTCCCCTGGCCATGAGCAAAGGAGATGGCTCTGAAATCTGGAGTCCCATGGGGATAGCAGTGATCGGCGGACTTGTTTTTTCCACCATGGTGACGCTGATCCTGATCCCTGTTATCTACCAGATGATGCTTAGAAGGAGCGATAAGCGGAAAAAACGCGTGGAATATGACTTTATGAATGGCAATGAGGAAAAGTTATCCCAGTAAAACGAAGCACATGAAAGCAATATTTATAGTCTACAACCAGGCACAAACAGAAAAAGTGGAATACCTTTTCGAGAAACTGGATATCCGGGGTTTTACACGCTGGACCGACCTCACCGGCCGGGGCAGCGTAGATGGCCCCCCTCACATGAACACACATACATGGCCAGAACAGAATACTGCCAGGTTGGCTGTGGTGGAAGATGACAGAGTTGACCCGATCCTCCATGGGGTAAAACTCCTGGATGAGGAAAACAAAGATGTGGGCATAAGGGCATTTGTGTGGAATATCGAAACTATGTATTAGACCCGGTCTGATACCTGGCTGTAATGTTTGTGTTCTTGCTTAGCCCGGTGCAGGGGCTATATGTCAGGATAGTTGGTTTACATGCAATTCCAAAGTACAAAAAAAACCAGCGGTAAAATCCTGCTGTTGATCATTTCTCATTGTCGAAAATTCCTGTAATTTTATGCTTTCTAATCGCATGCATATGAACAAGCAGTGGATCCTATTGATGCTCATTCTGGGGATACTCACCGGATGCGCAAATGAGCCAGGGGAGCAGGCTAAAAAAAGTGGCAAGGATCTCTGGTTTGAAGAACAACTGCACGATTATGGTGAGATACCGAAAGATAGTGACGGTAGTTTTTCCTTTGCATTCAAGAATGTGGGAGACAGTGCTATTATCATTAACCGTGTGCGCAGCACGTGTGGATGTACTGTTCCTTCCTGGCCAAGGGAGCCTATTGAACCGGGTGTGTCTGGAGAAATTACGGTCAAATATAATACGGCACAGACCGGTACATTTATGAAGTCGGTGTTTGTGTACTCTTCTTCAGTAAACTCACCGGTAAAATTACAGATTAAAGGGAAAGTCCTGCCCTCCACAGAATAATCACCATGCCCGCAATCTCCAAAAAAGGACAGGATATGCCTGCTTCTCCAATCAGGAGGTTGGTTCCTTATGCCGAGGAAGCTAAGAGGAAAGGACGCCATGTATTTCACCTTAACATCGGGCAGCCCGATATAAAGTCCCCCAAAGTTGCCCTGGATGCTGTTAAGAATATGACTGAACAGGTAATCGAGTACAGTCATTCTGCCGGAAATGAAACTTACCGTCGCAAGTTAGCTGCCCACTATCAGGGTATCGGAATCAATGTAGATCATACCGAGTTTCTGGTTACAACAGGTGGTTCAGAAGCCATTACTTTTGCTCTTCTGTCGACTATCAATCCCGATGAAGAGGTGATAATTCCTGAACCATTCTATGCCAATTACAATGGATTTTCAATGTCGGCTGGAGTAAAGATAGTTCCGGTTACATCCCATATTCGGAACGGATTTGCACTCCCTCCTATGGCGGAATTCGAAAAAAAGATTACCAAAAAAACACGCGGAATTATTGTATGCAATCCCAATAATCCAACCGGGTATCTCTACACAAAGAAAGAATTAGAAAGATTGGGCGAGATTGTCAGGAAACACGACCTCTTCCTGTTTTCAGATGAGGTCTACAGGGAATTTTGCTACGATGGGGAGAAACACTTTTCTGCCATGGGCCTGAGAGGCTTGGAGCGGCATGTGATCATGCTGGATTCTGTTTCAAAGCGTTACAGCATGTGTGGAGCACGTGTGGGAACATTGGTCACAAAGAACAAAGAAGTCATTTCTACGGCACTTAAATTTGCCCAGGCCAGGTTAAGCCCTCCTTCCTATGGTCAGGTTGCCGGAGAAGCAGCTCTGGAGACCCCGGCTTCCTACTTCCGGGAGGTAATTAAGGAATATATTGAACGGCGCAACTTTATGGTAGAGGCCCTGAATCGGATGCCGGGTGTAATTTGTCCCAAACCTAAAGGAGCATTTTACACAATTGTGCAGCTGCCGGTAGATGATGCCGATAATTTTGCACATTGGATTCTCAGTGATTTTGAGTTTAAGAATCAAACGGTCATGATGGCACCCGCTACTGGATTCTACTCTACACCGGGATTGGGTAAAAAAGAGGTTCGCATCGCCTATGTCCTAAAAAGGGAAGATCTGGCTCTAGCCATGGAAACCCTTGCAGAAGCCCTGAAGGCATATCCTGGCAGAACCACCTAATCTTCCTTCCTATGGGAACCCCTGCTGTATTCATTTAATGATTACATTTGCGTTGTTTAACCATTAGACAGATACTTTTGAATTTTAGTGAATTCGGTTTCGATCCTTCGTTGATGGAAGGGATCGAAGCCATGGGATTTGAATCTCCCACACCAATCCAGGAGCAGGCCATGCCGGCCATTCTTCAAGGGAACGATATGATTGGATCGGCGCAAACCGGAACAGGAAAAACGGCTGCATTTTTGCTCCCCATGATCCAGCATATTATTTCGCACAGGATGTCCAATACGACGCGTGCGCTGGTCATTGTTCCCACCCGGGAGCTTGCCATGCAGATTGATCAGCACATGGAGGGTTTCTCTTATTTTACCGATGTGACTTCCATAGCCGTATATGGAGGAGGCGATGGCCAGCTGTTTGCAAGAGAGAAAAAAGCTCTGACAGAAGGAACTGAAGTTGTCATCTGTACTCCCGGAAGAATGATCGCACACCTGAACAGTTCTTATGTAAATTTTTCCAGCCTGGAATTTCTCGTGTTGGATGAAGCAGACCGGATGCTGGATATGGGATTTTATGATGATATTATGAAGATCATCCAGCACATACCTAGGAAGAGGCAGAATCTCATGTTTGCAGCCACCATGCCTGGCAAGATCCGGACGCTTGCCAAAAAGGTTCTGAACAACCCTGTGGAAGTCAGCATAGCGGTATCGAAACCTGCCGAAAATGTGCTTCAGGTAGCATACGTGGTTTATGAAACCCAAAAACTGCCTCTGGTGATCCACCTGTTGAAGGACAGGGACCTTAAAAGTGTCATAGTATTCTGTGCCACAAAACTTTCGACCAAACAATTGGGCAGACAGTTGAAACGGGAAGGATTGCTTGCACAAGACATCCACTCAGACCTGGATCAGAAAGCCCGTGAGGAGATTATGCTCAGGTTCCGGAACCGGAAACTCAATGTATTGGTTGCAACCGACCTGTTATCCCGGGGAATCGATATCGACAACATCGAATTGATCATCAATTATGATGTACCCCATGAGGGGGAAGATTACATTCACAGGATTGGCCGGACCGCTCGTGCTGAATCGGAAGGTGTGGCCATCACCCTGATAAGTGAACAGGAACAATCTAAGTTTTCCAGGATTGAAAAATTACTGGGTTCGGAGGTTAGGAAAGCTGTGGTTCCTGAAAAGTTCGGGGATGCACCTGAATATAATCCCACAAAATACAGGAGTTGGGGACAAAGTGGCAGATACGGAGGAAAGAGTTCCGGTGGAAACCGCTCCCGGGGAAAGAGTTCCGGTGGA
>CAZCQL010000030.1:48214-50711 GCA_964500835.1 uncultured Bacteroides sp.
CGGGCTTAAAAAAACCAGGCCGGCAGGTTCAGTCGTAAATCAGGTATTTCTTTCTTTTCTTTCTGTAATCCTCTACCTTCTTTTGCCAGCTTCGCCTTATCTGGTCTTCGTCCCAGCCCATCTCAATTTGATTTCTCAGTGACCGCGTGCCAGTCAGTTTCTCAAAATAGGGGGTAAAGAATTCTTCTTTGCGCGGATAGTCCGAGTAGGCATCCAGAAGCCACTGCAAATGGATCCTGGTCCATCCTCCGGGCGGAAGAACCTTACTTAGATCATACCCGTGACAAAGCGTATCTTTAAACTTTGGATTTTCTGAAACTCCTGGAATGGAAACAGGGGTAAAGCTGTAATCTCCTTCAAGATCCGGATGTCCATATACTTCGAAGGGTTT
The DNA here is from genome assembly GCA_964500835.1 of uncultured Bacteroides sp. Taxonomy (GTDB): domain Bacteria; phylum Bacteroidota; class Bacteroidia; order Bacteroidales. Next base: position 48,606 of record CAZCQL010000030.1, read on the forward strand.
ATTTGTTCCTCTTCCCTCACTTAGGATGGTTCCTTCAAAAAAACAAGTGGAAGGATACATTAAGATTGCGTGATCATTTGTCAGGTTTGGGGAGGGGTTAACCGGCATCGAATAGGGCTTCCCGTGGAAATAATGGGCACACCGTACTACATGCAAATCGCACTGAATTCCATGACTTAACCATCCTTCTCCATTGATCATTTTGGCTAGCTCACCAATGGTAAGTCCATATACAACCGGTATGGGATGCATCCCTACAAATGAGGCAAATTCGGGTTCGAGAACGGGGCCATCTACGTATCCCCCATTGGGATTTGGACGATCCAGAACTAAAAGCGGGATTTTATTTTCAGCACATGCTTCCATCACATAATGCAGTGTGGATATGTAGGTATAGAACCTTGTTCCCACATCCTGGAGATCGAACACCACCAGTTCAACACCCTCCAACTCAGCGGGGAGCGGCTTTTTATGATGTCCATAAAGAGAAACCACGGAAATCCCTGTAAGGGGATCTACTCCGTCCTGTACCTGTTCACCCGCTGCCACTTCGCCTCGAAAACCATGCTCGGGAGCAAATACCTTCAGTAAGCGTATTTTACTGATTCCACTGGATAGCAGCGTGTCCACCAGATGCCTTTCTCCGATTATTGAAGTGTGGTTAGCCACCAACGCGAAATTCTTGTCGCGGATAAATGGCAGGTAATGATCCAGGCGCGCTGCTCCACTTCTTACCGGAACTTCATTCTGGCCGCAGGCTGTGAGCATCCCAATAAAGAGTAACAGGATGGTGGTCATGTATTTCATCAGCCTTAAAAATAAGTAAAAGATAACTACATTTGATGGACAGAATCCACAATCATTGAACACCGAACTTTTCATCGTTCGCCGGATGATCGGCAGCAAGAAGGGAAAACGCAGTTTCTCCCGGTCCATTGTCGCCATTGCCATCTTTGGAATTGCCCTTGGATTAACCGTGATGATTGTTGCCGTATCCATTATTACAGGATTCAAAAAGGAGATCTCCAATAAAGTAGCCGGATTCGGAGCGCATATTCAGATCCTGAATCTCGATTCAAACCTTTCATTTGAAACGGTGCCTGTTCCGGCAGGACTTGAAAGCGTAAAGCAGATTCAGGAATTGGACGGAGTAAAAAATGTGCAGCCCTTTGCCATAAAAGCAGGAATTATTAAAACTGGTGATGAGATTCACGGGGCCGTGTTAAAAGGTGTCGACAAACAGTATAACTGGGATTTTATTGAAGGAAATCTGTCAGATGGGGAAATATTTAAAGTAAATGACTCGGTGCGCAGCAACCAGGTCGTGCTCTCAGAAAATACAGCCAATTTGCTAAAGCTGGGCCTGGGTGACAGATTTACCATGTACTTTATTCAAGAACCCCCGAGGGCCAGAACCTTTATCATTCAGGGGATATACAACACGAGCCTTGAGGAGTTCGACCGGCTCTATATTTACGCAGATATCAAACAGGTACAGCGCCTCAATAACTGGCATGCGGGTCAGGTGAGCGGATATGAAGTGCTGCTTGAGAGAATGGACGAATTGCCGCAACTTGCTGAAGAGGTCCGTGAACGGGTGGCTTTTGATTTCCTCGACGATGGCAGCAGGCTAAAAGTGGAGACCATCCAGGAGAAGTACACCCAGATCTTTGATTGGCTGAATCTTCAGGATATGAATGTGGTGATATTAATACTTCTGATGCTCATTGTGGCAGGTTTCAATATGATCTCCGGTTTGCTAATCCTGATCCTTGAACGCACAAACATGATCGGTATCCTTAAAGCGCTTGGAACAACGAATGCCTCCATCCGTAAAATCTTCCTTTACCAATCGGGTTACCTTACGCTGGTGGGCCTCCTTTGGGGAAACCTGTTAGGATTGGTGATTAGCCTGGCGCAAAAATATCTGAATCTTATCCCTCTGGACCCCACCTCCTATTACCTGGACACTGTCCCCATTAATTTAAGCATTATCCACATTTTGTTGCTCAACCTTGGAACCATGGCCATCACTTTCCTCTTTCTCCTGTTTCCATCAATGATCATTGCCCGGATATCGCCTGACAAAAGCATTCGGTTTAACTA
>CAZCQL010000031.1:0-50092 GCA_964500835.1 uncultured Bacteroides sp.
GTAGCCACCGTAGCCACCGTAGCCACCATAATATCCACCGTATGCGCCATATCCCCAATCTGAATACCATGGATCATAGAATCCGCCATATCCATAATAGGAAGGATATCCGTAAGAGAATCCCATTCCCCATCCGGGATAACCCCAACCCATTCTCATGCCCCAATGTCTGGGCCTTCCAGTGTAGAAATACATATCGGTATAATAAGGATCATAATAATCCCACCCATAGTACTGGTCCGAAAAACGCCTCAGGTTGGATGAATAATAATAATCATTAGGATCTGAATAATAATTATTGATAACCACAGGAGCACTCTCCTGACCATATTCACTCACCTGATTTAGAGAATCGTATTGTTCGTACTGATTGGCATAAAGGGCCTCACTTCCATCAGGCTGGTAGGTTTCACCAAGCATCTCAGCTTCTCTTTGCATTTGATACTTTTCATAATCACTCAGGTTCTCATCCGAATAACCCTGGGACTCGATGTTGGCAGGTTCCTGGGCGACTGGCTGTGCTGCCATAGCTTCCTGCGGAGTTACAGCGGTTGCAACGGGTGTTGTAACCTGTCTTTGAGCAACACTGGGATTATAATATACATCATCATATTCAGATGAAGCAGCATATTTTGATGAACTACAGGATGCCAGGACTATGGCTGTGCTTAAAATGGCAAGTGGTAAAGTTTTCATGACGTTTCCTCCCGGTATTTTTTGCATCTGGTTGTTTTAACATTAAGTAAACAAAGTTCGTGCCAAAACAATATTGCAGATCTTTCAACTGATTGCAATATAACAAATTTTTACCATCCCGGAATGGATCTATTCATGCTTTGCATCGAATAGTTATACAGAGGGTTACGGTCAGGAGCATAGGTATTACCCATCCTTGGATTGTCCTCCTGGGTGTAAATCCATAACTTTTTGTGATCCCATACCAGCACCTCATCGCGGGCATCTCCGGTAAGATCCTGAGCCAAATAACACATATTAGGATGACCATCGGATGGAAATGAGACCGCAATTTGACCTTTTGCATCTATCATTCCTCCCATTACAGAATCCGAAGAAGTGATAAAAAATTCCTCTCCGTCCCCTTTCCAGTTTACAGACTGGCCCCTGCATACACTGGCTGAGGGTGAGAATTTGCCTATAAGTTCACCAGAGGAGTTCAACACATGAACCAACCCGTCGCTCCCCCATCTATTAGAAGTAACCACCTCCAGACCAGGTAATTCAAGGTTAAAATCTGCAATACTCAGATATTGAACATGACCCAGAATGTTTTGTTTTATAAGATTTCCTCCAAAATCAAAGTACATGATTCCCCAATCACCTGCTGCGTAAACTAGACAAGGAACCATCCTTGCTCCTTCATTTAATTCATAGACTGTTACACCATTGCAATCATCCCCGATGAACGCACCCACATCAAACATGAGTCTACCATCAGGATCGAAAACTGAATATCCCATACTTACTTCTTGCCGTCCGTCGCCATTCATATCAAAGACCATCGGCTGAGCACCGGATTGTGATTCCTGTGCCCAAATCAGTTCCAGGTGATCGTTCAGAGCCAGGAGGGTGTGCTTTCTGTCTGAGAGGAGCATGCAATTATCCCTTCCAATACCTAATAAGTCAGCAAAGATCATCGAATTAATTCTCTTCTTTCCCGGTACCTTGATCCTGTTCACGAGCTCTCCGGTCTTCCCTTCCAATACATGGATCCATCCTTCACTGACGAAGATGACCTCCCTTGAGCCATCGCCATCCAGGTCGTGAATCTGCACTGGAAGCTCCTCACCTTGCCCGGGATCGAAGGATCCCGATTCGCCGAATTGCCATAATAAATCCCCATCCAGATTCATGGCAGACAAACTTCCAACAGTGTATTCGAGAAAATTCGGTTTGACAAATACAATCTCTTTGTTTCCATCGCCGTTTAAATCCCCCAACCGTATATTCTGGTTCGTTCCAAACCCTTCTGTTTCGAACATCTTCCAACGAACCATTTTCGGATGATCGCTTTTATGCAAGTCCAACCTCCTGGCCTGCTGCCTTTTTCTTCTGGCAAGCTTTCTTTGTTCTCCCTTGAGCAGTTTCACTTCAACCCTGTGAAATTTTGCAGGGAGGTCAGATATCAATCCGATACGGCCTGTTTGAAGGGGCAGGTCCTCTTTATACATAATGATGGAATCATTTAAAATTGCGGTGACCTTGCTACGTCTGACGGTTATAGCCGCATGAAGCTTTTCACCCGGCGTCCAAACGAGGGGGCGATAATCAAGTATTTCCTCAATGGGCCTTAACGGGGTAACAGATTGCTGAACTTGCTTCAGAATCACAGTATTTCCTTCAATTCCAAAGAAAAAGTAATCCGTGGGATTGCGGTACTTAAATACAACTCCGCATTTATCAAACTTATCCAGCGGTGTGAAATCTACCTCCATGGTCAGGTCCTGCCACAAAGAATCGCCGGCCACTACTAAGGGATGGGTTATCAGGCTCAGTGGAGTATTGCTGCTGCTTAGGTTAGTAAATGTCTGCATGAGATACCTCTCTCCCCTTTCACTTCTGATTACCCAGGCATCATTAAATCCTTTTTCTCTGAAGCTTGAGGCAATGGTCCAATCTCCTATTGTCCCACGGCGAGAATCAAAATATATAGCCGGATTGATGGAATCTATATGAGGAAGTGTGCCATCGGAAAGCTCCTGGAAACCATCTGTAAATACACTGGTTTGAATAACGTTTCCAGAACATGAACCGATCAGAATAACAATGAAAAAAGTCAGAGTCCTTGTATTGAAAAGGCCTGGAATCATGTTCAATGGTAAACTTTGGGTAAATATACACTTAAATCATAGCAGCTCCCAATTTCGCCTCTTTAAAAGAATCTTTAATATCTTTACATGCGGAAAAAAACTGGAATGCGTTTAAAACCGTTTTTTATACTCATGGTGCTCTGTCAATCGCTCGTTGCACAGAAGCCTGTTATTCTTTCCGATTTTGTTCAGGAGGTTCATATTTCTGACCTTCAGCTTTATTACCTGGATGATCCGGCCTGCTCCACTGAACCCGGCGAACTCTTTTCCGGTATGATGGACTACCGGTTCATGCAGATTGATTTTAGCAATCCGGACCCGGTCTTACTCAATCCGAAAGCAGGGAGTTGCATCTGGTTCCGGTTTTACTTTGTAAACCGATCCACGAGTCAATTTTCTTTTCACCTTCAACCTAATATCTATGCAATATTTGATGAATATCGCCTGTTTCAGATGCACGAGAATGGATTGGTGACTATCCGCAAATCAGGAGATAAAATTCATCCACGAAACAAGGATGTCAACATAAGCGGATCGGACGACCTTCGCATTTTTTTACCTCCGGGAAAAGCAGATACGCTCTACCTGAGAGTTTCATTGTCTGAAGAATCAGTCATTTCCGACCTGACGTTCACTATTTCCACTCACCAGAGTGTCATTGCCAGGGACCGGTCAAAACGATTGGTGTTCGGGATATTCGTGGGAATCATGTTGATTATGGTCCTTTATCACATTCCCCTCTATGTGAAAGGCAGGGAAAGCAGTTATCTTTTCTATATTCTGTATATCCTGGCTTTCCTTCTCTTTTTCATAAACAAAGAAGGGTACATATACGAGCTCACACCTCCATTTACCACAGCTCCCACCAGCATATTCCTTCAGGAAATATTTTTACTTTTTTTTCTGCTCTTTGGCAGATCATACCTGGATACCCGCAATACACTGCAATCATGGGATACCATTCTGTTACTTGCCGTATGGTTTACTGTCGGAGGACTCATTCTGAATTTTAGTATCCTTTTAATTCAGGGAATGGGAATTGGTGTTCCTGTATTTATCCAGTTGGGCGGACTGGCCATTATTATAGTTTCGGCTATTGGTTCCCTGTTTCTTGCCATAGTTCCGGCCATGATCCTGACCCGGGAAAACTTTCAGCCGGCCCGCTATTTTCTGTTTGCGAACCTGTTTCTCATTCTTGGTATCGCGATCAACTACGCCCTCAATGAATACCCATTGGGAAGGCATAGCCAGGAGCTTGGCGTAACTCTACAGATTCTAACCTTTTCCATTGGTCTGAGTGAACGCATTAACCTTCTGAAAAAGAGCAAGGAGGTTGCTCAGCGCCGGATCATCGACCAACTGAGAGAAAATGCAGGACTGAAAGATAAAGTCAACCGCGAGCTGGAAGACAAAGTCCAGGAAAGAACTTTTGAAATTCAAGCCCAAAAAGAACATATTGAAAAGCAGAACAAGGAGATAAAATACAGTTTTGATTACGCAAAGAAGATTCAGAATACAGTGCTACCCAGGAACGAGGTCTTTGACAATCTTTTTGGAGAGCACTTCATCTTTTTTAAGCCAAGGGATATTGTAAGTGGTGATTTTTATTGGATCTCCCAGAATGGCCACAAAATCATACTTACAGCTGCAGACTGCACCGGGCATGGGGTCCCAGGCTCTCTTATGAGCATGCTGGGGATTACTATGCTGCATGAAATCGTTAATGAAAAGAATGTTATCCACTCGGAAGAAATATTGAATCAACTCCGTTTGAGCATTGCACGTACACTCAAGCAGGAAGGGAAAATCGGAGAGCAAAAAGACGGCATAGATATGGCGCTTGTCATTTATGATACCAAAACCCGCCAGTTGGAATTTTCCGGAGCAAATAATCCAATCTACATCATCAGAAATGGTGAAATGCTTGAATACAAAGGGAATAACATGCCGGTGGCATTTTATGAGAAAATGTCTGATTTTACACGCTATACACTCGACATGAAACAGGGTGATCGGGTGTATATGTTTACCGATGGATTTCCTGATCAGTTCGGTGGACCCCAAGGCAAAAAATTCAAGTACCGACCTTTCAAGGATTTGTTACTTGAGGTGAGTGAAAGACCCATGGAGGAACAGCAAAGAATACTCAGCCTGATCTTCGATGAGTGGAAGGGTGACCTAAGTCAGATTGATGATGTACTTGTAATCGGATTAAGGCTTTAAGACTTCACCACTTCGCCTTTTTTTTCTTTCTTTGTAGGTCATTATACAGGCTCTCTGAAATGCCATAAACCGATCATATCTAACTCAAAGCTAATGGCCAAAGTATTAACCAGTAAGGAAGAAAATTATGCCCAGTGGTACAACGACCTGGTATTGAAATCGGGGTTGGCTGAGAATTCTGCAGTGAGGGGTTGCATGGTCATTAAGCCTTACGGATACGCTATCTGGGAAAAAATGAAGAATGAACTGGACCGGATGTTTAAAGCCACCGGTCACGAAAATGCATACTTTCCGTTATTTATACCAAAATCATTTTTCAGCAGGGAAGCTGATCATGTGGAAGGCTTTGCCAAAGAGTGTGCGGTGGTTACCCATTACCGATTAAAAACAGATGAAAAAAATGGAGGGCTCATTGTAGATCCGGAAGCTAAGCTGGAGGAAGAATTAATTGTAAGACCAACTTCCGAAACCATCATATGGAACACCTATAAAAACTGGATCCAATCCTACCGTGATCTACCCATCATGGTGAACCAGTGGGCCAACGTAGTCAGGTGGGAGATGCGCACCAGGCTGTTTCTACGAACAACCGAGTTCCTCTGGCAGGAAGGCCACACAGCGCATTCCACCAGAAAGGAAGCAGAAGATGAGACCATGCAGATGGTAAAGATTTATGCCGATTTCTCTGAAAAGTTCCTTGGCATTCCAGTGCTGACAGGTACTAAAACTGAATCGGAAAAATTTGCAGGAGCTATAGAAACAATGACTATTGAAGCGCTGATGCAAGACGGCAAAGCGCTTCAGGCTGGGACATCCCACTTTCTTGGGCAGAACTTTGCAAAAGCTTTTGATGTCCAGTTTACCAATAAAGAAGGAAAGTTGGATCTTGTTTGGGCAACTTCCTGGGGAATGACCACCCGGATGATTGGAGCCCTTATTATGGCTCATTCGGATAACCAGGGCCTGGTATTACCTCCTAACGTAGCGCCTATTCAAGTGGTGATCGTTCCAATATACAGGGGAAACGATGAATTTCCCCCCATAGCTGAAGCTGCAAATAGAATTAAGGCTCAGCTAACTGTCTTAGGAATTTCTGTCAAATTCGATGACCGCGATACTCAAAAACCTGGATGGAAATTTGCGGAATATGAATTAAAGGGGGTCCCTGTAAGAATTGCAATCGGGCCACGGGACATTGAAAATGGAACGGTGGAACTTGCCAGGAGGGATACACTCGAAAAAGAAGTGCTTCCTCAGGAAGGGATTGCCTCCTACATCTCTGAACTGCTTGAGAAGATGCAAGAGGAGATCTATCAGAAAGCGGTAAACTTCAGGAGCCACAATACACACCGTGTAGATACATGGGATGAGCTCGTGGATGTCCTTGATAATAAGGGAGGATTCGCACTGGCACATTGGGATGGAACCACAGAATCAGAGAACCGGATAAAAGAGACCAAAGCCACCATCCGTTGCCTGCTGCTTGATGCAGAAAAAGAATCGGGTAAGTGTATTGTTAGCGGAAAGCCCTCAAGTCAGAGAGTCGTCATTGCTAAAGCCTACTAATCTGCATAAAAACCAAAATAATAAATTGATGAAAGCACGATTTATAGTCCCTACAATGCTGGTGGGAATTGTCCTGCTGATTCAGGGTTGTAATCAGAAGCAAGCCCTCTACGATCTTTTTGCCGGTACCCTGCCAAGGATAGAAGTACCGGATGGGACGGGCGTAAGAATTACAACCCCGAAGTCACTATTCTTAATAATGATGGACGATGCAGTAGAAATTGAAGGTCAGGTGTACCCGGTGGAAAAATTATCGGAAACTGATGAGATGGTCACGTTTCGTACCAGTGTTCCCCTGGCAAACGCATTGACCGTCACCGGAATGCAGTACCATAAAACCGATGAAGTCCTCCTTTTGGAAATCGGAAGTTCGAGCGAGACCATTTCCCTGGAGCGCTTTGACCGCATGATCGAAAGAAAGGTAAATGAATTTGCCACGGTTGATTTAAAAGCCGATATCTCACATCTTTCGGATAACCAAAAGGAATTACTGAGAATCCTCTTCCAGGTAGCCGATGCGATGGAGGATATCTACTGGGACCAGGTATTCGCAGACAAGGACGCCGCAATAAACGCCATGGTAAACTCCGATTTGGTAAGGTTCTTTAAGATTAACTATGGTCCCTGGGAGCGACTCAATGGAAATTTGCCCTATTTATCAGGATATGGTCCAAAACCCCCCGGATCAGGATTCTATCCTTCAGATATCACAAGAGAACAATTTGAATTGCTTGATGATCCCTTAAAAACCAGTCAATACAGCCTGATAATCAGAAATCAGGATGGGAACCTCAAGGTGGTTCCCTACCATGTGGCTTATGCACCTAAGGTTGAAGCAGCAGCTGAACTATTACATAAGGCTGCCGAGCTTGCCGAGAATGCAGGGTTTAAAAAATACCTCCATCTCAGAGGAGATGCTCTGCTGACAGATGACTACTTTGCTTCTGATATGGCCTGGATGGATATGAAGAAGAATGATATTGATTTTGTAGTCGGCCCCATAGAGAATTATGAAGATGCATTGTACAACTATAAGGCTGCACATGAATCGTTTATACTTCTCAAGGACAAAATATGGAGCGAAAAACTCAGTTTTATTGCCTCAGTGCTTCCTGAAATGCAACAAGGATTGCCGGTTCCTGAAGCCTATAAACAGGAAATACCGGGTAGCGACTCAGACCTTGGTGCTTACGATGTTTTATACTATGCAGGGGATTGCAATGCAGGGAGCAAAACCATCGCCATCAATCTCCCCAACGACGAAAGGGTTCGCGCGGCAAAAGGTTCAAGGAAATTACAACTTAAGAACTCCATAAGGTATAAGTTTGAGGAAATCCTGGTACCCATTAGTAATGTATTGATTGCAGAGGAGCAACGGGAACATGTAACCTTTGACGCATTTTTTGAAAATACCATGTACCACGAGGTAGCCCATGGGCTGGGTCTAGGCCATACCATCAATGGCCAGGGGACCGTCCGATCTGCTTTGAAGGAACAATACAGCACTCTGGAGGAGGGCAAGGCAGATGTTCTTGGCCTGTATCTGATCACTCAAATGTATGAAAAGGGGATGCTGGGGGAGCAAGACCTCATGGATAATTATGTAACGTTTATGGCAAGTATATTCAGGAGTATCCGTTTTGGCGCTGCAAGCTCCCACGGCAAGGCGAACATGATCAGGTTCTACTATTTCCAGGAATTGGGCGCTTTTGCTAAACAAATTGACGGTACTTACCAGATTAATTTTGAAAAGATGCAGCATGCTATGAATAGTTTAGCTAGCCTTATCCTGATTACACAGGGGAATGGCGACTATGCGATTGCTAAGAAACTGGTTGAAGAGAATGGATTTATAAGGGCGGAATTGCAGGATGACCTGAACAGACTTAAAGACCTTAATATCCCGGTTGACATCGTATTTAACCAGGGCCCTGAACTTCTGGGACTATAATTTGTTAAAGACATTATTAATCCAAAATGTATAAAAATGGCAGTTTTAATTGGTAAAAAAGCCCCCGGATTCCATGCTCCGGCAGTGATTAATGGGGGAGAATTTGTAGATGATTTTTCACTTGATCAGTTTGTGGGAAAAAAATATGTTGTTTTCTATTTCTATCCTGCAGACTTTACATTTGTATGTCCTACCGAGATCATAGCCTTTCAGGAAAAGATTGAAGAGTTTGAGGAGAGGAATGTAGCCGTAATCGGTTGTTCCGTGGACTCAAAACATTCCCACTGGAAATGGCTTCAAACCGAGTTGAAAGATGGTGGGATTAAAGGAGTGAAATATCCACTGGTTGCAGATAGCACCATGACAATCGCTGAGAATTTCGATGTACTTGCAGGAAGCTGGGATTACACTGAAGAAGGAGAAGCAACTTTTATTGGAGTACCCGAGGCCTATCGTGGATTATTCCTGATTGACAGGGACGGGATTGTACGTCATCAAATAGTGAATGACATGCCATTGGGGCGAAGCATCGAAGAGGCCCTTCGACTGGTTGATGCACTTCAGTACAGCGAAGAGCATGGAGAGGTTTGTCCTGCCAACTGGCATAAGGGAGACAGAGCCCTGAAAGAAAGTGTGGCTTCTATTGCCTCTTACCTTGAGGACAAAGATTGGTAATGTAGAAGAAATAGATTCTAAGCGATCTGCGCCCGGTGGCTAAATTCCTCCGGCGTCAGCTCGTAACTTTAAGACGAAAATTAGGGGACCTGAAAGGGCTCCCTTTTTTTGTAACTTGCCCGTGATGGTAGATCAGCTATTAAGTTATCTCGAAGAGAAAATGCTATGCAGGGTCACCGATCGTTTGATTCTTGCGGTGAGCGGTGGCATCGATTCTGTAGTGATGGCTCACATTTTTAGCCGTACCAGCTTCACATGCGCCATTGCTCATTGTAATTTTCAGCTAAGGGGAGAAGATTCAGAATCCGATGAAATCTTTGTAAGATCGCTTGGAGAATCTCTTCAAATGCCGGTATATGTAAAGCGATTTAATGTGGAGGAGATAACTCGTGAAAGAGGAATTTCTGTCCAAATGGCTGCCAGGGAGGTCAGGTATACTTGGTTTGACGAGCTCCTCGCCGGCCAATCACATGATTTGGTTGCAACAGCGCATCATAAGAATGATTCGGTGGAGTCATTCTTCCTGAACTTATCACGGGGGACGGGCATCCGGGGACTGGTAGGAATCCCGGCAAGCAATAGGAAAGTCATCAGACCGCTTCTTTTTTCCACGAAAGAAGAAATCCATGAATACTGCAATCAAAATAAGCTTGAATACAGGGTTGATGCAAGCAACCTGGAAATAAAATACAGGAGAAACAAAATTCGACACGACGTGATCCCAGCCATGGAACAGATTAATCAGGGTTTCATTGAGACCATGTCTATGAACATGAACAGACTCAGCGAAGTAGAGGGGATTTATAAACAGGCAATTGAGGAAACTCGCAAGAGTTTATTTAAGGAAGTATCGGGTCGCATTACCATTGAAATCGAGAAACTTTCATCACTCACCCCCCGTAGAACCTGGTTTTATGAGCTTTTCTCCACTTACGGATTTACCAGGGCCCAGTGCGAGGGGATAGAATCTATTATACGTGCTAAACCGGGAAAGCAATCGATATCTACGACCCATACGCTCTTTAAGGACCGGGAATTACTTATCTTAAGCGAATTGACTGTAAAATCGTTCGATCGATATTACCTCGATAGCCCTGAAAATCTCTCTTCCATACCCTTCCCGATGGATATGGAAATCATAGATAGAAGCGATTTGACCCAGATCCCCGACGACCAGACGATGGCATGCATCGATTTCGACGAGATCCAGTTCCCATTAACCATCCGTCACTGGACCCGCGGGGATTACTTCTACCCCCTGGGCATGAATAAGATAAAAAAACTTAGTGATTTTTTTGTGGACTCAAAGATTTCAGTTCCTGAAAAAGAAAGTACCTGGATCCTTGCTTCCGGAAAAATGATAGTTTGGATTATGGGGCACCGGATTGACCACCGTTTTAGAATTAAGGAAAATACCACAAAGGTCCTCAGGTTACGTTTTCAGGCCGATATTGTTTCTAAGCCTCTGAAAGAACCCCTTTAATTGCTCCTTATCGCGGGCCCTGATCATATCGATCAATGATGACATCTGCTCATTAATCCTTTCAACCTGACTAAGGCTGTGGGGACTTAGCAGAATCTCTGATAAGAGGAAATCGTCCTCTGAAAGGAGTCCCTCAGCTATTCCAAGATGCTTTTTGAATGTGGTACCCGGAGCCTGCTGTTCTTTCATACACGCAGCAAAAACCATGGTAGAGGAAAAGGGTATTGAGAGTGAATAGGCGATCGTCTCGTCATGTTCTCTGAAAGAGTATTCATGGATCTTTATATTTAAGCGACCATAGAATTCCCTGAAGAAGTTCTTTCCTTCCTCATCTGATTCCTTGATTATAATGGCATTTTCATCACTCAGGTCTTTCACATTAGCAAAGGTGGGCCCAAACATGGGGTGTGTCGAGACAAACCTTCTTCCGGCTTTCTGGTAATACTCGTACAAACCACTTTTTACCGAGGTTATATCTACAATAATGCATTTTTCCGGCAGGTAGGAAATGATCTCGTCGAAAAGGGAGATGGTTTTATCGAGGCTAACAGCATTGATAAGAAGATCTGGTGTGAAATCACTAATCTCTTCATAATAGAGAAATTTCCTCGAGTTGAAAAAATACTTTAATCGGGTCCGGTCCACGTCAAACACACCCACTTCATAATCAAGGCAGAGCGACTCCACCATCCATGAACCCATGTTACCGGCCCCTATGATTGCAATCCGCATAGTGTCTTTTTTATTATTCGTATATCCTTTTAGTCTGTTGGGCTTGAATCATAAAGTCGGCCATAACCACAGCGACAGCGGCTTCAACAACAACAGGAACGCGCAGCGCAATACAGGTATCGTGGCGTCCCTCTATGGCTAGATCTTCCAATTGTCCTGATCCCAGGTTCATGGTGCGCTGTGATTGATGTGTGCTGGAAGTGGGCTTAACGGCTACTCTGAAAATGATTTCGTTCCCATTCGTGATCCCGCCGTTTATGCCCCCGGCATGGTTAGTTTCGGTAGTCCCATCCTCATCAATAATATTATCATTGTGTTCACTTCCTGTCATTTTTGCTGCCTGGAATCCAGATCCGAATTCAATTCCCTTAATGGCCGGTATTGAAAACACCATGTGACTTATTACCGCTTCAACCGAATTAAAAAATGGCTCTCCCAAAGCAACAGGAACCTCAGCAATCCTGCATTCGATAATTCCGCCGATGGAGTCCTTCCGTTCAATGGCATCCTCTATGGCAGTTTCAATTTCTGTGCTTCCTCCTACTTCCAGTATGGTACTGGTAACTTTCACGGGATCTATGATCTTTTTTGCAATAACACCCGCTGCCACAAGACCTAGGGTTAACCGTCCTGAAAAGTGCCCTCCTCCTCTGTAATCCTGAAAGCCCCCGAATTTCCGCTGCGCAGTGAAATCTGCATGCCCCGGCCGTGGAGTCTGGATAAGGTTGGTGTAATCCCGGGAGCGGGTATTGGTATTTTCGAACATGATCATGAGAGGAGCTCCGGAAGTTACCTCATTAAAAACTCCACTCATGATATGTGGAATATCTGCTTCCCGCCTGGGAGTTGTACCCTTGGCCCCACTCTTTCTTCTCGAAAAGTCAGTTTTAAAATCGGAATGCGTCAGGGGAACTCCAGATGGACATCCGTCAATCACAATGCCTACAGACTCTCCATGAGATTCTCCAAAAATACTGACCTTGAATAGTATACCGAATGAGTTCATGATTTATTAATCACTTTATAAATTTCATTTAACTGGTCGAGGCTTAGCTGACCGGGAGCAGTCCCGACCCCAAGATCCGGAGAAGCAAAGGTAAACTCGGCTCCAAGATAGGGAGCCATTATCCGGGTAATTCGCCCTTTTCTTCCCATACCGATCACTACTTTCTTACCCGGCTTATCATACAGAGCTAATAAGTTTCTTGTATCCTCCATGGAATTGACATGGGTAGCAATCTTAGCGATGATACCCCCCGATTTATAACAGCTGGCTAACACTTCTTCCAATTTTTTCCTTCCTGGAGTTCTCTCAAAATTATGGTAAGAAACTATTAGGCCTGTTGCATACTTTCCCGCATAATTGATCAGCCCGGAAAAGGATTTTTTCGAGGTTTCAACTTCCACATCAATAAACGAGGCACCCAGGTCCATACACGAGTTGAGTAGTGAAATTCTTTTATTTTCACCGTATTTTCCAGGCCTGCAAGTGGCGATTGTCCTCACTTCATCCGGAATTTGAGCATAGATCTCTTGCGGGTCCTTACCGATCAGATCTATCCTCAATTCGATTAAACCTGGATGAGCATGAATAATCCCGGCTAGCTGTGAGATATGTGAGATGCTAACACAGATCATAAAGATACTTCCTGAGTTCTGCAAGAGGCATGGACTGCACCCGGGTTTTCCCCAAGCTTTCCAACAATACAAAATTGATGTTCTCACCTTTCTTTTTCTTGTCCTTCCGGATATTCTGGAAGATAGAATCGGGATCCAATTCCATGCCAACAGGCAAGCCGGCTGCAGCGACAAGTTCCTGAATCTGTTTAAGTTCTGACTCAGACAGGAGCCCTACTGAATTCGAGATTTTGGAAGCCATAACCATTCCGATGGCTATTGCTTCTCCATGCAATATCTTTTTTTCCCGCTCGATGGCGTGACCTATGGTATGCCCAAAATTCAAAATCCTGCGCAAATCAGATTCCTTTTCATCATTCTGGACAACCTCCACCTTAATGGCCGCTGAGGTTGATACTACCTTTTTCAGAACGTCAATGTCAAGTGATAGCAATCCGGCCATGCTATCTTTCAGGTATTGTAAATACGCTGCATCCCAGATGGCTCCGTATTTGATTACCTCTGCTATCCCTGAAATATATTCCTTTCGGGAGAGTGTGGACAGAAGTGAGAGGTCACACCATACAAATGAGGGTTGACGAATAGTACCTATCATGTTCTTATACCCATCCAGATTTACACCATTCTTACCACCAATACTGGCATCGACTTGTCCGAGTAATGTCGAACTTATAAATCCGAATTGAACTTCTCTCAGGTAGGTTGAGGCCACAAAGCCCGCCACATCAGTGGCAAGTCCGCCACCCACTCCAACAAGGAGTGAAGATCTGTCGGCCTCCAGGCTGACCAGCTCCCTGTAAATGTTCTCAATTGTTTGCAGGGACTTATACCGCTCCCCGGATGGAACCGTGATGCTTTCGTACTCGCTAAATATATCGTTGTGCTGACACAGAACGTGTTCATCTACCAGTAGAATTGGTGAAGGATCCAGTTTATTCAATTTGCCGGAGAGGTGTTCACCAACCGTTATTTCAGTGTTCCCTGTAGGGGTGCTCAAATTGATCTGATGCATTGGTTTTAGTCTTCGTTCATTACACTGGTCTGGTGGTTAATGGATTCCTGGTGAACGGAACGGAACAATTTAATAATAAATTCCTCACTAAGTCCCCTTCTGACACCCAGCGCTAATCGGTTTTTCAACATATCATCCCAACGTTTGGTTTGAAGGATGGTAATATTGTTCTCCTTTTTATAATCTCCTATCTTTTCAGAAACCAACATTCTTTCTTCCAATAAATTGATGATCTTGTCATCCAGTTTATCGATCTGGTCTCTCAGCTCAGCCATGGTAAGCATCAATTCTTCTTTCACTTCAGGATCTCTCAAGATAAGTCTGTCCAGTATGTCCTTGAGTCCGGCTGGGGTTACCTGCTGATTTGCATCGCTAAGCGCTTTGTCAGGATTACAATGAGTCTCAATGATCAACCCGTCGAAATTCAGGTCCATGGCCTTCTGAGAAATGTCATATAGGAATTCCCTGTTGCCACAGATATGACTGGGGTCGGTAATAATTGGCATGTTTGGGATTCGCCTTCTTAATTCAATGGGAATCTGCCATTGAGGAACATTCCTATACAATGTTTTGTCATAACTCGAGAATCCACGATGTATGGCAGCCATTCGCTTAATCCCTGCATTGTTTATCCTTTCAATGGCTCCGATCCAGAGATCTACATCCGGGTTGACCGGATTTTTAACCATCACGGGGATGTTGACCCCACGCAGGCTGTCTGCAATATCCTGAACTGCAAAAGGATTCGCCGACGTACGGGCCCCAATCCAAATGATATCAATCCCATATTTAAGAGCTTCATATACATGTTTTACGTTGGCCACCTCTGTAGATACCAGCATACCGGTTTCCTTTTTCACAAGCTGCAACCACTTCAGTCCTTCCGAACCAATACCTTCAAATGCATTGGGTCTGGTACGGGGCTTCCAAATTCCCGCCCTGAATATTTTAGTTCCCATCTCTGCAAGAGGAACGGCCGTATTCATTACCTGCTCTTCAGATTCTGCACTGCAAGGTCCGGCTATAATAATGGGCTTGGCAAACAAATCGCCTTCTAGTGTTAACGGTTCCAATTCTAACTCAACTACCATAATTCCTATTGATTCAATTTCAGATTTATTCGATTACCGAATTTCCTTTTCTATACTCACCCAGAATCCCGAGGGACGGTGTGAAAGGCTTTATTGCTTGAAGAGATTTTATATACATATCATAATCATTGATCTCCACATCCACGAAAAACATATATTCCCAATCCTTTCCCGGTATGGGCATGGATTGAATCTTTGCCAGGTTTATTTCGTAGTAAGACAGAATGGAGAGAATCTTTGACAAAGATCCAAACTTATGCGCTACAGTAAAATGAATCGATGCCTTGTTGACCTCCTTAGAAGGAATAATTATCCCATTTTCTGCAAGGATCAAAAACCGTGTATAATTCTTTTTGTTAGTCTCTATGCTCCCGGCCAAAATGTTCAACCCGTACTTCTCTGCTGCCAATTTACTGGCAATCGCCCCCGTGTCCCGCAACCCTTTTTCGGCTATTTCCTGTGCACTTAATGCAGTATCGATGCTTTCGACGACTCTAATATCTGGCAAAGCATCAAAATAAGCATGGCATTGAAGGATGGCCATTGGATGCGAATACACTTCCTTAAGATCGCTGATTTCCACACCTGGCAGGGCCACCAGGTTTTGTTTGATCCTCAAATATATCTCTCCGGTAATATGCATACTGGAATTAATGATCAGATTGTAATTGGGGATAATGCTGCCGGCAAGAGAGTTTTCGATGGCCATGATGCCAAAATCGGAGCTCCGCTCCTTCAGGGTGGAAACCATATCCCGGAAGGTATTCCTGGGGAGAATCACTATCTCATCATTTTCAAAATAATGAAGCGCCGCTATTTCGTGAAATGCGCCATATCCACCCTGAATTGCTATCGTTTTGGCCATTGCTATGAAACAAAAAACCCGGCAAAAAGCCGGGTACCATTCGTATAAAGTTAACCCGACCGCCTATCTCTCAGAAAAAAAATAAAACCAATATGCCAGGCTTAGTAATGTCATTCCTTTTATTTGTGGGTGTAAACGTAAACATTTATTAGCACAATACCAAGGACCGCAACTGATTGAGAGAATAGTCGGTAAATTCATTATCTTTTGTCAGTTTTTCGAAATTTCAACCGGTTTTATGAAAAAAAAAGAGCGATTTGAAAAGGTGATAAAATACTTTTCCCAAGCCATGCCCTTCGCTGAAACAGAACTTGAATATACCAATCCTTATGAACTCATCGTTGCTGTAATTCTCTCAGCTCAGTGTACCGACAAAAGAGTGAATAGTATCACTCCCGAATTTTACAGGATGTTTCCTGATGTTCAATCCCTTGCCAGGGCCAGATCAGAGCAGGTATTCAAATTAATAAAAAGTTGTACATATCCCAACAACAAAACAAAACATCTTCTGGGAATGGCCGGAATGGTTGTGGAAAAGTTTAAGGGAATTGTACCTGATACGATGGAAGATCTTCAACTGCTTCCGGGAGTGGGCAGGAAGACTGCCAATGTGATACTTTCTGTAGCATTCAAAAAACCTGCAATGGCAGTAGATACGCACGTTTTCAGGGTAGCGGCCCGGATAGGATTAACTCCTGATGCCAAGAATCCCTATGAAACCGAGATGCAATTGATCAAACACATTCCCGAGGAGAAAATACCCCTGGCTCACCACTGGCTCATTTTGCACGGACGCTACATATGCCGTGCCAGGAATCCGGGTTGTGAACAATGCGGAATCAGTCACCTATGTACCTACTTTGGAAAAACAGGAAAACCAAAGTGACTCATTTTTCGTACATTTGATCAACTTGTAAACTACCTGTAATGCGGAGTCTCACTACGAATCTCCTGTTGTTCTTCTTTCTGTTGGCAGGAACTTCTTCCTCGACGCCCTCCTTTGATTTTAGAACAGGAAGGCAGAACAATGTGTGTAAAGAGCTGAAAAATGATGTGCTTCTGTATTTCGTTTTTGTAGATACGCGCACTACCTCACCCTGGTCTGAGTTCGATATACTCACAACCATCGACTCCATCCAGGTAGCCGCACGATGGCTGGAATCCCAGGCCAAAAGGCATGATATTGCACTTAATGTTAAAACCGACTATTATATTGGGGACGAGTTTGCCACCATACAGCGGAATTTACCCAGAAACAGTGTAAGGGAAACCCTGGAGGATCAGAATTTAATCAAAGGAATGGGTTCCTTAAACCGGTGGGGCGATTATGTTTCAAAAATTATTGGAGAATCCCTCTACATCAAAGAAAAGGATGGGATACCCATGCAAAAGAAACCCGGTACCAAGGAACGCCTTATTGCCTTTCTCAGAGATGAATACCAGGTGGAGAGTGTGGCATTTCTTCTTATGCTAAACAACTATTACAGGTCTGATATCTCCCTGGCTATTAATACTTTGAACAATGATGACGTTGAATTCTCTATTGTAAGCTATAAGTATCCTTCTGAGATTGCCCATTGCTTCCTCCACCTGTATGGTGCAGCTGATCTCGATGAAAGTCATTTCAGGAGAAGCCCACGGAAGATCAGAATGGCAACCCAGGCCTTTCCGGACGATATAATGTCAGATGTATATGCCCGTTCATTGACTGATCTGGAAATTGGGGACTTTACACGCTATATGATCGGATGGACTGAGGAACTTGATAGCGAATATGAACCCTTGCTCACCGAAAGGTTCTCTCTTTTTAGATAACATTCTGATTATCTAACAATTATCGAGTATATTGTAGTTCAATTACCTTTTTGTAATTCAAAAAAAAATACTATTTTTACTTCATTAAGAAAGCTCCCAACTGAAAAAACAACCCTGTATTACTTGCACAGAATTTACATAGTGATCCAATTAACCCAGTGAATTAAATATCAAACCTATGAACCGAAACTTAATATTATCTGGTAGAGTCTTCATTCTTCTGTTTGTTTTCCTCGGCCTCATTATGACTGGTTGTAATCGTGGAACAAAAAGTGGAAGTGAGGGTGCTGGTGATTTTGAAGCCACAGGTATTGATGCGGAAACACAGGAGCAACTAAACACTGCCAAGAGGATATTCTACTCTCTCCCCTCTCCTCTTGAGACAGCTATGCTTATCAAGAATGCCGGTGCAGAATATAACGAGGGTCTCATGAATCCTACGGAGAATACTTCAAAGTATATTACTTCCAAAAGCAAGGCGCTGAACCTGGGTATCTACTCAACCGATTTGAGTTATGCAAGCCTGTTTGACCAGAGCCAGGCCACACTTAATTATATTGAAGCAGCTAAAGAGATGGCAGATGGCCTGAATATTTTGGATGCTATCGATGAGGAGACCTTGCAGCGGCTGGAAGACCATATTAATAACCGGGATGTTATCATTGATATCATTTCAGAGACTCTCATGAATTCAGCTTCTTTCCTGAAGGAAAATGGACTTGAGGCTACAGCATCTCTGGTTTTAATTGGAGGTTGGGTGGAAGGTCTGCATATTGCCACCAGCCTTGTAGGTGATAACCAGCTCGGCGGTAAACTTGTTGAACGAATTGTAGATCAAAAACTTTCGCTCGATATTATGGTTAGTCTCCTGGAGGAATCTCCAGATGATGAGGACGCAATGGCCATCCTTGAAAATGTGAAAGAACTGAAGATCATTTTTGATAAGATTACCATTGAGCAAGGCGAAGTAACTGCCGTCGAAGATCCTGATACCAATGTCACCGTACTAAAATCGGAATCCTCCATTGAGATTACACAGGATGTATTTGACGAGTTGAAAGCTAAAGTTTCAGAAATCAGAAGTAGCTATATATCTTAATAAAACTTACCATGACTAAGAAAGGCATACTCTTATTATCCCTGGTTGCTTGCATGATGGCATTGCCTCTGGCAATGAATGCACAATGCAAGCAATTCGCTAAAAACACATGCAAAGCTGGCCTTGCCCCCTATCAACATGACGGAAACTATCATGCTGCGTTATTAATTGAAGGCGAGGAAGCAGAACTTTACAAAACCTTTTATTCGGACAGAAATTACAGGATTGGTGTATGTGGAGCAAATAACCTGGCTGCCATAGAGTTCAAAGTAGTCGATACTCGAAATGGCAAGGTGCTTTATGATAATGGCCTGAAAGATTTTGAATGGAAATGGGATTTTAAATTGGAATCGAGTCAGCAGTTGAAAATTATGGTGAAAGTCCCGATTCCTGATGGTAACGTCGATGAACCAGAAGAAGGCTGCGTGGCCATTATGTTTGGTTCACTGGATGATTAAATATCGCGAAATTAAGACTAAACTTTTTTATCAATTGGGGTTGTTCGCAAACTGCGGACAACCTTTTTTTATCTATCACATCCTGATTTCGAATTAAACCAGTGCCGGGTTTTTAACTTTTTCACTATCTAAATTGTTACTTATCTGAATAGTTTACAACGTAACCTCCTTTTCCACATGGAAGAACATACGAATGACTACCATTTTAGTTTTTTCAGACCAACCACAGACAGCGCCAGAAGAAACAGGAATATGGTCCTGCAGCTTGTACTGATATGGGCGGTTGCCATCTTCGGATTTCAAGTTTTACTAAAGATTTTAGAAAAACCCACACCAGAACCTGTATATGCCCAGTTCGCATCCGCGTGGAAAAACATTAATACGGGAGAACCCACCTCAGAAGATCTTCGAAATGCTGGTCAGGCTGCTCTCTCTGTGCTGGGAAAAGTAGCCATTAAAACAGAACACCGGCTTGCCCTTGATAATGCTGTCAGCTGGATGGCATTTCAGATGGCAGACAGTGCTCAGAAACTATTCCTTCTTACAGCTGTAGAAAATTTCGAAAGGGCTGCGGAATCAACTGATCTAATATCAGATGCTGACTACGTTGCGGAAAAGAACAAACTTATTCCCTTATTAGTGAACCTGTTCGATCTTGAACCTCACGATGTCAGGGTGAAGATAGCCCCACTTGAAGTTAAATCCTCACTTCTGGAAACCTTTGATGCCGGGAACAGGGATGTTTTTGTGGAAGCCATGGGACTCTACCTTTTTCACAACAGGTCGGTTCTCACCGATTCAAAATTCCTGGGCTTCCCCTTTCACTACTTTTACACTGCCGTATTCCTACTCATGCTGTTTGTCGGATTGTGCTTGTTGTATTGTCTGAGGACAGACCTGTTTAACAAAAAATATGGAATAGAAGATTAGTAAGCCCCTTCATCAAAGCAACATTTTAATTATGAAGAAGATCGTAACACCCTTAATTTTATTGCTTATTCCCGGATTCGTCAAGGCGGCAACTGCAGCCTCGCAACTGGAAGGCAGCTTTAAGGTCGGACCAGCCATTATCCTTATCGCCATGCTCATTCTCTTTGTGCTGGTTGGTATCTTTTTCCGGGCAAAGGACACCTCCGATTTTTATGCAGCCGGGAGAAGTATTTCCAAGGTTGGTTCTGGTATGGCTATTGCTTCTAACTGGATGAGCGCAGCATCCTTCCTTGGAATGGCAGCATTGATGTATGGAACAGGTTACCACGGACTGGCCTATGTGGTAGGATGGACCGGAGGGTATGTTTTATTGCTTATCCTGATGGCCGGGCAGATCAGGAAATACGGCAAATACACGGCGGCTGACTTTATCGGTGATCGATACTATTCTAAATCGCTTCGAGCCGTTGGAGCGGTTATTGCAATTCTTATTTCCATCTCTTATTGTGTGGGTCAGTTTGGGGGCATTGGACTGATGTTTAAATGGGTAATGGGAATCGAATACAATCTGGCAGTTATTATTGGGGGCGCCGTAGTGCTTTCATATACACTTATTTCAGGAATGCTGGGCGTTACAAAAAACATGCAAATCCAATATGTCATCATCATTATATCCTTCCTGCTCCCCCTCTATATACTGACTGCCAAATTCGACTACTTCTGGTTATTGCCCCAAATTGGGTATGGATCTGTGGTGTCGGATGTCATTTCCGGATTACCTGTCAATGAAACCAAAGAATTGGTCAATTCATTGGGGCATGATTTTGCCATTGTTCCGGCACCTGAGCTTGCAATGCCGTGGGATCCTGCTACCGGAAAAACATTTTTTCAATGGATTGCCATTGCATTTTCGCTTATGATTGGAACAGCGGGTCTTCCACATGTGATCCAGCGCTTTTATGTAGTCCCCAGGGCCAGGGATGCAAGATGGTCGGTGGCATGGGGCCTTTTCTTTATCTGCATTCTGTATTGGAGCGCACCTGCCTACGCTGCATTTGGAAAGATTCTTTCAGCACATCCTGAAGTCGGCACCCTCGCTAAAGACGCGATCGTGGTATATACAGCACAGCTGGGAAATATTCATCCTCTCATCGTGGGATTACTGGCCGCTGGTGGGGTTTCAGCTGCCTTTTCAACAGTTTCAGGCCTTCTTGTTGCGGGTTCATCTGCATTTGCCCATGACCTGTATGTGAAGGTGATAAATCCCGATGCCAGTCCAAAAAAACAGTTGCTCTATGCCAGGTTGGGAACCATCTTGATGGTCATAATCGTGACCCTTTTCGCACTGGGAAATTTCGCCCTGATCGGTCAACTTGTTGCAGTAGCGTTTTCATTGGCAGGGTGTACTATTTTTCCGTTGTTTTTGTTGGGGATCTGGTGGAGCGGATCGAACAAAGCCGGTGCAATTGCCGGACTCATTACTGGGGGGACTGTTGCCGTCATTGCTATCACTTACTTTGTTGCAGGTAAAACAGGCGTTGAACTACCAGCCCATGATTTTATAAGTTATTGGCTTGAAGCTTGGTACTTTGCGTGGATAGGAGCTCCATTGGCTATAATCAGCAATATAGTAGTTTCCAAACTTACGAAAGAAACTCCTAGGGAGATCAGAAAATTCCTGATTGAAAAAGTTCATAGGTAACGGAGCGAAAATGAAATTAGGTGGGGCGCGTTCCATAAGAAGTGTGGTGGTGATCATGCTGGTGGTTGTGGTCTCTGGAGGTATTGTTGCAAGGACCTATTATGGAAACGCAAACCGATCTGTTGATCCGCGAATAGTGCATGCCCGGGAACTCTATTCAGGATATGACCACCTTGCCAGGATTGGAGATTATTATGGAATATTTGCCTTGCTTGATTCTATTGAAGCTATTTACACTTCTGTGTTTCATTATCAGAAATCATTTGAACTGGGTGTTCTTGAAAACAACCGCGCGGCGGCATTACTTACCATAGCCTTATACAGAGACAGTATACCTAAATCTGTAAACCCCTATTCGGAACTAACCACCGATTCAATAATTTCACTTGCTGAGGTCCATGTAAATCATGCTATCAACGTCTATGAGAATTGGTATCATACCTTTAAAGAGCTATCAGGCCTGCAGATCAGGAGAAAAATTGAACCCGGATTCATGGATGGATGGAATCCCTCCACAGAAAATATTTGTGAAATATACCTGGATGCCAGGGTAAAGGAAATCGAAAGTGCCCTGAAAGAGAATGACCGCAGGCTTTCAGTTTGCCTAACAAATCTGGGTTTGGTATTCAGGTATCAGGGAAGTTATGAAAAAGCAGCGAGGCAGTATCTGAAGGCTTTAGATTTGTGGGATCGCAACCTCGATGCGGAAAACAACTTGAATAAATTGCTAAATAAACCGGTAAAAAAGCGAAATTTGTTGCAAAAGCTATTCCCGCCTGAGAGAAAAAACAGCGATTAATGGAGTTTTGCGTACAGGTAATGCCCAGTATGTGACTCATTTTCAGCCATATTCTCTGGAATACCTTCAAATACAACTTCACCCCCCCCATCGCCTCCTTCGGGACCCAGATCAATGATCCAGTCGGCATATTTGATCACCTCCAGATTGTGTTCTATAACAAGAACAGAATGCCCTTTTTTAATCAGGGATTCAAGTGAGTTCAGAAGCAACGAAATATCGTGCATATGAAGCCCGGTAGTGGGTTCATCGAAGATGAACAACACCTTTTCCTCATCCGATTCCTTGCTGAGGAAATAGGCCAGTTTTATCCGCTGACTTTCACCCCCACTCAGCGTACTTGACGATTGACCAAGCTTTACATACCCGAGACCCACGTTTTGAAGGGGAGAAAGCTTTCGTACGATTTTCTTCTCAGTAGAATTATCCGATGCACCGAAAAACTCAATGGCCTCATTGATGGTCATCTCAAGCACGTTAAAAATGCTCTGCTCCCTGTAGGTAACCTCAAGGATTTCATCTTTGAAACGCTTGCCATGACAACTGTCACAAATGAGCCTTACATCGGCCATGAATTGCATTTCCACCTTGATCTCTCCTTCTCCCTGGCACTCATCACATCTCCCCCCGTCAATGTTGAATGAGAAATGTGAAGCTTTGTAGCCATTAATTTTAGAAGCCTGCTGGGAGGCAAACAACTTTCTAATCTCATCAAAGGCTTTCAGGTAGGTGACCGGATTGGAACGGGAAGATTTTCCGATTGGATTTTGATCAATAAATTCTATCCTGCCGAGTAGGTGAAGATCCCCAGCCAGAAGATCATGTTTACCAGGTTTTTCTCCTGATCCCTTCAAAAGTTTATTAAGCGCCGGAAATAGAATTGAACTCACAAGACTTGATTTGCCCGAACCACTCACCCCTGTAACAACTGTGAATACATTTAAAGGAAACTTCACATCAATTCCTTTCAGGTTATTTTCACGAGCGCCTTTTAGTTCAATGAAATTGCTCCATTTTCTACGCGAAACAGGAACTGGAATTTTATCCAATCCATTCATATATCGTGCCGTGAGGCTGTTTTTCTCCTTTAACAGCGCTCTGTGGTTTCCCTGAAATACTACCTCACCTCCGTGTCTACCCGCCATAGGTCCCATATCTATCACATGATCGGAAGACTTTATGATCTCTTCGTCGTGCTCCACAACGACCACTGTGTTTCCCAGTTGCTTTAGTTCTTTAAGCACCTGAATCAGCCGGTCCGTATCCCTCGAATGAAGGCCAATACTTGGTTCATCAAGGATATAGAGCGATCCTACCAGACTACTCCCAAGAGAAGTGGCCAGGTTGATTCGCTGACTCTCTCCACCAGAAAGGGTTGATGATAAGCGATTCAATGTCAGGTATCCCAAACCCACATTCGTCATGAAACCAAGCCGGCTATTGATTTCCTTTAACAACCGACTGGAGATTTCCGCCTCTTTCTTGTTAATTTTCAATTTCCCGAAGAATTTCTCCAGGTTAGAAATTGGATACTCAACCAGCTCGCTAATTGTCTTTCCTCCAATTTTCACATAACCGGCTTCTTTCCTTAGCCGACTGCCTTCACATTCGTAACAAACCGTTTTCCCCCGATAGCGGGATAGCATGACCCTGTATTGTATTTTATATTTCTTTTCTTCCAAATAAGTAAAGAATCGGTTCAGCCCTTTAAAATGTTTGTTTCCATTCCATATCAAATTGCGTTGTTCCTCAGTTAGTTGATAATAGGGGGTATGAATTGGAAAATCGAAAAGATCAGCCTTCATCACCATGCGTTCCTTCCATTTTTTCATCTTTTCCCCTTTCCAGCAGACAATCGCATCGTCATAGACCGATAACCTCTTATCAGGTAAAACAAGATCCTCGTCGATACCCATAACCTTTCCGTAGCCCTCACATACAGGGCACGCACCTACCGGGTTATTAAAACTAAACAGGTGTTCAGAGGGTTCGTCGAATTCCATCCCATCGGACTCAAACCGGCTCGAAAACTCTTCAATCCGACCGGAGGCCGGATCCCAGATCGAACAGTGGCCATGTCCCATTTGCAAGGCGGTTTGAACCGAATCTCCAAATCTGCTAATCGATTCATCATCTTTTTGTACCACAATTCTATCCACTACCATTTTGAGGAGATAATGTGCTGGTCTGCTATCCCCTTTCTTTAAATCATCCAGTTGCACAATCTGATTACCCACCATGGCACGGGTCATTCCCTGTTGAATAAATATATCGAGCTGGTAATCCAGCCCCTTCTCTGCATTCAGGCATACGCTTGAGAGTATTACCAGCTTGCTGGCTTCCTGGCGGTCAAGAATATAATCCACGACGTCGGTCACAGAATGCTTTTTTACAAGCTTTCCGGAAATCGGAGAGTAAGTTTTTCCGATCCTGGCGTACAAAAGCTTGATATAATCATAAATTTCAGTTGAAGTCCCGACAGTTGATCTTGGATTCCTCGAATTTACCCTCTGCTCCAGTGCAACTGCAGGGGGGATTCCATGAATAAAATCAACATCTGGTTTGTTAATCCGGCCAAGAAATTGCCTGGCATAGGCTGAAAGACTCTCCACATATCTTCTTTGGCCCTCTGCATAGAGGGTATCAAAAGCCAGTGATGATTTACCCGATCCCGAAAGTCCCGTTATAACAACCATTTCATCGCGTGGAATTCGTAATTCCACGTTTTTCAGATTATGGACCCTGGCCCCTTTTATATGTATAACCTGTTTGTCCATGGTTGGCATAATAATTGCGCAAAAATACTATATTTTGTTATACCAATAATTTTTACTTAATTGCAATTGTCAATCATTTGATCATTAAACGACTTGCCTATAGGAAGACCTTTACGCTTAACCAACAGGAACGTGAGTTTTGAAAGAAAGTCCATTGAACGACCAAATTTTGGTTCAAGCATATATCAAAGGTGATCCGTCAGCCATCGAGACCTTAATTAACAGGCACCGCAGTAAGGTGTATACTTATATATTGCTGACTATCAAGAATCAGCCCCTGGCCGAGGATCTATTCCAGGAGACATTTATTAAAGTGATCCAATCGCTGCGCGGGGGTAAGTACAAAGATAACGGGAGGTTTCTATCCTGGGTAATCCGAATTGCCCACAACCTGATCATTGATCACTTCAGGAAAGAAAAACAGATGAATTCAATCTCCAACGACGATTCGGAAGTGGATCTTTTTAACAGCAAAAAGCTATCCGATGATAACATCGAGGATGCAATTGTCAATGGTCAGATAAAAGCTGAAATTCGCTTATTGATCAATCAATTACCTGATGACCAGCGCGAAGTCGTGCTCCTCAGACACTATGGGGGACTTAGCTTTAAAGAGATTGCCGAGCAGACCGATGTGAGTATTAATACAGCATTGGGACGCATGCGGTATGCGCTTATTAATCTTCGAAAACTTATTAAGGAAAAGAACCTCTCTCTTACCGTTTATTAATTTCCTTGAGATCCGTTAGTTTTTTTTGAATTTTTTTGCGATCATAGGCAATAACCTGTCGAGTTAGGCGTTCTTGAAATGAAAACCTAACAAATATTGCCTATGGTAAAAGTATCTACCCTTTTTGTCCGGGTAGATGGATTTGATGAAAATGAGAAATCATCCGATATCCCGGACCTGCTGGATCAAAAAAATGCTGATAACTTTTTAGACACCTTGTTAAAACCATTGGTTTACGATCCAGACGACAAACTTGTGCAAAACATTCTTAGTAAATCTTGAAAAATGGGGACTTGCACAGTCCCCATTTTTTGTGACGAATAAAAAGGATCGAATTTAGAGGGAGCGCAATTTCAATCCGGCACAAATGAATACGCCGGCTGTTTCGGTCCGGAGCCTGGACTCGCCCAGGTGGAAAGGCGCATAATTGGCTCCGAGGGCAATTTTCACTTCCTCCGCGGTAAAGTCTCCCTCCGGCCCCACAAGTATTGTGTATCGTTCCGATCGCTCCAATTCTGTCATGCGCCGCCGGTTGGTAGCATGGCAATGCGCAATGCCCTTTGTGCCGTGAATATCCAGGTTGATGAAATCTTTTAGACTCATTGAATCGTGAAGGTCAGGCTTATAGGCTTTCAGAGATTGCTTCATGGCCGATACGAGGATTCTTTCCAACCGTTTCATATTCACCTTTTTTCGCTCGCTCCTGTGGCAGATGAGTGGAGTGATTTCGGTGATGCCAATTTCGGTGGACTTCTCTAAAAACCACTCGAAGCGGTCCATGTTCTTGGTCGGTGATATGCCCACATGTAACCGATAACTAAGTGGCTGATAATTTGGAATATGAGAGATAATCTTTAGCTGGCACAGCTTTGGATGATCATTCTCAATAACCGCTTCATACCAGCCTCCCTGTCCATCCACCAGATTAACCGCATCTCCTGCGCGAAGTCGAAGTACCCGGATTGCGTGTTTGGATTCCTCTTCATCAAGTTCAAATGTATCTCCTTCTATATGCGGACCGTAAAACAGGTTCATGGATCTAATTTGATCTTAAAAATAGTAATTTAACCGGCTACAATTAAGCCAATGTTCAGAATTGGACTCCTTTCAGATACCCATGGTTTTTTTGATCCCAGAATAGCGGATCATTTCAGTGCGTGTAATGAGATCTGGCACGCAGGCGATATTGGAGATTATGAGGTAGTGAAAATGCTGTCCCGAATCAGTCCGGTCGTAGCAGTATATGGGAACATTGACGGAACCCCAATCCGGTCGAGGTTTCCTCTTCATCAGAGAGTCACCCGGGAAGGCCTGGATATTTGGATGACCCATATTGGGGGGTATCCCGGTAATTATGCACCTCAGATCAAACCCGGCATCACTGTTGATCCTCCTGGCCTGTTTATTTCCGGGCACTCCCATATCCTGAAAGTAATACCAGATAAAAAAAATGGCTTTTTGCACATGAATCCAGGTGCAGCAGGAAACAAAGGACTTCACCATATACGCACCCTCATACGTTTTGAGATTCAAAGCGGCAGCATTGGCAATGTGGATGTCATTGAACTTGGACCCCGGTCGGCCCACCATCTTCAAATTCCATGAAGCGGTCAATGAATAGCTCCAGTCTCCGCGGGGCTGCAAGGCTGTAGATATACTGTGCCTGGCCTACCTTCGCTTTAACTCTTCTGTCTGCCGCTTTCAGATTAAATACGAGATCGTTGAATTCCCGGTTGGATGAGAGTACCTGTAATCCGCCAGGAGAATATGCGATATAGTACCATGTGTTCCGGTCCACCTTGAGGTAAATATCAAATATATCACCCGATCCCTTTTCAACAAGTTCAATCATTGCATCCACTTTCTTATTCACCTGAATGTCACCAATATTCCCAATCCCAACCTTGCCGTTGAACCTGAAGGATCGGGTTTCCTGATTCCACATTAGAGGCAGGTCATTAAAAAATATGGCGTTCTTCCAAGCAGATGGAATATCTTCATAAACCCCGGTCAGGGCCAGTTCTCTTTCCAGTTTTCTTGCCTGAGGCTCTCCCAGCAGATCACGCATGGCCAGCTTATACCGGTGACGTGTCAAGTCTACCGGCTCCAGATTGGGCAGGCTATCTATCTCAGCGCCCATCAGCTCCAGGGCATCCTTAGAAAAAGGGAAATCGAGCCCCATAACCAGATGAGCTGAAAACTCATCTTCAGACACCCGGTGCTCTGCCTTGCCAGCCGATGAGATTTTCACAATTCCATAATTCAGAGTCAGGTCAATCGGTCCTTCTCCATAAACTTTGCAATTTGTTGTCTCTAACCTCAGGTATTTCCCGGGCAGAGTTGAATCTGCTATTTTCTCGGGCGTGGATATGATATAGCTCTCACGTTCCGTATCATAAAGAAGAATGCCGCTGGCACCTGTAATATTGGCATCAAAATAATCATCTCGTCCCGAGATGAAAGTTGAATAAATATGCGTAGAATCCCGTGTAATCATTGAACCTGCAAATATTTTATTCAGTGCCACATTTTGCATCTGTTCGGGGACGGGTATGCGAATTTCGGCGGGATTGAGGGTAGAGGTGAATCGCAACCAGTCCTTCCGGATAGAGCAATCGTGTACTATTCTGACTCCTCCATCAAATGTGAGGTATGGGTTTGATGCTGATAGAGAGACCTCACCCTGAAAATCAAAGAACGGACTCAGCATGAACGGATCATCCTCAGCCACCCCACCCAGGGAGCGGCTCTGGATGGTTGTATCCACCCAAATGCGGTCAAAATAGACCTTGTAGCTATTTCCGAATGCATCCATGTAATTATAGTATCCTGAACCATTGTAATCTTTCGCTCCATTAATAGCAATAGATGCTTCGTAAATATGGTGTTGCCTGTTACGCTGATTAGCCAGCACCTGGGCATTTTCAAGCTGACCCATGGTTGCCTGATAGCCAACCTCAACCTCACCGGCGTACGGAAAAACATATGCATCAGCCACATGAATGAACGGAACGCGACTGGCATGTAACAGGCGGGTTCTATAATTATATACTGCCACCGGAGCAATGAAGCTGAGCCTATCCTGTTTGGGGTGCCTGGACAGGTATCTGGGGCCATTGGATTTCAAAGAGTCAATGCCAATATCCACATCGTTCTCCGGGAGGAATTTATTTTGTGAAAGTCCAACCTCATCACGGTCCATAAACCAGGTTATCTGGTCGAGCCGGGTTTCATACATGTTATAAGGTAGCTCTATGAGCGTAGCATCTCCATTGGCTGTCATCTCGCCTTTTTGAGTATCCAGGTCAATATGGAGGTTTACATCATTGGTAAGGAACGGATATTCCTGCAACGATTTTACCTTGAGCCGCACACCGGCAGAATCTGCCAGGATGGTTCGTGCTCCGTATCTGAATCGTTCCGATTCCAGCCTTGCGTCAGGAAGGGCCATCACCCCATCGCCTGTGAGCCCGGTTGGACGAAGTGCCAGGTTACCCCCGTGAAAGACACTGTCGTTAAATATCCTGAATGTCTCATTAGTCCGCGATACCTTCATCACCTCTTGAGAAGGTATCAGCTTCACGTTGGATACAGTGTTCTCTACATAGGGATACTCAGTTGCATCCAATCTCTCTCTAATCAGGTACCGGCGTGATTGTGCCATCATGGAATCGGGGTGCATAAGAAAATCATCCGACCAGGTGGTTGAGGTGAGGTAATCAAAGGTGCCATAACCGTGCAAGCCCTTGCTGCTCATCTCAATATCATTGAAGAACTTTCCTATCCCCCCGTACAGTTCAATTCCCTCTTCAGGGGTTTGCATGTAAAACCCCAGTGAATTGTCATCCCTTAGGGTCATCTCCATTTGAAGGGGAGGAAGAATTCCGGCAGAAATAAATGTACCATTAGGTGAAATGGCTTCCGGACGGTAATTGTCCAGGCTGTCAATGGCGAATGGCTCCAACTCAAAGTAAAATTCGTTCCGGGTGTAAACCCCGTTTTGAATATTTTTGCTATCGAAATAGATATATGAGCTTTGATTGCTGGTAAACTTCGGGAATTGCGGATAGTTCTCAAGCCCTGATTTATTCTGCGGATCGTCAATCAGCAGTTCACCGGTCATATCTTCAATGGCATTATCGATCCTGGCCATAATCGGTGCCCCGTATTGATTGTATTTTCCTGAAAAGACTGAAAGCTGAAGCGAGTCGATCTCCTGCAGATTTATCTTGAAGTTTTCATAATCAAAGAAGAAGTTTTGCCCGGTAAAACGGAATAATCCGGCGTCTACTACCCCGTCAAACTGAAAACTCCTGTTTTGTTTCATTACAATGCTATTCTTATCCGGTACCAATCGCACGTTCTGGGAATCACTTAGGAAGATCACCGGGATTCCCCTGATCGTCAGATCTTTTGTGTGGAAATCCAATTCCGCATTTGAAACACCCTGAGTTCTGGAAAGAAACCGGATTACATCATAATCCCGTTTTCTCATGGAGGATATGATATAATCAAACAACTTCTGCCGGAGTGTAACTAAGTCGGTTTTGTCATCAAAGTACACAAAGCCAAGTTTGGAAAGAGACATCAAAAGATGCCTGACCTGATACGGTGAGAATCCGACATAATTGGCATAATTTATCACCGCAAACTTTCTGCCACCAAGCATATTTGAATAAGTATACAACTGGACCAAAGGGTGTTCAATATCCATCCCCTGCAGTTCCATGTAAAAACCAAAATTGAAAAAAGTGTTCGATTCAAAGGTCGCCCGACCAATGGATGTTCCCTGGAGAGCCTGCATCTTTATGATTGATTCAGTCCGATTCCAAAATAGTTCATCGAAATTCATGTCGATATTGTGATAGGAATTGGAATAGGGTCCCAGCGAGGTGAATTTCTCCGATTTGTTCAGCCGCAACTGGTCGGTCGCCACATCAAAAGAGAGAGTCAGGTCGGGATGAAAAATAGAATCATTGCCAACGTAAATTGAAACGGCAGCGCTTGGAGACCGGATAAACCTTGCATTCATGGATACCCTGGTTGAGTGGACTTTCACACGGAGGGTATCGTTGCTTTCGAATTCCAATGTAGCCGGTTCTCCTCCAATTCCCGTTCCTATCAAATTAGCCCCTTCAATGGCCAATCCGCCCCTGAAGTTAACTCCGGGAACATAATTATCAATTTCGTAAGAGTTCCTGTATGATATGAACTGCGGATACTTAATGGAGGCCAGGTCTTTTATGAGTGTCACCTTATCTTCAAATTTTCCAAGCGCGAGTCCGTCAAACAAGGCCGGGTAATACAACCGGACCGAATCAGCTGCATAGCCGGCTGTTTTCAGATTAATCCTGAAATCCCCCAGCAAGGCATGCATTTCACTGTCTGGCATCCCTGCCCTTTCCCAGGTCACCCTTCCGTGGCTACCTACCCATGTAAGGGTAAAGGGATCAATGTACCCCGTGGCATTCATAATCTGGATGTAATCCCTCCCCGAATAACATGCTACGGTTACATCATCAAACCGAACTGTCATGGTTTCATCGGTTTGGAATTCAAAGGAGGGTGTGGATACTTTCCAGGTAATCGAGTTGGTGGAATAAAATATATTTTCCTCCAGAAGTGTCAGGGAAAGCGAAAGCCATTGGTCCATGCTCCCCAGGAGTGCTGCATCACTCTCCAGGAATAGTTTGTATCCTTTCAACCACTCATCATACCCATGTGATTTTTTATCCCCGAAAAAAAACTCCATCATGATCTTTTGATACTTAATAAAATGGGGCCGTGGCCGGCACTTTTTGACCAGCATCAGATTAGATACGTCGATTATTTCCAACCTCTCTTCAAAAGAAAGGGAATCATACAGATGCAGAAAGCGCTCAAAATCAGGCACCTCAGAACTTTCAAGTGAAGTTCCTGTGAAGGCAACCAACTCATTCACATAGAGGCCAGTATCTCTGGTAAACTCCCGAATTGTCTGGGCCTGCGTTTGCCTGGCCAAAATCAAAACAATTAGAAGGATAAATGATTTTTTCATGGCACGATATTCAAGTCTCTGCCTGTTTAACAAAAGAGAGGGAGATCCAGTTCGACTCCTCCATGGTATTTAAATGATATAGTCCGCATTGGTAAGCTGCATTCAGAATATATTGCACATCTTCCGCCAGAAAACCACTCACAATAAGTAAACCCGTTTTTACAAGATGATCAGAATAGACCGAAATATCCCGGACCAACGTATTGCGCGTAATGTTTGCAAGGACAAAATCAAACGTTTCATTCCCCAGTAATCCAACATCTCCCAGACACACCTGCATGAGTGTCGTGCCATTTCGTTCCATATTCTCCAGGGTATTCTCATAGGCCCATTGGTCATTATCTATTCCAAGAACCCGATAAGCACCTAACTTGCATGCATAAATACCCAGGATTCCTGTTCCACAACCCATGTCCAGCACTGCCCGATCTTTCAGATCATGCTTCATCATCTCAAGAATCATTAATTGGGTCGAATAGTGGTGCCCTGTTCCAAATGACATTTTAGGCTCGATGATAAGCGTATCGGGAAGATCCGCTGATGAATCATGAAAAGGTGCCCTGATTAATAATTTGTCATCTATCAGGACCGGATTATACTTTTTTTCCCATTCCTCATTCCAATTTTGGTCTTCAGTTTTGTGAAATCTGTATTGTACCCTTATTCCAAGCTCTGATAATTCATCGATAAGCCGGTTCAGCTGATCTCCCGAATGATGCTCTTCTTTAATATATGCCTTGATGACATCATCACCCTCAAAAAAACTTTCAAATCCTATATCTGCCATCATTGCCAGCAGAATCTCTTGTTCGTTGCTGCTCCAGGTAAGGGTGGGGATTTCAAATTCCAGGTAAGCCATAGAGGCAATTAGAAGGTTCTAACAGGCATTCACTATGGCAATAAAATCCTCTGCCTTCAGTGCTGCTCCTCCAATGAGACCACCATCCACGTCAGGGTTGGCAAACAACTCTTCGGCATTTGACGGCTTGCAGCTCCCTCCATAAAGTATCGACATGCTATCTGCTTTTGTTTCATCGAAAAAATCGATCAACAAGTCCCTGATAAATCTATGCATCTCTTGTGCTTGATTGGGAGTAGCCACCGCTCCGGTACCAATAGCCCATACCGGTTCGTAAGCAATGATCACACGGCTGATCTCTTCTCCGGACAGTCCCATTAATCCAACCTCCAGTTGCTCTCTCACTACGTCAAATAATTTTCCTGATTCACGTTCCTCAAGAACTTCACCGCAACAAAAGATGGGTTTCAGGCCCGTGGACAGCGCCAGTCTTATTTTCTTATTCAATAATTCATTGCCTTCATGATAATAGGCTCGGCGCTCCGAATGACCAAGTATCACGTACTCAACTCCGTTGGACACCAGCATCTCTGGAGACACTTCCCCCGTATAGGCTCCATATGGTTCTGATGCGCAATCCTGGGCACCCAATTTCACATGATCAATCAATTCGCCAATTCTACTCAGATGGGTAAACGGGGGAGCTATAATCACCAGGGCATCACTTGTTTTTACGCTTGCCAGGTTCTCTACTGCTTTTGCCAGTTCCATCCCACTCTGTATGAGCGTATTCATTTTCCAATTTCCAGCAACAATTTTCTTTCTCATTTTAATTCAAGATATATTATAATTCTTAAAATAACAATTTAAGCATTTATAGGTGATATGAACCGCGCAAGGAAGAGAAGTATCACAATTCCCATCACAAAAGCAACCACGGCACTCTTTTCCCTGGCCCTGGATTGTTCACTATAAATCAATGCTGGAGTAAATCGGTCAAAATCCAACACTTCAAATGAAAATTCGTCGAATATCCCGGCATCCCTTAACATTTGGGATTCTTCATCCAGGGGTGCAGAAGCGTTTCCAATTAACTCAGTCCACCCGGGGTCCAGCTCTTCAATTGCCGGAAAATCACGCCATCCCCATTTCCCAACAATAGTCCCATTTTTCATGAGAAGAAAGCCCGGATTGGAACGAACAATGGTTTTCAACATGACTTGATCCGCAGCAAAGAATCCATATCCCAGTCCATTCGATTCAGAAACAATTTTGACATCATCTTCAGGGGAAGCCGTAACTGCATAAAAGGTAAAATTATTTGCAAGTATCTCCAATTGTGACCAATCCCTTGCCTTGAGCAATGCAGATTCTTTGGCTTTGGAGAGATCCTGACTGATCATTAATAGGCTGTAACCCTTGTCT
This sequence comes from uncultured Bacteroides sp., assembly GCA_964500835.1. GTDB lineage: Bacteria > Bacteroidota > Bacteroidia > Bacteroidales. The sequence goes on from CAZCQL010000031.1 coordinate 34,636, forward strand.
GCCAATATCTCATCGGCAATGTCTGCCCCATCTTCATCCATGATGGCAAAGTCATGAATGGGTGGCTCAAATCCCTTACTGACCAATTTGGAGTTGCTGCTTTCAAACTCCCATACCAGGGTATCCCTGGGGTAATTCTCAATAGTAAATACATCTGACTTTCCAGACTCTTTATTTTTATAGATAAGCGTGGTCTCGTACTCGTCCATAGGTGCACCTTCGGGGATCTCCATTTTTTCGCGTATGACTGTTCCAATTTTGTAGGGTCTGAAATCAAGAAGGGGCAGGTGGTTATAATTCCAAGCCGACATGCCCATGATCCCGCCATAGATGCAAATCACCATTATCCACTCCCTTACCAGGTTGTTATTATCCGGTTCGATCTTTCGATGCATGTAAAGAGAGAGGACAAATACCATGAGGACTGCGTTCTTCAGGAATGTCTGCCAGTTGGTCAGGATCAGAGCATCCCCAAAGCAGCCGCAATCCGTAACAGGGTTAAAAATGGCAAGAACGAAGGTTAAAACGGTAAAGAATGACATGAACCACATAAGTATCCAGTAAACAATTTTTCTCCTATAACCCAATATCAGGACGATTCCCAGAGTAAGTTCAAATGCAGACAATAGGATTGCCAGAGGAAGGGCCAGCCCATCAAGAAATTCTAGCCTGAAAGCATTGAAATAGTCGGAGAACTTGTAGGCCGATCCCAAAGGATCAATTGTTTTAACAAATCCGCTAAAGATGAATACGATCCCAAGGATAATACGGCTGGATATTCTGAAATACTTCATTGTTTCTCTTCCATTTGTTTCACAATCAAACCCGAAATCTCCTCAGGGGCCAGCATTTTGCCCGCGGCATTGATGCAATTGATCAATCTAAGGTCATCCACATATCCCCGAAGGGACATGTATTCCTGGCGTACCCGCTCCTGGAATTCAAGGCTTTCTTCGTGGATATCCCGTTCACCCTTTAAATACGCCCGGTCGTTCCCATTGCGTGTATGGTTCAATTGTTTCTTCGTAAATTCAAAAGGAACATTCAGGTACAGGTTGATATCGGGCTTAGGCAATTTGTGATGAACGAACTCAAACTCAAGGATCCAGTCCCTTAGTTTTTGCCGCTCATATTTGGTGTCTAACTTGGCGCATTGAAATGCAATATTGGAATAGACGTATCGGTCAGCGATCACCATAAATCCCGATTGAGTCCACTCCCTGATCAGCGCAGCCGCTTCACTCCTGTCTCCCGCAAACAAAATGGCCACAAGGTATGGATCTACCTGGTCAATGGCTCCCATTTCTCCCCTGAGGAACCTGGCTATCAATTCTCCGTATACTCCCACATCCAGACGCGGAAAGTGGAGGTATTTATACGCTACAGACTCTTTATCGAGCTGTTCCCTCAGGAGGTTCAACTGGGTAGATTTACCAGAACCATCCAACCCCTCTATCACAATGAAACCCATGGACCGAGTTCGGATTATTTAGTGTATTTTTAGATTCAGTTTCCAAACTTACAAAATATCATCTCAATCAATAGGAAATAGATGAACAACTTCTCCACATCCGGCACCCTCTTTTCAAGGAATATTTCATTGAATCTTGGTGGCCGCTACCTGGATCTGGCAACTCCGAAGGTGATGGGTATCATCAACACCACCCCTGACTCATTTTACCCTGAGAGCAGGCTGTCTGATCCATTACAAGCGGTACACGCAGCCAGAGAAATGATCCGGCAGGGTGCCCAAATACTGGATATTGGTGCAGCATCATCCAGACCCGGTGCTGGGGAAATATCAGAAGAGCAAGAAGTGAACAGGCTTTCCCCGGTGCTGGAAGCAATAAGAAAAAACCTTCCCGACTGCAACCTGTCGGTAGATACCCGGAGGTCGGGCGTGGCCAAAGTCGTCCACGAACGATTCGGAATTCAGATGATCAATGATATCTCGGCTGGACAATTTGATCCGGGCATGTTTTCCACTGTGGCTGAATTGGGACTGGCCTATGTAATGATGCATATGCAGGGAAACCCTGACAACATGCAAGCTGAACCGCACTACGTGAATGTTGTCAACGAAGTAATGCGGTTTTTTGGGGAGCGACTATATACACTCAGGAAACTGGGGGTAAACGACATTGTTATTGATCCTGGATTTGGATTTGGGAAAACCCTTGACCATAACTATACTCTTCTGACTGAACTGGATTCATTTAAAATTCTGGAGCTTCCCGTTATGGTGGGTATTTCTCGTAAATCGATGATATATAATACATTGGATACAAATTCCCGCAAGGCACTAAATGGTACGACAGCTGCTCACATGGCCGCCCTGATGAAAGGGGCCAGTTTGTTGCGAGTTCATGATGTCCAGGCGGCGATGGAAACCGTGAAAATCTTTCAACGGATTGGGAACCTCCACTCTGAGGGAGTATGACATCTTTTATTAATTTTGGCCTCAGATCGTTTGTCATGCTAAGCGCATTTATTCATATCCGCTTTTTGGATGTCATTGACATCATCGCGGTGGCAATTCTCTTTTATCAACTTTATATGCTGATCAGGGGTACTGTGGCCTACAGCATTACTCTGGGGATTGCGGTTATTTACATTTTCTGGTGGGCCGTGAGGGCCTTGAATATGGAACTACTCGGTAGCATTATCGGATCGGTGCTTGGCGTGGGGGTCATTGCTTTAATTATTGTATTTCAGCAAGAGATCCGCCGGTTTTTAATCTTCATAGGCTCAAGGTATGTGGAGGGCAACCGGATCAGTTTTGAAAAGATACTGAACCTTAAATTTGAACCTAAGTCCCAGGTAAAGATTCGCTCCATCCTAAAAGCGGTAGTACAATTTTCGCAGGCGAAAACAGGAGCTTTAATCGTGATCAAGCGTAAATCCAACATGGATATGTATGCCGAAACCGGGGATGTACTTAATGCAGAGACTTCAAGCAGGCTCATTACCAGTATCTTCAATAAAACCAGCCCATTGCACGACGGTGCAGTTATTGTGGAAAATGACAAGTTAAAGGCAGCGAGGGTTATTTTACCAGTCACTGATAAGCCGGACCTCCCGCCTGAATATGGGTTGCGTCACAGGGCAGGTCTGGGTATTTCGGAAGTGACCGATTCTCTGGTCATCATTGTCTCTGAAGAGAATGGAGAAATCTCACTTTCGGAGCACGGGATTTTACAGAAGAATATTCCCACCAGGGTATTGAAGCAAAAATTGGAGGATAATTTTAGCTAATTCCTGCGTTGTCTAATTTTTCAAGACAGGTTTCTCCTGTCCCTTAAGCAGGCGTATGATGTTTGACCTGTGCGTTAGAAGAGTAAGAACCGGTACAGCAATGGAAAATATCCAAACTGATTTGAATTCAGACTGGAAGACAGCTATGACCAATACAGGATATGAGAGAACTGCGGCAATAGAACCCAGGGCAGAGTACTTGAATAGAACAAATACCAGGGCATACACTCCAATGGCCACCAGGGAAGCTAAGGGGTGAATCGCCAGACCAATCCCTGCCATTGTGGCAACACCTTTGCCGCCCCGGAAACGCGCAAATATTGGATAAATATGCCCGGCCACTGCCAAGGCTCCTAATCCAATCCGCAGGATCATCCAGCCTTCAGAATCAGTCGGTATTTCATGTTGAAGATGGGAAAGATTCACCGCCAGAAAGCCCTTTATTATATCCATGGCTAATACGGCAATCCCAATGCGAATGCCCAACACCCTGAAGGCGTTGGTGGCACCTGCATTCCCACTCCCATGATCCCGTAGGTCAATACCCTTCAGCCATCTTCCAAGCCAGACAGAAGAAGGAAAGGAACCCAACACATAAGCCAGAATAACAGGGATTAAAACAAGGATCATGAAGGACAAGGTATATAAAAAATGCCATCCCTGACCAACCGCATTGGATTAGGAATATCAAACAGTCTTATAAATGTGGTCCGGCAGATACTAGTGCATACGCTTCCTCGTTATCGGTAAACTGCTTAAAGTTGTCGATAAACCTCTGAGCAAGATTTTTCGCTTTCCTTACCCACTCCGCCTGATCTTCGTAAGTATCCCGAGGATCCAGAATATTACTTGCCACACACGGCAAGCCAACGGGCACTTCCAGATTAAAATACGGGATGATCCTGGTTTCAGCTTTATCAACCGTCCCGTTCAGAATGTCATCGATAATGCACCTGGTATCTTTGATTGAGATGCGTTTGCCAGTACCATTCCATCCGGTATTTACCAGATAAGCAGTAGAACCCGTCGCTTCCATTCTCTTGACAAGTTCCTCTCCATACTTGATAGGGTGAAGTGTCAGGAAGGCTGCACCGAAACATGCTGAAAAAGTTGGCGAGGGCTCGGTAACACCACGCTCTGTCCCTGCTAGCTTGGCCGTGAAGCCTGAAAGAAAATGATACTTGGTTTGGTCAGGCGTAAGCTTCGATACGGGGGGCATTACTCCAAATGCATCGGCGGTGAGGAAAATCACTTTTGTGGCATGACTTGCCTTTGAGACAGGTTTTACTATGTTGTCGATGTGATAGATAGGATAAGATACCCTGGTGTTCTGGGTTTTAGAACCATCGTTGAAATCCACCTTGCCATCCGGGGTGACCACCACATTCTCAAGCAATGCATCTCTCTTAATGGCATTGTAAATATCAGGCTCGCTATCTTTACTCAAATTGATGGTTTTTGCATAGCAGCCTCCTTCAAAATTGAAGATTCCATCATCATCCCAACCGTGCTCATCATCACCTATAAGGGCACGCTTTGGATCAGTGGACAGGGTGGTTTTTCCTGTACCGGAAAGACCAAAGAAAATAGCTGTGTCACCATCCTCACCAACGTTGGCAGAGCAGTGCATGGCAGCAATGCCCCGGAGAGGCAGGTAATAATTCATTACTGAAAAAATTCCTTTCTTCATTTCTCCTCCGTACCAGGATCCCCCTACCACTGCCCTCTTTTCGGATAGATTGAAGAATACAAAAACATCGGAATTGAGCCCCTGTTCCTTCCACATTGGGTTGGTGGTTTTGGAGGCATTTAAAACCACAAAATCGGGTTCGAATTCAGCCAGTTCCTCTTCGCCGGGCCTGATGAACATATTCTTCACAAAGTGCGCCTGCCATGCAACTTCCATCACAAACCTTGCCTTGATCCTGGTGTCCTCATTGGCCCCGCAGAATCCGTCCAGTACGAACAATCGTTTACCGGAAAGCTGGTTTGCTGCCAGTTCGTAGCCGTGTTTCCAAACATCCGCTGAAATAGGCTTGTTGTCGGAACTCTTGGCTGTCTCGGATTTCCACCACACCGTATCTTTTGTTTTTTCATCCTGCACGATGTATTTATCTTTGGGAGAGCGTCCTGTGAAAATACCAGTATCCACATTCACTGCACCAAATTCACTCTCCACACCCACCTCAAATCCCTCCAGTGAAGGATCCATCTCTTCCTTATAGAGTTGTTCATAAGAAGGATTATATACTACCTCTTTTACATCCCTAATGCCATACTGGCCTAATTTCAATTTTTCTAATATATCACTCATGTGATTTCAATTTTAAAGCTATTATTGATAATAATTATCAATTTTTGATTAATTTCTTGAATTTGATATTAATTTATACCCTGTAAAGTTCTGAAAAAAAAGCGGTAAAATCAAATCCTACCGCCTTAATGCCATGTTAAAAACAGAAGAATACCATCTATCTCAAAGCTGCCTGCGCTGCGGCCAACCTGGCAATAGGTACACGGAACGGAGAACAGCTCACGTAATTCATTCCCACACGGTGACAAAACTCAACAGATTCTGGATCGCCGCCATGCTCTCCACAGATTCCTACCTTTAAACCGGGGTTGGTAGAGCGGCCCTTTGCCACGCCCATTTCGACCAGCTGGCCCACACCTACCTGGTCCAGGGTCTGGAACGGATCATTCTTTAAGAGACCTTTCTCTATATAGATTGGCAGAAATGTTCCCGCATCATCCCTTGAATATCCAAATGCCATCTGAGTAAGGTCGTTGGTTCCAAAAGAGAAGAATTCTGCATGTTCCGCTATAAGATCGGCTGTCAAGGCAGCTCTCGGGATCTCAATCATGGTACCCACAAGGAATTCACACCTGGCTCCCTTTTCCTGGAACACTTTGTCAGCAGTGGAGCGAATTATCTCTTCCTGCATCTTAAATTCTTTCCAGGTACCGATTAAGGGTACCATAATCTCAGGACGGGCATCCACTCCCATTTTAGTCAGGTTCACAGCAGCTTCGATAATGGCCCTTGCCTGCATGGCTGTAATTTCCGGGTAGGTATTACCCAAACGACAACCCCGGTGTCCAAGCATGGGATTAAATTCGTGAAGGTCCTCAACTAATGTTTGTATATCTGCCACAGAGATACCCATGTCCTCAGCCATTATCTTCTGGTTAGCCTCATCGTGGGGTACAAACTCATGAAGAGGCGGATCCAGTAAACGAATGGTTACACCATACCCTTGCATGGCCTCCAGGATTCCTTCAAAATCCTCTCTCTGGTACGGAAGCAGCTTATCCAGCGCTTTGCTCCTATCCTCTTCGTTAGTGGCCAGAATCATTTCTCTCATTGCCTTGATGCGTTCACCTTCAAAAAACATATGTTCCGTACGTGTCAGACCTATCCCTTTGGCACCAAAATCACGGGCTACTTCAGCATCATGCGGTGTATCGGCATTGGTGCGGACATCCATTTTGGTGTGCTTCTCAGCAAGTTCCAGGATTGCACCAAAATCACCACTCAGTTCAGGGTTAATGGTGGCAACCTGTCCCTCCAGCACATTGCCTGTTGAACCATTCAATGAGATCCAGTCCCCTTCTTTAAATTCTTTGTCTTCTGCCTTCATAGAACGGGATTTATAATCGATCTTGACCCCACCGGCTCCGGAAACACAACATTTACCCATTCCACGAGCCACTACAGCTGCATGGGAAGTCATCCCTCCGCGTGCGGTCAGAATACCCTTGGCAATATTCATGCCTTCAAGATCTTCCGGAGACGTCTCAATTCTAACAAGGATAGTTTCAGGATATTTGGCTGCCTCATCTGCAAAAAAAACGATCTGGCCGGTGGCTGCACCTGGAGAGGCTGGTAGTCCCTGAGCTAATACAGTTGCATCGGTCAAAGCTCCTTTTTCAAATACAGGGTGTAATAATTCATCAAGTTTGGCAGGTTCCTGTCTCAGAAGGGCAGTTTTTTCGTCAATCTTTCCTTCCTGAATCATATCCACGGCTATCTTTACCATGGCAGCACCGGTGCGTTTACCGTTACGGGTTTGCAGCAACCACAATTTGCCTTCCTGTATAGTAAACTCCAGGTCTTGCATATCTGAGAAATAGTCTTCCAGTTTTTGTTGAGTTTCATCCAGTTCTGCAAAAACATCAGGCATTACCTCCTCCAGTGACGGATAGACAGCCGCTCGCTCCTCTTCAGAAACCTTGGCAAGTTTTGCCCATCTAAAGGAGCCCTCTTTTGTGATTTGTTGTGGCGTGCGAACACCGGCAACAACATCCTCCCCCTGTGCATCGATCAGGTATTCTCCATTAAATAGATCTTCCCCGGTTCCGGCATCACGGGTAAATGCGACACCTGTTCCTGATGTTTCGCCCATGTTGCCATATACCATGGCCTGTACATTTACAGCTGTACCCCAATCTCCTGGAATCTGGTTCAACTGGCGATAATAGACAGCCCTTGGAGTCTCCCAGCTATCAAATACAGCCATGACAGCACCCCAGAGCTGTTCCCAGGGATCCACAGGGAAGTCGTGGCCAGTCTGATTCTTTACAGCGGCTTTAAACTTTTCCACAAGCAATTTCAGGTCCTCTACAGTCAGTTCATTATCGTTATCAACTCCTCGCGCTTCCTTGACTTCCTCAAGAATTGCCTCAAAGGGATCAATGTCTTCCTTGGATTCGGGTTTCATCCCCAATACCACATCGCCATACATTTGAACGAATCGACGGTAGCTGTCCCATGCGAATTTCTCATTTCCAGTCTTGGAGATCAGTCCTTCCACTGCATTTTCGTTCATTCCCAGATTGAGTACAGTATCCATCATACCTGGCATGGAAACTCTTGCTCCCGAGCGAACCGAAACCAGGCATGGATTTTCATTGCTGCCGAACCTGGTTCCCATAATATCTTCAATACTCTTAACGGCGGCTTCCACATCTTCTTTGATCAGCTCAACGACCTTGTCCTTTCCCAGATTATTGTATTCAGTACAAACTTCGGTTGTTATAGTAAATCCTGGGGGTACCGGTACACCAATCAGGTTCATTTCAGCCAGGTTTGCACCTTTTCCTCCTAATAAATTTTTCATGTCGGTTCTGCCTTCGGCCTTTCTGTTCCCAAAAGTATAAACACGTTTTACATCTGACATTTGAAAGTTGCTTTTAGTTATTAATAATGAGATATTTATGCTAAAAATCCTTGATTTTTAAGAGAACAAAGGTATCCAAATTATTTAATAAATCTGTTCTAAATTGGGTTATTTAGAGGTCGAATGAAGTCAACCGAACTGCCTGATTGCGTCCAACATGGCTATCACATTCCGAAGGGGCACGTTGGCCTGGATGTTATGAACTGTATTGAACACAAATCCTCCCCCCGGAGACAGGATTTCACATTCCTTTAAAACGTGTTTCTTTACCTCCTCAGTTGTTCCAAAAGGAAGTACCTTCTGGGTATCCACCCCCCCTCCCCAGAATATCAGGCGGGTTCCATATTTCTTTTTCAGTAATGCCGGATCCATTTCTGCAGCATTTATCTGGACCGGATTTATAATATCAAAACCGGAATCAATAAAACTCTCCATAAACGGTTCCACAGCTCCACAACTGTGTTTGAAAGTCTTCCACCTTGTATTTTCATGGATCCAGCTGTTCATCTTCTTGTAGTAGGGTGCATACAACTCGTCGTAGGTTTCCAGCGAGCAGAATGAGGAATCCTGTGTGCCGAAATCGGTTCCACAGATATACGCAACGTCCACAAGATCCCCGGTAGCATCACTGACCATCCTCAAATTCTCCAATGCAACGTCTGTCTGTTTTTCGAAAACGGAGTGCATGTACTCGGGACGCATAAGCGTCGACATATACCAATCAGCCACGTCCCGGATCCCTTTTGGAGCCTTTAAATTGAGTCCGGGGACAAGGGCAATATCTCCTATTCCGGTCCCTCCGAAATTGGCCACCAATCCTTTTCCTATCCCAGAGGCTATTTCAACTGCTTCCTTCCAGTATTCAATATCCCCGCTGGATAATAGTCCAAACTCCTCCACATTGTCTTCAGGATCAAGGGTCGATTCGTCAAGAATGCCCTGGCGATTAAGTGCATCAAAAAAATAGGCAGCTTTAGGCATCTTAGCACTGGGACCCACCGCTGCATCACCCTGTGGATAAATCAGCGAATTCCCATTATCATCCACCGACACAGTAAAAGAACCCGGTACCAGCACCACCTGACCCCAATGGGTCCTGTACTCCTTCCAGTTTACCATGCGATTGCCAAACATATCTGAGGGGGGAGAAAGACCAATCACATCCACTCCCAGGGCTTCCACAAGATCATCCTCAATTTCGCCCAGCATCTGGTATGGTTCATTCACTTTGACGGGTTTTCTTTCGAGTCCAAAATGATCCCTGAGCTGCTCCACAATGTTCACATGAATGCCGGTTACGGGGGTTGCTCCAAAATCCACCACAATGTGATCGGGCTGTTCGTGATTGAGGGTTTTAAGAAAATTCTGCCTGGAAGTCATGGTGCGCTGAGTTTACTTCATACCTGCCGGGTTAAGAAGTTGCAATTTAATCATTCAGATGAGTAATCTTGGCAAGGTTCCCGGAATAATATATCTTGCAAAGGTAATCCAGGAACAAGGTGATGATTCGCGCTCTTTTTATCATATTAATCAGTTATGCTTCCGCCTCAAGCCTCTTCGGACAGCGAGAAGTTTTCTATTATGGGTCTAACAACAGGCCGGTTAAGGGTGAAAGTGAAGCTGTCCTGTTACAAGAAGTTAACAAAATATCCTCCAGGAAATATGTGATCAGAACCCGCACGTTTTTTAACGAAAATTGGACTCAGGTGAAAAAAGAGAAAATAAAGGTCCGGAGCGACGGGAGCCAGAGAATCTATTACACTGCCGAAAGCTTCTTTCCAAAAAGGGTCTTTCGGAAGATGGATAAGATTGGTCCGGATGAATTCCAATTCACCGAATCCACATTGACCAGCACCATACGGACAGGAAGATCCACCAGCTATCTGCCCCTTCATCTTGAAGGCACCGTCACAGTATACCATCCGAACGGGGAGATAAAATCCATATCCGAGTACCATGATAACAAGCTAATTTCCAATGAGAACTGGACAAGTGACGGATCAAAATATATTGATTCACTTTTTTATTCGGTTGATCAGGAGCCTGAATACCAGATGGGGGATAATTTCTTCAAGGCTTTTCTGATAAATAAACTGAAAGAATCAAAACTGGACCTCACTCAAATAGAAGACCAGGTGGTTATCGGTTGGGTGGTGATGGAGAACGGCGAGCTTGATGGTGTGATCGCCCTCAAAGGAAAATCAAGGCAATTGAACCAGATCCTGGTAAACACGGTGGCCCAACTCCCCGGTTACTGGACTCCTGCCATTCTTGATGGAAAAAAAGTAAGGTATTTCATGTCTATCCCGCTAAATTTCTTGCAACGGGAAGCCAAATTCCAGGATATCGAGTTTTCAGCAGGAGTAATGCACTATAACAGGTACTGAACCGGACATTTTTATTCAACATTGCCTTTTTTCTATTTCAATTGCAGAACGATCACTGTATCAATATCACGTAATTTCTCTTTGGGGATCGTCAGAATGATCCCATTTCCCGTTCTCTTCACTGACACCTCATCTCCGTCATCAAGAAATCTGGCTGATGTAATTTTTGGAGCATAACCAGCAAGTTCAAGAGTACCTCCTTTATGATCAAGCACATGGACATAAACTGAATTGCCCTTCCGGGTGGTGGCCCCCCAGTCCTGTGGTTTTACAGGGCCTTTTCGGGTACCGTATACCGATTCCCCGTGGAGCTCCAGCCAGTGACCTATGGCCATCAGGGTATCTATATTCTCAGGCTGGATCAGGCCATTGGGCATGGGACCGGTATTCAATAGAAAATTAGCACCATACCCTGCGGCGCGCACCATGGTCTGCACCAGCCTTTTTACCGATTTATAATTCTTATCGATAAAGTTAAATCCCCAGGAACCGTTCATCGTTTCACACATTTCCAGGGGCACTGAATTTGAAATTCCGGTGTTGTTGAAACCCATGGAATTCTCTCCCGGCAGGTCACGCTCAAACATCATAAAATCCTCTCCCGGATAGGGCATTTTATGGTGGTTGCTTCCTATCAAAGTGCCCGGCTGCAATTGATGGATCAATGAATAGGTTTCAGCCAGTCTCCAGTCTGCATCAGGTTTATCCCACATGCCGTCAAACCATATCCCCCCTATTTCACCATACTGGGTAAGCAATTCTGTGAGCTGGGCATTCATGTAATCGATATAGGAATTCCAGTCACCCGTTTTGGACCTGTCCTCGATTCCATTTCCCGTACGACCGTGAGGAAAGTAATCAGGATGGTGCCAGTCAAGCTGGGAATGGTAGAAAAACAGCTTGATCCCCTGCTTATCACACTCCGCCTTCAGCATTCCAATCACATCCTTGCCATAAGGCGTCGCATCTACCACATTGTAGTCACTGATTCTGGAATCATACATGGCAAATCCATCGTGGTGTTTGCTGGTGATTGTAATGTATTTCATCCCTGCTTTTTTAACCATGGATACCCACCGGGCCGGATCAAAATCCACCGGGTTAAACAGGCCAGGAAGATTTTCATATTTCGCAATAGGAATATTATTCCTTTCCATAATCCATTCGGCTATCCCCTGGCTGCCTCCACCGCCCAGGACCGAGTAGACACCCCAATGAATAAAGAGTCCGAATTTGGCATCCTGGAACCATTCACGATTCTCAAGATTTTTTGACACCGGCACATAACCCTCCTGGGCAGATGCGTTGGTACAGAACAAACCGGTAAAAAGAATAAAATAAATGGATTTAGTCGGGAACAGTTTCATGAGGTTACGTCTTTAGTTGGGTATTGAAATGTTTATATAGCTGGTCTTCAAAAATAGTAAATTCCCCATTATGGCCGGGTCCTGTTTATTGTTTCAAACATGGCTGCCACATTTTCAGGAGGTACGTTGGCCAGGATGTCTTATCTGAGTTTTGTTACTAAGATTGAGATTATCCAATCAAGTGAAAAAGTCTCCATTAAAAAATTTTGGCTTACAGGTTTTCCCCAATATGTTCTAAAGAGGTTCTCGCTTTTTTCCTGGCCAATTCAAATTCTTCCCTCATCGTTGCCAGGATTTTTTTCTTCCCGGGCTGATTGACCAGATTACTATGCTCCTCAGGATCCTCCTGATGATCATAGAGCTCTTCATTGCCTGCCCCTGCTTCTTCCCCCCACCGGGTATACCTCCATCGGTCCGATCTCAGAGACGCTCCTCTCCCACCCCTGGTGACGGTATAGGCAGTTGATTCAATATGGTCAGGGGCAGTTCCTAAAATGGTGCCGGCAAGACTCTTTCCCTGCAATATCTCCGGTTGCTCTTGTGTAAAGCCGCAGAGATCGGTCAGTGTGGGATAGAGATCAATGAGTTCTGCAATGGATTCATTGCAGGAGCCATGGGTCTTGTCAACTCCCTGATAGGAAATGATCATGGGGATTCTTACACTCCCTTCCCAGAGACTTACTTTCGACCAGCAGTCGTGTTCACCCAGATTATACCCATGATCTGAAATAAAAACTACAATGGTTTTTTCCCTGACCCCCAGTTGATCGAGGGCATCTAGTAGCCTTCCAACCTGCTGATCCATAAAGTGAACACTAGCCATATAGGCACCGATGGTTTGCCGCTTCTGCATCTCATTCATTTCCCATATTTTCATATTCTGCCGTACCAGTGCCTCTTCGGGGACATTGTCTCCCACAACAACAGGAGGAAGTTGCATTTCCTCTTCAGGGTAAGGATTAAAACAATTCTCAGGGGCAATAAATGGCACATGGGGTCTTACCAGTCCCACCGCAAGAAAAAAAGGAGAACCGGGTTTCAGTTTTGACTTGTTCCGGCCCCCTTCCGGCGGGATTCCGACACGGTTTTCAAGTATGGCAATGGCCTGACTGGCTGCCAGATAATCTGCCTGGGTATATTCAATTCCATCCTCCAGTATCATGCGTGAAAAGTTTGAGCCATAATGCAGATTTCCCGGGGAAAGGAGCTCCAGGTTTCCCTGGCTGAATGTTTCAGGCGCCATTACATTATAGGCATAATCCCAGGAATCGGGATCATCCCCGCCGGGATCACCCCTTTCGATGCCTCCTGGCACCCCCATATGGAATATTTTAGAGACCCTGGCGGTATAGTAACCGTGCTCCCGGAAAAATCCCGCGAGAGAGGGATGATTTGCAAGGGACGGTGTTGTCGCGCGATAGCTTCCAGGTTGAGGATTGTTCCTCAATATACCGTTGGTTTCGGGATACAATCCACTCATCAGGGAAGCCCTGGAGGGACCGCATAACGGATACTGGCAATAGGTTCTGGTGAATCGAATACCTTCAGATGCCAGCCTGTCGAGATTGGGAGTGTGTTTGTCAAGTTCCATATATGGCCCGATACGGGTATTCAAATCATCGGAAATGATGAGAAGTATGTTTGGTTTCTGCGCAACCATGAGCTGGGTAAGTGAAATAAGACCGGTTAAGGTCAAATACCTGAGATACAGGGTAAAATGGCTGAACATCTTGTTACAATTCATTAACAAAATCATTTTTTTCATGACTATAAATGTAAGTTTCACCTTTTCTCCTCTCACCGGAAATTACATACTCTCCATGTCCCAGATAACCGATATGACCCATGGAGCGTTTTAATCCGGGGTGGTCCTTTCCATCCATTGGACCATTTTTGGTTGCTTCTGTGGGAGTTCTTATTCCAAGACCGTTGTTAGCCCCAGGAGTAAGTTTGAATTCGAAACGGTAAATAAAATCGGAGTACTCTCTCTCCGTATAGAGATTTCCACCCCCTTTCCGGGGACGTATTACCATGTTTCCTTCCTCCACTTTGTAACTATGGTTTTTCCCGGTCCAACCTGACAGGTCATGACCATTAAACAGCGCCACAAATCCATCCTCTATTTCCTCTTCTGAAAGATTATACTCGGCAGGTTTCAGATCTTTGACGTATATATCCCTGAAAGCCAGGTTCGTGCCATGGGCCTGCAATTCGATGGATCCCGTTGGGAAGATCGGAATACTTCTGTCCCAGTAATTTTCCATCACCACATTATCCACCACCAGCACACCGTTCAGATACACAGTCACCCTGTCACCCAGCATGGTAATATGAAAGGTATTCCAGTCCCCAATGGGATTATCTGCCACTACCAAGGGGTTGCTTTCATGCATTTGATTGTTGTAGAGGCCGCCTGAACCTACTTGTGCTCCAACCTCAACCCTGGCGGTATTCCATATCTGGACCTGCGGAGAGCCCCGCAGGTAAATTCCGGAATCACCTTTTTTTGTAATCTTCCAGTCAACGATCAATTCAAATGAACCATATTCCTTCACAGAACAGAGGTTATCTCCTTCTCCGTTAAAGACGATGCTGTTGTCCCTCACACTCCAGTTTTCCAATAATTTTTTATCAGCAAAACGCTGAAGTTCTTTCAATTCTTTAGAAGTTAGTTTTTGCTTATTCACAGGATCTGTGGCAAGCCCCTGCCATCCCGACAGGTCCTTTCCGTTAAATATGGAAACAAATCCTGTCTGACCGGCCATTGTTTGCAGGTAGTTGCTAATATCAGTCCGAAGATCGTCACTGTCCGGTCCTGTAATAAGTTCCCTTGCCCTGACCAGGTTTTCTTTTACCAAGATACCGGTGAGCCCATTATCCAAGCCTACGCCTGGGAGAACAATGGTCACCAGGGAATTAGCAGCATCAACCCGTAAATCGTTATTTTCAAGGTAGGTACTGACAAAGATGAAACTGAGAAACGTTTTTACATTGCCCGCCGCTCTTAATAACTGCCTGGTGGAGTTCACCCCTGGTGAAAATGGTTCAATTTTTCGAAGCAGCAGGAGTTTCTGATCACCAGTTTCGGATGAGTGGCTGATAATTCTTACATAGCTACTGAATTCCAATACTTTATCCTGATGTGGATTGCTGCCTGAACATACTGCCGTTATTCTTTTCATTGGTAAAGTGATTGTTATTGGAATTTCTGTAATATAATAAAACTCTTTCTCATATATTTATAGAATGATCCCAATCGGCTAATTAA
>CAZCQL010000032.1:0-20362 GCA_964500835.1 uncultured Bacteroides sp.
CGTCGAGCTTAAGGTTCCTCGCCGCTTGTTGCGAGGAGAGTCAATATAATTTCAAATGTATATAAATTAGATAAATAGGTTTCAGTATGGCATCAATTAAAAGAGAATCTATATAATTTTAGAGATTTATAAAGGCAGATGAAGCGAAGACACTTTATTAGAAAAGGAGCTGTATCCCTTGTAACTCTTACAGGTGCCATAGCAGCTGCGAGTTACTTCCGGCAGTTTTTTCCGAGGCTGGCAGGAGAAAAAAGGCGAATAGCCCTGGGCGATCCACGGCAATTCCCAGTGGATACTTTCACCTTCGTGGGCGAGCACAGTTTGTATGTATACAGAGACCACGAAGGAATAAAGGCTGTTTCCGCCGTATGCACACACCTGGGATGCATTCTTGAAAAGAGCACCGATGGATTTGTATGCCCGTGCCATGGATCCTGTTACAATCCCGAAGGGAAAGTCCTGTCGGGTCCGGCTCCCCGAAGCCTCACATGGTACCAGATAATAAAGACAACTGACGGAAAAATCGCAGTTGATCCGGGTAAATCAGTTTTACCTGGTGATATGTTTCCAATCTCCTGATCATGGAAACTGATAGAAAAGAGCGGGCTGGGAAGATCACCCGGAATTTTTTTCTTCATATTCATTCCACCCGGGTGCATATTCATTCCATGAAACCCACCTCTACGTTCGGTCTTGGAATCATCCTTGGATTTCTGTTCCTGGTAATGGTATTCACAGGACTAATCCTGATGGTATATTACAATCCCACGGTGGAAACAGCCTACCAGTCAGTAAAAGATATTGTCAATATTGTTCCTGGTGGGCGAATCATAAGGAACATGCACAGGTGGGCTTCCCAGGGGATGGTGATCGTTGTTTTCCTTCACCTTCTAAGGGTATTTTACACAGGTTCATACCTTGGTAACAGGTCGATGAACTGGGTCATTGGGGTGGTGATGCTGATTCTTACTCTGCTAAGTAATTTTAGTGGTTACCTTCTGCCGTGGGACCAGCTGGCATACTGGGCTGTGACCATCGGATCCAATATTGCTGCATCTGTAAGGGAGCTAACCGATTTATTGGGGGTTACCCATGCATTTGATCCGGGAGGATTTATAAAAAAGCTATTAATTGGGGGAGAAACTGTTGGTCAGCCAGCGATGTCTCGCTTTTTTGCCCTCCACATTATCTTCCTCCCATTTTCGATGATCGTTCTGATGGGGGTGCATTTCTGGCGGATTCGGAAGGATGGCGGACTAAGCAGACCCCTGGGGTATGCAGGGGATAAAGGAGCGGATAACAGGTGGTATGCCTGGCCTGTACTCATGTGGACCGAGCTCGCGATTTTAATCCTGGTTGTTTTAGTAATCCTGTTAATTGCTTTGTTCGCAGATGCCCCTCTTTTAGAACAGGCCAATCCATCCTTTCCTGAAAATCCCGCCAAATCACCCTGGTATTTTCTTGGGATACAGGAACTTGTATCCTACTCTGCATTTGCGGGGGGATTGCTGGTTCCGGTACTTTACCTGGTGTTCCTGTTTTCCATTCCATACAAAGACCGGGAGGAAAGGTTTATAGGTGAATGGTTTTCAGGAAAGAAAGGGCTCAGACTGGTTCTTTTGTCGGTCATGTTTGCTCTGCTGGTAGTGATTCTGCAGCTCTTCATCGCAGTCAGGTTTGGAGGACTGAGGGATTGGGTTCCTGGTATATCCCAGTGGCTGGTCATATTGATTAATCCGGCCACCATCACTGCCATCCTGTTTTTATTGGTGGCAGAAGCAATCCGGCGAAGGATGAAATCCACCAGGATGGCAGCCTTGGTTTTATTCACCTGTTCCTTTGTAGCGCTGGTAGTATTTACTATTGTAGGGATATGGTTCAGGGGTCCCAATTGGGAATTTTACTGGTCAGTTAGCAGGTGGCCGGTCTACTAATATTAGGGAATGAACGAGGAAAAATATACGAGACAGGTGCAGTGGATGGTTCTCCTGGGATCGGCCCTCCTGCTCTTGACGATGTTCGGAGCATGGATCAACGAGGGTATGCATAAGGAATGGAGAAGGCATCAGAGGGTGTACAGAGATATTTCCGGGACAAAGGACGCGGAAATCGGAATATTCCAGGTGGATTTAGAGCATTTTAAGCGGGTTGACCGGTGCATTTCCTGTCATACCGGACTGGAGGATCAGAGAATGGCCAGTGCCCCGCAACCCTATACACTGCATTCAGGGAGCTTCCTTTTGGATCATCCGGTTCAGGATTATGGTTGCACTGTTTGTCATGGAGGACAGGGAAGGGCCCTTGCCAGTAGCGATGCCCATGGAAGGGTGCCATCTGCTTCTTGGCCCTACCCTTTACTGGAACAACCTTATATCCAGTCATCATGCGGGAAATGCCACCTGACGATATTTAGCTTTTCTGAGATAAATCAACCATTGGAGATGAGTGGGATGGAGGTATTCCTCAGGGGGAAGGATATTTTTTCTAAAGAGGGTTGTCTTGGCTGCCACAAGGCCCGTGGAGTTGGGGGGATCCTCGGTCCCGATTTAACCCAACAGGGCGAAAAGACCAGGCACGATTACAGTTTCCGGAACATTAGCGGTGAGCAATCAGTCTCCAATTGGTTAAAGCAGCATTTTAAAGACCCGGAAATGGTATCTCCCGGTTCTCAAATGCTAAAAATTACCCTGGACGAAGGGGAATTAGATGCCCTGGCAACGTTTGTCATGGGGCTTTCAAAGCCCGATATACCTTTCGACTACTTTAGCGTAGCCACCCTGAATGAATTCAAGGGAATACGGAGGCCCATGACAGGTATTGCCGGATATTCCCGCCTATGTTCGGCGTGCCATGGAAAAGATGGCACAGGAAAGGACTACAAAACCTATAAAACCGGAGTCCCGGCCATTGGAAATACAGATTTTCTGAGAGTGGCTTCCGAAAATTACATTCGGTTTACCATGGAAAAGGGACGAAGCCTGAGGCAGATGGGTAGCTGGTCCCCGAGGATATCTGGCTTGAATTCCTACGAACTTGATAGTGTGTCCCGCTATCTGAAAGATAAAATCAGAAGACCAACGAATGTGTTTAATGATGATCTACGGGGAAATACTGCACAGGGAGCACTGCTGTTTAATAAGTATTGCATGACATGCCATGGTAGTGAGGGAAAGGGAGGCGTGAGTGTGGCGTTAAACCAAAAGGGATTCCTGGATCGGGCTGATAATGAGTTTATTCTGAATACCCTTCTAAGGGGCAGAGAAAATACAGCCATGCCGTCATGGACAAACCTGAAGGATACCGAATTGATCGATCTTGTTTCATACATAAGGAGTTGGAATAAGTATAACCCGGCGGTCCCGGCCATGAAGTTGAAGGTTACAGATCCGGAAGAGGGCGCCTCGAATTTTCATTACCTGTGTTCCCGTTGTCACGGCCATTTTGGAGAGGGGGAGACCGGTCCGTCAATTATTAATAAGGATTTTCTGGATGTGGCCGGCGACCGGTATCTATATGAGACCATTGCCCGGGGACGCGAACATACTGCCATGTTTGGCTGGTCGACTGATTTATATAACACGGAAAAATTGAACCAGGGACAGATAGCGAATATTATTGGATTCATGAGAAAGGCAGCAGATGCGCCATTAACCTATGTCCATGCAGGCAGCAATCCAGGCAACCGAAAGTCAGGGGCCGCAATCTTTGCCAAGTGGTGTGTGGAGTGCCACGGGCCTTCTGGCAAGGGAACAAGTGGTCCTGCATTGAATAACCAGGAGTTCCTTAGCGCGGCGTCAAACGGATATCTGATGGCGACCATTACATTAGGCAGAAGTCAAACTGCCATGCCTTCATGGGGATATGGTCAGGGAGACTATCCAGCCCTTTCCGGTCCTGAGCGGCAGGACCTTGTGGCCTATATACGATCCATGCAACACATACGGATTAAATACTGAGACAACAAATGGACGAATACCCTTATTTCATAAAGGAATATGTAGGATATATCAAATGGAAGGTAACCATTTCTGATATTTCACGTATTTTGTAATAACCTAATGACACAGATTGCATGAGTTATAAAGTTTTTGTGCTCTATTCATATCCGCACGACCGGCTGTTCGTGGGATACACTACCAGCCTTACGGATTATATGATTACCATGAACGTCATGGAATCTGACAATCCACTGTTTGAATTCAGGCCCTGGACCCTTATTCATATGGAACTTTTCGTTTCGGAAGATGAGGCGATGATCAGGGAAGGATTTCTAAAGCAAGAGATTGGTCAGGAATACATACGCAGGGAAATCCTGCCTATGTTCGATTTCCAATAGCTGTTCAGCTATCCCTATTCTTTTATATCTTTGTGCCGTCACGGCATTCTGTCCCCATGAACGATAAGCCAGAAAAAAGGCGCTGGAAGCTTTATCATAAGCTGACCAACAGATATCGAATGGTCCTTTTAAATGAGGACACCTTCGAAGAGGTTGGTAATATACGACTTACCAGGTTGAATTTGATTGCACTGGTGGGGGGCATTACGATCCTTCTTATTGCAATAATTTATTCATTAGTTGCATATACAAATATTCGCGAATTGATTCCAGGGTATCCCGATGCGGCCATGCGACAGGATATTCGGCAGAATGCCATGAAGGCAGATTCCCTTGTGTATGAACAGGCCATCCGCGACCAGTATTTTGATAACCTGAAACGCATTATTTCCGGTGAAATGCCCGAGAATTATCTGAACGATACTACAGGAATGGTGGATGCTCAGGAAATTACGTTTTTACGTTCCACAAATGATTCACTGTTGAGGCAACAAGTGGAAGCAGAGGATCAATTCAGATTAAGTGTACTTGATGAAGGGGAAGTAAACAGAAATCTTTATGAAATGCATTTTTTCACACCGGTCAATGGGATTATTACAAAATCCTTCAATCCCATGGAGGGTCATTTTGGAATTGATCTGGTAGCTGCTCCTAACGAAGTGGTCAAAGCTACCCTCGATGGAACGGTTACCATATCCACCTGGACCCTTGAGACGGGTTATGTCATCCAACTCCAGCATGATAATGAACTGATGTCGGTTTATAAGCATAACGCTACTCTGTTTAAATCGGTTGGACAAAAAGTGGTTGCCGGGGATGCCATAGCCATTGTTGGGAATTCGGGAGAACTCACCACCGGGCCCCACCTTCATTTTGAGTTGTGGCACGATCGTGTTCCGATGAATCCTGTAGATTATATCGTTTTTTAACGAATGCAAAAAAGAATCGCGATACTTGGATCAACAGGATCCATTGGAACCCAGGCCCTTGAAGTGATTTCCAAATTCCCCGAATCCTTCGAAGTAGAAGTGCTGGCCGCCGGCAACAATGCAAATTTATTAATTGAGCAGAGCATGCGCTTTACTCCCAACATGGTAGTGATCGGCAATGAGGATCACTATGATAAGGTAAAGGAAGCCCTTGTACATTATCCCGTTAAAGTGTATTGCGGGGAGGAATCCATTGCACAGGTTGTTACCTTCGATTCTGTCGACATGGTACTTACAGCCATGGTAGGATTCAGAGGATTAAGACCTACTGTGGAGGCAATCAGGGCAGGGAAAGCAATAGCTCTTGCCAATAAGGAAACCCTGGTTGTCGCCGGGAAATTGATAATGGAAGAAGCCATCAGGAAGCAGGTAAATATTATTCCGGTGGATTCCGAGCATTCTGCCATATTTCAGTCACTAACCGGGGAGGGGAGAAATGAGATTGAAAAGCTGATCCTTACCGCCTCTGGAGGCCCTTTTAGAGGGAAGGGCCTGGACTTCCTTAAAAAAGTTACTCCGGAAGAAGCCCTTTGCCATCCAAACTGGTGCATGGGCCCAAAAATATCCATCGATTCTGCCACTTTGATGAATAAAGGGCTGGAGGTCATTGAAGCCAGGTGGTTATTTGGTACCACAGCCGACAAGATTGAGGTGGTGGTGCATCCGCAATCGATCATCCACAGCATGGTCCAATTCTCCGATGGTTCCATCAAAGCCCAGATGGGATTACCCGATATGAAACTCCCAATACAGTATGCATTATCATATCCGGAGCGACTTACCTCCGATTTTGAAAGGTTCAGCTTTGCAGACTATCCTGAACTGACCTTTGAGGAGCCGGATACAAAAATTTTTCGTAATCTTGCAATCTCTTACGAAGTGCTGAGTAAAGGAGGGAACTGGCCCTGTATTTTGAATGCGGCAAATGAAGTTGCAGTGGAGGCTTTTCTGGAAAAAAAGATTGGATTCCTCGATATTCCTGATATCATTGAAAACACACTTGGAAAGTCTTCCTTTGTGAAGGATCCGGCACTCGGGGATTATTTTGAATCAGACCTTCAGGCAAGGCGGGTCGCAAAAGAACAAATATAGGCAGGAATGGATGTATTTATAAAAATTGCACAATTACTTGTGAGCCTCTCAATCCTTATCGTTATGCACGAACTGGGGCATTTTACCCTGTCGAGGGTATTTAAAGTGCGGGTGGAGAAATTTTACCTCTTTTTTGACGCAGGCTTTTCTTTGTTTAAAAGGAAAATTGGGGACACCGTTTATGGTATCGGCTGGCTGCCCCTTGGTGGATATGTAAAGATTAGTGGGATGATCGATGAATCCATGGACAGGGAGCAGATGAAAAAACCTGCGCAGCCGTGGGAATTCAGATCCAAGAAAGCCTGGCAGCGTCTCTTAATTATGCTGGGAGGAGTTATTGTGAACTTCTTGTTGGCGCTTTTCATCTATATTATCGTCTTCTTTTCCTGGGGAGAATCCTATGTCCCGACAAATCGCCTGGAATATGGAATGATGTTCGCAGACAGCACTTTCCTGGATATGGGGCTTCGCCAGGGAGATAAAATTCTTGCGCTTGATGGGAAAGAAGTTGAAAAATGGAGGGCGATTCACCATGATATTGTGGTCGATGGCACCAAAATTATCCAGGTAGAAAGGGATGGAAAAGTAATGGATATTCATGTACCCAAGGGTATGCTATCCCGACTTTTGAAAGTTCAGTATGCCATGGAACCCAGGGTACCATGTGTGGTTGACAATGTGATGGAAGAGGGTGGACTGGAAAAAGCTGGTGTTCAGTCAGGAGACCGCTTCATTGCTGTCAATGGAATTCCTGTGACCTATTACGATGAATTTAAAGAGCAGACCAGGGGAGTAGCGAATACTGCATTTGACCTGACACTTCTGCGGAACTCAGATACTATTCAGATAGGGGTAACTACCAGTGAGGAGGGATTATTTGGCTTTCATCCTAAAAGTTACCTGGACTTTTTTGAACCAGTGGTTGTGAAGTATTCATTATTCCAATCCATTCCGGCAGGAATTAACCATGGTGTCGATATTACAAAAAGTTATCTCAAGCAGCTAAAGATGCTCTTCAAGCCCGAAACCAAGGCCTATGAAGAACTGGGTGGATTTATTAAGATCGGGAGCATTTTCCCATCCGCCTGGAATTGGCAAAGCTTCTGGAATATGACGGCGTTCTTATCTATTATTCTGGCCATTATGAATATACTTCCTATTCCTGCACTGGATGGGGGGCATGTCATGTTTCTTTTATTTGAGATGGTTACTGGCCGGAAGCCGGGAGACAAATTTTTGGAGTATGCCCAGATTGTCGGAATGGTTCTATTATTGAGTCTGCTGCTATATGCTAATTTGAACGACATCATTGGATTATTTAAGAAATAGAACAATAATTTAGCTATTTTTGTATTTTAAACCTAATAATCGAAAGAAATGGAAGCTTTTATCACCCTTGCAATAGGAGTTTGGCAAATTGTAGTGATTGTGTTGCTGGTGTTACTAATGTTCGGGGGACGCAAAATCCCGGAATTAATGCGTGGCGTTGGGCAGGGCATGAAAGAATTTAAAAAGGCCACCTCTGAGGATTTAGATGATGAAGTGGTGGACGACACGAAGGATCCGAAAGAGATAAAAGATGCAAAGGAGTAATATCTTAAGGATTATAATGGCCTGTCTGTTTCGGTGGACAGGCTTTTTTGTCCTTGCAATTTTCCTTCTTGGTACTTTATCGTGTGACAGCAGTCAGAACCAGGGCGGTGTCAGGGGCAAGATCATGCCAAACATTACCGGTGGTGCAGGGGAGGTTCTGGTGATAATGGACAATTTCAACTGGGAAAACTCTGCAGGAGAATTGCTGAAAGATATTCTCATGGAGGAATTTAGTGGTCTGCCCCAGTCCGAACCACTTTTTGATGTGATTCAGATTACGGCTGCATCGTTTGAAGGTTTTTACCAGTATCACCGCTCCATTGTGTTAACTACCATTGAATCCGGTTTGGAATCAAGGATCCGGTTCAGGGAGAATGTATGGGCAAAGCCTCAGATTATGATACAGTTGGAAGCTTCAACCGGAACTGAGCTGAAGCAGTTGATCAGTGATAATGAACAGCGCATTCAGAGCTTCCTGGTGCAGTATGACAGGAACAGGCTGATGAATAGCTATAAAGATTCAAAGGATCTGGCGATCCAGAAGGAGATATCAGCACATCACCAGGTTCGTCTGGCTATCCCAAGGGGATACAACCTCGACTTCAGCAAGGAGGACTATACATCGGTCTCCATTGAGGCACCAGATCTATCCCAGGTGATTCAGGTGTATGATTATCCTGCAAACGGACCAGAGGACCTGGCAACAGACAAGCTTATTCAGAAGCGGAACGAATTTTGCAAAACCTACGTCCAGGGCCCCACCGCCGACTCCTACATGACCATTTCCCCTATGTTTAAACCTATAGCTTTCGAGCTGAAGAACAACCACATGAATGTGGTAGAGCTGCGTGGTTTATGGGAATTGGAGAATGGTTTTATGGGGGGGCCATTTATCAGTCATTCGGTCTATAATGCAAAAAGGAATAGGATTGTTACTGTGGATGGTTATATCTACCACCCCAATCAGAAAAAAAGGGTGAAAATCAAACAGCTGGAGGCTATTATTTATTCCATGGAAATTATTTAACGGGCAGGTACTTCTTTAGGTTGGCTATGAGCATATCCCTTGTAAATGGTTTCATAATATAGCCGGTAAAACAGCCAGCATAGAGGCCATCTTGTACCTCCCCTTCAAAAGAGAACGCTGTGTGGGCTATTACAGGCACCTCATTTCGAATATGGCGAATGTGGTAGGTGGCTTCATACCCATCAAGTCCGGGCATAAGTATATCCATAAGGACAAGATCGATCTGAGGATGAGATTCAAAGATCTCCACAGCTTCCAGGCCGTCTCTTGCTCTTAGTATCTTCATTTTCGAAGGAGCTAATAACTCTTTTATATAGAGATAATT
Source organism: uncultured Bacteroides sp. (assembly GCA_964500835.1). Classification (GTDB taxonomy): domain Bacteria; phylum Bacteroidota; class Bacteroidia; order Bacteroidales. The sequence goes on from CAZCQL010000032.1 coordinate 9,363, forward strand.
AGATTCCATATCTTCTGCAATAAGTATTTCATAACAGGACCAGTCATCGTATTCTTTGTGCGCCAAGGATTCAGAGGGTGAGTACTGTTGGATCTTAGATTGTATTACAGGAACAGTAAAATAGAATTTACTGCCTGTTCCCACATCTGTTTCAACCCAGATCTTCCCGCCCATTCGTTTAACCAGGTCATGAGCTATGGCAAGTCCGAGACCGGCACCGCGAAACGCGGTTTCGTTTTTATCCACAAGCTTTACGAACCTGTCAAAGATAATCCCAGTACTTTCTTCAGGAATACCTATTCCCGTATCTTTTACGTAGAATTGCAAGGTGTCGCACGAATCCTCTGATGCTACCTCCAAGCAGGTATACCCGAGAGTTATCTGACCTCTTTCAGTAAATTTAACTGCGTTTTCAAGCAAGTTATTAAGTACTTCCAGGATCCTCATGTGATCCAGCTGGACTACGAAATCATCCTCTTGTTTGTCTTTTTCAATAATCAGCTCAATGTTCTCCTTCCCTGAAGTGGCCAGAATGGAGAGGTATTTTTCATGCAATTCATCCAATCTCTTGTTTATAAAGAACTGACGCTTGTTGATTTTGATCTGGTCCAGATCGATTCTGGAGAGAGTAAGGGACTTCTCAATAAGTTGCAACAATTCAGTGCTGCCATTAATGATCTGGGTTAGATACATTGCTCTTTTCCCCTCTGAAAGCTTATCTGTTTGCAACAGGGAAGTAAATCCCACAATCGCATTCATAGGGGTCCTTATTTCATGAGAGAGGTTCCCGAGAAATGCAGTTTTCAGCCTGTCAGATTCCTCAGCCCTTGCTTTCGCACTTTTTAAGTTGGTCTCATTCCTCTTCTGTTCTGTGATATCGATAAGTGATACGAGGATCAGGTCTGAATCATTAATGGCTTCCCCGGTGAGGAAAGTCGTTTTCAGCTCACCATTTTTATCCACGATACCGCATTCAATTTTATCAGGATGGACTACCCCACCAGCTTTTAGTCTTCCAAGAAGGCTCTTCACGGCATCCCGGTCCCCGGCAGGGATCAATTCGGTCAATTTCCGAATTCCTTCAAGTTGGTCATGATCATACCCCGTGATCTTTTCAAATTCAGGATTTGCAAGTTTAATAGAGGCATGTGTATCTATAATAGTTGATGCTGCAGGTGAATGTACAAAAACGGACTGTAGAATATTCAGGTCATTGATTAATGATTGCCTGGGTTCCATGGTTTAATGTTGAGATTCTGAGAAAACTTCGTTCCCTATTTGGAATAGAACAAATTTGGTTTTTCAAATTCAAATAAAGTGGGATAATCCTCATCAAACTTTTTGAGAATCTCCGTCATAATGGCTTCTCGCATGAACTTCGATTTATTCCTGACCTTGTATTTTTCGCAGTAAAGAGTGATGGCCTCCTGTTCTCTCTGGTTAAAAAGTATGGAAGTCCTGTTGGTCCTTCTTAGCTTTTCGTCTTTTGAATGCTCCACCTTGAACGAATTGAATGGGTTTGTTAAAAATAGCTAAAGGCCAGCGTTAAATGAATATCGCTGCACATATACAATCAACAACTTCCTAACAAATCAAATATTCCATATATATATAGGGGCAAAAAACACTATTAAGTATGTTGTAATCATCTTATAAAGAGTATAATAATAATATATAATATATTTAAAGTGTATGTATTATTCGATTTATCCCATTTCATTCTGCACAGAGAGGCGAATATAATCACCGGTCAGGGCGTGTGACTAAAGGTAAGATGAGAGGATTATTTTTCTTTGGAAGCCAAAATTTCCCTGATCTCCCGGGGCCTGATCAGCCCTAACAACAGTGAACTAAACAGGCATGATGCGAGAAGTATGCATATTCCGGGAATCCAGCCTGGAATCAGAAGAGAGACGTAACCAGTAAAAAGGTTGAAGGCAAGGAAACCAAACAGTCTGAGCCAGATATCTCTGTTAATAGAAACCTTTATTATCCGCACACAGAGGATCAATTGCATAATGGCAAAAATTCCCTGTGAAAACAGACTGGCAATCGCTGCACCATAGGCCTGGTAGCGCGGTATGAGAATCAGGTTCAGGGATATATTAATGACAACGATCGACGTGGCGAGGATATTCAAATGACGCAGGTTATTATTGGCAGTCAGTAGGGTTCCATAAATATAGCTTGTGGAGACAAATAAAAATCCCACCATCAGAACGCCGAAAATACGTGAGCTGTAATGAGCATGTGATTTATAGAGGAGCTCAATGATATCATATTTGTAATAATTGCCCGAAATGGCCACGGTAACCCCTGCGACGAGAAGCAAGGGTAATGCTATCCTGATGAGTTCATTTACCGACTGTTTCAACCGGATCATTCTGGAAAACATCGGAAGTAACAACATGGCAAAAAGAAGTGAAAACTGGGAGGCAGCATCGAAAATTCGAAATGACTGGGCATAAATTCCTGCTTCTTCCCTCCCATTGTCCAGAAGTCTTTCCAGCATAACCGAGTCCACCCGATTGAACAGCGACATCAAGAGGATCAGGAGTGCAAAAGGGTAGCTAAAGCGAAGAATCTTCAGTGAAGCGGAAAGGTTCAGATGTCTTATAAAAGCACCGGACCTGTACCGGACGATTGCTGCACAGGTAATCAGGGTAAGGGCATATGACGCTGACTGGGAATAAACAAACCATTCTATCCGGAACGGCTCATTTGTGAAATTTCCCCATAAGAGCAATCCGGTGAAAAGTATCATGAGGGTTCGATCCATCACCGACAGGAGGCTGTCGGTGCGGAAATAGTGCAAACCGCTGATGTTTGTCCTGAAGTACAAAATAAATGAAGCCAGAAACTGATTCAATACAAGCATCCAGAGCATTCTGAATTGGTCGGAAGAATAGCCAATTATCTTTCCCGAGAGGATAACCACCGCTGCGTAAACAAGGGACAAAAAAAATTTCAGGGGAATAATTGCAGCCAGATAGTCCTTTAATAGGTTAGGGTCTCTGGCAATGGACCGGTTATTAAAATTGTTAATGCCAAGATCGAGCAGAATATTTAGGATGAAAGCAAAGTTGAAAAGAGAAAAGTAAAAACCGTACACTTCTTCACCCACGCGATTCTGCACACCTACTTCAATGCCAAAAAACCAAAATGGTTTAATAAGCAGGTTAAGTAAAATCAGTAGGGCCAGGTTGGTGATGAATCGTTTTTTCAAATTCAGCCGATTATATTTTTTAATTCCCTACAAATGTAATAAGTTCACCCCAGAAAAGTCACGGGGTGCTTTGAATCAGGAGATAAAAAAGAAAACTATCGTTGTGAATACCCGCCTTTTAATGCCGGGAAAATTAGATGGCATTGGCTGGTTTACTTTCGAGACACTCAGGAGGATCACGCGCACACACCCGGAAACCCATTTCATATTTCTATTTGACAGGAAATTCAGTCCGGAGGTAGTATTTGGCGACAACATCACTCCTGTTGTCTTATGGCCCTCAACCCGCCATCCCATCTTATGGTATTACTGGTTTGAATGGCGTGTAAACTCGTACCTGAGAAGGATAAAACCGGATCTTTTTTTAAGTACGGATGGATATCTTCCTCTCAGGTCGAAGTTCCCTTCTGTGGATGTGATCCATGACATTAATTTTGAACACAGGCCAGGTGATCTTCCCTGGCTAGTCAGAAAGTATTATCGCCATTTTTTTCCTCGCTATGCCCGTAAAGCTAACCGGATAGTCACTGTCTCTGAGTTTTCCAGAAGGGACATAATAAACAATTATGAAGTGGCGGAAGATAAAATTGATCTGGCATATAATGGAGCCAACGACAGGTTCATGCCGATCTCTGAGTTGAGGGCAATTGAAGTACGAAACAAGTATACTGGCGGATCCCCTTACTTTGTTTTTGTGGGTAGCCTGCATCCCAGAAAGAACATTACCAACCTCTTGAAGGCTTTTCAACTTTTTAAAGATGAGAATAAAGGAAACTACAGGTTGGTCCTGGTGGGAGAGAAATTTTTCCTCACCAAGCCTATGGAAGAGCAGCTCGAAAAAATGAATAGCAAAAAAGATGTAATTTTTACCGGCCGGCTCTCCCCTGAGCAGCTCAACGAGGTGTTAGGGGCTGCCTGGGCCATGACTTTTGTTCCCTACTTTGAAGGATTCGGAATTCCGATCATAGAAGCGATGAAGTGTGATATTCCGGTTATAGCTTCTAAAGTGACCAGCTTGCCTGAAATAGCTGGGGAGGCTGCTCTTTTTACCTCGCCCGAAAGCCCGGGAAGCATCCGCGACAGCATGATCAGGATTGTGAAGGAGCAGGGATTGAGAGAGGAATTAATCAAAAAAGGGAGAATCCGCAGGGAACATTTTAGCTGGGAACATACTGCAACCAAGTTGTGGGATTCCATTCAGCATGTGTTGGACTCAGATGCTTAAATCATTTCATACCGCTGGCAGAGTGGAGGCTGGATGCGATGAAGCAGGGAGGGGATGCATTGCCGGACCTGTATTTGCGGCAGCGGTGATCCTGCCCGGTTCTTTTCAGAATCCAATCCTGAACGACAGCAAAAAACTCTCCGCTAAAACGAGAGAGCAACTGCGCGTTGTGGTTGAATCCCAGGCCGTTTCATACGGGATAGGAGTTGTTGAGGAAGAAGAAATTGATCGGATTAACATACTAAATGCCTCATTCTTAGCCATGCACAGGGCAATTAAGAAATTGGAAACCGGGCCGGAACACCTTCTCATTGATGGCAACCGTTTTTCAGGTTACAAAAAGATTTCACATACCTGCATCGTAAAAGGTGACGCTATATATGCCTCTATTGCGGCGGCATCAATTCTTGCAAAGACATGCAGGGATGAATACATGCTAAGACTTCATAGTCAGTACCCCGAGTATGGATGGGACAGCAATAAAGGGTATCCTACCATGGAACACCGGAAAGCGATCATGAAGGTTGGTCCCTGTCCATATCACAGAAAATCTTTCAAATTACTGAACGACCAAGTGCGGTTGAACTTTCCTTAAACATATGGGGGTTTGGTTTAAACCCTGCCGCCTATGACAGATTCATGTAGAATTTTATAATATTTGCACTTTACAAAAATAAAAGTCACGAATGAGAAACATTTCACTTTTAGCAATAGGACTCCTGGTGGCATTCCAGATGAGAGTACATGCAGATGAGGGCATGTGGTTACTGAGCCTGATTAAACAGGTGAATATGGATGAAATGACCGAAATGGGATTGCAACTTACAGCGGAGCAAATCTACAGTATAAACCAGACAAGCCTGAAGGATGCTGTGGGCGCACTCGATCACGGGATGTGCACAGCAGAGTTAGTGTCCCCGGACGGTCTGTTGTTGACCAACCACCATTGCGGATATGATGAAATCCAGTACCACAGTTCCGTTGAACACGACTATTTGAAGAGTGGTTTCTGGGCAATGGCCCGGGATGAGGAGTTGCCAAATGAAGGCAAATCCATAACGTTCCTGGTAAGGATGGAAGAAGTAACCGATCAGATTGCCCCTGAGCTAAGCGAGACTATGACGCGGGAGGAACGTGATTCAAAGATCCGATCCCTCTCTCAAACCCTATCCCAAAAGGCAGTCGGGGAGACCCAATACGAAGCGGAGATCAAGCGCATGTTCAATGGAAACAGGTTTTTCCTTTTTATTACTGAAACATACCTCGATGTACGTCTGGTAGGAGCACCCCCGGAGTCAATTGGTAAATATGGCGGAGATACGGACAACTGGATGTGGCCGAGACACACTGGTGATTTTTCGTTGTTCAGGGTTTATACAGGTCCTGACGGGAAGCCTGCCAAATACAGTACCAGCAACGTACCGTTGAAATCCAAGCATTTCCTCCCTATTTCTCTCAAAGGGTATAAGAAGGGTGATTTCACCATGGTGATGGGGTACCCAGGAACGACACACCGTTTTCTGACATCGTGGGAAATTGAGGAGTTGCTTGAGATTACACACCCCAACCGAATTAAAATCAGAGGTATAAAGCAGAATTTGATAATGCAGGATATGCAGGCAGATGAAAAAGTCCGAATTCAGTATGCGTCAAAACATGCACGGTCTGCAAATTATTGGAAGTATTCTATTGGACAGAGAGCCGGATTGAAAGACCTTCATATAATGGCCAAGCAAAAAGAGCTGGAGAAGGAATTTTCAGCTTGGGTCAATGAAAATGAAACTAGAAAAGAATTATATGGATCTGTTTTACTCGATATAAAGAAAGCTGTGGAGGGGCGAAAAAGAGTTAAAAATGCCTCTCAATACCTGCAGGAAACTATCCTGAGGTCTTCTTTTGAAGCAGGGATGGAATCTGTCGATTTTGCGAGGAACTTGGGAGGGCTCGAAAGGATACTGGCCCATCCCGGATCTGATCAGGAAGACATTGATTACATGTCGAGGAGGCTAGTTGAGTTTTCAACTAACTTTTACAAGGACTACAATCCCTCTACGGATAAAAAAGTTTCAGCAGCCATGATTAGGTTGCTGATGGAGGACCTGGAGGATGAGTTCCTTCCTTCTTTCGTCCTTGAAGTAAAGGAAAGATACAAAGGAGACGTTGATAAATATCTAGACAGGTATTTCAAGAAATCCTTTATAACTGATCAGGAGAAATTTCTAAAATTTATGGAGAAGCCAACATTGAAAGTGTTGCGGCACGATCCGGCATACAGAGCTGCCATGGGAACACAGATCAATTTTGAAATCTTGGGAAGAATGGCCGATATTAACAAGGATTTTGAAAATGCTCGAAGGCTTTATGTGAAGGGGCTTATTGAAATGCACCCTGAGAAAGATTTCTATTCTGACGCCAATTCCACCATGAGGATGAGTTATGGCGAGGTGGGCGACTATGTTCCAAGGGATGCAGTGCTCTACACACATTTCACTACGCTGAAAGGGGTGATGGAAAAAGAGGATTCTACCAATTTCGAGTTTGAAGTCAGCAATAAACTCAAGGAGCTATACAAGGCAAAGAATTATGGCAAATACGGGGTGGATGGCAGGCTGAATGTCTGCTTTACTTCCAACAATGATATTACAGGAGGGAATTCCGGGAGCCCGGTGATCAACGGCAACGGAGAACTCCTTGGAATCGCATTTGATGGCAACTGGGAGTCCATGAGTGGCGATGTGGCCTTCGAGGCAGAAATCCAAAAGTGCATCAACGTGGATATCAGATATGTAATGTTTATCATTGATAAGTATGCCGGGGCAGGACACCTGGTGAAGGAGATGACGCTTGTTCCCTAATGCAACCATGACGCACGCCGAGATTGTCATCTATACCGATGGTGCTGCCAGGGGAAATCCTGGCCCTGGTGGACTGGGAGTTGTTATGAAGTATGGCAATCACCGGAAGGAACTCTCTGAAGGATTCAGGTTAACAACCAACAACCGGATGGAGCTGCTTGCGGTAATCAGGGGATTGGAAACTCTCAAACGGGACGATTTGAATGTGAAGGTCTATACCGATTCACGTTATGTTTCAGATGCGGTGAATAAGGGCTGGGTATTTACCTGGGAATTAAAGCGGTTTAAAAAAAAGAAGAACGCCGATTTATGGCAGCAATTCCTGGAATTATACAGGAAGTATTCCATCACATTTATTTGGATAAAAGGACATGCCAGTATTCCTGAAAATGAACGTTGCGACCAACTGGCCGTTGAGGCCAGTTACGGAGATAACCTTCCTGAGGACTCGGGGTATGTGGATAACATCGATGAATCGTTAATTAGTTTTTCTTAAATTACCACATCTAACTGACGCGCAATGATGAGTAAGTCTATCCTGTCATATCAGGGTCCGCTCTCTTTCAGCACCATTGATTGGCTGCTATCGGAATTCAAAATGGTCGCTCAGGATCATGATCTCTCCTTTAGGACTTATAAGAAGATGATTTCCATTATGATAGAAGCGCTTGAAAACATCACGAAATATAGTAATGAGTTTCAATTCAACAGCGATATAGAGTCAGGTTTCTGTCCCTCATGCCAGATCAGCCGGAATACTTCCAGCATTGAACTTGTCACAAGAAATCCGGTAAAGAACAGAGACATCATTCCCCTCAGGACAAAGATTGATAATGTGAATAATCACAATAAAGAGGAGTTAAAAGAGCTCTATAAGTCCACTATTACCAACGGAGAGTTTTCGGCAAATGGAGGCGCTGGACTTGGATTTATTGAGATGGCAAAAACGGCCGGGCAAAAATTGGAATATGATTTTAAGGATCTTTCCAGGGAATACTCACTCTATACCTTCAGGGTTTACTTCAATCTTTAATGGATTGTACCTTTTCGGGCAACCGGGTTCGATTCCGAACACTTTTACATGGTTCTTCATTCCTGAGTCTAAGACCAACTATTTTATTAACAATCCCTTAAACTTTGTGGCACGAAAACTGTCCTTACAAGTGTCAATGAATCTGTCATGTGGAGGAACTTTCTAACTGTTGCACTCCGAAATATCAGTAAGAACACGGTATTCTCTCTGATTAACATATCAGGATTAGCCATTGGTCTGGCCAGTGCTGTCCTGATCCTTTTGTTTATACAAAAGGAGTTGAGCTATGACAGGTTTAATGAACACAGCGACCGAATTTACAGGCTCTACATTGATGGGGTGATGGGTGAACAAACCTTCAGGGGTGCATGGACCTCCATGATCATGGCACCAACCTTTACCAAAGAAATCCCCGAAATCGAAAACTTTGTAAGGTTTGATGTATTTAACCAGCGATTGATCTGGTATGACGGCGAAAAATACATTGAGGACCATTTCTTATTTGCCGATTCTACTATTTTCGACATTTTTAGTATCAATTTTATCAGGGGGGATCCTGCTACAGCCTTATCCCACTCTAATTCCATTGTTATTACAGAAGAAAAGGCAAGGCTCTATTTCGGTGACAGGAATCCCTTAGGGCTTCCATTAAATGTGAACAGGGAAGGGAACAAGTATATAGTTACCGGGGTTATTGAGGCACTGCCTGAAAATTCTCATTTTTTTGCCGATTTCATTGCTTCCATGGCTAAACTTGATCCCACCCAGAGTGACACATGGTTTCAGGCTTCTATTTTTAGTTATGTGCTGTTAGCTCCCGGGGCTGACAGGTTGGAGGTTGAGGCGAAAATGGCTAAGGTCATGACAGAGCACATCAGACCTGAGCTTAAATCCATACTGGGTTTGAAGCCCGAAGAGTGGATTGCCGGAGGGAATCGCTATGGTGTTTTTCTTCAGCCACTTACCGATATACACCTTCAACCGGATATCGAAGTTGGATTGGAAATCTGTTTCCGGCCGGTAAACGACAGACGCTATATACCCATCTTTGCCCTGGTTGCGTTTTTTATCCTGGTAATAGCCTCCATTAATTTTATGAACCTCTCCATGGCCAGGTCAGGCACAAGGATTCGTGAAATAGGATTGAGGAAAGTGGCCGGATCGGACCGAAAACTACTCATTCAGCAATTCCTTACTGAGTCGGTGATTCTTAGCTTGATCGCTCTGATCTTCGCACTGATTCTGGTGGAACTTTTACTTCCCTGGTTCAACCACACCATGGACCTTGATTTGAGGATGGCTTCTTCACATCATCGAAACTTATTGCCACTGGTCCTTATCATGGCTGTTCTGGTGGGACTTTTAAGCGGAGCATATCCAGCAATTTTTCTTTCCAGGTTCAGGCCTGTCGAAGGTATAAAGGGTGATTTTCTCGGAAGAAAGCGTGTCAGCCATTTCAGAAACATCATGGTAATTACGCAATTCACTATATCTGTCGCCATTATTGTTGGAACACTCATTGTATCCGATCAATTGCGGTTTATGCTCAACAAAGACCTGGGATTTGACAAAGAGCAGCTGGTAGTCTTAAAACGGATATATCCATTAAATAAGAGTATACAGGCTTTTTGCCGGGAAGTGGAAAGAATACCTGGTGTGGCTTCGGCAACAAATTCTACAACCTATCTTGGATTTAATAACAGTACCGAAACCTATATGATCAAAGGAAGGGATGCGTCGAAGAATTATTTGTTTGGAACCAATTACGTTGATGATGATTTCATGAAGACTTATAACTTCAGATTCTTTGATAAGAATAGCCGTTTTTTTGACCCTCAGTATTCCAGCGACACTTCCACCATTCTTATCAACCAGGCTGCTGTTCTGGAATACAATATAGAAGATCCGTATAACACAGTGATCCTGGAGCCGACACAACAGGGGGATACCAATCAGCTGAGAATCATTGGAGTGGTTGAAGATTTTAACTACAGTTCTCTCAGGGAACCTGTGGGCCCCTATATGATCCGGTATAAGACGGAAGGATTCGATTTGTCGGGTTACATCACCATCCGGCTCGGCGTAGCCGGAAAAGGTGTTTCTTCCACGTTGAGCAAGATCCGGAAAACTTGGATGAGTATGTCGAATGATGCACCATTTCAATTCTTTTTTCTGGATGAAGAACTTGACAATTATTACAAGGAGGAAAGACGAACTGGCCGGCTATCTCTGATGTTTGCCATACTTGCCACCTTTGTCGCCTGCATGGGACTCTTTGGACTAACCCTTCACTATACACAGGGTAAGATCCGGGAGATTGGCATACGAAAAGCCATGGGAGCCAGTATACATGAGGTAATAATTGTTATCTCCCGTGAAATTGTAATGCTCATGGGGGTTTCCGTCTTACTGGCCTGGATAGTTGCCTATTTCTTTATGCAGCATTGGTTGGAGGATTTTCCTTACAACATCGGGTTTCAGCCATGGATATATGTAGTTGCAGCAGTTACTGCCATGGTGGTCTCAATACTTACTGTCTCCTCCCTTGCCTACAAGGCCGCCAGGACCAATCCTGCCGAAATTCTTCATCACGAATAAGTCAGAGCAAAAATATTCAGAACTGTGAGCTGATTTTCTTTCAGAACTGTGAGCTGATTTTCT
>CAZCQL010000032.1:20462-49607 GCA_964500835.1 uncultured Bacteroides sp.
AAAAATATTCAGAACTGTGAGCTGATTTTCTTTCAGAACTGTGAGCTGATTTTCTCAAGGTCCTCGGGTGTGTCTACACCTATGGAAGGAAAATGGGAGATTCTTGTCTGAATGGAGTAACCATTCTCTAACCAACGCAGTTGTTCCAGCGATTCGGTTATCTCAAGTTCCGAGGGAGGTAATTTCACCAGCTGTTCCAGAACTTCAATTCGAAAAGCATACAAACCAATATGGCTATAATAGACGCAATTAATTCCGGGTTGACCCGATGACAGATTCGGCTCATATGGAATGGGGGCCCGGGAGAAATAGAGCGCTTTAAATTTTTTATCCACCACCACCTTTACGACATTTGGATTTACCAGCTCATCCTGGGTTTCCAGGGGTTGGATCAGTGTGGCTATACCTGTACCAGGCTCCTCAAAACAATCCAGGAGTGTGTGTAACTGCTCAGCCTTCACAAGGGGTTCATCTCCCTGGATATTTACTACGTGACTGAATCTTTCACCCGAATTTTCCTGGTACAGTTGAAATGCCTCGGCGCACCTTTCGGTCCCACTGCGGTGACTGGGAGAAGTCATGATCCCCTTCCCCCCGAATTCCTCTACTGCTTTCAGGATCCGGTTGTCGTCAGTGGCCACCAGAAGATTTTTAAAGACCGCCGATGCGCTCTCATAAACCCAGCGTATCATAGGTTTGTTACCGAGCTGCGCCAGAGGTTTTCCAGGGAACCGGCTTGAAGCATACCTTGCAGGAATGATACCGAGGAAGTGTGACACTTTTTTATTTCAAAAATAGGAAACTATAAGGATAAACCTTTTTGATTCCGGTGAAAATTGTAATTTTGTCATACTTTCAGGTTATTTTGTCAGAGTACATGGAGATACAACAAATAAAACAGCGATTTCGTATTATTGGAACGTTTGCCGGGCTTGAGAGGGCCATAGATATTGCCAGGCAGGTAGCACCTACGGATTTAAGCGTATTGATAACAGGTGAAAGTGGTACTGGTAAAGAAGTTTTCCCTCAAATTATTCATTCTCTGGGTATCAGAAAGCATGGCTCTTATATAGCCGTTAACTGCGGTGCTATCCCAGAGGGAACCATCGATTCTGAATTATTTGGGCATGAAAAAGGTGCCTTTACTGGGGCCCACGATACAAGAAAAGGCTATTTTGAAGTGGTGAATGGAGGCACCATATTCCTGGATGAAGTGGCGGAATTACCGTTATCCACCCAGGTGAGGTTACTGAGGGTCCTTGAAACAGGTGAGTTTATCAGGGTTGGGTCTTCCAAGGTCTTAAAAACTGATGTCAGGGTTGTGGCCGCTACTAACCTGAATATTGCACAGGCAATAAAGAAAGGCAATTTCAGGGATGATTTATTCTACAGGCTCAATACAGTACCCATTCATGTTCCTTCATTGAAGGAACGGGGAAATGACATCCTGTTATTGTTCAGGAAATTTGCAGCAGATTTTTCAGACCGCTACCGGATGCCCCCCATAAGGCTTGAGGAAGAGGCACACCAGGTGTTGCTAAACTACGAATGGCCGGGCAACGTAAGGCAATTAAAAAATGTTACGGAGCAACTCTCCATTATAGAGCAGGAAAGGGAGATATCTGCTTCCTCCCTGTCAAATTACCTGCCTGATTATCACAAAAGCCGACTGCCTGCCCTCATCAGAAATGATCCGGTCAGCGAAGAGACTTTTAATTCCGAAAGGGAAATTCTCTACAAGGTTCTGTTTGATATGAAAAGCGATATGAATGATTTGAAAAAGCTAGTGGCCCAGATTATGGAAAAGGGATCTGTGGGTCCCGACATTGAGCAGGAGAACGAGGGAATTATTAAGAAACTTTATTCCACTTCTGACGACCTTCCCATGGATGCAGAGAACCTGATTACCAATCATATACAGACAAAAAGCAGCAGAACCGAGGATATCATAACCGACACTGAAGAGATTGTCGAAGAGTCTCTCTCCCTTGAAGATAAAGAGATTGAGTTGATTATTAAAGCTCTTGAGAAGCACAATGGGAAGAGAAAATATGCTGCTCAGGACCTTGGAATCTCAGAAAGGACGTTATATAGGAAGATAAAAGAGTATAATATTGAACAATAGAAATGAAGGGGCTGCCTCGACATACCAATCAATTTAATAGACCGGTCACCCTGATCACCCTTTCTATCATTTTATTTGTCTCTGTACATCAGTGCAAAGTGACCTATTCATTCAGCGGAGTGAATATCTCTCCTGAGGTTCTGACCTATTCTGTTGACTACTTTCCTAACCGGGCACCCATCGTGCAGCCACAGTTAAGCCAGCTCTTTACCGAGTCACTCATGGACAAAATACAGGGAAATACTAGTTTAGATCTTGCTACGGGTGGTGGCGATGTGAGTTTCTCCGGAGAAATCACAGGGTATGAGACCAGGCCCACTGCCATTACGGGTCAGGAAACAGCAGCACAAAACAGGCTTACGATAAGTGTCAGGGTAAAGTACACCAACGATTTAGAACCCGATCTTGATTATGATACAAATTTCTCCAGGTATGAGGATTATGACGCTACTCAGAACCTGGCTGATGTGGAGAATGAGCTCATTGAACTGATAGTGGAAAATCTAATGGAGGATATCTTCAACAAGGCATTTGTCTCCTGGTAACGTTTGAAAATATGGACGCAACAGATATCATTCGTTTTCTAGGTACAAAGCATTACTCTCCTGCTGACCTGGAAGAGGTGAATGACCTTTGCCGGAACTATCCAATGTTCAATATAGCACATATGTTGAAAGTGCGCATCAAAGAAGTCCTGGGATATGATAAGGAGGAAGATCTGAAAGTGGCTGCTGTGTATTCAAGTGACAGGAGAAAACTTTACATGTTGGTGAATGAAGTGATTCAGCCTCCCTTTCCGGATCCCGGTAATGAGGTATTTCCGGACGAGCCGGGAGGAATTCAGTTCTCCGATGAACCCCAACATCAAGCTGATGTGATCATAGAACACCACGCCCCCTATGCAGCTTCCGCTCCCGATGAGGACCTGCTTGAGTTGGATGATGAAAGCGACGGGGAGGCATTTACACTGGATGAGAATTCCGAAGCCCGATCTAAGGAGGATCCTAAACCGGAGGTTCCTATCCCGGATAATTTAGAGCCCCCTGGCGAAAAGGAGCTGACTTCAGAGACCCTGATCGAGGCTGTTGTAAAGGGGGAGACCGATTTGGAAGAGCCTGGTCCCGAAAGGATGGATATCCCGGTCATCGATGAAATTGAACGAAAATCCGCGATTTCGGCCAATACCAGTTTGATACACAATTTTATAACTGAAGAGCCCGGGCCCATTCGGGCAGATAAGAAAACCAGCCTAAAAGGGGACGCTTCCCTCTCTTCCATCAGGGAACATGACGGGTTTATTACCGACACACTTGCTCAGATCTATGTGAAGCAGGGATTGTATGCAAAAGCCATCTATGCCTACGAGAAATTAAGTTTGAAATATCCGGAAAAAAGTGCTTACTTTGCAGCACAAATTGAAAAAATAAGGAATATAAATCATTCATAAAGAGGAACTAATATGTTTGTTGTATTTACGGTACTGATTATTGTCACATGCATCTTTACTATTTTAATTGTACTCGTTCAGAATTCAAAAGGCGGCGGTCTGGCATCAAACTTTTCATCCTCCAACCAGTACATGGGAGTTCGTAAAACTGCTGATTTTCTTGAAAAAGCTACCTGGACGCTGGGAGCTGCGTTGATTGTGTTTAGCCTTCTTGCCGGAATCACGGTTCCCAGAAGTGGAGAAGCTGACAATTCGCGTTTACAGGGACAGTTTGATGAAACTATTTTAGACCAGCCGTCTCAGACAATAGATTTACCAGAATCATTTGGTGCAGAGCCCGTTGAAGAAGGAGCCGAGTAATCGAACCAAAAACTTCCTAAAGCAAATAGAGTGTCAGTATGTCATAGTACTGACACTTTTTTTTTGATTCAACCCTTTGGCACAAAATATGATAAAGAGATAGCGATTTTGATATTGTTGAACCCATAAAATATGTAAAAAAATGGCAGAAATTAAAGGTAAAGTCCTTGCAGGAAAAGTTCTTGTGAAGCCTTCGGAGGCAGAAGCAAAAACCGCCAGTGGAATCATTATTCCTGAAACGGCCAAGGAGAAACCTCAAAATGGAAAAGTGGTCATGGTCGGTGCCGATAAAAAGGACGAACCCATGGAAATTAAAGTAGGTGATCAGGTTCTTTATGGAAAATTTGCCGGACAGGAACTAACCATTGCAGATGACGACTATCTTCTTATTTCACAGAACGATGTTTTATTCATTTCAAAGTAAATAACCCATAAAAAAGTATAGATAATGGCAAAAACGATCAAATTTGACATGGAAGCCCGCGATCTGCTGAAAAGCGGTATTGATCAACTGGCTGACGCTGTCAAGGTAACATTAGGACCAAAAGGCCGGAATGTAATCATTGAAAAGAAATTTGGTGCCCCACAGGTCACCAAAGATGGTGTAACAGTTGCAAAAGAGGTTGAACTTGAAGACCCATTTGAAAATGTGGGTGCTCAAATGGTTAAAGAAGTAGCGTCAAAGACAAATGACGATGCCGGTGACGGTACCACTACGGCTACTGTACTGGCTCAATCGATAGTTCAGGTTGGACTTAAGAATGTAACTGCAGGTGCCAATCCGATGGACCTTAAACGAGGTATCGACAAAGCTGTGACCGAAGTGGTAAATAGCCTTCAGGGCCAGTCAAAGGAAGTTGGTGATGATAACAAGAAGATCGAACAGGTAGCATCAATTTCTGCAAACAACGACAATACCATTGGAGCATTTATAGCCGAAGCAATGTCCAAGGTTAAAAAGGAAGGAGTGATTACCGTGGAGGAATCAAAGTCATCCGATACCTATGTGGATGTGGTTGAAGGTATGCAATTCGACCGTGGATATATTTCACCTTATTTCGTGACAGATACCGAGAAAATGGAAGCTGTTCTGGAAAATCCATATATTCTGATCCACGATAAGAAAATCTCGACAATGAAGGATCTGCTTCCCATTTTGGAAGCTACTGCACAGAGCGGACGCCCCTTGATGATTATTGCCGAAGATGTTGACGCAGAAGCGCTGGCTACCCTGGTTGTGAATAAACTTCGCGGATCACTTAAAATTGCTGCCGTTAAGGCTCCCGGTTTTGGCGACAGGCGCAAAGAGATGCTGGAAGACATTGCCATCCTCACAGGGGGTACCGTAATATCAGAAGAAAAAGGGCTGAAATTGGAGGGTGCCGAACTGGATATGCTGGGAGATGCTGAAAAGATTTCCATCGATAAGGAAAATACCACCATTGTAAACGGAGCAGGTGAAAAATCCATGATCGATGCAAGGATTGGTCAGATCAAGAAGCAAATCGAGAACACTACTTCTGATTATGACCGTGAAAAGCTCCAGGAGCGTCTGGCCAAGCTGGCTGGAGGAGTTGCAGTCATCTATGTGGGTGCAGCTTCTGAAGTTGAAATGAAGTCAAAGAAGGACATGTTTGATGATGCGCTCAGTGCTACCCGGGCCGCAGTTGAAGAGGGAATCATCCCGGGAGGTGGCGTTGCATATATCCGCGCCATTGAAAAGCTGGTGAAATTCTCAGGTAGTAATGCAGATGAGAATACCGGAATTTCCATCGTCAGAAGAGCATTGGAAGAGCCCCTTCGCCAGATCGTTGAAAACGCTGGTCTTGAAGGATCGGTAGTAGTAAAGGCTATCTCCGACGGAAAAGGTGATTACGGATTCAATGCGTCCTCTGAGAAGTTTGAGAACCTGCTTGAAGCCGGTGTGATCGACCCTACAAAAGTAGCCCGTGTAGCCCTGGAAAATGCGGCTTCTATTGCTGGCATGTTCCTTACTACAGAATCTGCTATTGTTGACATTCCCGAACCTGAGCCACCCATGCCTGCAGGCGGGCCCGGTGGTGGAATGGGTGGTATGATGTAGTCAGATACCCATTGATAAATTTGGAGGTTGTCCCACCCGGGGCAACCTCCTTTTCGATTGTGGGGCGAAGTTTGCCCGTTTTAAATCCTCTTTAGAATAGCTATCTTTCGGCTCGTAAAACCGGGATTATCCCTATGGACCAGATACGTAATTTTTGCATCATTGCACACATTGATCATGGGAAGAGCACCCTGGCAGACCGGTTGTTGTTAAAAACCGGGACTCTGAATGAGCGTGATTTTCAGGACCAGGTTCTTGATGACATGGAACTTGAGCGCGAGCGGGGAATTACCATTAAAAGCCATGCCATCCAGATGGAACATGTTTTTGATGGCAGGAAGTATATCCTTAATCTGATCGACACTCCTGGCCATGTGGATTTTTCTTACGAGGTGAGCAGGTCCATTGCAGCCTGTGAAGGAGCTTTGCTTATCGTGGATGCTACACAGGGAGTCCAGGCACAGACCATCTCAAATCTTTATCAGGCTATAGAACAGGACCTGGAAATAATCCCGGTACTGAATAAAATGGATATGGACAGTGCCATGCCGGATGATGTGAAGGACCAGATCGTTGATCTGATCGGATGTGAGCGGGACGAAATCATTGAAGCCAGTGGCAAGACAGGCCTTGGAGCGGATGAAATCCTAAAGGCAATCATCACACGCATACCTCCACCCGAAGGTGATCCAAATGCACCACTTCAGGCACTTATTTTCGATTCAGTGTTCAATTCTTACAGGGGGATATTTGCCTATTTCAGGATTATCAACGGTACCATCAGGAAAGGAGAACTTGTCAAATTTGTTGCTATTGGCAAGGAGTACAATGCGGATGAGATTGGAGTGTTAAAACTGAATACAGAACCTAAGGAGGAGCTATCAGCCGGTGATGTGGGATACATCATTTCCGGAATCAAAGCTTCCAAGGAGGTTAAGGTCGGGGATACAATAACCCATGTTGAACGTCCCTGTGACAAAGCAATTGATGGATTTGAGGATGTCAAGCCTATGGTTTTTGCGGGGATTTATCCCGTCGATGCCGATGATTATGAGGACCTGAGGGCTTCCATCGAAAAACTCCAGCTTAACGATGCTTCCCTCACCTTTATTCCGGAGTCATCGGCGGCATTAGGATTTGGTTTTCGATGTGGATTTCTGGGATTGCTTCATATGGAAATCATCCAGGAGCGCCTCGACCGGGAATTTAACATGGATGTGATCACCACTGTACCCAACGTGTCATTCAGAGTACTCTCCACGAAGGGAGAGGTCGTAGAGGTTCATAATCCCTCCGGATTACCCGTTGTGACAGCCATCGATCATATTGAAGAACCTTATATTTATGCCCAGCTAATCTCCCAGGCCGAATACGTAGGTCCCATCATGAAACTATGCCTGGATAAAAGGGGAACACTTAAAAACCAGGTGTATCTGACCAGCAATAGGGTGGAACTAACGTTTGAGATGCCGCTGGTCGAGATTGTATTTGATTTTTATGACAGACTGAAGAGCATTTCAAAGGGATACGCCTCCTTTGATTACCACCCCCACGGACATCAGAAAGCCGACCTTGTCAAATTGGATATTCTACTGAATGGAGAGATGGTCGATGCCCTTTCCACATTGATCCATCGCTCCAACGCGTATGATTTTGGCCGCAGGATCTGTGTAAAACTTAAAGAACTGATTCCCCGTCAGCAATACGAAGTTGCCATCCAGGCAGCTATCGGTGCGAAGGTAATTGCCCGCGAAACTGTAAAGGCAGTTCGAAAAGATGTGACTGCCAAATGTTATGGAGGTGATATCACCCGTAAACGGAAACTGCTGGAAAAACAAAAAAAAGGTAAGAAAAGAATGAGGCAGGTTGGAAACATCGAAGTTCCCCAATCGGCATTCATGGCTGTCCTGAAACTCGATTAGGAATCCTCACTTATTATCCACCACCAATTTATATCCCTTGCCGTGGACATTGATGATCTGCACATTGGAATCGGGCTTCAGGTACTTGCGTAATTTTGTGATGTACACATCCATGCTTCTGGCATTAAAATAGTTATCGTCTATCCAGATTGCCTTAAGGGCGAAATTTCGTTCCAATACCTGATTCATATTGTTGCATAGCAATTTCAGCAGCTCTGACTCTTTTGTGGTTAATTTCTGTTCGGACTTGGCCCCAACGAGCAATTGCTTCATGGTATCGAAAGTAAAACTTCCTATTTCCCACAGATTTTTATCTCCACCCCTTGTGCCTTTCGTGCGTCTGAGTATGGCTTCGATTCTGAAGAGCAATTCCTCCATACTAAAGGGTTTGGTTATGTAGTCATCAGCGCCAAGGGAGAAGCCCTCCAACACATCTTCTTTCATGGACTTGGCGGTAAGAAAAATGATGGGTATCTCGCTGTTGAGTATGCGGATTTCCGATGCAAGAGTAAACCCATCTTTTACAGGCATCATCACATCCAGAAGGCAGAGATCGTAATGGAATTGTTCGAAATGCCTGAATGCTTTTTCCCCATTCACAACCCAGTCAGCCTCATAATTTTTTGCCTGAAGGTATTCCTGCAGGAGAGAACCCAGGTTTTCATCATCTTCTGCGAGCAGAATTCTGTGCTTTATCTCGTTCATTTTCCGGATACTAGTTTTTCCACCCGTAAAGGTAGCTGAATTTCAAACTGTGAACCTTTGTTGGGTTCACTTTTTAAATTGATCGAACCGTGGTGCTCTTCAATGATGAGCTTTACGTAACTGAGGCCTAGCCCAAATCCTTTCACATTGTGCACGTTGCCCGTAGGTACTCTGTAAAACTTATCAAATATGCGTTTTTGGTTTTCCTTATTGATACCAATTCCATTATCGGATACCGAAACTATCAGGGACCCGTTCTCTGTCCGTGTGGCAATGGTTATTTCGGGTAAGCGGGTGGCATATTTCATAGCATTTTCGAGGAGGTTGGAGACCACATTTGTAAGATGCATGACATCACCTTCAACCACGGCATTCTCAGCTTCAGGGAAAAACTCCAGTTTGCCTTCTCGCTTATCCAGCTGGAGAAGGAAATTCTGTGCTACCGTTTCTATGATATCATGCAGATCCACCTTTTCTAGCTTCAGTTTCAGTTCACCATGGTCAAAAATTGCCATCTGCAAAACCCTTTCCACCTGGAATCCAAGTTGCTTGCTTTCTGCCTGGATAATTCGGGAGATCTGGGACTTGTTTTTTTGTTCATCAGGAATAGAACGGTCATTAAGCATCTGTGATGCGAGGCTGATGGTGGCAATTGGAGTCTTCAGCTCATGGGTCATATTGTTCACGAAATCGTTCTTCATCTCAGAAACCCGTTTCTGTTTGAAGATAATAAAGATCACAAGGCTGAACATCATGAATATAAAAAGGGTGATGAGCAGTGTGGAGCCACCCATCATCCCCATGGAACTAAGTATATGTTTCTTTTCACTCGGAAAATAAACACTGATCAGAGTAGGCTTATTAAAAATTCCTCCCGGGAAGAGCGTTGACCTGAAGTACCTGCTGTCATCGTATTCAGAGAAATTATCGGATTGGAAAATGGGTTTTTTTCCTTCTTCGTATACCGCATATTCAAAGGCGATATGGACATCCTTCTCAGAAAGCTTTCTTTGTAAAAGCGACTTTATCTGGGACGCGGAAATACGGTCAGTAATATTCTCCTCTTCCACCAGCATCTTTTTAATCACCTTATTGACAAGCTCCTCCTGTTTCTTCAGGCTTTTATTCAGTTCTGTTCGTATCTGGTCAGGGTTCATGGCAGAAATAAGGATGGTGTCATGCAGCAGTTCATCTTCACCCAGGACAACCAGCACCGAATCATCTATCAGCTCAATTTTTTGATTTTTCAGCGATTGATGGGGTGGAGTGAAGACAATAATTTCTTCGTTCATTTGAACATTTTCATCCACATGAATCTCTTCCTTGGCATCTTTGCTTAGTGAACTGCGTGAATCAATCTGAAAGTTCCAAATCGCTCTGCTCTGGTGCTGTATTACGGGGGGGTGGATCTCCTCAAGGATATTTAGTACAGTCTCATTCTGCACAAGTTCTTCGGACATTTCCGAGAGCACTTTGTTAACCGCCAGTCCAAGCTGGTTCTCTTCAGATTCAATAGAATGCTTTATCCAGTATGTTTGAACGGCAACCAGAGCAATCATGGCAAGACTCAGAAAAATGGTCATTATCCAAAGAGTAGTGCGGCTCATGCCACAAAGATAAGTCGCCTCATTGGTTCACACAGAGTGTTTTAACATTCTTTAACTTCCTTTAAAATTATGTAACGCTAATCTGGAATAAATTTGTTTCCAAAATCAAAGGCAACAGAAATGAAAAAACGGATACCCTTGGCTTGTTTTGGAGCGGCAGCAGTCTTTATCTTTTCCATTAATTTGTATTCACAGGAAAAAACAGAAGTGGCGATTCAGGTGAAAAAAGATGGCAAGATTGTCAAGGATACAACCTATCAATTTGAGGATGCAGATGAGGCAGAGCATGCCATGAAGATGATAGAAATTCTAAGTGGTGATGATGAGGAAATGATGGAATACTCGTATACCACACATCATAAAGACACCGGCCACGCTAATACCATGGTATTCATTTCCAAAGATGGAAAGAAAACTGAAATCAAAGAGCTTCATGGAGACTCACTTGTTTGGGTTTCTGAAGATGAGGATGGGACATGGCAAATGGATGACCGGGATCGGAAGGATGTGGATAAGGACGTATATGTGATCTCGGGCGATGAGGTGAAGGTGGAGCTAAAAGAGATCATGGAAGATCACGAAGGAGAGGATGTAAAGGTGGTTGTGATTGAGAAGAAAATAAAGAAAAAACAAAAGAAGCAGTAGCAGGCAGTTTAGTTTAGGGTTAATTGGTGTAAAGCTGTCCGTCCTCCCGGCGGACAGCTTTTATTACCAAAGCAGCAATCGCTCCTTATTCCTGATCTTCTTCAGATCCACCGGAATACACATCCTTACATCTGAAAGATTCCCAACAGATTGCATAAAAGCAGTAATCTTTTTCGTGATGATCTCGCCCTGAATGTAGACCAGGTAGTCGAGGTTCTTTAGTTCATGTAGAAAAAAGCCATCATCAGATCTGTTCTTAATAATTCGGTAAGTTACAAGCGCATCTTCATCCCGATAGAAGAAGTTTGAAAAGAGCTGTTCCTGCTGATATTTCCGGTGAAAAAGCTTCAGATCATCCAGTTTTTCGAACCCTATTCCAAGCGACTGGTTGATCCTCCAGCACAATTTGTAGTCAGGCTCATCTGCGACCACACCCAGCAGGCAGAAATCCTCCTCCATGGCCACTTCAAGCTTATGTTTCTTAACTGCCAAAGGTAGGGAATTTGATTCTGGTCATAAAAGTAGCAAAAATCAGAAAGGATTAAGTTGTACGTAAGATCGAAAGAGCTTCCCTGGCTGCTTGTTGTTCTGCTTCCTTCTTGGAATCTCCTCTGCCAGAGCCCTGTTCCTCACCCTTTAAATAAATGGTAGAGATGAATGATGGTGGAATTGGGTGGCAGTTGATTTCCTCTTTGCTATCGAATTCCACATCGATACGGTTCTTTTGGGCCCATTCAATAATCCTGCTTTTGTAATCCGGATCCTTGTTTACAAGTTGGGCCAGGTCAATATGTTTCTTTAATATTTTCCGTATAAAAAATTTTCTGGCAGCCCCATAACCCCTGTCAAGGTAGATGGCACCGATTAGAGCTTCAAGCACATTTCCATAAAGATGTTTTGATTTATGTCCGGCAGTAATCGATGTAGTTATCATCCCGGGTATATCCATTTTTGTTGCCAGGTAATCCAGGTTTTTACGCTTTACAATGCGGGAGCGTAATTTCGTCATAAATCCTTCGTCTCCCTCCGGAAATCTGGTAAACAGAACTTCGGCAACAATGGAGTCCAACACAGCATCGCCCAGGTACTCAAGTCGCTCGTTATTGAGAGAGAAACCTGGGTTTTGGTTGAGTACAGCCGATTTTGGAATGAAGGCTAATTTGTACAGGGAAATTCTGCGGGGTAGAAAACCCAACATGTGCACCAGAGCAAGGTAGAACCGCCGGTTCTTCAATGGGTCATCCGTTAAATTTTCTGAAGATAGCAGAGGTATTATGTCCACCGAAACCGAAAGTATTGCTAAGACCTACATTGACTTCGCGATGCTGTGCTTTGTTCGGCGTGAGATTCAGTTTAGGATCGATCTCCGGATCAATCGTCTCCAGGTTAATCGTTGGAGGAACGACACCGTTGACGATGGACATGATTACGGCAATCGATTCGACAGCGCCTGCTGCTCCCAGCAGGTGACCGGTCATCGATTTGGTAGAGCTGATGTTCAATTCAAACGCATGATCGCCAAATACACGCTTGATGGCCCTGGTCTCTGAAAGGTCTCCCAGGGGGGTTGATGTGCCGTGAACGTTGATATAATCAATTTCGGTTGGCTTGAGCTTGGCATCCCTTAGGGCATTGGTCATCACCAATTTTGCACCTTCTCCATCGGGATGGGGTGCTGTCAAATGAAATGCATCGGCCGACATGCCTCCGCCAATAAGCTCGGCATATATTTTTGCTCCTCGTTTTTGTGCATGTTCCAGCTCTTCAAGAATCAATGCACCTCCCCCTTCTCCCATAACAAATCCGTCACGGTTCACATCAAAAGGCCGGGAGGCTCCTTTATAGTTCTCATTATTTGTGGAGAGTGCCTGCATGGAATTAAACCCTCCAACGCCGGCTTCCGTAATCGCGGCTTCAGACCCACCTGTAATGAACAGATCAGCCATGTCCAGACGGATAAGGTTATAGGCATCGATAATGGCATTGGTGGATGAAGCACAGGCGGACACCGTAGCGTAATTGGGCCCCCTGTAGCCGTATTTAATGGAGAGCTGCCCGGCTGCAATATCAGAAATCATTTTGGGTATAAAAAAAGGGCTGAACCTTGGAGTCCTGCCGGCTTCCATGTACCCTTCTATCTCCTTGCTAAAGGTGTCGATCCCGCCAATTCCGGAAGCCCATATAACACCAGCACGGTTCTTGTCATGATCTGCATTTTCAAGATCTGCATCCTGGAAGGCTTCATGAGCGGCAACTAAGGCAAACTGGGCATAGAGGTCCAGTCTTCGTTCCTGTTTCCTGTCAAAATAAACCAGCGGATCGTAGTTTTTGACAGTGCATGCAAATTTTGTTTTGAATTTTTCTGTATCGAAACGGGTAATGAGATCGGCCCCGCTTTCTCCTTTTATAAGCGCGTCCCAGAAATCATCTAATGTATGTCCCAGTGGCGTAAAAGCCCCCAGACCTGTCACAACAACCCGTCTCATACCACTAAAATTTTGAACGTAAAGACTTAAGCTTACGCGGGGTGCTTATCCGGCGTTGTCTTCGATATGTTTGATGGCTTCTCCAACAGTTGATATACTTTCAGCTTGATCATCGGGAATACCTATGTTGAATTCCTTTTCAAATTCCATGATAAGTTCAACTGTGTCAAGAGAATCAGCTCCCAGGTCGTTCGTGAAGCTGGCTTCTGAGGTTACTTCATTCTCATCAACACCCAGTTTGTCAACAATGATTGCTTTTACTCTCGAGGCAATGTCAGACATGATGATAAATTTTAATTAATATTATTGGTTATTTTTAACGCTGCAAAGAAATGCAAAATTCGACTATTTTCAAAGAAAAATGAAGAGTATAGCCATATTCGCTTCCGGATCAGGTACTAACGCTGAGAATCTTGTCCGTTTTTTTCAAACAAATCCAATTGGCCAGGTAAAAATGATCCTTTCAAATAGGCATGAGGCTTATGTGCTTAAGCGGGCTCAATCGTTAGATATTGAAACAGTTGTATTCAGCAGGGAACAATTTTACCAAACTGATGAAGTCCTTTCAATATTACTAAAAAAGCACATTGAATTTGTTGTTCTGGCAGGATTTCTCTGGCTGATTCCTGATTTATTGCTGGAGCATTTTCAGGGACGAATAGTCAATATTCATCCGGCACTTTTACCGAAATATGGTGGCAAGGGTATGTATGGACAGCGTGTACATGAAGCTGTCATTGCCAGCCACGATAAAGAATCGGGTATTACCATACATCATGTGAATCAAACATACGACGAAGGGAACATTATCTTTCAGGCGACCTGTCATGTTGAACCTGATGATACATCTGAATCTCTTGCAAAAAAAATTCATGCCCTTGAATATGAGCATTTCCCAAAAGTGGTTGAAAGCTTACTCCAGCATCTTCAGTGAAGACAAGGTAATGGACCTGGTGATCTCAAAGGCAGGTAGATTCTCTTTTTCCACAGGTTCCACAGGAGGGGCTTCAACTTTTAAGGGATCTACTGCAATTCCGTTTTTATAGAACCGGAAATCCAGATGTGGACCAGTGGCCAGACCGGTGCTCCCGACATAACCAATTACTTCTCCCTGCGTTACATCTACTCCCTGACTGATCCCATTCCCAAACCGGCTCAGGTGCATGTAGGTAGTAGAATATATGCTGTTATGCTTTATGCTTACATAATTTCCACCTCCTCTGGCCTGGTATCCCACCCTGGTCACCACCCCATCTCCAACCGATTGGACAGGGGTGCCGGCAGGGGCGACATAGTCCACCCCGTGATGGGGTCTGCGAATTTTAAGCACAGGATGAAGCCTGGAATTAGAGAAACGTGAACTAATCCTGCTAAACCGGAGAGGGGCTTTAAGAAATGCTTTTCTCAGGCTGTTTCCCTCCTCGTCGAAAAAGCTTCGAATTCCTTTCTGTTCAAAAGGAATGCCCCAAAAGTCAGTTTCGTTGTGGCGGAACCAGGCGCCCATGATCTTATGAATCCCCACAGACACGCTATCCACATACGATTCTTCATAAATTACCTTGTACCGGTCACCTTTCTGCACTCCAAAAAAATCAATGGACCAGGCAAAAATTTCACTTAACTCAATTGCAAGCATTGGATGGGCGTTGCTGTCACGCATGGATTCCCAAAGTGAGGATTCGATTGTCCCTGATGCAAATTGGGTTCTGTATTCAATGGGTTTCTGACCGTTTTGTGCCCACAAAGGATCTGAAGTTAGTCTGATTACCACATAGTTAAGGGGGTCCTTCTCATATACAAAATAGGTAGGAGTTGTGTCATTGATACTGAAAATGGAATAACTGTTACCGGGTTTGAGCTTACGTTCATCAATAAGAGTATCGTGAAGCTGGGAAACAGCAAAGATCTGCTGCATTGAAATACCATGTGGCAGAAGCAGTTCGGCCAATGATTCTCCCCGACGGACTTTCCCTGTGAATATCTCATAAGAGGAGACAGGGATTCCGTATTTTTTTATTGGCAACTCTCGTTCGATCCGATCGCTTCCCCTTACTCCAGATGGTTGGTCCACCGGTGTGAAAGACAGATTCCTGGGGATAAAGTAAATCCCGGCAGCGACGCCTGTGGCAATCAGCAGCGAGACAACCAGTTCCCTCCAGTTCTTCATCACACGACAATATTGATGATTTTGTTTGGAACGTATATAAATCTTTTTGGATTCTTGCCATCGGTCCACTTCAGGGTAGTCTCGTGCTCGAGCACTGCTTGTTGTACCTTTTCGGCGGATATGTCAATGGGTAACTTCATTTTCAATCTCAGCTTCCCGTTGATCATGACTGGATATTCATGGCTGTCCTCCTGTAAGGCAGATTCATTGTAAGCAGGCCAGGGCGCGGTCGAAATGGATTCTTGGTGGTCAAGTACACTCCATACTTCTTCGGCAAGGTGGGGAGCAAAAGGAGCCAGAATCCTGATAAATGACTCGGCAGTGCTCCTTTTTACTTTGCCCTTTTTGATGCAAAAATTGGTAAAGATCATCATTTGTGAAATGGCCGTATTAAAATGAAGGGCTTCAATATCACTGCCAACTTTTTTTACGGTTCCATGGAGCGATTTCAGCACCTCGGAATCTTCATTACCTGTATGATAGTGTGTGGTATCAGCGAAGAATTTATATACCTTATTCAGGAAGTTATACACCCCCTTCACTCCGTTTTCCACCCATGGCTTGACAGCATCAAGCGGTCCCAGGAACATCTCATAGAGCCGCAGCGAATCCGCACCGTATCCTGCCACTACCTCATCAGGATTGACCACATTTTTCAATGATTTAGACATTTTTGCCACAATCTGTTTCAGGGCCTCACCTGATTCTTTATGGTAATAGGAACCTCCTCTTTCTTCCACAAGGTCACCCGGTATTTTAGCACCCGTAGCCGTCTCATAAGCAAAAGCAAGAATCATCCCCTGGTTAAAAAGTCTCGCATAGGGTTCATCGGTGGAAACGATCCCGAGATCAAATAGTACTTTGTGCCAGAACCGGCTGTAGAGAAGGTGAAGTACGGCATGTTCGGCTCCTCCGATATACAGGTCAACCGGCATCCAGTAACTCTCTTTTTTACTCGAAAAAGGTTCCTCATCATTTTGCGGATCAATGTACCTGAGATAATACCAGCATGACCCGGCCCACTGGGGCATTGTATTGGTCTCCCGGCGTCCCTTCCTGCCCCGTGAATCTGTGACATTTACCCATTCAGTTGAATTGGCAAGTGGAGATTCCCCATCGCTTCCTGGCTCATACTTTTCCAGTTCAGGAAGTTGAAGCGGGAGATCTGCCTCATCCAATAAGGTAATTTCACCATCTTCCCAATGGATCACAGGAAATGGTTCTCCCCAGTATCGCTGACGGCTAAAAAGCCAATCCCTGATCTTGTAATTGATGGCAGGATTTCCCAGTTCATTTGCCTTCAACCATTCAAGGGTTTTAGCAATTCCTGGTTCCTTTGAAAGTCCATTAATGTCAAGTCCGGTTTCCGGATCTGAAGAATTTATATAGGTCCCATCCTCTGTCCAGCATGCTTGTCCGGCCAGGACATTTTTTCGAATATCCTTATCAGCCACCGCAGGTTCCATAATGCATTTTACGGGTAGAGAAAAGGTATTGGCAAACTCAAAGTCCCTGGTGTCGTGACACGGAACTGCCATAATTGCTCCTGTTCCGTAGCCCATTAACACATAATCGGCTACCCAGATGGGGATCCGCTGACTGTTCACAGGATTGATTGCATAACTTCCTGTGAAAACTCCTGATTTTTCCCGGGATAGATCGGATCGGTCGAGTTCGGTTTTCAAACCGGCCTGCGCCACGTAAGTCTTAACCTTATATTTCTGATCTTCAGTGACCAGTTCTTTAAGCAGGGAATGTTCGGGAGCAACGACCATGTAGGTGGCTCCGAATAAGGTATCCGGACGAGTGGTAAAAACCTTCAACATCGCTTCTGAGCCTTCTAACCTGAATCCTACCTCGGCACCGGTTGATCTGCCAATCCAGTTTCGCTGCATGTCTTTTACCCCTTCCGGCCAATCCACATTTTCTAAACCAGAGAGTAGCCGTTCCGCATAATGAGGTATCCGCAACATCCACTGCTTCAGATTTTTCTTTTCCACTGGATTGCCGCATTTCTCGTGGGTCCCGTCATTCAATACCTCCTCGTTAGCGCAAACAATCCGGCAGTGCGGGCACCACCATACCAGGGCATTATCATAATACGCCAGGCGCTGGTCGTCTATGTATTCTTGAATAGCGTCAGGCCCCTTCGATCCAATATTCTCAGGAATTTCCAATTCACTTATGGGCCGTCCTTTCTGCAGCTCTGAATCGAACCAGGTGTTGTAAAGCTTGATAAATATCCATTGCGTCCATTTAAAATAGCCCGGATCCGTGGTATTGACCTCCCGGTCCCAGTCATATCCCAGCCCAAGGGATTTGATTTGCCTGCGGAAGTTATCGCAATTTTTCTGCGTAGTATCAGCCGGATGAGTTCCCGTTTCAATGGCATATTGTTCGGCCGGTAAACCAAAGGCATCCCATCCCATGGGGTGAAGCACGTTGTATCCGTTCATTCTTTTGTACCTGGCCACAATATCGGTGGCTGTATATCCCTCCGGATGCCCTACATGCAGTCCTGTTCCGGAGGGGTAGGGAAACATGTCGAGTATATAATATTTGGGTTTGGAATAGTCATCTTCGGATCTGAAAGTCTTCTGCTTTTCCCAATAGTCCTGCCACCGCTTTTCAATTTCTGCAAATTTGTATTCCATACCCACATCTTCTGTTTCAGTGTGCGAAATTAGGTTTTTTTTTGGCATTTAACTTAAATAACCATGACATGGTTGACTTCATGGTTTTTTTTTTAGAAATTGAACGTATTACTCACTAATAAACGCAAGAGAATGAAGTTATCAATTCAGTACCAGGAAAAGTATTCAAGGGGCGAGCTGTTGCTAAGAACCTTTTTTGGATGGCTCTATATCATCATACCCCATGGATTCTTATTGCTTTTTGCAGGACTGTGGGGTGCCATTCTTCAATTTGTCGCATTCTGGATTATACTCTTCACCGGTCGTTATCCAGAAAGCATGTTTGAATTCCAGGTGGGACTCTTAAAATGGAATGTTCGACTGAGTGCCAGGATGTACAATGTTTCAGATGGGTACCCGGCATTTGGAATAAAGGGAACCGATGATCTCACAGATCTCAGTGTGCCCTATCCCGAAAAAGTAAGCAGGGGTTTGACATTGGTCAGGCTGCTGTTTGGGATCATTTATGTATACATCCCTCACGGATTCATTCTCATTTTCAGGGGTTTATTCGTTGGTATCCTGCAATTCCTGGCCTGGTGGGTTGTTCTCTTTACGGCTGAGTATCCGAAAACCATGCACGAATGGGTAGTGGGACAGGTTCGCTGGACCATGCGATTAAATCTGTATATGATGTATATGACAGATACCTACCCTCCCTTTACAGGAGACGAACTAGCTGACGAAGCCTGATGAGTTCCGGCTACCACCCCTTGCCACAACCCGACGAAATTGAGGTCAGGGTGAGAGAGGATGCAATGGGGGCATACTTCATGATGTTCGCCACCGCGGCCATTGGGCTGCCCCTTCCGGTCCTGAATCTTGTTGCTGCCATCATCTACTATTTTATCAACCGCGACAAGGGCAGATTCGTCCGGTTCCATACGCTTCAATCGCTCTATTCTCAAATACCTGTGAGCTTGCTAAATTCAGGCCTGGTGGCCTGGACTATCGTCAATTTTGTAAAAGATTACGATTTCACAGGGGCGTATTGGGGGTACCTTGTGATGACAGCAATTGCTGTGGTGGTCTATTTTATTTTCAGCATTATAGGGGCCATAAAGGCTCGGAAAGGGCTCTTCTATTATTTCGTTTTTTTTGGTAAAGCAGCCTATCACCAGGTATACATGATCCGGCCGGAACGGTTGGATTCGCGCGTACAAAACCGTCCTCCAAGAATCTAAATGTGATGATATGCAAAAATCCATATTGAGGGACCTTGGAATCCTGTTGGGTTTATTCGGACTTATCTGGCTGGTATTTTCTCATTTCTCCTATCCCGAAAATCCACAGTTATTGAGTATAGAAAGAGAGGAGAAGGTAGGAAAAGTCTATGTGGACATGCTACTAGTAAATCCTATGTTTGGGGAATTTGATAATACACATGTTGATTCGGCGATCGCTGTGATCAGGGACAGGTTGGCAGAAGGACTTGGGCACTCGGAATACAAATACAGGATTATCGTATTCAGGAACGAATTGATCAATGGATTTACCGTTCCCGGGGGAAATATTCTGATATCCACCGGACTTATTGGTTTCTGTGACTCACCAGAAGAGTTAGCGTGTGTATTGGCCCATGAAATGGGGCATGTGGAGAGTCGGCATGTAGTATCCAGGCTCATTAAGGAACTGGGACTGGATCTTCTTACATCCACCGATCCTTATGTACTGGGTGAAGTGACAGGTGTATTGACATCCACCCGCTTTGACCGGAAACAGGAAGAGGAAGCAGACCAGTTTGCAAGTGAATTACTGGAAAATTCAAGAATTGAACCAAGGACGCTGGCCTCAATTTTCAGAAGGCTGGAGGAGGAAGCCGGGAGCGATCTGTTTGACCATTTTGAAGTTCTCTCCACACATCCAAACTTTCGTTCGCGAATTCGTGAAGCACTCTCGTACAGACCGGATGAGGATTTTGAAGCGATGCCATTCGACCTGGAATGGGATGAGATAACATCCGAGCTTTAGGAAAAAGTATTACCTTTGCCCACCATTATCGGCCTCATAGTTTAACAGGATAGAACGTGGGATTCCGGTTCCCATGGTGGGGGTTCGAGTCCTCCTGAGGTCACTAATCATAAGGTATGTCTGTTGGTCCTGAGAAGCTATCCTGTACCCGGACTTTTGCGCAGAGTTGTAACTTTTGAATAACTATTCTTTTCATTTCCGGCAGGTTTTAATCCCTGTTGATATTTCATCACAGAGGCATCCATTTTTTTCCATACTTTCAGAGCACAGATTTTTACTAATACTTATGTGATACCCCTATGGCAGCTGAATTTTTATCCTCTGTGGGCAACTCCTACCAGATTGATCGCCTCATTTTAGAAGCATCCGGCGAAATTGTTTTCTTTTCTC
The DNA here is from genome assembly GCA_964500835.1 of uncultured Bacteroides sp. Lineage (GTDB taxonomy): Bacteria > Bacteroidota > Bacteroidia > Bacteroidales. The sequence goes on from CAZCQL010000032.1 coordinate 41,064, forward strand.
CGGTCCTGAAATTACATGAAAGCATTATCCTGAGATTCAACCAGGCTGATCAGCGAAATGTCAGAATTACCCTGTTGTACGGGAAAGACCGTAGTCAAATCAGAGGGCAACGTTGGTATAAAGAATTTAAGAATCTCAGGGTCCTCTATCACGATAAGCTTAACTCGTGCGTTTACCGAAATGAAAAAGAACTGATCATTTCTTCGATGGGATTACTCGACCTGAGTTCCAGTGTCCACAACGACATGGGGGTGCTGATTACAAAATTGCGCGACAGAAAAGCTTTTGAGGATGGAATTTATGAACAGGAATTACTTATTGAACATGCCGAGGAAGTTTTTGCAGGGGCCAATTTTGAGAAGATAGAAGACTCCACACGTCCGGATGAAATAATTGAGGAAATGCCTTACCTGACATATTTCGGGATAGAAGATCGGTCCTTGGTTAACGGAAAAGTAAGAGCCCCCAGTGGAAAGCTTTATATTCCTGAAATGGAGCTGTATAACGATGGGACAATTAAATACCAGGGATTTAAAAAGACCCGTCAACGTCACGGGGAATGGATCTTTTATACATATGAAGGATTTGTTCGGGAAGTGGTTATCTATGAGAACGGGAGTTATGTGGAAAAGATCTATTGTGACTATGAGAATCCCGCCAAAGCCATTTCAAAGTATTACCTGTTGTTTGGGATTGGGAATTCCATAAGGAAACTATACGGCAAAAGCATAAGAGAATTGTATTTCAATAGCCGGATTGAAGATTTCACAGGTTTTGACAAATCCAAGCTCTTCTACCACACAGAACGTTTCATTAAAAAGCGATCCGTTTTTACCCAACCTGAGACTTTCCTGGAGATGGTCGACCAGGTTTATTCTGCAATCTATGAATAAAAAAAGGGCAGCCTAACCAGGTGCCCTTGTAAAGAATAATGTATCTTTTGGATTACCTCTGCCGTCCCTGATCCCTGTATTCTTTCCTCGCCGAGTAGTTGATGATCAATGCTTTTGCACGCCTTAAAGCTTGTTTTACATCATCTACTTTGCCCATCGGAATATTTTGATCCACCCTGAGCGACATGGTCATCCTGTTCTTATCTGATTCGGGCAGTTTTTCCCGTTCAAATATTGCAAAGTCCTGAATTGATTCGTAGGGAATCCCTTCTTCATTAACCAGCTTGTCATTAAGCTGTATCAGAGGTTCAGTTCCATACATACGGGCTACATGAGCAACCGGTCGACCCACATAGATATAACTAACCAACGATTTTTTCTCAAGCTTCTTGACTTCAGTTGCTTCCGGGACGGTGACTTTTACCTGGACTTCCGTTTCCCGCATAGTGGTCGACACCATAAAAAAGAATAAAAGCATAAAAACGATGTCTGGAAGAGAGGCGGTGTTGATTTGCGCCATGCCTTTGCCTTTTTTTCTTCTGAATTTTGACATTAGTTGCGCCCTCCTATACTTTTTGGATCTGATTCGGAAATATTCATCTTATAGATTTTCCTGATTCCATTATAGATCTCCTCATCAATGGGATTTGCCTGGTTCAGTTCATCGTAATCTTTATCGAAGTAAAGATTGCAGAAATTATTCCTTAATTCATTCACTGCCGCAACCAGCTCATTTTGGACCTGGAGGTATTTACCGTAAGTGGTGGATCGGTCGTTCTGAAGGGATATCACCCCTTTGGAAACTTTGCCCGTCCATAAACCACCAGGGGGTAACATAGTAGAACTGCCCGGAGGAAATTGAATCTCGGTTTCCTCCATTTCGGGAAGGGTCTCACTATTCGCTGGGTTTGTGAAGAATTCGATTGTCTTGGCCTTAAGTTCAAGACGATCCATTTCAGTACCTGCTACCAAAAGGCGATCACTTTTATTGAGAAGAACTGGCAAAACGTTGCGCTTATTCACCTTGACTTCCGTCTCCTGATCTTTTTCAGGTTCCGGAGGCAACAGTCTGGTAATCCCAGTATCAATATCCATGGTGGTGGTAACCAGGAAGAAGATCAACAGGAGAAAGGCAATATCTGCCAGAGATCCTCCATTTACTTCCGGTGTTTCTCTTGCCATCGGTTTTTGTTTTTCTGATGATTCTTACTTGAACGCCTTTGATACAATTGCATATAGAATTGATCCAAGCGCCAATCCAAAAAGAAGATAGGTCACAAATAGAACAGTGTCTATCATCTTAAGAGTTCCGGGATCACTATTTTCAGTTCCAGTATATCCTATAATATCTATAGGAGTATCTTTTGCCATCAAATAGGAAACGACAACTAGTACGGCTGCTCCGACAAGGACAGCCCCCAATCTGATCAATCCCCTCCGATTTGAGAAGACAGAAATCAGTGGGAACACAATAGATGCTATCAGGGTGAGAAAGACGAGGATATAAGCCCAGATCAGGGCAATATCTGTGCGGAACCAAACCAGGTATTCCCAACCTGACATGTGCTCCTTCAGATTAACCTCTGAATCACTCGCTACTGAAGTTGCAATTGAAGCTACATCACTCCTTTCCTCAACTGCGGCAGGTTCCACTGCAGCAGTTGAGTCCTGCTCCGTCGAATCCACGGCGGGCAATGGGGCAACCGGGGTCAGATCAACAGGGTTCAGTGCTTCCTCCACACGCATCTCAAGTTCATCATAGTTGACTGTCTTGGGGCCGATGTAGAAGAAAAGAACCACGAGGAGAGAAATCCCTGCCACCACATAAAGTATGATTCTTGTTATTTTAGAAAAAGCCATAGCTTCTTATTTTTTAAGATTTTGTTTTACCAGCATGTCAATCAGTGAAATGGATGCATCTTCCATTTTATTGACAATGTTGTCAATCTGAGACACCAGGTAATTGTAGAAAATCTGAAGGATAATAGCTACCATCAAACCGGTAACTGTGGTGATCAAAGCTATCTTAATACCACCGGCGACAACCGTTGGGGAAATGTCGCCTTGTTGCTGGATCTTATCGAATGCATCAATCATACCAATTACGGTACCCATAAATCCAAGCATAGGGGCAATGGCGATAAACAATCCAATCCATGAAAGATTTTTTTCAAGGAGACCCATTTGCACACTACCGTAGGAAACAACCGACTTTTCAACCACATCTATTCCTTCTTCCACTCGATCAAGTCCCTGGTAGAAAATACTGGCTACCGGTCCACGGGTATTCCTGCATACTTCCTTGGCCGCTTCAACTCCACCACTGTTCAGCGCATCTTCTACAGAAGAAAGAAGTTTGTCGGTATTGGTGGAAGAAAGGTTCAGGTAAATGACCCTCTCAAAGGAAAGTGCGAGACCGAAAATCAATGTCAGAAGCACGGCACCCATAAATCCTGCGCCACCCTCAATGAATTTGGTTTTAAGAGTGGTGTGCAGTACAGCAATTCCACCCGTTTCTTCGACATTCACTGGCTCTGAAGCAGGAATTACTTCTGCAACAACCTCTTCAGCAACCTGCGTGGTATCTTCGGTCACAGGAGAATCCGTGTTTTCATCCTGTGCAAAGATCGATGCTCCCATAAAAAGCATCCCGAATACGGCTATCAATGCAAATAATTTTTTCATGGTTAGTTTGTTTTACTTTATAATTTAACGTGAATAATGCAATTTATAAATTTTATTCTTTTTAGACGATTATTTTTTCTTTTCAATGAACGCTGCGGAGAGGGAGGGATTATTCGCAACCTGCGGAGAGGGAGGGATTCGAACCCTCGGTACCCTTTAGAGGTACACACGCTTTCCAGGCGTGCCAGTTAAACCACTCCTGCACCTCTCCAATATATCTTTATTCGTTCCAGGGCCTGCAACTGGCATTCGAACCCGCATATCTCCAAATTTTTATAAGAACCACTCCTGCTTTTGTTTACGTATAATCTTTGAGGAGAATTTCGCGGCGAAAAATACAAAAAAATATTAATAATAGCACTAAGGCAGTGTGATTTCTCCTTTGAGCGATGTATTTAAACCCATTATAAGCTCTTCAGGCTTTAGATTTTGTGCCAGAAGAACCATAAGCTTGGTGGTTGCAGCTTCCGTGGTAATATCATAACCGCTTATTACCCCGGCATTTAAAAGATGCTTGCTTGTATCGTACCTGCCCATCTCCACACTGCCCCGGGTACATTGAGTAACATCCAAAATGATGATTCCTTTGCTGATGGCTTCTTTTATCCCGTCGAGGAACCATGATACAGTTGGGGCATTTCCAGCTCCGTATGTCTCAAGGATCACCGCCCTTAGGCCTTCATAGCCAAGGACTGTTTCCATATATTCGGGGGTCAGGCCGGGAAACAGTTTTAAGATAGCAATGTGGTTATTTAATTCCTTATGAACTACCAATTGCCTGAATTTTCCGGGGTACCTTACATTTTCCCGGTTATAGACCAGGTGTACTCCGGCCTTTGCCAGGTAGGGGTAGTTGACTGACTGGAATGCATTGAAGTGCTCCGCGCTGACCTTGGTTGTCCTGTTGCCTCGCAATAATTTACTTTCAAAATATATACTCACCTCCGGAACAACAGGTTTCCCGTACTCTTTTGCTGCAGCGATTACAATAGATGTGATCAGATTTTCTTTTCCATCTGTTCTCAGCGCACCGATGGGTAGCTGAGCGCCCGTGAAAATTACAGGTTTTGCAAGATCTTCAAGCATGAAGCTTAATGCAGAAGCCGAGTAAGCCATCGTATCGGTGCCATGGAGCACAACAAAGCCATCGAAAGAGTGATAGTTCTCTTCGATGATCTCGGCAATATGTTTCCAGGTGGAAATATCAATCTCCGATGAATCCATAGGCGGATCAAAGCTGATGGTTTCTATGGTATATCCCAATCCTTTGATTTCAGGAATATGCTTCATGATCTTTTTAAAATCAAAAGGCCGCAACGTTCCTTTGGCGGGATCCTTCACCATGCCAATGGTCCCACCCGTGTAAATGATTAATATGGAAGACTTGTCAGGTTCCATGAGCAGGATCTAATTGGAACATGATTTCTGCATTTCGCGAGGTAATTCCACCAATTTCGGGCAGAGTTAAATCTAATACTTCTGCCATTTTTACCGCAATGTGTACTAGAAAACTGCTCTCATTTCTTTTTCCTCTGAAAGGAACCGGAGTAAGGAACGGGGCATCGGTCTCCAGCAATAGCCTGTCTTTCGGAATGGATTTAGCCACCTTCTCAAGAGGTGAATTTTTAAATGTAACAATGCCATTAATACCTATCATAAAATTGTAGGATAAAGCCTTTTCCAGTTCTTCCGCAGTACCAGTAAAACTGTGAAATACACCCCGTAATCCAATTCCTCCATTATCATCCAGCGCCTTAAAAATTTCGGGAAATGAATCCCTTGCGTGAATGACCAGTGGCAGGTTCAGCTCCCTGGCCCAGCCAATCTGGGTTTTAAACACCTCCACCTGTTCACGGAGGAATGTCTTCTCCCAGTAAAGGTCAATACCGGTTTCACCGATGGCAATAATCCCTGGCCGGTCCAGGTGGTTTTCAATGATCCTGAGTTCCTCCCGGTAATCCGATTTCACCGAAGTGGGATGAAGTCCCATCATAGGAAAGCAGTTATCGGGAAATTGATCCGAAAGCCTAAACATCGCCCCAAGGGAATGGCTGTCTATGTTGGGGAGCAACATACGGCTGATGCCAGCTTCTCTTGCCCGGTGGATCATTTCGTCACGGTCATCGGAAAAGGAATCCAGGTATAGATGGGTATGTGAATCGGTATACATCTGCTAGCGCGGATACAAACATACAACATCCGCGGGAGAAGTAGCCCAATCGACTGGGGTACTCATAGATACTTATTCTTTCGAATGAACCGGTATGTACACTGAGACCCCTTCCGGTTGGTTATACAACACCCTGGGCAAGCATGGCATCGGCCACTTTCACAAAGCCACCTATATTGGCTCCGTTCACATAATTCACATAACCGTTTGATTCTGTTCCAAAGTCAACACAGGTTTGATGAATATTTTTCATGATGATCTGCAAACGGCTGTCCACCTCTTCCCTTGACCAGGGAAGACGCATGCTGTTTTGGGTCATTTCCAGTCCGGAAACAGCCACTCCCCCGGCATTGGCAGCTTTCCCGGGTCCATAAAGGATCTTTGTGTGGTGATAGACCTCAATTGCCTCTGGTGTTGAGGGCATGTTGGCACCTTCACTTATAACCTTGCATCCATTTTTTATGAGGCTTTCAGCATCATCTTTATTGATTTCATTTTCTGTGGCAGCCGGGATGGCCACATCACAGGTAATGTTCCACGGGCGTTTTCCTTCAAAATATTTGCAGCCGAATTTATCTGAATATTCCTTTATCCTTCCTCTTCGAATATTTTTCAGTTCCATGACCCAGGCAAGTTTTTCGGCATCAATTCCGTCAGGATCGTAGATGCTACCGGCTGAATCGGATAGGGAAACCGCTTTCCCGCCCAGTTCAGTCAGCTTCTGTACGGTAAATTGTGCCACATTTCCCGATCCTGAAACCGTAGCAAGTTTTCCCTTCAGGGAATCTCCATTTGTATTTAGCATCTCTTCTGCAAAATAGACTGCACCATACCCTGTGGCTTCTGGTCTTATTAAACTACCGCCCCATTGCAGACCTTTCCCGGTAAGGACACCGGTAAATTCATTCCGTATGCGTTTATATTGGCCATACAGGTAACCGATCTCCCGGCCTCCCACTCCTATATCCCCGGCCGGGACATCCGTATCCGGACCTATGTGCCTGCAAAGTTCTGTCATAAAGCTCTGGCAAAATCGCATCACCTCGTTGTCTGATTTGCCTTTGGGGTCGAAATCTGAACCTCCTTTTCCTCCACCCATCGGAAGGGTGGTCAGGCTATTTTTGAATACCTGTTCGAAAGCAAGAAATTTTAATACCCCAAGGGTTACGGTAGGGTGGAAACGTAGTCCCCCCTTGTACGGTCCGATCGCCGAATTCATTTCTATCCTGTAGCCCCGATTAATTTCCACATCTCCCTTATCATTAATCCAGGGAACACGGAATAGAATCACACGCTCTGGTTCGGCAATCCTATCAAGAATCTTGGCATGTTTGTATTTTGGATTCTCTTCAATGTAAGGGATCAGCGATTCGGCCACCTCATGAACTGCCTGATGAAATTCTGGTTCTGCTGGATTTTTGACCTTTATATTGGCCATAAATTGTGCAACTTTTGGATCCATATTGATTTTTTTTCGGTTCATTTTCCCGTAAAACTAAAATTAATTTATGCAGACGGGTATGCCTTTTATCATATTGTGGGCATGTCATTAAACATTGTCAAATAACATGCTAAGGATGAGGCAAATTGAGTCGGGGGGCGCTGATTTTAGAGTGGTACCGGTTTCCGGGCTCGACGGATATCCACTGCTTCAATTCCATCTCCATAAGAAGGACCAGGACCCGATGGATGGGCAGGCTGGTTTTGTTCCCAATCGAACCCGGGTCGATCCCTGAGTAGTCCTGAATTAATTTCAATATTTGACGTTCATCATCTGAGGGGTGTAAATCAGTGATCGGCTGAGAATCTACCCGACAGATATTTTCTGCCGGGCGTGCATGTGTATCCCAATTCATATGATCAATCACATCATAAGCTGATTCAACCAGTGCAGCCACGTTATCGCTGATTAATCCATTGCATCCCTTAGATCGTTCATCCACTGCACGCCCGGGTACAGCAAGTACATCCCGGTCGTATGAGGCAGCCATCCCTGCTGTAATAAGGGCCCCGCCCGTTTCAGCCGACTCTACAACCAGTGTGGCATCGGACAACCCGGCAATAATCCTGTTCCGGCGAAGAAAATTATTTCGTTCCGGACCCATAGTTGAATGAAAATCGGTCACCAGTGAACCCTGTGTGGTGATCTTTTTGGCGGTATCCCGGTGAGCAGACGGGTAGATTAGTGACAAACCATGTCCGAGTACGGCCACTGTGGGGATCCCTGCTTCCAATGCAGCCCTGTGTGCAATCACATCGATCCCGTATGCCAGTCCACTCACAATTACCAGGTCTTCCATCATGGAAGCCAGTCCCAATACAATATCACGGCATAGATCCTTTCCGTAGACAGAAGCTCTCCGGGTTCCAACTACACTCAGAATTCGACTGTTATGGAGGCCCTGATCGCCTTTTGAATAGAGCAGGATGGGGCCATCAGGACACTGATTTAGCCTGTGAGGATATTCAGGATCCTCGAAATAGAGTGAAGAAATTCGATGCCTTTCCAGGAAGCTTATTTCCTTCTCTGCCTGTTCAAGCAGAGTGGATGAGGCGATTGATCTCAGCAAGTGAGGTCCGATTCCCCGAATTTTTCCAAGAACTTCTTTCCTCTCATGAAAGACAGCATGCGCCGAACCAACCTTTTCAATTAATTTCCTGGCTGTAATGGAACCGATAGACGGAGCCATGGTCAGGGCGATCTGGTACTTCAGTTCTGTCCGGTCATCGTGAGGCATCCCTTTTTCACGGTTAATGTGCTATGAGCCCCTTTTATCGATGCCATGCAATGAAAAT
>CAZCQL010000033.1:0-5268 GCA_964500835.1 uncultured Bacteroides sp.
AATCAAACAGAGCAAATTGTTGACGATCCATGGAACCGTAAGTAGTCCCGGTTTTTACTTCAATATTGATTATTGAGGAAGGCGCGATGAACGTAAACCAGACATTTCTAAAATCGATTCCATTCCAGCAGCTACCACTTTCAGTATCAGCAGTAGCTGACCCATTGCTAAATCCGGCATCTGGTGAACACCAGTTCACCGGATCGGTAATCTCAAATGCTCCTTCCGGATAATCGTAGTCAATGGTATCATCAACACAAAGGGTAAAAGTACCCGGGGCACCATCATCATCCACAGAGATGTAATACCAATTTCCAATGGTCATTCCCGTTGGAAGAACGGTCAGTTCACCCTGACCGGCAAAGGGACCTCCGCAGGCAATTTCCGTGGTTGTTGCATCCCAGACTGCCACCTGTTGATTCACCATTTGTCCAAAGTCACCACCGGTGGTGACCTTCACGGTTGCTTTACTCGACGTAGCCATGAATCTGAACCATACATTCTTATTTTCAACACCTGTCCAGCAGGATCCCTGAGTCTCATCCGCTGTTCCCAACACGTTGCTGTATTGGGCATCCTCTGCACACCAGTTATTCAGGTCTGCAATGGTGATGGCATCAACCAGGAAATCATTTACAGCCCGATCGGACACACAGAGCGAGAATGTTCCAACAGTTCCACCCGTGGCATTATCAACCGATATATAATACCAGTCACCCACTGTAAGACCGGTGGCATAAACTTCCTCATCTCCATAATCGGTCACCCATCTGGCACAAGCCAGCTCAACTTTAAGGGTGTCCCATAAGGCAATATCAGGTCTTCTTACCGAACCTTCAACGCCACCCGTACGAACCTGAATTGCAATATCTGTGTTTGTCGCCTGGAATCTGAACCATCGGTTATAATTGGGTCCGTTGGGCCAGCAAGATCCGATAGCTTCGTCCGGCGTTGCACTCACTGTAGTATAGATGGCATAATCTGAGCACCATCCGTTCACGTCATTGAGTTCAATTGCCCCCGCAAAAAAATCATAACTGATCTCATCATCCAGGCAAAGGCTAAATGAACCCCTGTACCCACTGTTGGCCGAATTATCCACAGAAATAAAATACCAATCCCCGGGAACAAGACCGCTATAGGCTATTTCAAGGTCACCATACTGGCTAACCCATCGCTTGCATGCAAGCTCTGATAAGGTAGTGTCCCACAGTGCCATCATTGGATATCGAAGGGTTCCTTCAGTGCCGCCCGTTTTCACTGTAACTGTCACCTCACCCGTGACAGTTGCCTGGAACATGAACCACCGATTATAATTTGGGCCGTTGGGCCAGCAAGTGGCTTGAATGTGATCTGCACTAGCACCCAGGGTGGAGAATTCTGCATCGGCTGAGCAGTAGTCCACGATGTTGGAAACCAAATGGGCTGCTTCCGGGAAATCATAGTCAACCGTATCATCCATACAAAGGGTGAAGGTTCCTCTGTAACCTGTATTGTTAGAATTATCCACACTCAGGTAATACCACTCTCCTATGGTCAATCCTGAATACCCTACCCTAACGTCGGAGTAATTGGATGTATATTGCTGACAGGCCAACTCATTACCCAGGCTGTCCCAAAGAGCGGCAAAAATATACCGCATGGTCCCGTCATCGCCCCCTGTATTTACAGTAGCATTGACCATAGTTGTTGTGGCCTGGAACCGGAACCAGCGGTTGAAATTAGGTCCGTTATTCCAACAGCTACCTGCCAGTTCATCAGGAGACGCTCCTATAGTGGTGTATGCCTTTTGAGTGGAACACCAGTTATCAATGTCTGTAAGTTCAATGGCACCAAGTTTGAAATCATAATCCACCTGGTCGTCCACACAAAGGGTAAAAGTTCCCCTGTAGCCACCATTGTTGTAATTATCTACTGTCAGGTAGTACCATTCACCGGGCACCAGATTGGTATTCCCAATGGAAATATCACCATAATCGCTGTAGTAGCGTGAACAGGCAATTTCGTTTCCAAGCGTATCATAAAGCGCCGCCAAGGGATATCTGAGGGTACCCTGGTCACCTCCGGTCTGTACATTGAACATCACCTCCGTACCTGTAGCACGAAATTTGAACCATCGATTATAGGAAGGCCCATTGGGCCAGCACGTACCAGCCACACCATCGGAAGTAGCACCGATGGTTGAAAATGCCTTATCAGCAGAGCACCATGCATTGATATCAGCTATTTCATAGGCTCCTTCCTTAAAGTCATAATCAACTACATCTGTAATACAAAGGGAAAAAGAACCACGATAACCCGTATTGTTATAATTATCAACCGATATAAAATACCAGTTGCCTGGCGTAAGCGCTGCAGTACCAACAGTCACATCATCATAGGCGGAAGTATATCGATTACATGCCACCTCATTGAATGAGCTGTCCCATATGGCTACATAACCATACCTGAGTGTTCCCTCTGTGCCTCCTGTCAGAATCCTTACAAGGGCCTCATTGGTGGTTGCCTGGAATTTAAACCACCTGTCAAAATTAGGTCCGGTATTCCAGCAGGCCCCTTTCAGGGTATCTCCGGTGGCATCAATAGTGGAATATTGTCCATCCGTTGAACACCAGTTATTCAAGTCAGTTAGGACAACGGCTCCCTCCGGATAATCATAATCCACTGCATCGTCCACGCATAAGGTAAAAGTTCCCCTGTAGGAGGTGCTTCCTCCATGGTTATCCACCGAGATATAATAGGTGTTGCCCGGGGTAAGTGATGTATACCCCATATTGATATCAGAATACTGGGAACTGTACCTTCCACAGGCAAGTTCTGTGCCCACAGCATCCCAGAGGGCCACCATCCCATACCTCATGGTTCCTTCCCCACCACCTGTTTTCAGCTGCACCATTGCCTCGGTGGTGGTGGCGGTAAATTTGAACCATCGATTAAAATTGGGCCCATTAGGCCAGCAGGAACCCGCACTTTCATCCGGCGATGCATTGAGCGTTGTAAATTCCGCATCTGCCGAACACCAGCTTGTAGGCGCGAGAATCTCATAGGCCCCTGCCTTGAAATCATAATCCACCTGGTTGTCAAGAGTCATTGTGAATGATCCCCGGTAGTTGGCACTACCACCATGGTTGTCTGCAATCAGATAATACCATTCCCCGGGAGTCAGCCCGGTAACTCCAAGTTTGATATCTGAATACTGAGAATAGTATCTTGCGCAGGCCAATTCGGTGCCAAATGTATCAGTAAGCACTAAAAAAGCATACCGTAATGTACCTTCTGTACCTCCGGTAAGCATCTCTGCTGTTGCTTCAGTGGTAGTTGCCTGGAACTTAAACCATCTGGTATAGGTTGGCCCGTTGACCCAGCAGGATCCTTTAATCCCATCAGCAGAAGCGTTGATGGTGGAGTATTCAGCATCTACGGATCGCCAATTCCCAGTATGAGGGATCTCCACAGCACCCGCTTTGAAATCATAATCCACTTCATCATCTACCGCAAGCGTGAAAGTCCCATCATAGCCATTGTTATTATAATGGTCAACCGATATATAATAACGGTTCCCAATGGTCAGTGTATCCGTTCCCATGCTGATGTCACCATACTGACTGCTGTATCTTGCGCAGGCCACCATGGTCCCGGATTCATTCCACAGGGCCGCATAAGAATAGCGCATTGAGCCTTCAAGTCCACCAATAAACACATCAACGGTGACCGTAGGTTTAAGGGCGGTGAAAGTGAACCAACGGTTGCTGTTCTCGTTTGTATTCCAGCAGCTTCCCTTAGTGCGATCGGGAGTTGCGTTGAAAGTAGTGTACGCGGCATCTGCTGAACGCCAATTATTTGTATGAGGAACAACGATGGCACCTTCACGGAAATCATAATCCACTTTATCATCCACACATAGGGTAAAGGTCCCCTGCCTGCCAGGATAGTTATCAACCGAAATATAATACCAGTCTCCCGGGGTTAATCCAATATATCCAACGGAAATATCATCGTAGTTGCTCGTCCAGTATCGCTTACACACAAGCTCTGTCCCATCGGCTCGCCAGAGTGCTACCTCAGGATTGCGATTTGTGCCCTCAGCACCTCCGGATTTCACCTCCACAAAAACCTCTGTGGTGGTAGCCTGAAACATAAACCATCGATTGTTATTAGGTCCTGCAGCCCAGCAACTGGCATTCGTTTCATCCGGTGTTGCCCCTGAGGTAGTATAAAATGCATCGGGCGAACACCAGTTACTTATGTCAGTAATGTATCTTGCTCCGGCTTTAAAATCATAGTCCCTGATCTCAAATATCAGGGTGTCCGAACTGGTACAAGAATTAATATCTGTATAGGAGTAGACAATGGTGTCAAAACCTACACCTGCTGAGGCAGGATCATATGAAAACCCTGTAATACCTTTTCCGCTGAAAGTACCTCCGGCCGGTGCACCAGCCATAATGAAGGTTGGATCGTTGATATCATAAATGGTATCATAGGCACCTATCGCCACCACGGGTAATGGATGAACGGTAACACTGTGCATCACAGAATCCCGGCAGCCATTCACATCGGTATAGGCATAATAAATATCATATGAGCCATCAACCAGAGGAGTGAAAATTCCAGTTCCATCACCCTGATCTGCAATGGTCCCTCCCGAGAATGTACCAGCTGGTGCCTGATTTCCAATAAGTGTTTCAGGATTATCTAATACACAGAGGTCTGGACTAAGTCCCAGATAATCTACCGTTGGTAAGGGATGGACTGTGACAGACTGTATTGATGTATCTGCACAGCCGTTGATATCGGTGAAATAATAACTGACGTCATACGTTCCAAGAACAGTCGGATCAAAAAATGCAGTTCCGTCGGCATTATCGGTTATTCCATTTCCCAGATATGATCCACCTGCCTGGTTTCCGTTCAGGGTATCCTGGTCTTCTCCATTACAGTACTCCAGAGCAAGTCCGGTAAAACTGACGGCAGGTAAAGGATGAACGGTTACACTTACCCGCGAAGTATCTGCACAACTGTTTCCGTTTGTATAGTAGTAGGTAATATCGTATGTTCCAACCACGGTTGGATCAAAAAATGCAGTTCCGTCGGCATTATCGGTTATTCCATTTCCCAGATATGATCCACCTGCCTGTGAACCTGTGAGGGTATCCTGTGGACCATTCACACAATATTCAGGATTGAGCCCGATGAAATTCACCACAGGTAGAGGATTCACAGTGGTACTCACAGTTGCCGTATCGGTACACCCGTTGCCGTCGGTGT
>CAZCQL010000033.1:5368-49116 GCA_964500835.1 uncultured Bacteroides sp.
TATTTTACATCATACCCTCCCGCCGAGACAGGATCGAATTCTGCGCTGTCTCCAACCCCCAGCAAGGTAAGTCCGGGTGAAACCAGGAAAAAGCCACCCACCGGTCCTCCTGCCAATGTATCCGCATCAGCCCCCGAGCAGTAAGCTGCGCCCAGACCGGTAACAGTTACCACCGGCAAGGGATTCACAGTGGTACTCACAGTTGCCGTATCGGTACACCCGTTGCCGTCGGTGTAGTAATATTTTACATCATACCCTCCCGCCGAGACAGGATCGAATTCTGCGCTGTCTCCAATCCCGAACGGGGTAATACCTGGTGAAACCAGGAAAAAGCCACCCACATGACTACCTATGACTGTATCTTTGTTGGCACCCTCACAATAGGCAGCATCCAGACCTGTTACGGAAACTATGGGTAATGTATTGACAGTGACAGTGATCGGATCCATTACCAGTGAATCACCCTGAATAAAATATGTCACATGATAATCGGCCGAAGTCTTGGCCCAGTATTCGAATGAATTAGCTCCCGGGATAACCACATCGTCTTTCAACCACTGGTATATGGCAGCTGTGTCAGTAACGGACAATTTTACCGAATCGCCAATACAGAAAGTAGCAGATCCGGAAGCAGTAATGGAATAAGAACCGGAGAGGTAAAAGGGAGCCAGTCCACTTGCCAGAAGGTCTATTTCATTATAAAGCGAACACGAATCGACAGGATTCACACAGGTAAAATCACCATATCCGATTCCGGTCTTCAGGGCTGGTGTGGTATCAAACACATACAGGACTCCATCATTATCGAAGGATCCCTGGTCATTGTCCCCAAGAATATTGAATTCACCGGTAACAACCATTTCTCCGCTGCTCCAGACATCTACTGTATCACCAGCTGTAAAATTACCCCGAACGATAAGAATACCCGCAGGATCAATGGTTAAGTTTAAGGTATCCCCAAAAGTAAGATTACCAAAAATGGTGAGTGTGTCGTGAACATACAGACTGCCCTGCGTAAAATCGATATCCACGCCACTGACAACATTTCCATAGATATGCACATCCGAAGCGATGGCAGTTGCCCCTGGACTTGTACCATCCTCCCAAATGGCATTATCCAGCCAAAGACCGCTGTTGTTGTTCAGGGTAGAGTCCTGAGAATACATTGTGTAGGAGACCAACAGTACCAGCAGCTGCATAGCAATCCTGGCAGGCAAGTAATTTGCAGTGCGTTTAGTGGTCACTTTTGGCATCAAACTCTGGTTCATTATCAGCTCTACCTGTAGTACAGGAAGCCTTTCCGGACCCGGCCCATAAATTGATCGAGTCATTTGAAAGAATGACAGCTGGTATCAAAAATAACACATTCGACTAACCTTCCTCATTGATGAGGTCACAGGTTATTAACATTGAGGAGGATACACATTCAATATTGATGAGATGAACAATTTAATAGATGAACAGTGTATCAAACACAATAAATTACTGGATATCCCCTCAGTCGGGAGAGAAGACCCGGAAAAATGCTTTAGAATTGCATTCTAACTGCAATAAACTAATGTGAAGGGACTCAATTAAAGGGCCTTGATTTCTGCCACAAGCTTTTGGAGAGAGTCTTTGGCATTCCCAAAAAACATGCGGGTGTTATCAGCATAGAACAAATAATTCTCGATGGCGGCATACCCCTTGCCCATACCCCTTTTCATGACGATGACATTCTTTGCTTCGCTTACCTTTATAATAGGCATTCCATAGATGGGACTTGAGGGATCGTCCAGCGCTGCTGGATTTACCACATCATTTGCCCCGATGATCACTACCACATCGGTTTTAGGCATGTCGGGATTGATCTCATCCATCTCCACTAATTTTTCATAGGGAACATCCGCTTCTGCAAGCAATACATTCATATGTCCTGGCATCCGGCCGGCCACAGGATGGATGGCGTATTTCACCTCTACCCCATTTGATTCAAGCAATTCGTCCATTTCACTGCAAATATGCTGGGCCTGCGCAACCGCAAGTCCGTACCCTGGTACGATGACCACCTTGCTGCTGTAGTTAAGCATGACAGCTGCATCAGAGGCAGAAACTTCTTTAATGACTCCTTTTTCACGATCGGCCGCCACTCCTCCTCCACCAAAGGAGCCTATGATAACATTTATCAGGGACCGGTTCATGGCCTTACACATCAGGAGTGTCAGGATCATTCCCGCGGCACCAACAAATATACCTCCAAGGATCATGGCCTGATTATGGTAAATGAAACCAGCCATAGCTGCAGCAATTCCGGTAAAGCTGTTAAGCAACGAGATTATAACCGGCATATCGGCTCCACCAATTGGCATCACAAAGCTTATCCCATACACCAAAGAAACGGCCAGTAAAATGTATACTACTAATTGCATGGTTTTATCTGGCATGCCAGAAGACATTACCATGATCACCAAAAAAATTACACTTGCCAGGATAACCAGGTTGATGTAGGTCATCCACTTTGAGAAAATATCTTTGATGTTGCCATTCAGTTTACCATAAGCAATCATACTTCCACTAAAGGCAATACTTCCTATCACCAAACCAAGCAATGTGACCAATGTGGACTGATTGTCCGGATTAGAAAACTCAATCAGGGCAACCAATGCAGAGGCTGCTCCACCGGTAGCGTTAAAAAATGAAACCAGTTGTGGCATGGCTGTCATTTTAATCTTTCTGGCAATAACTCCACCGATTACCCCTCCAATGGCTAGCGCACCCAGAATGATAACCAGATTTCCACCTTTAATGGTGTTTCCAGCACCATCTCTGTGAAGGACCATGGTTGCAATCATTGCCATAATCATACCCATGCCAGCCCAGATATTCCCACGGCGTGCAGAATCCGGACTACTCAATAATTTTAGCCCAACAACAAAGAAAAGGGCAGATAGCAAATAAATAAACTCGAGAATAATATCTCCGTTGGTGATATTCAGTGCATCCATAACTCTGCCTTATTTTTTTTTCTTCTTTGTAAACATTTCCAACATGCGGTCGGTAACCACAAATCCGCCTACTACATTGAGTGTGCCAAAAAGTAATGCGAACACTCCAAGAATCAGATTTAAAAGGTTGGATCCTTCGGCAAGATTTTCAAGGTCAGCATGACCCACAAGGATAATTCCTCCAATGATTATCACTCCACTGATGGCATTTGCTCCCGACATCAGGGGGGTATGTAAAACGGATGGCACATTAGAGATTACCTCCAGTCCCAAAAAGATGGTTAGTGCAATAATAAAAATGGCCTCCTTATTGGCATAGAAAAACTGTAAAATGCTTTCCATAGTAAATTATTTTGTTGATAAACTAAATGTTACGCGCCCTTTACCCGATCATTCACAACTTCACCATTGCGGGTTATACATGTATGTTGAACGATCTCATCTTCTACCTCCAGGTCCAGTTTCCCTTCATCATCGATCATCAGGTCAAAATAATTGAGAAAGTTTTTGCCCAGCATTTTACTGGCATCCGAGGGTGTGGTGGATGCCAGATTGGAATTACCGATAATGGTTACATCGCTATGTACAACTGACTCTCTGTCCTTGGTAAGCTCACAATTCCCCCCGGTAGACGAAGCCAGGTCAATGATTACCGAACCTGGTTTCATTAGTTCGACAGTCTCTTTCTGAATTAATATGGGTGCTCTCCTTCCAGGGATCTGAGCTGTAGTGATGATCACATCGGATTGCGAAGCACGTTCCTGGATTAATGCGCCCTGCTTCTTCTTGTATTCATCAGATTGCTCCACTGCATACCCTCCGGCATCAGCGTCATCTGTAGAACCTTCCACTTCCACAAATTTCCCTCCAAGACTCAATACCTCTTCCTTCACTGCAGTCCGTACATCAAATACTTCAACAACTGCGCCAAGTTTCCTGGCAGTTGCCAAAGCCTGTAGTCCGGCTACACCAGCTCCCAGGATCAATACCCTTGAAGGTTTGATGGTCCCGGATGCGGACATGATCATAGGGAAGAATTTTGGCAATTTGCCCGCTGCAACTAATACTGCTTTATAGCCTGCTACAGTGGCCATTGAGGAGAGAACATCAACAGCCTGAGCCCTCGTGGAACGGGGGATCATATCAAGGCTAAATGAATTGACTCCCGATTTAGCCAGTTCCTCCACTACGGATTTATTCACCAACGGGCTAAGGATAGCGATAAGAACTTTTCCTTCAGGGATCTTCTCCACTGGTGCCTGTATGGAGAAAATAACATCCGATTTTTTAAGAATCTCGGCCCTGCTCCCCATTGTGGCTCCGGCCTCTGTATATTCTTTATCACTGGCAAAAGATGACCTTCCGGCATCCTTTTCGACCATTACTGAAATACTCTTTTTTACCAGAGAAGTAACATGCTCAGGCAATAACACAACCCTGTTTTCGCCATCGCCTTCTTTAAGAACTCCAACTGTCATAAATCATAATTTTTTAAATCGAATGCAAATGTAAAAATATTCCTATTAAATAGGCATCCTGTGTCACATCAATAACCTGCTTGACAGCTAATAAAGATCAGTTATAAGTTAATAAATACAGTTTTTCCCAACAATAAGTTACAGGAATCAGCACTCCCTATTTTTTTATAATTTTGATTCCTGGGGTGATGCATTGATATGAGATCGGCCAAACTGCAGATTTTTAAAACAAAACGGTCACCTAATTGTTAGTTTCTAAATCCGGACAAGTTGCATATGGACGACCTATCGTTTTTGCAGCACCTCGACACAGAAGCCGTTGAGGAGCTTTATCAAAAATACAGGCAGGATCCAGGCTCTATAGACCCCAGCTGGCATCACTTCTTCCAGGGCTTTGACCTGGCACGGCGAGATTATAGTCATCCCGAATCTGAATCACTCACTTTTGATGAGGAATTCAGGGTCATAAACCTGATCAACGGGTATAGGAAAAGGGGGCACCTGTTTACCGAAACCAATCCTGTAAGAACACGACGCAAGTATTTCCCCACTCTCGATCTGGAAAATTATGGTTTGTCGGATTCAAACCTTGATACACAATTTCATGCTGGTAGGGAGATTGGTTGTGGCAAGGCACTCCTTAGGGATATTGTCAATTATCTGAAAGCTACTTACTGCGGACACATTGGATCGGAATTCATGTTCATCAGGAATCCGGAGAAAATAAAATGGCTGACCCATCACATAGAGCAAGGGCAGAACCGGTCAGTTCTTTCACCTGAAGAGAAGAGACAAATATACCACCATCTGAAAGAGGCCGTAGGCTTTGAAAAGTTTATCCATACAAAATTTGTTGGCCAAAAAAGGTTCTCCCTTGAAGGTGCTGAAATCCTGATTCCTGCTCTGAACGACCTGGTGGAAAAAGGATCACGCATGGGGGTCATGGAGTTTAATATCGGGATGGCGCACCGGGGACGACTAAACGTACTGGCCAATGTTCTGAAGAAACCGATGGAATATATCTTCAAAGAATTTGAAGGGGAGTCTTATGAAGAACGAATCAGCCTGGGCGATGTAAAATACCATCTGGGTTATGGAAACACCATCCGAACGTCTGAAAATAAAACTGTTATTCTCAATATTGTTCCAAATCCTTCTCATCTCGAATCGTCAGCCCCGATTAATGAGGGGGTTTCAAGGGCGCGCATGGAACATATTTACGGAAATGATTTAAAAAAACTGGTGCCCATCGTCATTCACGGGGACGCGGCCATTTCGGGACAGGGGGTGGTATACGAGGTGGTTCAAATGTCTGAACTTGAAGGTTACAAAACCGGCGGTACCATACACCTGGTTATTAACAATCAAATAGGCTTTACTACGAGTTATTTGGATGGGAGATCCAGCACCTATTGCACAGATATTGGCAAAGTGATAAAGGCCCCCATCTGGCATGTCAATGGAGATGATGTGGAAGGTCTGGTGCATGTGATGCGTATGGCGATTGAATACCGGCAATTGTTTCATACCGATGTATTTATCGATATCCTGGCCTATCGCAAATTTGGACATAATGAAGGGGATGAACCCCGGTTTACTCAGCCCCTTCTTTATAAAAACATCGCGAAACATCCCAATCCAAGGGATATATATAGTGAGGCTCTAATTGAACAGGGTATTTTTGAGAAGAAGGAAATAGCCGCCGCTGAACAGGAATTTGATTCCCTGCTTGAGAAACAACTTAATTCTTCGAGGGAGGTGCAAAAGGTGGTTATTCAGCAATTCCTGGAAGCAGAATGGCAGGGCATGGAATATGCCACTTCTTCTGAATTTGAAGACTCTATGTCTACAGGTGTTCCTCGCAAAATACTAAATCGCATTTCGAAGCAGATAACTACCCAACCTGATGATCTGAATTTTTTTAAAAAGACCAGCAAACTGTTGGAAGATCGTGCAATGATGTACAGCGAGAATAAGGTGGACTGGGCACTGGGCGAGTTACTGGCCTATGGATCACTTCTCCTCGATAGTCATCCGGTCAGAATTAGCGGGCAAGACTCCATCAGGGGCACGTTTTCGCACAGGCATGCTGGTATCGTAATGGAAGATACTACAGAGATTTATTTCCCTTTAAAATACATTGAAGATGATCAGGCACCCTTTAATATTTATAATTCTCCCCTTAACGAATACGGGGTCTTGGGTTTTGAATACGGTTACTCCATGGCCGGCCCCCACAACCTTACTATCTGGGAAGCCCAGTTTGGAGATTTTGTCAATGTGGCTCAGGTAATTCTGGACCAATATATATCCAGTGCAGAGGAGAAATGGGGCATGATGAATGGTTTAGTACTTTTCCTTCCGCATGGATTTGAAGGACAGGGACCTGAGCACTCCAGTGCCCGAATCGAAAGATTCCTAAGTCTCGCTGCTCGCTGCAATATGCATCTCATTAATCCAACCACTCCGGCCAACCTTTTTCATGCCCTGCGAAATCACATGATGAAAAAATCGAGGGTGCCCCTGATTGTTTTCACGCCAAAAAGTCTATTGCGTCACCCGCTTTGCCTCTCCACAGTGGAAGATTTGGTGAAAAATAGATTTCAACCAGTGTATGACGATCCTGATACGGAGGTGGATGAAGTGCGCAGGCTGGTTCTGTGCAGTGGGAAGATCTATTACGATTTGCTGGCCAGGAAACAAAAGCTCGGAGTAAAAGACATTGCTCTGGTGAGACTTGAACAGGTATTCCCGTTTCCGGACAAGAAGATTACTCACATCCTTAAGAAATACCCAAACAACATGCTTACGCTTTGGGTACAGGAAGAACCTGAGAATATGGGCGCATGGTACTATATCAGGAATACCATCAAAAATACTGAAGTAATTCCAGTCACCCGACAACCATCAGGTAGTCCGGCTACCGGTCTCCACAAACTTCACGAACTTAGCCAGAAAGAGATCATTGATAAAGTATTTCGCGAATGCGATTGCGAATTGGAGAATGTATATTGCGGCCTTCAATGCGTCATAGGAAGCTCACGAAAGGAGATCTTAAAACAACATTATTACTTCAAAAAAGAAAAATCCAAAATATAACATCATGCCCCTGGAGATCAAAATACCCAGTCCCGGAGAATCCATCACTGAAGTTGAACTCGCTTCCTGGTTTGTGGATGATAGTGCATTAGTCAGCAAAAATCAGGAATTAGGAGAAATAGAATCTGAAAAAGCAACCCTGCCTCTAATTGCCGAGCAGGCCGGTCAGCTGAAAATACTGGTGCAGGAAGGCGAAACCGTAAACGTTGGTGATGTGGTGGCCACCATTGATACCAGCGTCGAAGTTCCTGAGGTTCCAGCTGAACAAATTGACTCGTCGAGGAAGGATACCAACTCGGAATTAACTGGTAACAAAGAAGAGGCTGCTTCTAATCAATCCCAACAACCTGATTCAACTCCGGCTGGATTCGATGCTGTTAAAGCTACTCCCGTGGCAAAACAGATGATGGACAAGGAGGGCCTTTCTGTGGAAGACATATTAAGTGGGCTTAAGAAAATAACGGCAGCTGATGTAAAAAGCGTCATACAACAATCCGGGAATTTTCATATTCCGGCGCAAAATAAGCAAGGTTCCCGTGAACTGGAAAAGAAAAAGGTTAGTCAGCTTCGCAAAAAGATTAGTGAAAGATTGGTGTTGGTCAAAAATGAAACAGCAATGCTCACCACCTTTAATGAGGCAGATATGACTGCCATAATGGATATTCGTAAGAAATACCAGGACAAGTTTGTGGAAATGCACGGCATTAAACTAGGTTTTATGTCTTTCTTCACCAAGGCAGTCACAGAAGCACTTAAACAATTCCCTTCCGTAAACTCTTACCTTGATCAGGGAGAGGTAGTCTTACCCAAATTCTGTGATATCGGGATTGCGGTGCAGACCGACAAAGGATTAACAGTACCTGTGATACGTAACGCAGAGATTCTGAGCCTTGCCGGGATTGAAATGCAGATTGCAGATCTTGCTGCAAGGGCCAGGAAAGCACGTCTGAGTATTGAAGAGATGAGTGGGGGTACTTTCACGATTTCCAATGGGGGCATTTACGGCTCCATGCTCTCTACTCCGATTCTGAATCCTCCGCAATCGGGTATACTGGGAATGCACAATATCCTGGAACGTCCAGTTGCCCTTAAGGGCAAGGTTGAAATAAGACCTATGATGTACCTTGCACTGAGTTACGATCACCGGGTAGTCGACGGAAAAGATTCGGTGGGATTTCTGAAAACAGTGAAAGAATATATTGAAAAACCCACCGGATTGATTTTTGGATCACAATCCGCCGAACAATTCCTGTTGGAAATTTAGCTTTGCTAATAGTAGGTTAGCTCTCTGGTAACAACCAGTTTGGGTGTGATTTTATCTTCTCCGAGATAAATCAGTCTGGTAGTCCAGTTTCTGTGTGCGTCAAACGCATCATATTCATATTGCTGCGTCGCAGTACGCTCCCCACTGATCTCTTCACTATAATTCTCAACCAACAAGTTTTTTTTATACACATGGTAGATGTTCACCTCCCTTTCTCCACCCACCTGCACTTGCCTTAGCAGCCGGCCCTTTCCATCAAAATAATTAGCGCCTTCATATGCACGTTGCCCGTTCTGCCAAACTTCAAAATTGACCTGCTCACCAGATACACGCTCCAATATCGTTCTGGAGGTTGATCGAGTAAAGGTTGAACGGAATTGTTCCTCAATCATTTCACCATTTTCTCGCACGCAAGTTGAAATACCTGTGGTATCCCCGGCATTATTCAGGGCATAGCTTCCCACGTAAAATCCTTTTTGATCATAGGTAACAATTTGACCCCCGTATAACGTGGGTTTTCCAGCCACCCACTTATCGTTCTCATGTGTAGCTTCAAATTGCATTTCTTTAATAGATTTTACCTTGCCTTTAAGTCCTGATCGGTCCAGATCATTTGATCCGGAGGAACAAGAGAGGAGAAAGAATAAAAGTAATACGAAAAGTAAAAAGGGATATTTCATTTCAGTTGTGATTGGTTCGGTGGTAATAAAAGTAATCCTTCCTTCTGATTTTCACAACCCACTGGTTTTTATTGCTTATCAACAAACTCAAGTACTTCACCAATCATGTGATGCTGCTCTTCGTTGGAGGCCAGGGATTCAGCGCTCAGAAAAGAGGCTTTAGCCTCCTCTTTTTTCTTAAGGAAGAAAAGCACCATGCCGTGATAAAAGTAATAATCGAAGTTCTCTTCCTGATCAAGGCAGGTTTGAAACCATTCAACACCCTTTTTTAACAGAGCTTCTGTAAGGTATTGCTGGTCCATATCTGTAATCTGCGATGCGGCTCCATAGAGCCAGCGGTGATCTCCTTGACGATCGGACGCATATCGTTTGTCAACATACTTGATCAATTCTTCCACCTGGTTGGTGTAATAGTAATATTGGAGAAAAGGAAGGCTTCGCAGGTCCCATGAACTGGTTGACTCCACATCGACAAGCGGTGTAAGTTCATTGGACATTTTACTGATGAGTTGTATTTTGTCTTCGTCCACAGCTTTCAAAAGGGTATTGTTGTATATTTTCTCAATGGCAAGCATATAGTCATCTCCCAAGGCATCTTTAAGACGTTTCTTGTCCGAAGAGAACTCTGGCCACCAGGCATCCTCCATGTCCATATAAAATGCGACTACCCGGATGTCCGAACCGGTCAGTTTTGTTCCAATGATCCGTTCAATATATTCAGCAGCTAATTCCTCAGCTTCTCCCTGATTCCCCATCTCTCTGACCACCGTAATATATTCCTCAAATTCACCTGTTTCAAGAGTTCCCCTTTCATATTTCGTTTTATAAATCTTTGCTACCCTATACCTGTCCACAGTGCCCACCAGAGTTGTCAATAACTCATCAGCAGCTGTAAAACCCACCACATTGCTCACAGGATCACCGTCCCGGCTAAAAATAAACATGCTTGGATACCCTTTCAGCTGTTGTGCTTTAGCATAAATCCTCCCATAATCGGTTTCTCCGTCGAGGCGAACATTCACAAAATTGGCGTTCATATACTCGGCAACCGAAGGATCTGTATATACATTTTTATCCATCAGTTTACAAGGTCCACACCATGTGGCATACACATCCACATACATCATCAATTGTTGATCCGAGGCTTTTTTTTGCGCTACCTCCATCTCGGCAAGATTGGTCACCTCAATAAAATTTACTTGTCCGGTAACCCCAACGCCAGAAATCATCAGAATCAAGGCAATAATATGCTTCCTACTCATTATATTCATTTCTTAAGATCATACTGGATACTAGTCATAGAACGGCTGGGTAAAAGTATTGTTTCCAATAGTATAATCAAAATCCTGTCCGGTTTAGAATATCGATATAGATATGCGATTCATTTTCCCAACATAACTCCTTAGCCGCATTTTCCAATGCATCCCTCCACGCACCGGTTGAATGCTCCTCGAACATAAAGTGGATGATCCTTGCCAGCTTTTTAGGATTGCGTTCTTCTGTGGCAATCCCAACACCATATGTCCTTACGATCCGGGACATTTCCGGCAAAGCAGAACAGAGCACCGGAACTCTGCTCTGGATATAATCGAACATCTTATTGGGTAGAGAGTACCGGTAATTTAGCCCCATATCTTGTTCGAGGGAGACACCTATATCACAGGAAGCTGTGATTGGTATGAGTTGCTCAGGAAGAAGACGTCCTTTAAAATGCACCTTGTCAGTGAGGCCCTTCATCTCCACCATCCTCCTCAGCTGACCGTCTATATCCCCAGTTCCCACAATAATAAATACAGCATTTTCAACATATTGCATGGCCTCTATCATTAGTTCAAGGCCTCGTCCTAAATTCAGGGCTCCCTGGTAAATAATTAATTGCTTCCCGACATATTCAATTTGCTGCCTGAAGCTATTATCTCTCGAAATAGTTCGCCTTGCCGGAACATTCCGAACAACGCTAAACGAGGTACCATACAATCTTCTGTAGATTTCAGCAATAGGAAGACTTACTGTCACCGCATACTCCAGTCGGGGCAAGAAATAGCTTTCAATCCATTTCCAGATGGCCTGGACCCTCTTTCTCTGAATTAACTCCGGAACCTGGGTGAAAAGTTCATGGCTGTCATAAATAAGCTTCACTTTTCTAATGCGACTGGCCGTAAATGAGGCAGGCAATGTGTCCAGGTCATTAGCGATAAAAAGGGCAGGTTTTCTGACAATCAGAAGGGTCGTCAGGAGCCTCAAATTGAAGCAGGCGTAAAACATGGGCCCTTTTCTGAAAAGCATTCTATATCGCCTCGATTTATAGATTTTCTCATGAAGGTTTGGACTTTGTCTTAACTTTCTCCCAATACAGGTGACCTCCATCCCCCGTTCCTTTAACAGAGCAGAGACCCTATCTACGCGCTGGTCGGTGACCAGGTCATTAATTACCGATATGTATACTCTTTTCAAGGGGGTGATCTGGTGATTAACTAAAGATAGTATATTTACGAAAAACAAACCGAACCAATTGTCTATGCCAGCAATAAAGCACCAGTTCCCCCTCAGAGAACATAACAGTTTCGGAATTGATGTCAGGGCAGCAATGTATGCTAATCCTGAATCCACAGACCAGCTGGTTGAAATTATCACTCACTATAAGTATGGTGAACTACCACTCCTGATAATTGGTGAGGGAAGCAATCTACTGTTTAAAGAAGATTTTGAAGGCCTTGTTCTGAATCCAGGCATGAGAGGTATTGATTTGGTGAATGATGAGGAAGGACATGTAGATGTGCGCGTAGGAGCAGCTGAAAGCTGGGATAGCTGGGTTCAACATGCGAACAGCAAGGGATGGTATGGACTTGAAAATCTTTCGTTAATCCCCGGTTCTGTTGGCGCTGCACCCGTTCAGAACATTGGCGCTTATGGGATTGAGATGAAAGACTTTTTTATCCGCTTGGAAGCGTGGGACCTGAAACAACAAAAGGAAGTACACCTTCATGCGAAGGATTGCAAATTTGGATACCGAAGCAGCGTCTTCAAGACTGAATCTCAAGGCAGGTATATCATCACCCACGTACTATTCAGGCTTAACAAGCAACCTCACTTGCAACTTGATTATGGCCAAGTAAAACAAGCTTTATCCAAAACAAATGGCTCCTCACCTATGGACCTTAGAAATACCATAATCAAAATCCGGAGCAAGAAACTTCCTGATCTCAGGAATTATGGCAATGCCGGTAGCTTTTTTAAAAACCCCCTTGTGGATCGTCTTATTTTCAAATGCATACGTGTTGACTATCCGGATATTCCGAGCTTCCATGGATTAGAAAACCAGGTCAAAATCCCTGCAGCCTGGCTCATTGAACAGGCCGGATGGAAAGGGAAACGAATTGGTAATGTGGGTACATGGCCCAGCCAGCCCCTGGTCATTGTCAACTATGGAGGTGCCACCGGACAGGAGATCATCGATTTCTCAGAAAAGATTAGAAATGAGGTGGATAAAATGTTCGGGATTTACCTCGAGAGGGAGGTGAGTGTAATTTAGTTATCGTTATCGGTTAGGGGACAGGGAAAATTAACCAATAATGATACCTATCTATATATTCTGTTCCTGTTTAAAGCTTTTTGGTACTCCCTTGCATTCTTATTGTGCTGTGTGAGGTTCCGTGCAAATACATGGTGTCCGCTAAAGTCAGCCTTGGCACAGAAAAAGATATAATGGTGTTTTTCATAATGGAGCACGCCGTCAATTGCCGATACTGAGGGTAAGGAGATGGGGCCCGGTGGTAATCCTTTATATTTATACGTATTATAGGGTGAGTCAATTTTTTTATCTTCATTCAGTATCCGCTTTATGGTAAAATCCGCCAGGGCAAATTTCAATGTCGGATCTGCCTGCAGCGGTATTCCCTGTTTGATTCTATTTATATATACTCCTGCAATCATCTCATTTTCATCATCATAGAGAGTCTCCTCATCCACAATGGAGGCCAGGGTTATCACCTCCTCCCTGGTCAACTTTATTTTTTTTGCTTGTCGATCCCGTTCTCCATCCCAAAACTTTTCATATTCCTTACTCATTCGTTCAACAAATTCGGCCGGTGCGGTAGTCCAGAAAAATTCATAGGTGTTCGGAATGAACATGGAGGTAAAAATTGCAGGTTCGAAACCATATTTTAAGGCAAGACTGTCATTTGCAAAAAAAGCAGCAAATTCAACCGAATCACCTTCAAGATACCTGGATACTTTTCCAGCCACCTGGTCAAGGGTTCGCACATGATTGAATACCACCATCACCGGGTCCTGATTACCGGTACGGAGCATGTTGATCAGTTCATTGTTGGAAACCTTGTTGGGTATTTTATATCGACCGGGTTTCACATATTTTTTATATTCTTTTTGTTTAGCCACCCATTCAAATGATTTTCGATTTTCGATAATGCCTTGCTCATCCAGTCTATTTACCACATCCTCATATTCCGACCTGCTTGGAATATAGAATATTACCTGTTCCTGATCAAGTAGGACATTAGGGACAAATATCCTGCCGTAAATATGATATACTACCAGCACCAACACGATCAAACCTATGAAAACCATATACATGGATACCCTTACAGATTTCCCAACCCTTTTGGTCCGCCTTCTTTCAATCTTTGCCATTAATAAAACTTTTATTTACACACAAATGTAAAAGAATTCGATAACAGCAACTACTTTTGCGAAATGGCAAGTTGATGAGTGCTCTGGGGAACCTGTCAATGCTTTATGCGGAGACCAACAGATTCTGGAAATTAATCCTAATGATCAGGGCTTCCGATCAATCATCGTCACATATTTGTGGGCAGGTGCGAAGCTGCTTGTTCAGTCCCTTTTTAAAACCCTGGAGATCTTTACTACGAAAGACCTGCCAGTGCTTTCTTCAACCGTTGCATTGCCTTTTCAAGATTTTCATCCGAATTGGCATAACTTATTCTGACACATCCATCTGCTCCAAAAGCAGAGCCAGGAACTGTTGCAATATGTCCAACCTCCAACAGGTAGATGCAGAGATCCATATCAGTTTCAATTGTGTGTCCTTCAGCTGATTTACCAATGTATGAACTGAAATCGGGGAATACGTAGAATGCTCCACCGGGTATGGCACACTTAACACCTTCAATCTGAGATATGTGCCCTAGTATCAGGTCTCGTCTTCGCAGGAAGGCATCACGCATCTCTGTCACGCATTCCTGGTCTCCGGTAAGTGCAGTCAGTGCAGCACGCATGGCTATTGAATTGGCTCCGGATGTCATTTGGCCCTGCAGCTTCCCGCAGGCTTTCACCAGCCAATCGGGACCGGCCATGTAACCAATCCTCCAGCCTGTCATGGCATATGCTTTGGAAACACCATTAATGATCACTACACGGTCACGGATCTCTTCAAACTGACCAATGGATTCGTGCCCTCCTGAAAAGTTAATATGCTCATAAATCTCATCTGTAATCACAAACACATTCGGATGTTTTGCAATCACATCGGCCAAAGCCTTCAATTCATCCTTTGAATAAACACTGCCTGTAGGGTTGGAAGGAGAGCAGAGTAACAACGCTTTTGTTTTCGGAGTGATGGCCGCTTCGAGTTGCTGAGCCGACATTTTAAACTCATCCTCCACGGTGGTATCAACAATCACATTCACCCCTTCTGCGATCTTAACCTGCTCGATGTAACTTACCCAGTAAGGGGCTGGAACGATTACCTCTTCACCCTTTTCAATAAGACACATCATCACGTTGGCCAGGGAGTGCTTTGCACCCACACTCACCATAATATTGGAGGGTTTATAATCCAGGTTGTTCTCCTTTTTGAATTTATCTACAATGGCTTTCAGCAAATCAGGATATCCAGCCACAGGGGCATAATGGTGCCAGTTGCCATCTATTGCCTGTTTGGCTGCTTCACGAATGTGATCAGGGGTGATAAAATCGGGCTCTCCGACACTCAGGTTGATTACGTCAACACCTTTTTCCTTCAATTCACGACCCTTTTGGTTCATGGCGATTGTGGCTGAAGCGGCCAGCGAATTAATTCTTGCTGAAAGTTTTTCCATTGGTTATAATTTAGATTTTGGACATTCTCATTTCAGAGGTCAAAAATACGCTTTTCGTTATTAATTAGTTAATATTGTATAGAGCAAATTTCAAAAAAAGATCAACATGGATGTCCTTCCTGAATTCCTGAAGTATACGGTTCCTGCATTCATTGTTTTTCTAACCGTTTGGG
Organism: uncultured Bacteroides sp.; assembly: GCA_964500835.1. GTDB lineage: Bacteria > Bacteroidota > Bacteroidia > Bacteroidales. The sequence continues at coordinate 21,124 of CAZCQL010000033.1, forward strand.
TTATTCTCAGAACCTGGTCGCAAAACGAAGATAAAAGACGGAAGAAAGAATTCAACATGCATATTACCGATGATATTTTGCCAGTAAGATTACAGGCCTATGAGCGTATCATCCTCCTGTTAGAACGAATATCGCCTGATTCCATGATATTGAGAGTCAGCCATTCCGATCACACCGCCAGGCAACTTCAGAAGGAGCTTCTGAGTAGCATCACATCAGAATATGAACATAATCTGGCCCAGCAGACCTATGTGAGCAACGAAGCATGGGAGAAGGTAAAAGTGGCCAAAAACCAGGTAATTAATCTCATTAATGGTACAGCATCCGAACTGAAGCCGGATGCTACCGGACCTACCCTCGGAAAGCTAATCCTTGAGCGTCTCACTGAATTGAAAAACCCCCCATCCCAGCTAGCCATTGACTTCCTGAAACAGGAGGTTAAAGAATTGTTTCTCTAAAACTTACTTTATCAAATCCACACTCCTTTTAACAAAGGCAGCCAGGTCCTCGCCTTTCAACTGGTTATTTGCAAGCAGTGCCAGATCGATAAGCTGTTTCACCAACTTTTGTCCTTTTCCGTGCTTCTTGAGCATCTCCAGACGCTTATCTTCCAATGCTTGCAGTTTCTTATTTACATCTTCCATCTGGTCTTTCTCAGTCTGGGGTACTTCCTCCTCTTTTTTCCCATCTTTGGCTTTTTCCAACAACTGTTGCTCTTCGGAAAGTCCCGACTTCTCAGTCCGTAACGCTTCAAGTTTTTTACCCAGCTTCTTCTCAGTCTGTTCTGCAATCTTGCTCACTAAAGGATGATTTGAATTAACCACCAGGTTGTAGGAATCAGGCATGTTTCCATACATGGAAGCTTGTCCGCTCATCTCCTGCATATCCTTCATGCGGCGCATAAATTCGCTTTGAGTGATCATAACCGGTTGATCCTCCTCAGAAAGAGATTCATAGCTTACAAAGTAATTCATTTCCTGACCGGGTAAGTGTGACTGAAATATGGGAGTCAGATCTGCCTGCTGATCAGAGCTAAGCTTTGATTCCCTTTCTTCTTTTTTGTCAATGAGCTTGTCAATGATATCAGAATCCACTCTTGCAAACCTGGATTCCTTTAGTTTGGTTTCCAAATGGTTAAGGAAATGTGTGTCCAGTTGCCCATCCATGAGTAATACATCATACCCCTTGGCATTAGCAGCTTCAATATAGCTGTATTGCTCGGCCTTATCGGTAGCGTACAAATAGATAAGTGTCTTGTTCTTATCTGTTTGTTCACTTTTTATCAGATCTTCATATTCTTTTAGAGTGAAATATTTACCATCAATATTTTTCAGCAAGATAAACTTTTCTGCACGGTCGTAGAACTTCTCATCCGACAACATCCCATATTCGATAAAGAGCTTCAGGTCATCCCATTTCTGTTCGAACTGCTCCCTGTCATTTTTGAATATTTCCTCAAGTCTACCGGCGACTTTCTTAGTAATGTGGGAGGATATCTTCTTCACATTTGAATCGCTCTGCAAATAACTCCTTGAAACATTCAACGGGATATCCGGAGAATCCAATACACCATGCAAAAGAGTCAGGAACTCGGGCACGATCCCTTCCACAGAATCGGTCACAAATACCTGGTTGCTATACAGCTGAATTTTATTTTTCTGGATCTCAATGTTGTTTTTGATCTTTGGGAAATAAAGTATACCCGTCAGAGTGAATGGATAATCCACATTGAGGTGTATATTAAAAAGCGGAGCTTCAGCGACCGGGTAGAGCTTCCTGTAAAATTCAGTATAGTCCTCATCCTTTGCTTCAGAAGGTGGAAGTGTCCAAAGCGGTTTAGTCTCGTTAATAATACGATCCTTTTTAGTCTTCACCTCCTTGCCATCTTTCCACTCTTTCTCTTTGCCAAAAGCGATTTCGACAGGAAGGAACTTACAATATTTATCCAGCAGTTCGCTAATCTTGCTCTCCTCAAGAAATTCTTTACTGTCAGAGTCAAGGTGAAGGGTGACTGAGGTACCCCTGGCTTTCTTGTCGATTTCATCCAATGAGTACTCAGGACTGCCATCGCAGCTCCAGGCTACACCTTTGGCGTTGGCTTGCCATGATAGGGTGGTAATCTCCACCTTATCCGAAACCATAAAGGAAGAATAGAATCCCAGACCAAAGTGGCCGATTATGGCGTTGCTTTCAGTTTTGTATTTCTCCAGAAAATCCTCTGCACTGGAAAAGGCGATCTGATTAATATACTTTTCTACCTCCTCGGCTGTCATTCCAACTCCCGCATCAGATACGGTAATGGTTTTCTTTTTTTTGTTTAATTCGACCCTTACCATCAAATCACCAAGTTCACCTTTGAAATCTCCCACCGAAGCAAGTGTCTTCAGCTTCTGGGTGGCATCCACAGCATTTGAGATAAGTTCTCGAAGGAATATCTCATGGTCCGAGTAAAGAAATTTCTTAATAATAGGGAAAATGTTCTCTGTGGTAACATTGATTTTACCTGTCTCCATTGTGCTACTTTTAATTGTTTTACATCCGGTCACGAATGTGACAAATGATATGCCAATCAGGTAAATCTGACAATAAGTCAGTCAATATTACGTGCATCTATGTCTTGCCGATAGATCCAGCTGCCTGCTTCGAATTCCATGCCGTCAAATGAACCATCAGGACCATAGAATTCATAGTTGCCTTCGTATATGGAGTGTAACGGCACCAGGTGGTCGATGGTTATCATTTGTATTCCCGGATCATACCTGACGGAGATGGCCACCTGAGAAGAATATTCTAATACCAGTCGATCAATCCGATCCCGGCCGTTAAAAAAAAGCTCCTTCAAAAACTGGGGTTTATTTCGTTGGAGACTCACGGCTTCAATGGTTTTGATGGTAGATCGCGAAGTGTTAAAATCCTTCCCTAAGAGGGTATAATAGGTCTTCCGTTTGAACTTTGTAGTAATTATCTGGTAATAGAGCTTCCCATACCAGTCACCCGGTGACTGATTTAATTTCTGTACACTTCGTTGTGCTTTCTGATTATCCACTAGCTCAAACACCTTCACCTTCCCCTTCTTGGCGGCCACCTGGATGTATCCAAAATACCTGTAATTGTTCGGGTCATCAGACACATGCCAGGTAAATATCCTTATCATTCCATCTTCGGAAGAAATCACTCCAATTTTATCCAGTTTGTTCCATGGGAATTCCATTCCTCCCTCCTTTTCCAGTGCCTCAGGCAAAATTTCACGAATTCTTGAGAGGACCGGGTCAGGCTCTGACAGGCTGTCGGAATAAAGCTGGTCAAATAGAAGGCGCAACTCGGATTCAGCTTTCACAAAATCGAAATAATCCGGTACCTGGGACAAGCCATTGACTGTGGACAATAAAAGATATGCTATGGAAAGGAATTTGAGCATCACACTATATGAACGAATCAAACTCTTATTTCTTATTTCAAAAACCAATCCAGAGTGGCTAAAATTCGTTGGATGGAATCATCCACCTCATCTCTTGAAATGACCATTGGGGGTGCTACACGAAAAGAATCGTCTGAAAAGAGGAATCGATCCATTACGATTCCGTTTTCATAGGCCCTCTGGATGAAACGGGCAATCTCAACCTCTCTCTCTAACACCACAGCAAGAAACAATCCAATCCCACGAATACCTTTGATCAATGTATGCTTTAATTCACTGCGGTACCGCTTCTCCATCTTTAACGCATGAAGCATCAATCCCTGTTCCTCTATGAATTTCTGAGCCGCCAATCCGGCAGAACAACTAACCGGATGTCCTCCGAAGGTTGTGATATGACCAAGAGGGGGATCAAAGGTAAGCTTCTGCATTACTTCTTTGGAAGAGATAAAGGCACCCAGAGGCATCCCCCCTCCAAAGCTTTTCGCAAGGCATAAAATATCCGGGATCACACCATAGTGTTCAAACGAAAAAAGTTTCCCGGTTCTTCCCATTCCTGTTTGAATCTCATCCAGAATCAACAAGGCTCCCACATCATCGCAACGCTTTCTTAACTTCAATAAAAAATCATTAGCTGGCTCAATTATCCCGGCTTCCGCCTGAATTGGTTCAACAATCACCCCGGCAACATCCTCATCAATCAGCTCCAGGTCTTCATCCACATTAAATCTCAAATGTTTTATACCCGGAAGAAGCGGGAGGAATCCAGACCGGACTTTTTCATCTCCAAGAATGCTTAATGCTCCATGTGTTCCACCATGATAGGCATTCACAAAACCTCGGAATTGGCCTCGTCCGGTAAATCTCTTGGAAACTTTCATGGCACCATCAATGGCTTCACTACCTGAATTCACAAAAAATACATTGTCAAGTGTGACAGGCAATCGTTCTGTCAACCACTTGGCATACTGCACCTGGGGCGTTTGCACAAACTCCCCATATACCATCGTATGAAGGTATTTATCCGCTTGGAATTTGATGGCTTCAACAACTGCAGGGTGACGGTGGCCCAGGGCTGATACAGACACCCCCGAAACGAGATCAATGTAAGCTTTGCCTGTGGTGTCATAAAAAAAGATCCCTTCGGCTCTCTCTATCTCAAACTGAAGGGACGATTCAGATGTCTGCGCCACGTGACGCAGAAACAACTGTCTATTAGAAATCATGGACTACTTGATGATCAGGTTGATATCACGCATCAGTTTTTCCTTATAGGACTTACCGATGGGTATGGACTTATTTCCATCCTCGACCTTAATGATGACCGAATTGTCTTCAATAATATTAATACAGCTGGTATTCACAATATACGACCTGTGCACCCTGGTAAACTTTGCGCCTGGTAATTTCTGTTCAATGGCTTTCATTGTAAAGTGGATGGTATACTTATCTCTAAATGTGTTGAAAATCACATAATTTTCCAGGGCTTCCACCCAGAGAATGTCATCGTATTTAAGCTTCACAAGAGTAGCATTCTTCTTGATGAAAATCTCGTCCTTCCCCAACTGTTCGGCGGTCATCTGTTCAAACCGTTTAAACGCTTTTGCCACGGCCCTGTAAAACCGGCCATAATCAACAGGTTTAAGCAGGTAATCAGTCACATCATGCTCGTAAGAATCCACTGCATATTTTCCCTTCGAGGATACAATGATTATTTGTGGGGGATTCTTCAACGTATTGAGTATTTCAATCCCTGTCATTTCAGGCATCTCAATATCAAGAAATATCAAATGAATCTCATCATGTTTCTTCAGGGTATTGATCCCTTCTACCGGATCACCGCTGGATGATATCAATTCCAGCCCATCTGTCTTCTGTATAAATTCCTCGATAATCCTTCTGGACAAGGTATCGTCATCAATGATCATGCAATTCATGCGATAATTATTTATTTTCTATGGCCGCATGGAACTTCGTTTCATGCGCAATTCTATTTAGTCAACTGTAATTTGTTACTAATCTACCAAAAGTATCTGTTAATCAAAGGTAGCGAATAATCACTTATTATGAACAATAAGGAACTAAAAAATGGGATTATAATCTTTTTGAAACTGGCTTTCAATTTGTTCAGACATTTTAACACTCGTGCGAAGCCAATCCAATAAGATTTCGGTTTGCTCCTTCTCCCCGATCCTCCAATTCACCGGTGATGCTTCCAATCGTTCCCTCAGACGATATAAAATGATAGCTGCTGAAGCTGAAATATTATAACTTTCAGTAAATCCCTTCATTGGGATCTGAATATGTACATCTGCAAATTCCAATGCTCTTTCAGAAAGCCCGTTCAGCTCCGTTCCAAACATCAAGGCTGCCTTTCCTTTGTCAATATCAAATGTGTCAGGCGAAGTTCCCCCGGCATGAGGTGACGTAGCAACAATCCGGTAACCACTGTACCTCAGCGTTTTCACTGCTTCTGATAGTCCGGCCTGACCGTGGCTATAGTAATTCAGCGTCAACCACTTGTCTGAGCCCAGCGCCACATCGGGATTTATTTCATATTTGTTTAGATCCTCTACAATATGCACATCTTGCAGGCCCGCGCAATCACAGGTCCGAAGTACTGCTGAGGCATTCTGCGACTGAAAGATATCCTCCAGTAAAATTGTAATATACCTCGTACGATTTGATAATATTTGTTTAAAGAGAGCAAGCCTGTTTTCTGTGATACATCCAGATAATCGTTCAATCAGGCCCAGAATATAAGAATCCATACTCCAAAAATAGCCACAAAAAAAGAGGGAGCAAACAGCCCCCTCTTTTTTTTGCAGTTCAAATATCTTTACTTGACAGCATCTCCAAGCTCACTTCCAGCTTTGAACTTCACAACCTTCTTCGCAGCAATTTTAATTTCTGCACCAGTTTGTGGGTTCCTACCAGTTCTTGCACCTCTTTCAGAAACTGAGAAAGATCCAAATCCTACTAAAGCAACACGGTCACCTTTTTTTAATGCACCAGTAGTTGTAGCAATGAAAGCATCAAGAGCCCTCTTGGCATCTGCTTTAGTCAAATTGGCTTCAGCAGCAATAGCATCTATTAATTGTGCTTTGTTCATAATAAATGAAATTTAAGGGTTAGTAAATGTTTTTAATTTCAGCCAAATTCTATACAAATATAAATTTTTCTCTTACCCACGCAAGAAACAGCTCATAAAAAAACGCTGAAATGTTGATAAATACTGAGTTTTTGTAGATAACCGCCCCAAGTCCTCCTCCATTATCATCTCATTATCGGTTCTTCACCCCGTTTTCGACTAAATCGTCTGAAAAGTCCGGCGCCACACGCTTTACAAAAAATCATGGACGATCGGTAAAAATTCCGGCTGAATCTGTCTCCCTGTCTGGTTCCACATTTTAAAATTTTACTAATTTTGCGGCCGGAGGAATGGCAGAGTGGTCGAATGCGGCGGTCTTGAAAACCGTTGTTCGCTCGCGCGAACCGGGGGTTCGAATCCCTCTTCCTCCGCCAATCCAATCAAACCCAGCATTTGCTGGGTTTTTTTTATTTGCAGAAATCGATCCGGGCTTGCCCGAATGAGTGAATAGTCTATAAACCAACCAATGGGAAGCTGGCAATATAAAGAACGGCGGAGCTAAACCAAATCTCACTGCATTGCACAGTTTTGTGAATGTTTTGTGATCTTTTATTGGTAATTTGCACTAAATTAGATGATAATGAGTAAGATACTGATTATAGAAGACGATCGTGATATTGCCGATCTTATTGCCATTCACATGGAGGACAATGGACATGAAGCCGAAAAAGTCCATGATGGAAGGGATGGTCTGATTAGATCAATGGAAATTGATTTCGATTTGATCATCCTGGATCTGAAGTTACCCGGTATGGACGGCATGGAAATTTGCAAGAAACTGCGTCTGGAAAAGATTGATACACCAATTATTATGCTCACTTCGAAATCAGAGGAGATAGATAAAATCTTAGGTCTCGAATTCGGAGCTGACGATTACATGACTAAACCGTTCAGTATACGTGAATTGGTTGCCCGCGTAAAATCTGTGCTACGGAGAGGCAAAAGAGATGCTATGGACAGAGAAAAACCTGACCAGGTCATTGAGTGTAAAAATTTTTATGTAGATGTTTCCAAACGGATTGTTAAGGCATACAACATGCAAGTCGAACTTTCACCAAAAGAGTTTGACATGTTGGTTTTACTGGCTTCCAATCCGGGTAAAACTTATTCCCGGTCCGATTTACTCAACCAGGTGTGGGGAGTCGATTTTGAAGGATTCGAGCATACGGTAAATTCTCACATCAACAGACTCCGTTCAAAGATTGAAACGAATATGAATGAACCTGAATTCATTTTGACCACCTGGGGTGTTGGGTATAAATTCAAAGATCCCGAATCATGACAAAAACAATTAATAGATCGTTTAGCAGATTGTACAGGAGAATATCAACCCTGTTCATTGTGGTACTCTTACTCTTTGCAGTGGTTACCCTCTTTATATCTGTAAAAGCCGCCAGGAATTATTCCTTCGAAGTAAATCAAAAAATGAACCATGACCTGGCTGCTAATGTGGCTGTGATGATGAAACCTTTTTTGGAGGATGGGATCATCAATGAGGCTGGTATTGAAGACCTGGTACACTCATTAATGGTGATCAATCCAAGCATCGAGGTATATCTTCTCGATACTCAGGGAAAAATCTTAAGCTACGTTGCCCCTGAGAAGGTGGTCAAGCTGAAGAGTGTTTCCCTGGATCCAATCAACAAATTCCTGAAGGTGACACAAAAAAAGCTCATTTACGGTGACGATCCACGAAATCCGGGTGAAACAAAGATTTTTTCTGCTGCTTCAATAGTCCAGGAAAACCGACTTACAGGGTATATATACATTGTATTGGCCAGTCAGGAATATACTTCTGCGGCCCATCTGGTAAGAGGCAGTTATATTATGGGGCTTTCCATCCGCTCCATAATTACGATCCTGGTTGGTTCTGCGCTGGTTGCTTTGCTGGCTTTGTGGTTCATTGTAAAAAAATTGAACTTGATCATCCGGGGAATCCAGAAATTTAAAGATGGCAATCTGGGGACCCGAATTGAAGTAAAGAGTGATGATGACCTGGACCAGGTAGGTCACGTATTTAATTCCATGGCCGATACTATTGAGCAAAACATTAAAGATCTTAAAGGACTGGAAAATCTAAGAAAAGAACTCATCAGTAACATTTCCCATGATTTACGCACTCCCATTGCTTCCATTCAGGGCTATGCCGAGACCCTGATCCTGAAAAAGGATGCCAAAGACCAGGCGGAAAATGAGAAATACCTGGGTATTATCTATAAGAATTGTGAAAATCTTCAACAGCTGGTCACCAACCTATTTGAACTTTCCAAACTTGAAACGAACCAGGTGATATTGAACAGAGAACCTTTCTCCATAGGTGAGCTGGTACACGATGTGGCTAACAAATACAGGATCCTTTCTCAGAAAAAAGGCGTCAGTATCAACACAATCGTTTCCAAGGATACGCCAGTGGTTGATGCAGATCTTTTGTTAATAGACCGGGTTATTCAAAACCTTATTGACAATGCCATAAGGTTCTGTAAGGATGGCGATACCATTAACATCGAAATCAAGTCAGCTTCCGCCAAGAAAGTGGAAGTCACTATTGCCGATACAGGTGCCGGGATCCCAAAGGATCATCTGCCATACATCTTTGATCGCTATTTCAGGAAAGATGAAAGAGGCGGTTCCAGTGGACTTGGACTGGCCATTGTAAAAAGGATCATGGACCTTCATGAATCTCTCATCGATGTAAAAAGTGTGGTTGGCAAGGGAACCCGTTTCCAGTTTTTACTCCCGGTGGCCAATATTGCCTGACCCGCTACTTCAGAAATAAAAAGTTTACACAATTGTTACCTTTTCGTGATCTCCTTGTGAATCCGAAGGCGGAGCTTTGTATCAGTCATTCATAAAATAATAAAACAATGAAAACAACTCTGATTTTAAGTTCAATTGCAGTCACATTGGCCTTTTACGGATGTGACAAGGAAGTGGAGATGAAAACCTCTTCCATGTTTAAAGTCTCCATTAAAAATGTGATGATGGAAAAATCATTCATGTCAAGCGGAGTATTTAATACTCCTTTTGAAGCAACAGACCCGGGTCCGCTATTGCCTGGAAACACCTATCAATTTTCCTTTGATGCCGGTCCGGGTGCAAAACTTTCTTTTGCCACGATGTTTGTTACGTCCAACGACCTGTTCTATAGCCCATCTGATGGTGGTTTGGCCTTGTTTGAGGATGATATGGCCATCAGTGGCGATATCACTTCGCAAATCAAGCTTTATGATGCCGGAACGGAGGTTAATGAAGAACCAGGAACAGGTCCCAATCAGCCACTCAATGGTGGCGGTGGTGTGGGTACCGCTGAAAATGGTACTGTGAAAGATATTAATATGATTACAGACGGATTCACCTATCCTTCCGTGGGGGACAACCTCAGTGTGATGATTGAAAATGACGGAAACACACATTTCACTGTATCAATTAACAATAAAGCAGGAAGTACAACTCCCCTAGCACCGGGTGTATGGGTGATCCATTCGGATGACCATCCGCTCTTTGAAGAGGGAATGGTGGACCTTGGTTCAGGACTAAAGGAATTGGCTGAAGATGGAGACCCGTCTGGCCTGGCAGACCACCTTGAAATGAATAGCGGTTATGTGTCACCCTTTGCGCCTGGTGCTTTTGCGGTTCACACATCGGGTGTTTCACCCATTTTCATCAACGATCAGCCGGACCTGGGTGAAGGATTAGAGAATCTGGCTGAAGATGGAGATCCATCCACTCTGGCAACTGCCCTGAGTTCGAAAACAGGTGTCAACGTTAGTGGAGCTTTTAATACACCCACAGGTGCATCAGGACCTGGTCCTCTGCTGCCGGGTAGTAGTTATGAGTTTACATTTGAGGCAGAAGAAGGTGAATATTTGAGCTTTGCCACCATGCTAGTCCACTCGAACGATCTATTTTTCTCCCCATCCGCACCGGGTATTGCCCTCTTTTCCGGAACGACACCGGTGAGTGGCGATATCACTCCCAGTGTAATGCTTTACGATGCCGGGACCGAGGTAAATGAAATGCCCGGTGTTGGAATACACCAACCTGCACGGTTAAACGGAGGAATGGATGAAAACGGAAATGTGGCTATTGTAAGCGATGATTTTACATACCCCTCGGTTGAAGACGCAGTTAAGATCACAATCACTCCCATGTAATCACCCTCTGTTTATGTGGTTCTTTGAGGTGTAGCCCGTCGGGTTGCACCTTTTTATTTAACAATTAATTAAACAGAATTGTACTGAAATTAACTGATTATATATGCGATATGTTGTAGAGTTATGATCAACCTATATTCACAAAGAAGAAGGATTTGATACACTCATTTATTCTGATATCGAAGTGGTTGAGGGTAATCTTACTGTTCAGGACTTTACATTTAAACGAGCAGGCTTACTACCCCTTGAAAAGGTAGTCAAGGGGCTGTCTCAAAAGGGGTAGCCTACTCTTTTTTCTGTGGGATGGTTAAATCCGGGACTTTTGAGACAGCCCCCTTTCTTATTGTATTAAATCTTTTATATTTACCGGAATGAGGTGCGAGAGACTACCATTCAGTCTTTAAGCTTACCAATGCATAACCTATGAAATCCAGGAAAAAATATAACAGAAGAATATTTATTGTTTTGCTTGTTTTGCTATCCGTATCCAAGATAGACGCACAACCTGATAGGACAAACATTAAAGTTGGACCCCAACCTGACGGAAGTATTTTAGTCCCCACAAACCAATTGCTGCGCCCTGCAGGATTCCAGGCGTATTTTCCCGGAAGACCTGTAGATATGGTCCTGTCCCCCGACAGGAAACTATTGGTGGTAAAAAATAGGACCTCTCTGGATGTGATTCGCATACGAGATCGAACCATTTTACAATCATTGGCTTTTAAAGAGACCGGCAGTTCTTATACCGGGCTGGCAATTTCAACCGATGGCCGCAAGATATTTGTGACAGATGCAAAAAATCAGATACACATTGCCGAACTGGACGAAACTTTGTTGCTGACGTGGAAGGAAGCCATCAAATTGCCTTCACCCTCTATTGGTGGATATCCTGTTCCCGGGGGGCTGGGATTGAATGAACAACAGAATGAAATTTACGTGACGCTAAGCAGGAATAATACCCTTGCAGTCGTAAATCTCTCCCATGCATCGGTGAAAGAAATACCCGTGGGGATTGCCCCCTATGAAGTTGAAATATTTAATGAATCGAAAGCATATGTGAGTAATTGGGGAGGAAGGAAACCACGGAAGGGAGAATCCACCTACAATACATCCGGAAGTCAGGTACTGGTTGATCCCCAAACCGGAATCGCGAATAATGGAACCGTTTCCGTTGTTGATTTGGCGTCAACCATTCAACTTAAAGAAATTGAAGTGGGTTTACATCCAGGCGCTATGGTATTAAGCCCGGATCATACCATGCTATTTGTTGCCTGCGCCAATAGTGATGTTATTTCGGTGATCAATACCAATACGGACGAAGTGATAGAGGAAATATCGGTACATTTGGAAAAGGACTTACCATTTGGCAGCACCCCCAATGCATTGACTATCTCTGAGGACGGAAAAAATCTTTACGTTGCCAATGGAACGGACAACTCAATTTGTGTAATACAAATTGGTACTCCAAGTAAAATTATTGGATTAATTCCTACCGGGTGGTATCCGGCATCGGTTATCCTCGACGAGAAAGCAAATTTTTTATTCGTTGCTAACTTAAAAGGTGTCGGGGCTCGAAATCAAATGACCAACAGGGCTGGATATAATTCCCATGACCACCAGGGAACTGTTTCCATCATTCCTCTTCCTGATAAGCCAAGGCTTGCAGAAATGACAAAAACTGTGTACGACAACAATTCATTCATACAAAATCTGAAGGCGGCCAATTCTGATTATGAATCAACAATCAAGGTGCCGGTTCCTCATTTACAAACTCAAAAGTCAAATTTCAAACATGTGATTTATATCATCAAAGAGAACCGTACCTACGATCAGGTATTCGGCGATATGCCGCAGGGAAACGGGGATATAAATCTTGTGCATTTCGGACGGGATGTGACTCCAAACCACCACAAATTAGCGGAAACTTATGTCTTAATGGACAATTATTATTGTAGTGGTATATTAAGCGCTGACGGGCATCAATGGACCGATGAGGCCTATGTGACTGACTATATTGAAAGGTTTTTTGGCGGCTTTACCCGCAGCTATCCGTATGATGGAGGTGATGCATTGGCCTATGCAAGCTCTGGTTTTATCTGGGATAATGTGCTGAAACATGGATTGACATTTCGTGATTATGGTGAATTTGCAGATGCACTGATCGAGCCTGATAACGCCACTTTTACAGATATTTACCAAGATTTTTTAGAAGGGACAAAAAATATTAATATACGGGCCAAAGCAAAACTTGAACAACTTGATCCTTACATATGTCCGTCTTTTGTGGGATTTCCAAATATAGTACCAGATGTGTACAGGGCATCTATATTTATTAAAGAACTGAAGGAATTCGAAAAGAGCAATGATTTTCCCAATTTCGTTATTATGCTGTTACCCAACGATCACACTTCAGGTACCCGTCCGGGATTACCCACACCCCGGGCAGCTGTCGCAGATAATGATCTGGCACTGGGGCAAATCGTTGAAGCGATTTCTCACAGCAAATTCTGGAACGAAACATGCATTTTTGTAACCGAAGACGATCCTCAGGCAGGATTGGATCATGTGGACGGACATCGCACAGTAGGGCTGGTTATTAGTCCTTATACAAAACGTGGTAATGTGATTTCAACATATTATTCTCAAATCAATATGGTCCGAACCATGGAGAATATAATGGGTATTCCGCCAATGAATCAATTTGATCTGGCAGCAGAACCCATGGAGGATTGTTTTCATACAACACCGGATTTTACTCCCTACAAAGCCTTGCCAAGCAATATTCCACTGACTGAAATAAACCCTCCTCTTGAGAGTTTAAAGGGGGAAGCGCTTCATTGGGCCAAATTGTCTCTGCAACAGGATCTGGATGATGTGGACCTCATCGATGAAGATACATTTAACCGGATTATCTGGCATTCTGTGAGGGGCTATAATGTACCTTATCCGGTGTTATCCCCAACAGAATAATGCTTCATTTGTTTCTATCAGCTAAATCCAGTGCAATAACTTCGTGATCTAGAATAACAGGCACAACCAGTTCAACCTGTCTATCCAGGGTTGCATATTCGGGAGTTGATCCCGAAACGAGAAGGTGTGCCCTTACCACCTTCTTACCATGTGGCACCTGAATTTTAACTCGTTGTTCGGGCAGGGGCAGCAGCTCACGAAAAGGTCCTTTCATCATCATTGGATTGGTCAAATTCACCAGATGGACAGTCACCGACTCCTTTTGCTGCCAGATTGTAATATCAAGGATTCCCTGTCCAAAAACTGTCACAGGACGCACCTCGTTCAAGGCCCAAAGTACTGTATTTCGAAGGAGCTTTCCATGGTCAACATTTAATATCTTCCAGAATGTCCTGTCAATATCCCATGGGAAATAGGCTACTCTGCTTTCCCCTTTTTCACGCAGGTAAACCTCGCGGATATGCGTAATGGGCCCTCAATTTGACCATTATAGGAGACACCTGACAAATCCCTAAGACCAAAATCACTTCTTTTGGTAAAACAAGTAAATTGAACTGATCAATATGCCCGGCGAATAGAGGCTCATGATTTCCTTATGTATTTCGGTCATAAACTCTAAGTTATACGGTCCCATTGCACAGGTGACATACAGCTCCGGATTGGACCAGTGTTTTCTTTTATTTCCTTCCTGATCAACTGCAGTCCACTCCGGATGAACATGAAAGGCTTTCGGCCACATAGCATGAGGATCGGACCGTGCAATCACGACCATATTCATCTCCCGACATCCTTTTAAAAGGTATCCGAACGGATCGGTGTCGCCCAGCCACAGGCTCCGGTCCGTAATATCAAAACGCCGTCAAAAGATCATGTGGGCGAAATTTCTTTATTCCTGTGAGGTATGCCAAATTCATCACCCTTGACAACCCAAATAATAATCCAGTCACAAATGCAAGGATAGAACTATTTTCCAATAAGAGCTGGTGTATAAGTGAGCCAGCTATTCCGCCTGCGTGTTCCTTCTTCTGGTTTAACCGGATTCGCCCTGAAACTTCCAAATTCTTCCCAGCAGCGGGAGAAACTGCTTTCGATACCTCTTTATCCGAACCGCCAATCCAACCACAAATGCAACAGCAAGACCTCCGGTAATCATTACATGGTAAAGTATTCTGGAAGCGATCCCCACCTCTCTGAAAAAATCCAGACACATCAGATTAAATCCGGTAAGTGCTACAACCAGAAACAATGGTAGAATAGTCGTAAATATCTTTCGTTCTCTAAGAATTTTATTCTTTGTTATAGCTGCCAGCTGAAGCGTAGATAGGGACCGTTCATCATAAGTGATCCGAAAACGCAACCGGTTTAACAATATGATGATGGAAAGTACGCTTAGTATAAATATCCCTATGCCCATCACATTGTATACGGTAAGTGTCATCCCATTAATAAAGACAATGAGCAGTGCCAGTAAAAGCACCACAGAACTCAGTGTTTTATACATAAGCAGCTTTTGCTGCTGTTTTTCAAGTTTCATGATCTGGGGTACCAAATCCTCCGCTGTGTATTCCGTGTCTGTCCCGGATCCATCAATTCTAGCCGTTTGCCAGACTTCTAAAAGTTCTTCCATGCCTAACGATTTAATTGTTTCTGAATTTTTTCTTTGATCCGGTTGATCTTAACCCCTACGTGATTTGCACTTATTCCAAGGACCGACCCGATCTCTTCGTATGTTAACTTTTCCAGATAAAGACTAATGAGTATTCGGT
The DNA here is from genome assembly GCA_964500835.1 of uncultured Bacteroides sp. Classification (GTDB taxonomy): domain Bacteria; phylum Bacteroidota; class Bacteroidia; order Bacteroidales. The sequence goes on from CAZCQL010000033.1 coordinate 36,580, forward strand.
CAAATTCTTCAAGACTGGATATCGCTTTGTATAACTTTTCCAGGTTATCCTCCTCACGAATCTTCTGTTCCATCTCATTCACCGATGAGTCGATAATATTCTCCCTGAATCGTTCAAAACTTCTTTTTCGTTCTTTTTTGTTGAATATAAAAATTGTATTTACGGTGATCCTGTATACCCACGTTCCGTAACCGGACTCATTTCTGAATTTTTTCAGCCCGGTCCATATCGCCATGAGGACCTCCTGAAAAACATCCTCAGCATAACTGCGGTCATCGAGGTAGGCAAAGCATATCCTGAGTATCTTATCACGGTATTCGTTAAATATGGAAATATAAATTTCCTTCTGATTATCCATCTAAGAAATATTTATGGGCCTTTAGACCTAAATCCAGAACCTTTTTAACCGTTTAGTATAAAAATGTTGAATTTATTACAGAAACCAGCTAAATATTTTGTGGTTTTGTCTAACTGCATCAAGCCAATGTTTCCTGTTTCAGGCTACCACCCATCTGGCGAATGTGGTTGTATCTGCCACTTTGAAGTTTGCTACTTCCGCCAATAATTGACGGATTTTCATCCTGAACAACGCCAAAAAAGCCGGGACATTCAGGCCCGCATGATCCAATTTTAACATTTTAAGAATAAATATTAATATACTGACATTCAAACATCTTCTCTAGTAAGGGAATTGTATAAAGGAACCCAAATCGATGCATTTAATGGCGTAGGACAAATCAGGGCTTTCAGTTCTTTGGATGAACAATTCCTGAATCGATTAATCGATGCCTTCCATGATTCAATAGCAGACCGGGAAGTGAAGATGGATGACTTCCAACTCTGTACTTAAGGAACAGGGGCCTGATATTAAGTGGTTGCACAGCTATGTTACCGAGAACAAGATCTATTGTGTAAACAAGGGTGTAGACCAAAAAATCCTGAGGGAACATGCGGAGAAAGCAAAATTCCCGGTCACCTCTATAACCAAACTTGCTACTGTAATTAGTCCGTCGACCGCCACTGCATCAGTAAACTAATTTCAGGTCATCTTTTAGTTTGATTATGCCAAATCCAATTGTTGAATATATAGATTACATTTGGAAATAAACAATAGAAGCATCATGGGAAAACCTGTTTATCTCGATTACAATGCTACTACACCCGTAGCACCGGAAGTTTTCAATGAGATGATGCCCTATTTTAAAACCTACTACGGGAATCCATCAAGTTCGTATTCCATTGGAAAAAAGAATCGGGATGCAATCAGTAAGGCTCGAAAGCAGGTTGCAGAGATGATCAATGCCAGGCCTGATGAAATAATATTCACAAGCGGTGGCACAGAATCTAACAACCATGCCATCCGGGGCTTAGCCCTTGCCCATCAGAAAAAAGGGAAACATATTATTACCTCTTCCATCGAGCATCCGGCTGTAACCAATGTGTGTAGGTACTTGGCAAACCTTGGGTGGGAGATTACCTGGCTTCCTGTGGATATAACAGGAAAGGTAAATCCGAAGGATGTTAAAAATTCGATTCGCCCCGATACGGTGCTGATTTCGGTTATGCACGCCAACAATGAGATTGGCACCATCCAACCGATTAAAGAGATTTCTGCCATTGCCAGGCAAAATAAGGTATTCTTTCATACCGATGCAGCCCAGTCGGTCGGAAAGATAGCGTGCGATGTGAACTCACTTGGAGTCGACTTGCTCACCATTGCAGGTCATAAACTTTATGCTCCAAAAGGCATTGGAGCATTATATGTAAAACAGGGCGTGAAGGTTGAAAACTTATTGCATGGCGCCGGACAAGAAAAGGGTGTCAGGCCTGGAACAGAAAATGTGGCGCTGATAGTTGCCTTAGGAAAGGCTTGTGAATTTGTTGCCGAAAATTTTGATGAAAGTTACAGGAATATGTGCAGCACAAGGGAAAAACTTTTGAAAGGGCTGAGTCACAATCTCAGTCATATAAAAGTGAATACCGATCTCGGCAACAGCCTGCCCAACACTCTCAGCATTGCCTTTAAAAAAATAGATGCGCAAATGCTGACAACTGCACTTGGAGAGGAGCTATTAATCTCCACAGGTTCGGCCTGTCATTCAGGAATAACTGAAATATCTTCTGTGCTGAAAGCAATGAATATGAACATATCAAGGGCAGCGGGTACAGTGCGCATTTCTACCGGAAAATATACAACCATGAGAGAAATTGAACTAGCTATTGAGGCAATATCCAAGGCTGTTCCGGAACTATCTTCATAATCAAACAACTCCAAATGGTTACTATAATATAGTATGGCTGTGATGAGCAGGAAGAGACAGAATGTTGCCAACCTTTTCCTTCAAACCCGACAGGGTTTCAACTGTATTACCAGATTTTCAGGCACATCTGATGTGGGAGAAATACCTGTAAGAAAAGATTCGATTTTTGGTTGCCACCTGAAATGAACATTGGAAAGCAATCCCATGAATCCGAATAATATCAAAGTTTTAATCAGGACGATCCAATTCGACCACAGCACTTCTATTCCCGGTCCAATTATCAAAAGCAAAGTACCCGTCTTTCAGATTAAAAGTTTTCTACAGCAAGTTGCAATAATTACCCTTGCCCTGCAAAAAGCACTAAACATGGTCATCCCGTATCGTCGCCTCCATATCCTTTCTTGTGAATTTATTGATCTTTATGATCTTCGCTTTTGCCTGGTATGCTGAAGGTAAAATTCGCCTGGCTGCATCCCTATTCTCAATTTCAACAATCAACCAGGCTTTATGATCGCCGTCCTGACATCCCCATTCTGCATGGGTAACAAAATGCGAACCTGAAGCCAGAAAGATTTGCACTGCCCTTACACACGAAGCCTTGTCCCCTTCATGTGGTACTTCGATTAGGAATTTTTCCATAGTATTTACTCATTAATTATTGCTTTGTTGGATCAAGTTACACTTCTATATTGGAATAAATCCGATTCGTAAAAAATTAACAATCGATTTAACAATTGGCTGTGAAATAAGGAATTATAGGAGATTTTCCTAAGAAGGCAGAGCTTCTGTCAGCGTTTAATAAATACGAAATCCCCTCCCTCATCACCCACATTCTGGATCACTCCAAATTGAGGAACATTTGCGCTGTTATTCATAACGGTGGTTTTGAAACTGCTGAACAGCATTTCGGAAGGGAGAAACTTTTCTTCATTCTCCTCAAGTCGTTTTACAAGGTACTTAAGAAAAATACTTTCATCTGGTACTTCCAATAGATTTCCACTGGTCATAGCCTTTCTGCTGGGAAGTTTGTTCAGCTTTTCAATACCAGAAGGAGTACGAAATGCAGCCCTTGATTTAAAAATAGCGCCACTGAAACAAGCGTCAGCCACAAGAAGTGTATGCCGGGTATCGATGCTTCCAATAAAATCTCTTAATGTACTGTTTCTAAACCAGTTAACCGTGCTATTCCGGGAGGCATCCGACGGAAACCAATAACCAACTCTGCCCTTTTCATCCCAGTAACCGTGTCCGGCATAGAAAATAAGCAGGTTATCATCGGAAGTAAGTATCCTGCTGAGATCGTCCAGCACCGCAATAAGCTCATCCTGTGTCGGATTCTTGAGGAATTTTATATTGTCCTCTTCAAAAGTATATTCTGAACGCAGTACGCTGCGCAAACTTTCTGCATCATGGATCGGATTATCGAGATCAACGATCTCAGGATCCTGGTATTCATTGATTCCAATTAATAGTGCATAATATTTCTCTTTTGAGATTTCAAGCGGCTCTTCTGCAGTAACAAGAGCACCCTCAGCAGTACAATCAATGTACAACTTCAGTTCATTCATTTTGCCTTTGTTATTTACCGCAACAAGGTCCAAAGAATTTTCACCCTCGTTAAGTGCAAGGGTATATTGAAAGATTCCGGTTTCAGAAAGTGTTACCGGTGTCTTGTTGATAAGGAAGATACTGATTCCATCTGGATCGTTGGCCCGGCCTATCAGGTTAATGGACTTGCTATCATGTACTATTCTTCCCTGGACTGGAACAGGGGCGAATAACTCGATCATTGAATTGTCCGGGACTGCCTCTTCATTTGGTGCTATTCTGGAGACTGATTGTTCCTCTGTTTTCACTGCCTGATCCTGGCCCAAGCTTGATACCTCAGCGTTTGTCCACTGTGTTTCATCGAGTCCGGAAAGAACCCAGGTCTCAAGCTCCTCGGATCCGTAGCAGGAAGAGATAAAATCTGATTTTACCGGGCTTATATCAACGGACAAGATAACCTGATCTTGTTTTTCCGATTGGAGCAGAACCTGCTGGGTTATCACATCCCATAAAATAATCAGTCTATCTCTTCCTCCGCTAATAAGAGTCTTACCGTCAGGGCTGAAATCGATCGTCTGAACCCAATCCTTGTGTCCTTTGAAAGTTCCGGATTCTTTCAGGCTTTGAGCCTGCCAGGTATGTATGAGTTTATCGTCGCCGCAACTGGCAAGAAGAGTTCCGTCGGGGTTGAAAACAATATCACGGATCCACCCCTTGTGCCCTTTTTGTGATAGTATTTTACTGCCATTGGACGTATTCCAGAGCACAATTCTTCCATCGGCTCCTCCAGAGGCCAATGTTTTGCCATAGGGGCCAAAGGCCACTGCATTAACTCCTCCGCTATGGCCTTTTAATTCATAGATCAACGCAGTATTCTGAATATTCCATAATCTGACTGATCCATCGGCACTTCCAGATGCCAGATATTTTCCGTCCGGACTTAGGTCAAGCGATTTAACCTGATCTGTATGGCCTTCGAATGTCTTCTCTATCTTTGGTAGAATACTCCCAAGATCCCACATGGAGATTTTATTGTCCTTCCCTCCGGCTAATACAAAAGTATTATCAGCTGAGAGCATTGCAACGTTTGGCCTTCCTTCTAATCCGGTTAATGTACGGTAAATAATATTTCGTTCCGTATTCCAAACTATGATGCTGCTGTCCGAACCGGCTGTAACAATATAATCGCCGTCAGCACTGTAGGATGCAAAGACAATCTGATGATTGGTTTCACCAAATGTCCTTTTCACATTGAAATTGTATTGTGCAGATAAATTAACGGATATTCCGATAAGCACTAAATAGAACCCTGTCGAGGATATGAACCGCATTATTAAAGATCTTTGGTTTTAATAAAATATATCCTTGTTCCCAGCTGCAAAAGGAACGAATGAAAAAACTCTTCGCGAGAAGCGATTTTAAAATTATCCTTGCTAAGTGCAATGAAATAATACCCTGACTGTAGGAAGAAATACCATTGATCATTGAGGTTGTATTCCAATCCCACGCCGGGATTAAACCCAATACCGATGTTTTTTTCAAGAAAACCAGTGGGAAGAGGACCAGGATCATCAGGTGGAAGCAATCCTTGATTATCCCTTTCTTTCCATCCCTGATCCTCGAAATAAGCTTTCGTCAAATTGATCGTGATCCCGGCAAAAACATATGGGTTCCATTTCCCACCCTGGCCCAGATAATATTTCGGTTTTAGAGATAGGTTGTAGTTAAACAAATCAAGGTAATTTTCTCCATCTGCAATAAGCTTATTGTTGGTAGTATCTCTAATTGACCAGTACATATAATTTGTACCATCTCCGATATCGTAATACCAGCTCTGAGAAACCTTTATCCCAAATTCAGCTAAAAGAGCTAAACGATCATTGATGAGGAACTGCAACCCTCCATCTACTGCTAATCCTATGCCATAGTTGGGCATCTGCATTGGCTCCACATCACCAAATTTCCAACCGAACGTTTTGAATGTTCCGGCTGACAGCGCAATGCTCATTTTTTGCTCATATTGTGCAGACAGAAGAAGCGGAAGGAGCAGCACTGGAATAAAACACATTTTGAATTTCATATGGTCCAGCTTGTTTAGGTTTTAAAGAGCAAGATATAAGATATTTAGACTTATCCTTAAAATATTCAAACTATTTCTTTCCAATTCTAATCAAGCTTGATTCTAAATTGTCTGTATTGTAATTTGCGAATCCCCGTACCAAGGCCATACTTCGATCGTAAATATTTCATTGTTAACTATATAATAATTTTTTATGGAAAATGAAGCTGTATTAATTGCCATCAAATGGATTCACCTGATGGCAACGGTTGCATGGATTGGTGGAATGCTCACCAACTTTTTTATCTACCTGCCTGTCCTGGGCAAAGTTCTTGAACCCCCAACTTTAGGAAAACTGATGGGAGCGGTGATGAAGCGCTTCAGGGTGATGGTCTATATATCCATTGGCCTTCTTTTAATCACAGGAATTTTATCGGGATTCGTTCTTGGCGATTCCAACGATTTTTCATCCGGAGACAGTTGGATTGTCATTTTATTTGCCAAGATTGCAGTGTTCACGGTCATGGTCATTCTGGCACTCTATGCATTTGAGATTCTGGCTCCCAAGGTGGCTAAGATAGCAGCTGATGGTCCTTCGCCCAGGCTAGTCCGCATTCAAAAAACCCAGATGTCTCTGGCCCTGACAGGATTTATAATGGGGATCATTATTTTGGCCTTAAGTGCTGCGCTGTAGGTCCCTAATCTTCTTTCCCGGTTGGATGGCAATCCAGGCAGGCCAGGCTGGTGTATTCGTACCCCCTCTCCCCTGAATGTTTGTCATCCATCTTTTTACGGCTGTGTTCATGGCAATTGAGGCAGGTAAAAACAGAATAATTTGCCTGATTGCTATGGCACTCGGCGCAATCTTTCCATTCATTGTTATGCTTTCCTGTAAAAATAGGGAAATATTGTGCGTCATGAATTCCGAAATCGGCTGGTTTCCAACCGGGTAAAGTCGTATGGCACTGTAAACAGTCGGTGGATAAATCAGCAGTTACATGATCTGGATTGGATGTGCCATTGAAGTCTTCCAGATGACAGGAGATGCACTCCGGGGAAATATTGGAATAATTTCCTATATCGTGGCATTGGTTACAATCGGACAATGAATGTCCTTGTGTAAGTGGGAAAAAGGAGTGGTTATAACCCGCTCCATTCCAGGCAGACCTAGTCATCAAGTGGCAGTTTGTGCATTGGGTGGAGAAGTTCTCCTGGACGTGATTTGGATCGGTAGCTGCTTGGTAATCAGTCATGTGACAATCAATGCATTCCACTCCAACTGGTTCAAACTGAAGCAGGGAAGCCGATGGATGGCACTCATCACAATTGGCCATTAGGTGAGGCCCTTGAAGAGGAAACCGGCTTTGCAGGTGAATATCGGTTATAGCTGAAACAATCCAGGAATTTGGAGTATGGCACCTGGCACAGTCCATCCCGACTGTTTGGTTGTGCATGTCTGCATGACATCGGAAGCAGTCTGTTTCTGCCTCAGAAAAAACAAGGGTCGGATGACACTTTTTGCAATTTATCGATGTATGTTGTCCCACCAGTGGCAGTTTGGTGGTATTGTGATCGAAAGAATAGATCGCCCGGTCCAGTTCCCAGCCTTTCGGACTATGACAAACACTGCAACTGATTTCAAAATCAATTCCGTGCGGTGAATCCTGGATCCGGCCGGCCATGACCAGTATAAGCAATGGAATGGATAAGAACAGGAGTCTCATGTGCTGTAACTTATGGTTTTTGCATTAAAACCGCTGACTAATATTTAAATAGATGCGATGGTAAGGTACCTCTTTTTCAAATGTGCCTTCATAAAAAACCGAAAATGATAACTTTTTATAAACCATCCAGGATAGATTGACTTCACCCACATGTTGGATCAGCGCCATCTCAGTATTCCGGTACAGGTAATCCGCGTACCGGTATTTTATTCCTCCGCTCAGTTTATCCGCCAACAAATTCCGCGTTATTCCTAGGCTAAATACAAAACCGTTTAGGTAACTGGTTTCAATCCACGTGGCAGCAGCATTTACTGAACCCCCTATCCAGGGAATCCGGGAATAAGTGAGCATACCATTCAGGTTCTTCGAGGGTCGTGGATCCTCTTTCCGCATCCTGTACCCTGCATGTACATTTACAAACAGGTATTTCGCAGGACGGTAATTGATTCGAAACCGCCATCCCTGCAAGGTTTCGTTATCCAATAACCTTTCCAGGAAATCTTTATAGGCTTCATAATAGATTACATTGTTCCTGGCACTGTATGACAATCCTACCGAGAGAGGCCGAATGATCCTGTATCTCAGCGACAAATAGGTATTCGTAAGGGTAAAAATGGTTTCCTTGTGGGTATCAATTTTTTTATAAAGATCCACCTCAGCTGACCCAAAGAAGAACAGATCTTTTATCAGCATGTTGGTATGCTGGAAATAGGCAAACCTCCGATCGGTCATGGAGTGATTGGTTTGCTCGATGAAGGCGAGTGTGGTTTGCATATTCCCATTCAATCCTTCCAAATCATATCCAAGATACACCCCATATTGTAACAGGTCCGGATTAAACCTATAATCCTCATAATCGGGACGCGAACCCGCAATGGCTCCCCCTGTAATTCCCCCAAATTTTTTCTCAATCTGCAGTCCGTCAACAGCTCCCACAGAGGAAAGTTTTGGATTTATTTTTCTTCCCAAGGACACATGGGTCGATTCATTAAAATCATATGTCACGGAGACATTGTAAATCTTGAGTCCGTTGAAAATATTCTCCTTCACCTCCGCCCAATTGGTGTTGCTGTGAGCAAAGGAGAGATAACTTTCCACTGATAATCTTGAACCACCCAGGTTATTTGCATCCATGGAAAATGTGTACCTCATTCGCTGGCTTCTGGCTGCACTGTCGCCGTTTAAGTTTGAATAGGAAGAGAAAGACAGGCGACCGCTGACGTTCTGCGTTAATCGTTTTTTGCCAACAGGGTCCGCCCGGGATAAGGGAGGGGTAGAATCCGCATTCGGTCCTTCACTTCTTGATGGCGGACTATCACCGGTTGGTGTCTTAATGGCTTCAGAAAGCATGTCCGTTTTAAAAAGTGCAAACACCTTGTCGGATACTTTGAAAGCATCCTTTATAAGCGGGATACATACTGCTGAAATCGAGGAAAGATTTTTTATTTGCAATGCGGGAACATCTTTATCACCCTTTTTCCTATAGAGGGTATCCCCTTCTGAAAGATGCCGCATGGAGCTAAGCTTTACATAGACATGCTGCGAAGTAATAAAGGTCACCTCTCCATCTCTTCTCTCCTGACCTAAGATGGTAGAATAGGTAAGAAGCATGACTAGTAGTGGGACAAGATATCTCATAACGACTTTAAGGTAAAAATTCTATTGGATGGCAATCCTTGCGGATGACATCAAAATCACTTCCATGGGGAGAGTGCTGGGCCCGGCCGGTAATGGTCTGAACAAAGAGCAGCATTGCTAGTGACAGGACTCGCATGCGAAGCTTTTTAGTTTGTACCAGGTGAAACTGAGTTGCGCTGTAACAACAGGTGGATGGCACTTGTTACATGCTACATTCTTGTGTTTTCCATCAAGCGGAAATGCAGTTTGATCGTGATTAAACAAACCTGCCGTCCAGTCAAAATAATCATGGCATTTCAGGCAACTTGTGCCAACGGGCTCCCCGAATTGCTTTTGGTGTTCATCTTTGTGACAGCCTGTACAACTGGAGGATAATTGCGAGAACTGCTGGACTTCTTTGCTTTGTTCCCCAGGTTTGAAATGGCAGGATCTGCATGACTGTCGCAGATGTGCACCCTCAAGAATGTATCCAGTTTTAGAATGATCAAATTCAACCTCACTCCACTTGTTGCTGCCATGGCAATTCACACACGTTGGCTCCGGATCATACTTTTTATCAAGGACCGACTCATGAATGTTCTGATGACAATCGCCGCATTTTTTCCCAATTTTTCTAAAACTCCATTTTACGGTTTTTTTATGGCAGTCGAAACAGGGGGTGGCAAGATGTGCCCCAGTCAATGGAAACTGGCTCTCATTGTGGTTTTCAAAGGTATAATTGGATTTTGCGAATCCATTGATTGAATGGCATTCGGAGCAATCTCGCGATCGTCCCTGTACAACAAATTGCCTATCGTGGTAATCTTTGTGGCAATCGGAGCAGCGGTTGTGTCTGAGGTCCGTGGTATATCCCGCCTTATGGCAACTTGCACACGCAACCAGTCTGTGTCTTCCTACAAGGGGATAATTGGTTTGCGAATGATTGAAGTTTTTCACTCTCTTTAGCTGGTGAAAGGATGCTTCTGAATGACACTGAGTACAATTTGGTCCAAATTTATTTTCATGGACATCCTTATGACAGTTGGTACAGTTCCCGAAAGCAAGGCCTGCGAATTTTTGAAATTCTTTCCCGGCCTGCACTGTTATTTTATGACAGCGCTTGCAATCAATTTCTGAATGTTTACCCCGAAGAGCAAATCGGGTACTTTTGTGATCGAACCTGGATGCAGGTCTGAAAGATGAGAAATCGTGACATGAGGAACAATTTGTTGAAAGCGTTCCCCGATGATAATCGGTATGACATGACTGGCAATTCCGGCTTAGTCCCAGGTAAGTGGAAGATTTCTTTTTTGCCTTAGGATCAATAATATGTTCAATTTTGTGACAAGTATTGCAGTTTGCTTTGGCGTGAGCCCCCTGCAAATCATACCCTGTAAGGCTATGGTTAAACCGTCCCTTGTCGAAGTGAATCATTTGAAAATTTATCCCGTGATGATCGCTATGGCATTCTATACACCCTTTCCCCTCCACCTCGCTCGAGGCGTGGTATCCCCTGTTCTCCGTTAATCGGATTCCAATATCCAGGTGACAACCGAGGCATTTTTCGCTGGATACCTTCTCCCCAAGGGTGTGGCATTTAGTGCAATTGGACAGCCCCTTAAGATGAGCATGAGGCTTGGCCAGGTCACCGGGTGAAATCTGAGCCTTTATCTGCACCATACCGAAGAGCATTATGAGGCAGAATCCAGCAAGGGACATATTTGTGGGAGTATGTTGTTTCAAAAATTATTGGATTAATTATGTTTTAGAATAGCTTCTCCAAACTTCGTGGTTATCTCAATACCAATTTTATCCAGAAACTGGGTAGGCAGTTCTCCGCCCGCAAATATGAAGATCCGGTCGTTCTTCAAACTAAACTTATCCTTGCCTTTCCCATTGGAAATTACCACTTCATCCCAATCGATCATTTCCACGTTCGTATTAAATCTTACATCGATTTTGCCCTGATCCATTGCCTGTTTAATGCGTTCCCCATTTTTAGGTTTAATGCGTTGAAATCCTTCCTTGCGGTACGAAAGAGTCACCTTGTTTGCATCAGCAAGCAACATGGCTGCTTCAACAGCTGAATCACCGCCACCTACTACAACAATTTTCTCGTTGATGATATTTTCAGGTTCAAGAAGTCTGTAGGCAACTTTTTCCATGCCTTCCCCCGGGATATTAAGCTTTCGAGGAGTTCCGCGGCGACCGATGGCCAATAGCACATGTTTTGTCAGGTGCTCTTCTCCACTTAAGGTAATAACCTTGTAGGCATTATTTACAATGGCGATGGACTCAACTTTTGACTGTTCCTTTATCTCGATTTCATTTTTATTTATCACTTTACCCCATAGATCGAGCAACTCAGATTTGCTTGTTTCAAAGAGTTTTACCTTCCCGTAAAGTGGAAGGTCCATGGGTGAAGTCATTACCACTTTCTTCCTGGGGAACGTATAGACTGTTCCGCCCAGAGTATCCTGTTCCAGGGTCAAAAACCTTAGTCCATGTTTTTTTGCGGTAAGGGAGGCTGATATTCCAGCAGGTCCTGCCCCAACAACAATGAGGTCATAGGCAGCATTGTGTACTTTGTCAAGTGATTTAACGATATGCTCTACCGCTTGCTTTCCCTGTTCAACCGCATTTTTAATCAATCCCATACCGCCCAATTCTCCGGCAATGGAAATTCCCGGGACATTTGTTTCAAAATTCTGATTTACATGTGGCAAATCCACCCCCCTTTTCTCTGTACCAATATTGAGCGAAATAGCATAGGTGGGACAGGCATGAAAGCAGGCCCCATGACCTATGCATTGGGATGTATTGATAGTAGTGGCTTTCCCATTTAAAATCCCAAGGATATCCTTTTCAGGACATGCAAGGATGCAAGCACCGGTCATAATACAACTATCGGGATCAACTACCGGGTGCAATGAGACGGGTTCATACAATCCTTCTTTTTTTGCGGAAGCAATTTTTGCCTTAACTCTTTGTGATCCTCTTTTCAATTGTCTAAGATAAATAGCCACAACGATCAGACAAAGCAGGAAAACTGATCCATACACAACAAATTTTTCGATAATGACTTCCATAGCTCTCTTTTGTTAGGAAATCTACTAGTTGGGGAGTATGGTTGCACTGTTCGCAAAAGAACAGGTCATTCATAGTGGTGCGGGCCGATATTTAAACGTCTTGCCATCCGGGATTATTGTACGTGCGACCACCCTAAAAGTTGCAGATGACGGGTATTTATATTTTGTCTAAATTGAGTGGCACGATTCTGTTTATCAGATGATTATAGGATCAAAAAATCCAGGTGTATCCAAAAACA
>CAZCQL010000034.1:0-32922 GCA_964500835.1 uncultured Bacteroides sp.
CTAGGCAACGATAGCTGAAAATCACCTGACCAACCTGTGGTATTCAAAATGATAAAATCCAATCTCGCTACCGGTAAGCGAATCGGCTTCGTCTAAAGCTTTTGATTCTTTTCGTTATATCCCAGTTTAGCTATTTTCTGCGCCGATTTAATAGATTGCAGAGCGCCTTAAACCTTTTCTAAGGATGAGCCAACAAATTCTGCCGGATTGCTTATGAAAGTTTATGTTCAAAAGCACAGTCTAATGCTTTTGGAATTCGGAATGTATGCAAAAGTGGTAAAAAGGCCATATATTTATGTTGGAAACAGTTAAATCTGACCGGAATGCAGCAACTGAGAATTATATACATAACTTAATCCGGAGGAGGATGAATTTACATAAAGGAATAGAAATCTGAGCATTATGGAAACTAAGATAATTGAAGATGTATTTAATAGCATTTTAGACGGGGACAGGAATCGGGCTGTAAGGCTGGTGGACGAATGGGCCGTTGCCAATAGTTATCACAACGCATCCATTAAAATACTTGACCCAGTCCTGGCGAAAATTGGACAAATGTGGGCTACTACCGAAGATCTCAGTATTGCACAGGGTTATATAGCTGCAAAAATAACAGAGATAATTATGGGTAAAGCAGCCGAAGAGAAAACAGGTACTAACCGCCGGAATGAATCAAAAGGACCTGTAGTAATAGGAAATATACTTGATGATTGCCACGCCCTGGGGAGGAAGCTCGTCACTACGTTTTTAGAAAGATCGAATTGGGAGGTAATAGACCTTGGGAATGATGTGGATCCTTCGGAATTTGTCGACAGGGCCGTTGAAGTGAATGCCCCGGTTATCGGAGCGTCGGCAATGATGTATACAACAGCAATAAACATCCGGAGGCTACGGGATGAGATAGATCACAGGGGGCTGAAACAAAAAATAAAACTGGCTGTGGGTGGAGCGGTATTTATTCAGCGACCGGAATTGGTTGAAATGGTAGGTGGGGATGGAACAGCAAGGAATGCCATTGATGCCCCGGCATTAATGGACCGGCTTATTCCCACATAAGTTGAAATTGGAACAGAGAGGATAAATCATGAACAGCTTTGAACGAATCAGTCGGACCATCAGTGGAGGAAAGCTCGATCGGCGGGCAATCAGTCCGATCCTTCCGCTTTATGGTGCCAGGCTGACCGGATGCGACCTGAAATCATATTATACTGAATCAAAAAAATATATGGAAGGCCAGGATGCCATACTGGAAACATTTAAACCGGATGTTCTGTTCGGACCGTTCGCCCTAGCCATTGAGGGTGCGGCGTTTGGAAGTAAGATTCGTTATTTTGAAAATCAGGCCCCTAACCTAGAAGTGCCGGTGATCAGCTCCATGGACGAAATTGACAAAGTCGCGGTTCCTGACAAAAATCTTGATAAGAACCTGTTATATTTCAGGGAATCAATTCGCGGTATGGCATCCCTTTATGGCTCTGAGGTTCCTGTGGCAGCCATCATCTCCGGACCTGTTGATCTTCCGGCTATGTTATTGGGAATTGAGGGCTGGATCGAGACCCTGCTTTTTGATGCGGATGGAACAAAAAAGATGTTGGAACTCTCCATCCGCCATTCTGTTGATTTTATGAACGCATTATTTTCTGACGGTGCTTCTTTCATTGCCCTCCCGGTGAATTTTGCCAATCCGAGCATGGTTACAAGGGAAATTGCTGAGAAAATTACCGTGCCTGCACTTCTGGAGGCTTTTTCACAAATTGACGGGCCGGTTTTCATCCATTCGGGAGGCTCAGTTCTGTCTCCCTTTATCGAACTGTTTGCCGATCTTTCAAATGTAGCCGGATATGTATTGAACGGTGGAGATGATTTTGGGCAGGCAAGGGAAAAGATCGGACCGGAGCCTGTGCTGGCTGGTAATATCGAAGGGCCGGGCCTTATTTTTTTGGATGAGGTTGAAATAATGAATGCCTGCATGGCGGTTTTGCATGATCGCAAAGATGATCCTCATTTTATTCTCGGCACATCCATGGCAGATATCGGTTATTCTACTCCTGTGGGTAATATCCAGGCATTTGGCAAGGCGGTTAATATTTTTGCGAAACAAGGATAAATGGTTAAAAAAGACACTAAAATAGGATGTATCGCATGTTCAGTTTTTAAATATGAACTGGAGGGACTAAGGAAACAAGGAAGGATCGGTTTCCCTGTAAATTACCTTAATTCAATGTTGCATATGCATCCTGAGAGGCTTCGGGAAAAGCTCGATTCCACGATCGAAAAAATAAAGAAGGATAACGACAGGATCATTCTTCTGTATGGAGTCTGCCATGCCTACATGAGTGAACAGGAAAAGGATCCGGCCGTCTGCAGGATCAGCAGTAAAAACTGCGCTGAAATGATTGTTGGTCCCGATCTTTATAAAAAGTTACTCAATGAGGGAGTGTTTTTTATGTTGCCTGAGTGGACGCACCGGTGGCGAACCGTCTTTGTTGAAGAAATTGGCTTTACAGAGACCACTGGGAAGGAAATTATGCGGGAAATGCATAATAAACTGCTTTATATAGATACCGGGCAAATACCCATCCCATTTGGGAGTCTGCGGGAAGCTTCAGATTTTTTGGGCTTACCATGGGAGATTCTGGAAATCGGCCCGACACATTTTCTTGAAGCCATCAAAGAAACAATTGCCAAACTTGATAAAACTCAATAACCAATGACAGCTGTCTATGATAGAGGCTCTGAGGCATCCCGGGTAATGACCTTGGATATGCTAAGCGGGATTCTTAAGAACGCGGAAAACCCTGAATTACTTAGCAAGGAACTTGCAGAAAAGTTAAGAGAGCTCACCGGTGCAAAACTAGTTGTTATTGTAAAATCTCAAGATCCTTTCAGAGAAAGCAGTCATGCCATTGTTGGTTTCATACCTGAGCGGAGAGAGAGTACGGCAAGATCAAAAAACCTTATCTCACTGGTTAATATGACACAAGAATTATTTAAATCCACATTATATGAACTTGACAAAGCTAAGAGTCCAATTGCTAAGCATTTAAAAAGTCTGGAGAGTGCCTTAACCATTATTACTCCTCTCTTTGTCGGTAAATCCAGAATAGGATCCGTTTTGTTATTGGACCTTCCGGATAAACATGCAATCAATCAGGTGGTGGAAATGCTCGACATGCTTTCCACCGTAGTTGCTCTTATTTTTCGTAGTGCATTCATGTATCAGAATCAGGAGATCATCATTGAAGAGAGAACAAATGAACTCCGGAAAAGCGAGGAGAATTTCCATAGGATTATCCAGGATTTGATGGAAGGTTTCTACAGCGCAACTCTGGAAGGAAAACTCATTCTTTATAATATGGAATTTGTCAGATTGTTGGGCCTTGATCCAAAAAATAATTATAAGGGTATGGAGCTACCGGGCTTCTGGCAATATCAGGAAGAGAGATCAGCTTATATTGATGAATTAACGAAAGAAGGATATGTGGCTAATTACATGGTCAAGGCTAAGAAATCAGATGGAGAAAAGATTATACTCCAGGCAAATTCCAGATTAATTTTTAACAACGATAATATTCCGGTGAGGATCGAAGGAACTTTCATGGACATCACCGATCGGAAACTGGTAGAAGAGGAGCTTAAAATTCACCGCGAACACCTGGAAGAACTGGTAACTGAAAGGACAAAAGAGCTGGAAGAAAGAAACGCCTATCTCGATAGAGCAATGAAGGTGTTTGTCGGTAGAGAAATGACAATACGAGACTTGCAACGCAGGATCAAAGCATTTGAAGGGAAGGGCACCACCTAAGAAGCTCTCAAATATGCTTTAATTTCCCATTTCATTTAACAATATCCAGTAGAGGCCAAGTTCTCCCACCGTTTTTCTAAAATCATCAAATTTAATGGGTTTCACAATATATGAATTAGTTCCCAACTTAAAGGCGGTTCTGATATCTGCCTCTTCCTTCGATGAGGTAAAAACAACCACGGGTACGTGTTTTGTTTCCTGAGTGGATTTTAACCGCTTTAGCACTTCAAACCCACATACTTTAGGCATTTTAAGATCGAGAATAATGAGTTTAGGCAGCGGGCTGTCCTCATTGCTCTTGTATGCTCCCGTGCCGAATATATAATCAAGTACCTGTTCCCCATCCATAAACACCATTACTTTTTTTGCCAGGCCATTGAGTCTTAATGCATCCACAATCAGCTCTGCATCATAAGGGTTGTCCTCGACTATAATAATTTCAAACGCTGAAGTTTCCACTGTTCTATCAAAATTATAATTACCCGGGTAATGAAAAATAAAATGTCGCGCCTTCATCAATTTTCGATTCAGCCCAGACTTTGCCATCATGTTTGCGCATGATTCTTTCCACGATGGCAAGCCCAACGCCTGTTCCTTCAAATTCTTTTTCGCTGTGAAGTCGCTGGAAAACCTGGAATAATTTTCCCGCATATTGCTTTTTAAAACCCACACCCCGATCCTTTACATAATAGATCCGGTCACTGCCATTTAAATTTCCCGCAACTTCGATCACATTGGGCCTGTTAGATTTGGAAAACTTCGCCGCATTGGATAAGTAATTGATAAATACCTGTTTTAACATAGTGCGGTCGCCTTTGGCATCGGGTAGAGACTTTATTTCAATTTGAATATCACGCCCTTTCGCTTGCCCCCTTACCTCGATCCATGCCTCCTCCGCCAGTTTCTTCATATTTACCTTCGATTTTCTGAAATCTGTACGGGACATCCTTGAAAAAGTGAGCAGATCATCAATTAACCGGCTCATCTTTAACGCGTTTTTTTCTATTACATTCATCAATCGTTTCCCTTCGTTATCAATTTTAGCACTGTACTGGCTGTTGATCTTGGCTGAAAACCCTAAGATGGCCCTGAGGGGTGCCCTGAGGTCATGAGAAACAGAATAGGTAAAAGATTCCAGCTCTTCGTTTGCTTTAATCAGTTTGATATTTGTTTCCTCCACGATGGTCTTGGAATCATTCATATCCTCCAGAAGCAAGGTCAGGGCTCGCTGGGACTCTTCCAGTTTTTTTGTCTGGGCATTCAGTTTCATGGTGCGCTCTTTTACCAGATCCTCCATTTGAATTCTGTATTTCTCCAATTCCTTTTCAGTTGTTTTACGGGTGGTGATATCCGTAAAAATGGTTGCGAATTGATTTTTCTTTGGAGCATAAGCCAACACTGAATACCATTTCTTAAGGGGTTCGGTGTATTGTTCAAATATCAGTTCTTTACCGGTCAGTGCCACATGACCATATTTACCAATCCAGTCAAAAGGATCTTTTTCAAAACCCGGCAGTACTTCTGTAACTTTTTTCCCAAGGATTTCTTCACCTTTAAGCCCCGTCTGCTCCTCAAAGGCGGTATTTACCTCCAGAAAAATATAATCGATAATCGTGTTGTTTTTGTCCGAAACTACTTCATGAAGCGCAAAAGAAGCCTTCATATTCTCAAAGAGAGCACGATATTTTTGTTCGCTTTCGCGCAGTTCAATTTGAGAAGTTATTTTTTGTGTGATGTTGCTTGAGCTTACTATATATGAGCTTACTTTTCCATGCTCCAGCAAAGGCGCAACCCTGGCTCCGAAATAGTGAGTCTGACCATCTTTGGCAATATATTCTGTCTGATACTCATGGCTCTCAAGGGTTTGACTCACCTTCTTAAAGCAAGCCCTGACCACATCATGGAAATCAGGAGGTGTAAAGTCATAAATACTTTTACCAATAACCTCTTCAAGCGTGAGATCATGGACGGTCCGGTTGATAAATGTAATCTTAAAATCAGGTTCCACCAGCATTATGTGATCAGGAGAATTTTTTGTCAGTGAACGCCATTTTTCCCGTGATTTTAAAAGTGCCAGATCCGCTATTTTTTTTGATGTAACATCTGTCACATGTACCAAATACCCCTTGAGCCCTCTTGAAGAGGCTTTATAAGAAGTTATACGTATATGCAGATAGATTATTCCTGTCCTTGTTGTTTCATACAACTTGTTTTTCCTGACCCGGTCAAAATCAAATTTAAAATCATAACTGGCAGTTTCACCTTTTAAAACTTTTTTCTTAATCTTATCTGGAATATTGAATCCATCAAAAAGGTTGAATCCCATCACTTCACTTTTATTGGAAATTCCTAAAATTTCCAAACACTTTTGGTTGATATTCATAAGGTTACCGTTACCATTATATACCTCAATGCCCATCGGAGCCTGTGCAAAGATCTTCTCAAAACGATTTTCACTGATTGCCAGATCCCGGGATTTCTTAGTCGACTTCTTTTCCAGCTCTTTTTTGTCCATGCGCAACTGCTTTTCGGCTTTCACTATTCTTAGTATTACCTTCACCTGGGCAATGAGTTCGGCAGGATCTATGGGCTTGTTGAGGAATGCATCGGCTCCAATTTCCAAACCTCTGATACGGCTATCCGAATCTGTTTTGATAGCTGTGATAAAAATTATAGGAATATGTTTTGTTATTTCTCTCTCTTTTAACCTTTTGCATGTTTCAAAGCCATCCATCTTTGGCATAATGATATCGAGCAGGATCAAATCGGGTTGGCCCTTTACTGCCTTTTCTATTCCCTCTTTGCCAGATTCGGCTGTGATCACACTTGTACCTTTAAGAAACTCCTTTATTATCGCAGAAAAGGAGATCAGGTTGTCTTTTTTGTCGTCGATTAGGAGAATTTTATCCATAGTTTCCGGTCTTCTGTTACTGGGTTACCAACTCGTCGATTTTTCCCAACAGATCATCCATATCGACCGGTTTAGAAATATGGTCGTTGCATCCGGCCTTTAAAAATGACTCAATATCCTCCTTCAATGCGCTGGCACTTACAGCTATAACCGGGATATCTCTGGTTTCAGGGTTCTTTTTTAGGATTTGCATCACCTCTAATCCATCTAACCCGGGAAGTGACATATCCAGTAGAATCAGATCCGGAATGCGATCCCGGGCCATCGCCACACCAGCCTCCCCGTTAATGGCATTCCATACCCTGTACTTATCTTTAAGAATTGCATTTAAAACAGTCATATTATCGGGGTTATCCTCCACAACAAGAATGCCCGGCAAGCCGGATATTGAGAATCTCTTTCCTGCCTTTTTTGGGACTTGTTTCTTCTTCCCGGGTTTTGCTCTTCGAAATTTTATATTTATACCAAGCATTACATTCACTTTGGAAAGCATTTCATCTTTGCTTACATCCCCCTTCTGAAGAATCTGATGCACATGATGATCCCGGAGTCTTCTCAAATCTTCGCGCTGGAGGTCTTTTGCCGAAAGTACCATCACTGGAATATGTCTTTGTGGTTCCATGTTTCCAATCCTCTCCAATACCTCAAAGCCATCAGTCTCCGGCATCATCAGGTCAAGAATGATCCCATCCGGAACTGTTGTTTTCAGATAATCAAGAGCCTGGTTACCTCCGGAGGCTAAATCGACTATAAATCCTTCACTTATAAGAATCGTTTTAACTTGAATAACCGAGGCCTCATTATCATCAACAAGAAGGATCCTCTTCCCTCTACTACTCCCTGTCTCGGAAGAATGATCTGTGTTGGCCGGATCCTTTTTCCCTGAGACCCGGGGGTTCGGTAATTCAGGATTATCTATCCTTTTTTTACAAAACAGAGGAAGGATCACGGTAAAAACAGATCCGACCTCCAGCTCGCTTTCAATTTGAATACTGCCACCCAGTACTCTTATCATCTTATTAGCAATAGTGAGCCCGAGCCCGGTACCTCCATATTCACGGGATGAAGAACCATCCACCTGCTTGAATTCCTCAAAAATAGTCTCTATTGATTCTTCAGGAATACCTATACCGGAATCGCTGATTCGTATATATGCATTTTGAGAATCGTGTGTTACGCTGATCTCTACTTTTCCTTCTTTTGTAAATTTTACGGCATTTCCTACGATATTTATTAATACATGATGCAATTTTAACTCATCTGTCTCGATAAGGGGCAAATCCTCAGGGGCCTCCAAACTTACAGAAATACCCTTTTTATCCGCAATTGGTTCCTGGCTTTCAACGATCACCGCGAGGATTGACAATAAAGAAACCTCTTTGCATTCAACATCCATTTTCCCGGCTTCAATTTTCGACAGATCAAGAATATCATTAATCAGGGCCAATAGTTGTTTCCCATTCCTTTCAATAATTTTGAGGTAGTTTTTCTCCTCGTCATCCATTTTACTCTTGGACCTTCTTAAAACGGTCGACAGCGCCAGAATAGAATTCAGCGGGGTTCTCAATTCGTGGCTCATATTAGACAGAAATTCGCTTTTAAGTTGATTTACTGTTTCAACCTTGTCTCTTTGTGACTCGAGTAAAAGATTCTGCTCCGTCAACTCCTCTGTTTGTTGCTGTAACTCTTCAGATTGCTGTTGCAATTCTTCTGCCTGGGTTTCGATCTGCTGATTTATTCTTGATAAGTGTTCTGAAAGTACTCTGGTCCGCTCACTGGCCATCAAATTTGAGTAAGCGGATTCTAATCCATTCATTGAAAGCTTAATTATATCGAAACTATCTTCGCTGAACTTATGTATGTTTACAAGTGAAATAAGTGCGATCACCGCATTTTCGACCTGTATTGGTATGGTAATTATTTCCCTCGGAATGGCATCGCCGGCCGTGGTTAGATACTTAAAAATAGTGTTTTCGGGAATATCCCTGAGATAATATATACTTTTCTTCGATAGTGCATTACCAAATTCTCCAAACAGATTCTCAGCTTTAAAAGGTTTTAGCAAATCCTCATTGGCACCTACAGATGCGAAATGTTCGAACAAGCCGGTAACCTCGTTCAAAATGTAGAACGTACTCATGCTTGCACCTGTAGCATCCATCAATTGTCTGAGAAGAGCAGGGCCAAAATCCTGGATTGATGACTGTTCAATCATTCTTTCAGAAATTTTGACAACACCATTCCGGATATTGATTTTCGAAGATATTGCATCCATCATCGAATTATATCCACGGGCCAGGGATCCAATTTCATCACTTGATGGAATGGTTAGTTTCTCAGAAAAATCACCGGTCGCAAGTTTTCGGGAAACACGTTCCATTTCCAGCATCGGATTAGTAATTGATCTGCTGATATAGATAGCAAAGATTATAATTATAATTAAGCTAAGAAGAAGAAGAATACTGAATTCCCATATCATATTTCGGATAGGGGCTCTTAGCTCTCTCATGTCCTGTTTGCAAACAAAGCCCCATCCTGTCTCCGGGATGAACGAATACGCAGCCAGGATTTCTTCACCCCGATAATCAGTGGCATTCACTATTCCGGCTTTTCCTTGCGAAGCCCTCAGTGCTGGTTCGGCAGTTATCTTAAGGTTTAACGGCGCATTGAAATGCCAACGAAGTTCGCTCAGAACCAATTCGTCTTCGTTCACAATGAGGGTTTCACCGGTTTTACCAAGGCCAGTCCTATCTAAGAGCAATCTGAAAAGTGAATTATTTAAATCAATTCTTGCAACTAGTATGCCCGCAATCATATCATCTGCCTTCTCTGAAGAGAAAATGGGAATTGAATATTCCATTGTATATTTAGACAAAGCGTTGGAAAAATGAATATCATTTATTGAAAGTTGCTGTGATTGCATGGGTGCTGTAAAGTATTCTTCTGTTGACCGGTCCTCGCCTTGCATATATTGTGTGGTGGAAGCCATGATTTTACCACTTAAAGGATTGAGAATAGATAATTCGGAGTACGACGCATAATTATTTAAGTATTGATTTAATATTCGCCTGCTGTTTGATAATATTCCGGCATCAGTTTGATCGTATGAATCTTTTTGAATTATATATACCAGATCCTCCAGTTCCTTTTCTGATGCAATGGTATTCATATCACCGGCCCTTTCGGATAACCAACCGTTTAACCGGCCAACTTTCAGATCGCGTATGGCTGACAGTTTATCAAATGTACCGGACTCAATAATATGAACCTGTTTAGAGATAAAAATTCCTGTCGCCAGAAGAATAGGAGCCATGGATAAAATCAGGAACCAGAATATTATACGGGTTCGGATGCTTTTGAATGACAGCTGTTTCATACGCGGTATTTTATTAAAATCCCTTCCACCTGTTTTTTCGTTTCTGCAAGTTTGCATAAAGTAAGTTCGATGCGATAACCAAGATGCAATCACGCTTATCCTTATTGTCATGTTTCAAAACATTCATTCGCCTGCCTGCATTTCCTGTAAATCTTACTAAATGAGTTCTCAGGTTCAAAAAGAGTCTTACAATGCCCTGTTGGAACTTCTGCTTTGCCCAGAACAAGGTAACCATCCCGATTCATAGATTTATAAAACTTACTTAAAATTTCTTCCTGGCATCCCGGGTCAAAGTATATTAATACATTCCTGCAAAGGATCAGGTCAAAATTCCCGAAAATACTGTCAGGCGGGCAAACACCTTGCTTGTCCTTGAGATCGTGATATGAGAAATCCACCATCTTTCTTATGGATGGATCTAGTTTAAATTGATCCTTTTCTGATGAGAAGTAAGCAGCGATCTGGCCCTGTTTGACATTTCTTACAGCATCTCCTGTATAGATCCCTTTTTTTGCAATTCTGATTGCATTTTTATCAATATCCGTTGCGAAAATATTCAGTTGCAAATCTGTGTTACACCTGGACATAATCCCATCAATGATCATGGCTACGGAATAGGGCTCTTCACCTGTGGAACATCCGGCAGACCATACCCGCAGCCACTTATTCCCATTTTCAATTTTTTCATTGATCATTTCATTCAGGATCTTTGACAAAATTTCAAATGTGAGTGGTTCCCTGAAGAACCAGCTCACATTGATAGTAAGCACCTGTATTAAATTCTCCAGCTCTTCAGGATGGGTCTTAAGGTAGGCATAATAATCCGGAAAGCTTTTTGAACCTGTTGGATTTAATCTTTTTGAGATTCTTCTAACCAGCATGGATTCTCTGGTCCCGGAAAAATCAAGATTTCTTTTTCCATTCAGGTGGTGAATTATTTTTGTAACTATATGATCCATTGAAATTCTAAAAGTTCAGGATTTGCATAGGGATCTGATTTCCCGGAAAAGTTTATTACTATCGTAAGGCTTCTCGATGTACCCATCACATCCCTCTTTCATGAATCTTTCCTTGTCCTGGATTAGTGCAAAAGCCGTTTGTGCAATAACCTTTACCTGTGGATTTATTTTCTTAATCTGTTTTGCCACATCGATACCGCTCATGTCCGGTAATTTCATGTCCATCAATACAAGATCAATGTCAGTGTCAGGCTTAAAAATCCCGATGGCTTCCCGGCCATTGCAAGCGAACCTGACATTTCTTTCAAATCCTTCGAAAAATTCCCCCAATAATTTTTGATTAGCCAGGTCGTCTTCAACTATTAAGATCTTTAGATCAGATATATCAATATCGTCGCCCTCTGTAACAATTGATTTTTCATTCCATGAAGATTCATATTTTTCCATCGGGATCTTCACATAAAAAGTGGTTCCCTTACCCATCTCTGATTCAAGCCATATCTTTCCGCCAAATCTTTCAACCAATCCTTTTGCGATAGATAAACCTAAACCCACGCCTTCAAATCTACGTTTTGATGTTTCATCCACTTGCCTGAACCTGTCGAAGATGATTTTCATCATTTCTTCGGGAATCCCAATGCCTGTATCTTTTACGTACAGTACAGGTCCCTCATTGCCAGGTTTCTCATAACCCACTTCAACAGATCCCCGTGAGGTAAATTTTAATGCATTACTGACCAGGTTCATTAATATCTGTTTCAACCGTAATTCATCGGAGATGAATGTTGCGGAATCGTTCTCCAATCCCTTCCCTGCCACAATTTTCACTGCGGTATGCCTTGAATCATGAAAATTCAATGCGGCTTCATTGATGATCTCATCAATGAGAAAATTCAGGTTAAAAGGGGTTTCCAGAATCTCGATTTCCCCTGCATCTATCTTTGAAAAATTGATGATATCGGTTAAAAGTCTGAGCAATCTGGATGAACTGGATTTAACGATACCTGCATAGTAAATCTTCTTTTCTTCAGAAATATTCGGCTTTGTGATAAGATCTGAAAATCCCATAATTCCATTCATGGGTGTCCGGATTTCATGACTCATATTTGCAAGAAAGGAAGATTTCAATCTGTCGGATTCTTCAGCCTTTTTCAAGGCTTGTTGCAATACTATTTCAGATTCCACCTGACCGCTTATATCCTCCTTGATGGCAATGAAGTGAGAAATCCCGCCATTTTCTCCTTTCATGGAGGCGATTGAAGCGGACTCCCAGTACATCTCACCATTCTTCTTTTTATTGATGAAAGTGCCTTTCCACACCCCTTTGGCCAGAAGGACATTCCAAAGCTTAGCGTAAAAATCATCCGATTGCTTCCCGGACTTCAGTATACGCGGGTTTTTACCTATAACCTCTGCTTTCTTATAACCGGTAATTTCTGAAAATTTTGGGTTGACATATTGGATATCCCCTGATTTATCAGTAATCATCACAGAGACAGGTGCATTTATAATTGCTTTGGAGAATGTACGGAGTCTCTCCTCAGTTTCTTTTCTCTCGGAAATATCGGTATAGGAACCTGACATTCTGTAGGGTTTGCCTTCTTTATTAAACATTGCTTTCCCTCGTGCCATAATCCATTTATAACGGTTGTCCTTCATTAATACCCTGAATTCTTTTTGAAAATATTCGGTCTCGCCCGATAAATGTTTCTCAAGTTCAATTGAAATGTCTTCCAAGTCCCCATGGTAAACTAATTTTACCCATTCTTCTCGATTTAGTATTGTTTCCGAAGGATCGTAACCCCGTATTTCATTCCACCTGCCGGAAAAGTATTGCTTGCCCGTTTTAATATCCCAGTCCCAGATTGCATCCTGCGACCCCTGCATGGCAAGCGCAAGCCTTTCTTTACTTACTACGAGTTTTTCCTGAATCATCGCCTTTTTATCCCTCTCGTCCTTTAATTCCAGTGAACTTTCAACAGCTCTTACGAGCCTTATCAATCGCTCTTTAATTACATAGTCCCACGCACCCGCTTTAATGAAATCTGCAGCGACTTCTTCAGACATCGTTCCGGTAACCATGATAAAGGGGATCTCCGGGAAAGCATGTGCTGCATCTTGAAGTGCTTCATTTCCTGAATAGCCGGGAAGGTTCACATCGCTTAAAATAATATCCGGATAAAATTCGTTTGCCGTGTTGAAGAAATCCTTTTTTGTCTCAACTCTTTTTATTACAAATGGCTGATTCAGTTTCTCACTTAATAAAAAACCAGCCAGATCCGCGTCCTCCTGGCTATCTTCTATATAAATAATATTTAATTTCTTCATACTGTATCAACTTAGAGTATCAATTTACAATATTTTCAATTT
Source organism: uncultured Bacteroides sp. (assembly GCA_964500835.1). GTDB lineage: Bacteria > Bacteroidota > Bacteroidia > Bacteroidales. Next base: position 13,422 of record CAZCQL010000034.1, read on the forward strand.
TATTTGGGATCGTAAAAGAAAATTCGCTTCCTTTCCCGGGTTCACTTTTTACCCGGATATTACCTCCGTTTTTTTCGACAAACTCCTTGCAGAGCAGAAGTCCCAATCCGGTTCCTCTTTCTTTGTCTGTTCCGGGGGTGCTGTAGTTTTCCGAAATACTGAAAAGTTTAGGGAGATTTTCTTGCCGGATCCCTGAACCTGTATCAGATACAATGATTTCCATTTCGTCTGACAGTTCTCTGTACTGAATTTGGACAAGACCACCTGGTCCGGTAAACTTCAGGGCATTTGAAACCAGGTTCCTGATCACAGTCCGGATCATATTTTCATCAACGATTGCGATCCGATCTTCAGGTATACCCGAAGTAAGTGTAATTCCTTTCTTTTCGGCCGTCTTGGCAAGTAATAGAAGTAGATCATCTACAACTAAGGTGAGATTGATTTTTTCCGGGTTAAATTGAATACTGCCGGTCTGGGATCGCGACCATTCCAGGAGATTACTCAGCAGGTCAAATCCGTGCACAGATAATTGATTGATATGCTCTACCAATCTCTTGATATCCTCAGGTTTCCTTTCGTCAAAGGTGCTCAGAATTAAGTCTGAGAATCCCATTAATGTATGAAATGGATCTTTCAGATCATGTGCAATAATGGAAAAAAACTTATCCTTGGTAGCTACAACCTCTTTTAGTTCATTATTCAGTTGAGTTAGCTGTTCGTTCTGTGCTGAAATAATTTGTTTCGAGATACTTAAGTCAAGGTGGGATCTGACTCTGGTGATCAGTTCTCTTGAATTAAAAGGCTTGGTTATATAATCAATTCCTCCGGCAGTTAAGCCCGTTATAATATCTTCCGGCTCTGTTTTGGCAGTAAGAAAAATGATAGGGATCTCTTTTGTCTCCTTCTCCCTCATAAGGATCCTGCATACTTCAATACCGGTCATCCCCGGCATATTTACATCCAGCAAAATGAGATCAGGTTTGTTGAAAGATACTGACTCCAATGCCTCCTTTCCATTGGTGGCATAACTGAATTCGATATCTTCGCCATCGAGTATGGTACCCAGCACCTGCAGGTTCTCGCTAATGTCATCTACGATGAGGACCATTGGTTGATTATCTTCTTCCGGGGTGGAAACAGATTCATCCATCAGTTTTCGTTTTTATATGAATATCCTGTATAGCTTTGCGCAGCATGTCAAACTCTTCCAGCATCTTAGTGATCCTTTTTATATTGAATGCACCTGCCTGCAAAAGCAGTTCGTTTCCATATGCTTCGATCATCTCATTATGTATCTCCCTCCCTGCATCTGCCATCAATCTGGCAAAGTTTTTTATTTTTTTGTTTGACTTGCTTTTCAACAATGCCTGGTACTCCGGCATGATCTCGAGATTAAAGACCCGGTAAAAATTATCATCGAATTCGCTATCTTGGGACAGCCATCGGCCGAGACCCCCTAAAAAACCATCTTCATGCACTGCAGAACCTAGAGGTTGCTGTTTCTTTGCAGAATGGGGCAGATATTTTTTCAACTCTGATAATAACTGAGATCTTGTGACAGGTTTGCGAAGATATCCATCACACAGTCTGGTAATTTCATCTTCTTCATTTTTCATGGTTGAGGCTGTTAATGCCACAACAGGTATTTGTTTCAACTTCTCATCTGATTTTATCATCCTGGTAGCCTCATAACCATCCATCACGGGCATCTGCATATCCATCAGGATCAGATCAGGCATCTTTTGTCTGGCTATATCGAGACCGGCAGCACCATTCTCTGCCACAACCAGGTTGATATTTTGTAACTTCAGGTATCCTTTAATTACTTGCCGGTTGGATTCAATATCTTCAACCAGGAGAATCAGGGGATTTTGAAATGAAATATTCAGATTTTCTTCATCCTGCCCGGTGTTGTCCTCCTTGAGTGAAGCAACTTGTATACCAGGAAGAAAAACTGTAAAAGTTGATCCTTTTCCCGGGGTGCTTAACACGTCGATGGCCCCTTTCATTATTTTTACCAGCCGTTGAGTGATTGAGAGTCCAAGACCTGTACCCCCGTACTGGCGTGTACTTTGCCCCTCCTTCTGGCGAAACGGTTCGAAAATAATCTGCAGCTCATTTTCCGGAATGCCAATCCCGGTATCAATGACTTCAAAGGTAAGATCCACATGACTATGTTCTGCATTGGAACTCCCACTTTTCACATTGACAGTTATTCCACCAGAAGTGGTAAATTTGACAGCATTGCCAATCAGGTTAAACAGCACCTGCCTTAACCGGGTTTCATCAAACAGCAGGCTTTTAGGAAGTGCAGGATCAACATTGATGCTAAAATCCAGTTTTTTCTCATTGGTCTTTGCCACAAAAATCTGCCGGATCTCCTCAATAATAGTAAATGGATGTATTGGCTCATATATCATTTCCAGTTTGCCAGCCTCAATTTTGGAAAGGTCAAGTATATCATTGATCAAACCAAGCAATCCCTTGCCACTGTTTCTAATCCCTTTAATATATTCATATGCCTGAGGATGATCCCGGAGCTGCTCCTCAAGGATCTCCGCAAACCCAAGGATTGCATTCATGGGGGTTCTTATTTCATGGCTCATATTTGCCAGAAACTCATTTTTAGCCATGTTGGCATTTTCCGCATTTTTTTTTGCTTGTTCAAGATTTTGTTCTACTGTTTTGCGCTCGGTTATATCTCGAATGACACCCACGGAATACCATTCCTCCCTGACATTTATGGCCGCCAGTGAAAGCTCAACTGGAAATTTTTGTCCGGTTTTATTCAATGCTGCCAATTCGAGGGTTGCACCAATGGCATTTCCTTCACCACTCTTTTTAAATTCGCCGAATCCCATCCTGTGGGCTTCGTGGTATTCCTCTGGTACAAGAAGGTCATGAAAGTTCTTTCCCATAATCTCTTCTTCCCTGTATCCGAATATTTTTTCAGCAGAGTTGTTCCAGAAAATTACGCTGCCGTGATTGTCAATTACCACAAGAGCGTCCTGCACGGATGTGGCAATTTTATTTAGTAACTCTTTTCTTTCCGTGATTTCCTCATATAGTTTTTTCTGTTCTGTGATGTCCTGCAATGTGCCTAGGAGTTGAACAATCGTCCCATTCTCAATTACTGGCAAACAAATAATATGGGTCCATATATGATTCGATTTTGCGGTGATGAACCGGACCTCCATATCAAATGGTGCGCCATCCCTGATAGTCTTCTGAATCGCTGTTTCAAGTTTTGGCCGATCTTCGGGATGATAAAAATTAAGGGCTTCTTCTAATTGCGGCTTATAGTCCAATGGGACTTCGTGGATGCGGAAGGTTTCTTCGGTCCAGTTTAGTTCATTTTTATTTGTGTCAAGTACCCAACCACCGACTTTTGCCATTCTCCCAGCAATACTTAGCAAAGTATTGCTTTTTTTCAACTCAGCCTCTGCCCGTTTGCGCTCACTTATATCACTTGAAATACCAAAAGTCCCAATAATTTTACCCTGCTGATCAAGAATGGGCATTTTTGAGGAGAGAGCCCACGTCTCTTTCCCGTCTTTTCCGGTTTCTTTCTCTTCAATACCTTTGACGGGATTACCTGTTTTAATAATATTCTGTTCATCATGAAGTGCTTCTGCCGAATGTGGCCCCGAGAATAAATCCCGATCCGTTTTACCAACAAGTTCTGCCGGATCTTTAAAACCATGTTTTAGTGCGGTTGACTTACTAACTCTTAGAAATCTGCTTTTAAGATCCTTAAAATAAATACAATCAGGGATATATTCCAACAAGGTATTCATCAGATAATTTTCCTCTTCAAGTGCCAGAAGGGTTGTTTTTAACTTGCGTAAATCTTTATTCCTTTCCTGATGGAATGCCTCCAATTCCTCTCCCAACATGTTAATACCCACAGACAGAGCCTCTAAAATGTCATTTCCAGAATCCCCATTGATCCGTGTAGAATAATTTCCTGCAGTAAATTGCTGAACAACCTCCAGAATAGTTCGAATTTGATTTTCTGACTCTTGGTTTTTCATTCACCGAAATCTTTAAAATTTAAATTCTGTTATAATTGTTGCGTGTTTTTATAACCTTCCTTACCATTTCTTTCGCTCATCTTATCGATTATTTGCTACTACAGCTGACGGTCTGCCCGGTCCGGAAATATTCTCAAATCTTGATGCAGAGATAACAAATGCATCCGGGTAGCCTTTGTGCCGGATAAACGAAAGTTCCTCATCTGCATCCTCACTGGTTGTGTATTTACCAAATGTGTATCTGTGAATACCATCATTCCCGGTATATTTCATAACGAGGCCCAAATCCTGGAAATACGATACATCCCTTGACTTATTAAGTGCCATGATTTGAATGGTAAACTTATATTTCTCTGAATTATTTTCCGTAGATTGACCACCGATAAAACGGTCCAGATCTTCCTTTTCTAAAATCCTGGCCTCGGGAAACCCATAATCAATTGCTTCATTCAAATATGCTATCGCATCTGCCTTGTTTTCAAATTTTTCAATCATATATAGATTGGAATTTTCGGTTCTGATCAGGGAGACCCTCCTACCGAAGAACTCCCCCGGCATTTTATTAATTACCTGCTCATTTTCTGTTAATAAAACGGCATAGGCACGATCCTGCTCAGGTTTTAACCTGTCCGGAACCAGCATTTCTGCAATCCGGACTTTATTATCAGGCAAATTATTAAACTTTATGGAGGTATGACGGTTAAAAGACCTGCCTTCTGCTGCATCACTGCCATCTTCATATTGGTTAATGGCTATTGGCGATCGCTCTCCGGAACCCCGTATTGTAATTCTCTCAGGGGCGATTCCATTATTAATCAGATAATTGGCCACACTTTGTGCCCGCTTCTTAGAAAGAAGCATATTCGTCTCATAGGACCCCCTGGAGTCTGTGTGCCCGGTCAATTCGACAGTGGCGTATTGTGACTCCTTCATCACATCATAAATTCGTCCCACTTCAAAGGCGGCTTCTCGATTCAGTCTGTAATCATTGAAATCAAACTGGATATTATTTAATGTAATGTATGCACCGGATGAAGATAAACCGGGTTTGATTTCCTGGCCAATGCTTATGGGAACTTCTCTGGCAACATTGCTTTCCGCAGTATCTTTCACACTATTTTCTGCCATCACCGGGGTCAATTCTTCAGACGGCAGGATATGTATAATTTTGATATCTTTCATAGCTTGATCACGGATCCCCCAGGAGTAATATCCACACAGATCATTCCAACCCGGATTATAGAACAGGTCATCAGCAGGGGTGTTTACCGGATACCCGATATTTTCAGGCGTAGTCCAGCTATCATCCTGGTTCTTATCTGCATAGAAGATATCATACCCCCCCATTGTCTGATGTCCTTCTGAACTAAAGTAGAGCCTTGAATCGATCTTTGTAATGAACGGAGAATCTTCATTATAAATAGTATTGATAATGGGTCCCAGGTTAGTGGCCTCCCCCCAGATCCCTTCGGAATCCCTCTCTGACCGATAGATGTCCAGCCCACCATATCCCCCTTTTCGATCGCTGGTAAAGAACAACGAGTTCCCGTCATACGAAATAGATGCGTGGGTTTCATAATACCGGGTATTAATATTTTTATTCAGTTTTTCAATCCTGGTCCAACTATTGTTCATGTGTTGGCTCACATAGATATCCGAATTGAAATAATCCTTTTGAACGAGGTACATCTCGGAACCATCATATGAGAGAGATACCGGGTAGAAATTTCCGGTTATCCCCAGTTGTCTATTTATTACACGCGGTTTGGACCACTCGTCATTTTGCCTGGTTGTTATCATAATAGACTTATTCAAAGGATTTTCAGTCAAGTAGATCATTATGGAATCATTCCCGGATACAACTGGATTACTTCTTGAGTATTTCAGGCCATCATCCTTCAGAACATTTTGGAAACTCACTTTCATGGGATATGCAATCATACCCATTGCTAGCTCACAGGACTGTATCTGTCTGTTTACAAATTCAATCTCGGATAATTTCTTGAGATCAGTACGATCCCTGTATATCTCGTAAGTATCGATTGCATTGGAAAATTCACTATTTATATGGAATGCCCTGGCTAACTGCAAATAGGCTTCAACGGGTGCATGATGCTCTTTATAAGAACCACTTTTATAGGATGTACTCACATCCTGCACAGCTATCTTCAGATACGAGATGGCCTTTGGATGGCTGCCTCTGATTTTTAAACAGCAGTTACCGCAAAAAAAATTAAGATTACTGTTCTCCGGATCAGATGATAATAGGTTTTCAAAGAGGTTTAAGGCTTTTTGATAATCCTGAATCAAATAGTTGTAATCAGCCTCTAAAAAGATTGCTTTCGCGTTTTTGTCGAGTTGTGCATTGACATTTATCATGAATGATATGAACAGAATTGGGATCAGTTTTTTAATGATCATGTTTCCGGTATTAAACTGTGACATTTAATCTAAGTACTTTGATAGTGAATCGACAAGGTCGTGCCACCAGACAGGTTTTATTAAATATTCATTGAAGTATGTAACATGGCTGTCAGTATCTCCCGGATCAGGCGTGAAAGCCGTCTGAGCAATTATTGGAACCGAACTGTTCAGTTCCCTGATCTTTCCCGCGGCTTCAAAACCATCCATCTCAGGCATGATAATATCCATGAGAATCGCATCAAAACCGGGATCTCTTGAAAAAATTTCAAGAGCTTCTTTTCCATTCTTCGCCCATGTTATTTTTACCCCTGTAGGCTTTAACAGTTCTTCAAGAAGCCGGAAATTCGTCTCCACATCCTCCGCAATTAGTAACGAATGGGCTCCCCAATCATGTGTTTCAGTTGACTGGTTTTGGAATTCCTTTGACACAACTCTTTCACTTTCCTGAACAGGAATTGAAAAATAGAAAGTAGATCCCCTGCTTAAAACAGAATCCGAATTGACTTCTCCTCCGATTAAACGGGCAAAACGGTCTGCAACAACTGCCCGGATGGCAGCTAGATCAAAAGATACATCCAATGTTTTCTTACTTGAAACAAAAAGATGAAACAGCTCTTCCAGTTTCTCCATTGAGATACCTGCTCCACTGTCTTTGACAAAGAATTTGATTTTCTTATCAGATTGTTCCATATAACCAAACTCGATAGTGCCCTCCAGTGAAAAACCAATTGCATTTTCAATAAGGTTTTCCAGGGCCCTTCTCAACTTCTTTTCATCGGTAACGATTCGGGTAAATTTCGGGACATCGGGTAGAATAAGTTTAAGGTACGACCCGGAATGGTTCATTTTTTCTAATTCATTCGTGTATTTTTGATGAATCTCACCCAGGAGTTTAGGAAGATGACAATCGTCTTTAGATACGATGCACGCTTCTTTTTCCATCTCATGAAGATCCAGAAGATTGTTGTATAGCAACAAAAGGTTTAAGCTGCTGTAATACACATATTCATTAAATGATTTTTTTGAACTGTCCGTAAGTGATTTCCTGTTCTGAAGATCTGTAAAACCAATAATTGTGTTCAGAGAGGTTCTCAACTGGTGAGTCATAAATTCAACAATCAACGACTTATCAAAATATTTCGATTGCACGTTCTCTGATGTTTTCATATCAGTAAAGTTAAATTTCCTGTAAAGCAGGGAGCTCAATTCCAAGTACAAGGATATCATCAACCTGGTCATTGTCCCCTTTCCACTCAAGATGCTTACTTAAAAGAATATCTTTTTGCTCGGGTAATGGCAATTTTGCCACTTCGCCCAGCAGATTCCTGAAATTTCTCCTCTGAAATCTCTTCGTGTTTTTACTTCCCCCGATCTGATCTGAATAACCATCTGAGCTGAAATAAATTCTATCTCCCGAATCGAGATTGATACTTTGATTCCGGAAAGGCTTCTCATTGAAATAAGAACCAATAGGCTGCCTGTCACCCTTTAATTCAGTCATCTCCTCGTTCTTAAAAATATATACTGAGTTATTCGCACCTGAAAAACTCAATGTACCAGAGTCAGAATTAATTATGCAAATGGTCATGTCCAGGCCATTGTATTGTAGTGTATTAAACTGACTGTTTTGAAGTGAATTTTTCACTTTTTCACGGAGCTCATCTAAAATGTCGCCTGGATTAGTAAACCTGGATACAGAAGACATCTCATTTAGCAAACTTATTCCAAGAATACTTAAAAGTGCTCCAGGGACACCATGGCCGGTTGCATCTGCCACTGCAACAATAACATAGGATTCAATCCTCTTGATCCAAAAAAAATCGCCACTGACAATATCCAACGGTAAACTGAGTAGAAAATAATTGGAAAACAGATCGTCGAGCAACTGATTAGAAGGCAGTAGAGATACCTGTATCTGATGTGCATAATTAAGGCTGGATTGGAATGACTTACTCCTTTTAAGCTGAATCCTCGCATTTTTTAACTCGAGTTGATAATTTATCCGGGTCAACAATTCCTTTTCATCAATAGGAAAACCCACAAAATCATAACCTCCGATATCCACACCCCGCGTAAACTCTCGCATTTCATCCTGTGGAAGGATTAGTATGACAGGCAGGTATCTGTTCCTGGAAAAGGTTTTAACCATTAAAAAGAAATCCTCGCCTTTTACAGTCGGTTTGAAAATATCTAGAATCAAAAGGTCATATTGCTCCGAGACTATCCGGGTCATAGCAAACAGGCCATTTATAGCTATTTCTAAATGATAGCCGGCTTTAGTGAGGATCGTCGAAATATATTCAAGATTCTCAGGTCTTTCCTCTACAATCAATATTTTTGGATTCTCCAGGCACACGTCACTTACATATTTTTCTCAGAACTTATAAGCACCTCTCTACTACTGATTTGAAATTATCATATGATATCAGGCCAGTTATTTTTTCTACGGTTTTATTATCCTTAATAATAAGATAAGAAGGGGTCTGGTAAATTTTAAACTCCTCCCAGATTTTAATGGCAGCGGGTTTGTGTACAGTGTAACAGACGACCCTCCCTTCATAATACTCTTGTAATTTGTTAAATACGGGAGTCATTATCTGACAGGAAGCATTTTCTTCATCATGAAACTGGATAATCGATAATTCCTTTCGCGCAAACAGATATTTTGAAAAATTTTGGCTGTTTAATATCTTGATGCCGGAACCGGACATATTTCTATATTTTAAGAAATAACGATACAACACACATGCCAAATGATCTAATCATCTGTTTACGTGATACTTAAATAAATATAAGGAATGAAATATGGCGACAGGATTAACGATAGGCAAATACACTTACGAAATATCGTTAATTACGGCTTGGCAATTCCCAGTTTCTTAAGCCTGGATTCAAGGGTAGTTGGTTTCATGCCGAGAATTGAAGCAGCTCCCTTGGGACCACTAACTCTCCAATGGGTTCGGTCGAGGACTTTTAGAATATACTCCTTTTCATTTTCCTTTAGAGATCGAAATTTACCGAAATCTGCAGGCTCCTTACCAGTCAGAAAACGATCCTTTAATTCCAATTTACTTCCATTGCTAAGGATAACTGCCCTTTCAATGGTATTCTCAAGTTCACGGATATTCCCCGGCCAGTCATAACTCATAAGAAGCTCCATGACTTTTAAAGGAATCCTTTCAACATGCTTACCATTCAGCTTGTTATATTTATTTATAAAAAAGTTTGCAAGGAGCGGAATATCGCTCCGCCTGTCCCTGAGCGGCGGAATTAGAATAGGGAAGACATTCAGACGGTAGTACAGGTCACTGCGAAACTGGCCTGATTTAACCATTTTTTCAAGTTCCCTGTTTGTGGCAGCCACTACCCTTACGTCCACTTGAATTTCACTGGTCCCGCCTACCCGGCTAAACGTACCGTCCTGAAGGATCTGTAACAATTTTGGTTGTAAATGCATTGGCATTTCTCCAATTTCATCCAGAAAAATAGTTCCGGCATGAGCCAATTCGAATTTGCCTTTTTTTTCCCTGACTGCACCTGTAAATGCACCTTTTTCATGCCCAAAAAGTTCGCTCTCAATGAGTGATTCGGGAATCGCCGCACAATTCACTTTAATAAATGAGGCCGAACTTCTTTTGCCTACTTGATGTATTGCCCTGGCTACTAACTCTTTTCCCGTTCCAGTTTCTCCAAGAATCAAAACGGCTGCCATGGCGTCCGATACCTGTTCGATATCCTTTAATACCTTTTTAAATGCGACATCCTTAGATATGATATTCTCGAAATTACTGTTGAGCCGGATCTCTTCATTAAGGTATAAATTCTCCTCTTCAAGTTTTTCCTTTAGTTCGGTCAATAGCGCATTCTTTCCTTTAAGATCTTCAATAAGCTCCTTGTTATGAATTCGCAGATCGTAGCTCTCAATCGCATTTTTCAGAGTCATGTCAACTTCATATTTATTCCAGGGTTTGGTAAGGAACCTGTAAACGTTTCCCTGGTTTATCGCCTCGAGGGCCACTTCCAAATCAGGATAAGCAGTAATAATAATATAAATGAGGTCGGGGAACTCTGCCGTCGCTTTCTTAATAAATTCCAGTCCGTTCATTTCAGGCATGAGCAGGTCCACAATAACTACCTTAATAGCTTCGTCTCGCAATACTTTAAGACCCTTCGCCGGTGACAGTGATCTGAAGATTTTATATTTAGCCTGAAACAGTTCCTCAAAAAGTATGAGATTTTCTACTGTATCGTCTATGTATAATATTTTCTCCTTTGCTATTTTCATCACATCGATCAAATATCCAGATTACAACCCGATCGGGCAAACCAGGAGGTAAACTCATACAGTGCAATAAAACATCCAAAAAACGTAAGGCTGATAATAACCACCCATCGAAAAAAATCTCGCCCTTTCTTATGCGCCTCAAAAAGAATGTGTGAAAGCCTACTTTTCCAGGCGTCTTTTTGCAGCCGGGATTACCTTTCTTATAGTTACTCTCTTCTCCCCTTTCGTAAAGGCAAGAAGTTCATCCACACTTTTTATCGATCTTAGTTTCTTAACGGCCACCGATACATTGTATTTGGAACTGTGCTCTTGGGCCTTGCTTGCCGGACCTTGAAGCTGAGATTTTGCCGGAGCTTCAGGAACGGCTACTGGCGGGCTTTTAGGCTGGGTTTTTGGTGTAGTTTTTGGCGGGGCCTGCAGCGAGGATTTACGCATGCTTTTTGAAGTGGCTTTGCTTCCGATCAGGGGATTTTTTCCGTCTTGTTTCTTATCAGATTTCATTTTCGACACCTTTTTCCCGGACTTTTTTTTCCCGGACTCCTTTTTCTTGGAGACCTTTTTCTTGGAGACCTTTTTCTTGGAGACCTTTTTCTTGGAGATTTTTTTCTTGAGCTTCTTTTTTGCCAGTTTCAGCTTCTTTGTTTTCTTCTTCTTTAAGTCCTTCTTCTTATTTTCTTTCTTCTTTGATTTTTTTTTTGCCATCGTAGTGTAATTTAGTACAGATTTGATTTTCCAAAATCCAAGGTATGATTTTTTATTTATTCACATTTCACATTCTCAAATTATTTAATTACATGAAATAATTGACCGGTTGGAGTTCAGAAGATTCCATCAGATTATAAATAAGACAGGTACCATGACTATGACTGAAAATGAAATCACAGAGAAACCAGCGAATAGCCAGATCGCATAACGCATAACCCTCGTCCTGGCAGGAGCTGATTCATGATACTGTATATAGAGCAGGCAATTTGACAAAAGGTTTATTTTTACACCGACAAAGTAAAGTTTTTGGATTATCAGGATATGAGTAAGATGAATAAATACACGGATCCGGAAAATAGAGATAAGGGACCATTCCGCAAGGAAGACTTCAGGGAAATTGAAGAAAAATACAAATTCATTGTAAATGCCCATGGTGAAATGATGACTCTTATAAACCGTGAGTATGTGTACGAACTTGTAAATGATTCATGGTGCAGGACCTTTGAGAAATCAAGAGAAGATTTTATAGGGAAGAGTGTGGCAGAAGTATGGGGGGAACATAAATTCAAATCAGAGATTAAAGGGAAAATTGATCAATGCCTGAATGGAACTATCTTTAATGAGGAAGACTCCTTTATCATTGCAGGAGGCGAACGGAGATTCTATTCGGTAACCTATTTCCCATTCCGAAATAAGAACCAGGAGGTGACTCACGCAGTTGGTGTAACCAATGATATAACGGAGAGAAAAGAAGCCGAATTGGCACTGCAAAAATCTGAGAAGAACCTCAGGGAGTTGAATGATAAAAAAGACCAGTACCTGGCGATTATTAATTCTGATCTTGATAAGGCTTCCAGGTATGTCCATTCATTGTTGCCGGAAGAAATATACACAGATAATCTAACCATTCGCTGGAAGATAGTACCCTCGGCTCATCTGGGAGGAGACAGTTTCGGATATCATTGGATCGATGATGAACATCTTGCTATTTACATGCTTGATGTAACCGGTCACGGAGTTGGTGCTGCCCTTCATTCCGTTTCTGCATTAAATATGTTGAAATTTGAAACACTTATCGATACGAATTTCAGACATCCAGGCGAAGTATTATATGCAATGAACAAGGTTTCTCAGATGAGGGATCATCATTCTCTCCTCATTACCCTGTGGTACATTGTATATAACAAAAGTGACCATGAGCTGGTTATAGCAGGTGCGGGACACCCCCCGTTGATCATCTTTGATTCTGAAGGAAATCCGCTAAGAATCTCATCCCGGAATACCATGATCGGAATAGATGACCAGCTCGAATTTTTGTCAGATCGGTACAAAATAGAGGGCAACACCGACATTTTTGTATATACAGATGGGGCTTACGAAGTGGATCTCCCTGATGGCAGCATGATGAAGATCGACAACCTGGCAGAACTCCTTTCGAATAATCGAAATAAATCTGATCACGAGATTGATGACTTATACAATTATTTGGTGGAATTGAATGCCGGGAAACACCTGGAGGATGATTTTACGATGATAAAGATAAGTTTCAAGTAGGTACCACTTATATGAATATGTCTTCTCCGCCTATTTCTACAGGGACATCAGCTGGCTCTCATGTAACTGTATGATATTGGATGAAGCCAGAGATAGACGCCAGGAATAAAGGGGAGAAATAAATCAGAGCATAGAAAAATATCCAGAACCTTCTAAAGCTGGACTTAAAGTCTCAATGATAAAGCAAGCCCGTTAAACTGGCCGCCAAAGGGCATTACGGACAGGTTGGGTCCGGTAATTTTATGCAGATATGGAATCAGGATCCCGGTTCCAGCACCAACAATCACCCCTGTTATCACGTCCGTAGGAAAATGCTTCATCGCTTTGTATCTGAAGTATCCTGTAAATACAGGAGGTATAAGCGCCAGTGAATATACCAGGTATTTCTTATTCCCTAATTCGGGATGATAATCGCAATAAACTTTGGCGGTAAAAAAACTGGCCGATGCCGATACTGATGTATGTCCGCTGTAATATGCATTCTGGGTACGGACACCGGCTCTTTCGGCCCAGGGAACATCCGGATTGTAAACCAGTGGCCTGATTCTGTCAATATGTACCGACGATCCCCAGGAGTAAAGATTTCCTGTTGCTGCCTGTGTTTCTAGAAAAAGCAACAACAGAGGACCCCAATCCTGCCGAATCTTTTTATCTGCCAGTAACAGCATCGGCAGGACATTTGCTCCGAGAAGACCAACATCGGAAATAATCCTGGCCGTAGGCGCAAACTCGACATCCTGCATGGTGGCAGATCTGTCAAAACGATTTATATTATTTGGATCAAGGCCAACGATGGTTAAAGAATCCAGAGGTGATTTACTGTTAACAATGTTCCAGCCCCAGTAAGCAGTTGCCATGGCAACTGTGGTAACTGGCAGGTCTATCTGGAGTTTGATAGTATAAACCCGGTGCTTCAAACTATCCTTTTTCTGGGCGTGAAGATTAAAAAAGATTGAACACATGCAAAGTGATAGCAGGCATTTCCCCCGGAAAAACATACGATTGCGCATTAGATGAGTTTAAGTAATCGTATTAAAACAGAAATTTGAATTTAAGTGAAAATAGTCCTGCCATTTCATCCTTAGAACGTTCTAAGGTAGCCGATATCACGGAAATACTAAATGGAGCTATCCAGATGCCGCCTCCGTACCCGTGATGCCATATGCTTGAATGTTCTCCCTCCAGCCATACACGGCCCACATCATTAAACCCTAGAATTCCCAGCTCGCCCTTGGCTATATAGGTTGAAAAATCGAACAGTTTGAATCGGAATTCCGTGTTCTGGTAGACATTGGCATCACCAGAATACCTGGTGTATCTGTATCCGCGAAGATTGGAATTCCCTCCTACTGATGCAGCCTGAAAGAATTCATAATCTCCAATATTCATACTTCCTCCCATCCTTACAGCAATTACCATTCTGTTCGGTTTTCTAAAACTCAGGAAGAAACTGAAATCCGTACTAACTTGATTAAACGTTTTGGCTGCATGATCCAAATCATAGTTAAACGTGGCTTTTGTATTCCAAAATATGCCCCGGGTTGGAAGTGATTTGGAATTCCTTGAATCGAGTTGATATCGTACGTTTATACCTGCATAATCCTGTGACTCAAAAATCTCAGGGACCAGCCCATTGGCAGGCAAATCAGAGACATACCTTCCCAACGTATTCTCTACTTTATATTTCCGATAGAATAAGCCGGCAGAAAAAGTACTGTAATTAATGGTCTTGCTTAGTTCAGGATGAATCCCAATCTGACCAATCCTAACACGGTTAAAATCTATCTCATCGGTAACCTGTTCTGTTTCATTCCCTAAACCAAAATAATTCTGAGTAAACCGGGGGTCCTTAATGACGAGATGCAGATTCAAATCCAGTCCGCCTATAGCAGATATAAAAATTCCATCATATTTTAATTCCACTGCACTGGTCGCCGTTGCAAATTTTGCTCCCAGTGAATGATAACTCGAGTAGGGAGACTTTTGAAAACCAAAGGTGGTATACATTAATCCGGCTCCCAACACCATTCCTTCATCCGAATTGAAACCGGCATAGGCCAGCGGAATGAATTTATTGTAATTAAAGGCGGTATAGGTATACCTGTTTTTATCCCTGTTGTTTGAGGTCATGTTCCTTGCCTCTGTTCCAAACTCAATGTCATTTTTCTTTTTCGTATCGTATACCAGGGTTTTTTTAGCAAGTCCCAGAACTTCCGATTTGTCCTTAATATCATCTTTTCCCGGCCCACCTACTATACGCACCCTCATCCCATAGTCAACCTTCCCCTCCACATCAAATTCATCCTGCCCTTTTAGTCCATAAAGGCGTATTTCCCTGGTTTCATCATGCTTAAATTTTCGTTCATAGATCTTATCTATCTTATTCCCTTTGCCGCTGAGCGTCCAGACCTTCACTTCCGTTTCATCGTTGTTCAACCGCTTCACAAGGAATTGCTCGCGTTTATCACTCCCTACGATATCCACGTTTTTTGAAATAATTGAATAATATTCTGCTGCAAATTCAGACAGCTTGTCCCGCCGCGATTTAAGCTTGGCGACGGTGGCAGCTCTTTTTACGTCGGCAATCTGTGGAGGCATATCACTTACTGCCGCCTCGATGACTTTATCGGTGATGCCGGTCTGCATTTCTTTTGCGGCCTTTATCCATTCCTTCTTTGGCAGATCGCTTAAGAACCTCCTGTCAAGCCACTTTCCCTGGGATATGAGCCCCCCCATATCCTTAATTTCATAATCGAATCCCTGGTTTATCCTGAGTGCAAATTTCCGGCTCGAGATCCAGGGAAAAAATCCTTCATTCAGAAAGAAAGTCTGATCCCTGTCTCGCGGCACTGCTCTGAATACGGTCATATCTTCCTTCTTAAATCCTGCCCATCTCCATTGATCCTCATGCCTGTCCCAATCCCCGATAAGGATGTCAAATAATCTGCACCTTAAAAAATGCTCCTGATCCATCCGATAATCATGGTCATCTGTAACCTGATCGAGCATGTCCGGGGTTCCGATTATTTGCTTGGGGAAACCGAAGCTTTCCACATCCGTCCGGTTACCATCAGGCCGTTCTTCAAACAGGTAGAGCCCTTCCCAAACATCATCCATGTATTCTCCCAGGCGCGGATCTTTTGTCAGGTATACAATTTTTGGATTTGTATGGTAAATCTTAGCGGCATCAGCCAGCCGGGGAACGGATAGTGCTGCCCATGGAAGGTAGGCCGACATCTGGTCCTGAGCCACGTCGATGGCCAATTGCATTTTCACTACTTCGGGGATTACCCTGGAGGGATCCTTTTCAATAGAACGAAGTACCCATTGTTGTCCTTTCTTGTTTTCCAGCCTAAGTGATTTTGTCTGTCCCCCGCCCCCTTTTTTCACTATTTCCAGTCCCCCTTTTTCATTTGTAAAGTCGAATACAGGAACCTCCACGGGGATGAGCCACTCTTCTCTGTAATTGTCTCCGAAAAACACCCTTTTCAATCTCCCGGCTTCGTATTTTTCACCATTAGGATAGGTTGTAATGGTACTGTCTGAATAATCAATATCGCTCAGGAATTGTTCGATACGGTGCTCCTCATAGGGAGGTTTGTTAAAGAGTAATTTCCGATAAGCTACATCTTCTGTGGTGGTAATGAACTCAAGCCAAACATCCCCGTTACTGTAAAAATCAAGTTTGGCAAGGCCTTCCCGGCTATCGGCAAAATCGGTTTTCTCACTATGAGCTACAAAAGTGACAGGTCCCGCAGCACCACTGATAATGTGATGAATCGATTCTTTCCTGACATACTGCAAATTATGTTCATTCCCGCTGGCATAAATAATGTTTGAATGACCTTTAAAAGTTTCCAGCAAAGCTTCTGTCAGCAATTTGGTCTGAGGGTGTGCCAGGTCCTCTTTGTTGCCGAGAAACTTTCTGAAGCCGGTATACAGGAACCCGGGTAACGGTACATAAAGAGCCTTGTTCAATCGCAACAGTGGGAAAAAATTATCTGCAGCTGCAAAATGTCCTCCATGATTCCCCACACTGTATAACGGGTTATGTGCGGCAAAAATGATTTTTTTATCCTTATTACGGCTTATTGCATCTTCAATTTGTACGAAGAAATCTGCTTCATCAATAATTCCGGCATAGCTTTTCTCGTTCTCGTGAAACCACCAGTGAGAATCGATTAGAAGGAGCACGATATCCTCAGTAAGATGAACCTCTTCGGGGCCAGGACGGCCTTTCTTTGGCAAGAATATATTTTTCCTGTCAAGGCTGCTTTCAATAAATTTCCGTTGATTTTTTACATATTCCAATCCCTCCTTTTTTCCATTGGCCCAATCGTGGCTGCCCGGTATAAAAAATACCTCTCCTTCAAAATTTTGCAGGATCTTTAAATGAGCCGCCAGGCTTTCACGTGCCACATCCCAAAATCTGCCGGAAGAATCAGCTAATCCCATGGGTTGAACATTGTCTCCCAAAAACAGGACCGTGCTGTTTTCTCCTGCGTTGCTCAGATGGGATTCCATAAGGGCAAGGAGGGAATCATCTTCATAGGCGCGTCTTGAATCGCCTATCAAGAATACTGAATAAACCGCTTCTGCTGAATCGACTGGACTTTCGCTCTCCCAGCTGAGTTCTGATGTACTGTAAAACGGTTTATAACTGACACAGGAGGCACAGGATAACAAGAAGAGGATGGTGAATCCTATATCACTCTTATTATTGAGCATGGTACGTAAACTTTAGGATATAACCCTTCCCACCCTGGCCTTCGCTGGAAATAAACATGTCACCGTCAGGCGAAAAACATATTCCCTCAGGTTGCCGGAAAATTTTAGGATCCAATTCTTTTACATCCAGTACTTTTCCCCTTCGATTGAGAATAATAAGTAATTTACCCACACTGGAAATGAGATAGATTTCTCCAAAGATTGGATGTACGGCAATACCGGAAGGTTGAAAACTGGTTTCACTCTCAATAAGTCGTAACCTCTTGGCGACTTTAACGGATAATTTTGTGAATACACTATGATCTATATAGCTATCCAGCCTTCCCAGATCAATTAGGAAATGAGGCTCAATTAGAAGCTCCTCCTGCTCTATATCATATGTATAAACCGCTTTAAATCCTTCATATAGGCTTTCCCGTTTAATGGATGGCGAGCCCTTACAAGCGATTAACAGGACATTTTCCAGTGGATCAAATGCTATTCCCTCCGTATCGTTTATCTCTCTAAGCGGTGTTTTAAGTTTCTTGATTTTACGGTCTTTTTTTTTGAATTCATCCACCCTGAAAATCTGCCCGTCATTCCGGAGTATATAGGCTGTTTTGTCAACAACTGCAATATCCTCATAATCAGCATCTTCTCCAAAACCATATTTCTTAGTAATCTTTTCTTTCTCTAAATTCAAAATATAGATGGTGGCTTTTTCATCCTGGATACATGCAAGTTTGCCTTTGGCATAGCAAGAGAGACCGGAGATTTCTTCAAGGTAGGTGGGTAATGTATATTTCTTTTTTGGACTCTTTAAATCATACGGAAATAAGTCATCACCCACGGTACTCATTTTATTATCAAAAGAATTGCAGAAAGATGCAACCACCATGAAAACTACAAGACCAGAAACCTTAACTTTCATAAGAAAACCCTCTTTATGAAAATTGCCTATTTTTATTTTGGTATTGGAGAAGTGTCGCTGGCGATTTATGCATACATTGGGAGAGCTAACTTCAAATAAAAATACGAAAAATATCTTATAATCATCTCCTGTTACCAGGCCTGTGCCAAAATACCGAATACAATGTATGAAATAATCAACCAGGAAGCTGAAGAATTTATAAAAGCTCTCTTTGAAAAAGAAAGCCGCAAAGGCTTGTTTTACCATGACATTATACACACGGAATATGTAGCCACTCAGGCAAAGAAAATCGGACAGAATTCAGGGTTAAGCGATACTGAACTGTTGATTGTTGAAGTGGCTGCCTGGTTTCACGACAGTGGATTTGTGGTTCGGTCAGAAGGACATGAACAAGAGAGTGAAAGAATAGCCAGGTCATTCCTTTCCCGGAAGGGAGTCTCCGAAGATCATATTGAAAAGGTAACTCATTGCATACAAGCAACGAAAATGCCTCAGAATCCAGGAAACGATATTCTGGCACAAATAGTGTGCGATGCGGATATGGCCTATCTTTCCGAGGACTTTTACATCAAAAGAACTAATCTGCTCAGGAAAGAGTGGAACTATGAATCAAATACCAAACTGTCCAAAAAGGCCTATTTTACTGAAACCATTGATGTGTTTAATAATCATACGTATTACACTGAATATGGAGATGTGGCATTTTCGCTCGGGAAAGCAGAAAACCTTCACTTGCTTCAGTCGCTGATTAGCAAGGAACCAAAGCATAAGGCTACGGAATCTGAAAGTCTTAAAAAGGATAAGGCCGCTCTTAAAAAAGATAAGGCCGCACTTAAGGCCGAAAATGAGAAACTGCGAAAG